>NZ_NRTA01000037.1 GCF_002286735.1 Leptolyngbya sp. BC1307
CTTTTCATTCTTCTGTTACAACAGATTTCTCGCCCTTTGACCACTCATCGTTACTTTCCTCAATAATGCTACTTACCAGCGGTTATTGAGCTATTGCCATTCGATGACGACTATCAAGGCTTTTTTGACTTGGTGGCCAGTCAGGTGGCAGCGGCGATCGCCGCCCTCAAAAAAGCCAAACCAGATATCATCTTGAGCGATATGGGCATGCCCGATGTTGATGGCTACGCGCTGATGCGACGGGTGCGATCGCTCTCTCCTGAGCAAGGCGGAGAGATTCCAGCGATCGCCCTAACTGCCTACGCCAGCAACATTAACTACCAGCAGTCAGCCGCAGCCGGATTTCAAACGCATATGGCCAAGCCCGTACCGCCTTCCTAAGAAGGTGCAGTCGTCGCTGAAGCCGCTTCTGCCAAAAGCGCCTTGGCCTGCACAGACTGCAGCACAGGGTCAGTCAGCGCCCGCTGCTGGTAAATCTCTGGATGCAGCGCCATCGCCCGCCGCCAGTACTCCATCGCCGAGCCCATATTCTCTAGTAGGGCATAGCAGCGAGCCTGCCGGTAAAAGGCAAAAGACTGATCTGGCTCAATTGAAAGCGATTTATTATAAGCCTCAATCGCCTGTGTGTAGTCGCCCATTTTCTCCAGTGCCCAGCCCAGACAAAGCCAGCTCTTATGGTCATAAGCCTGACATTGCAAAGCCGCCTTAAAGCTGTCGTAAGCTTCCTGGTAGCGCTGCAAGTTCATCAGCGTCAGCCCCCGGTGGTGCCAGGCACTTGCCACGCTGGGCTCGATCTGGGTGGCCTGGTCAAAGCAGTCTAGCGCTTCGGTGTGGTAGCTTAGCCGCTTTAGCAAAAATCCTTTGTAAGTCCAGCAAAGGGCGTAGTCAGGTGAGAGCGTCAGCGCCTGGTCAAATTTAGCGATCGCCGCTTCATTCTTTTGCTGGTACATCAGCGCCTGACCGAGGCTCGCCCAAACCTTAGCCGAGCGTGGATTGATCTGGAGCGCTTGTTCAAAACTCTCGACCGCTTCATCCAGCCGATTCAGCTTGGTCAGCACCTTAGCGCGTCCGTACCATAGATCGTAAGACTGGCTAATTGCTAGCGTTCGGTCGTAGCTAGCCAGCGCTTCTTTGTAGCGGTCAAGCCGGTAGAGATTTTTGCTTTTACCATACATAGCTTTGAAGTAGCCAGGGGAAACTACTAGCGCACGTTTGTAAATTTCAACAGCTTCACTATAGTATCCCAGCTGCTCTAAAACTGTGCCGTAGTTACACCAAATGCCCGGTGCATCAGACTTGTGCCGAAGAAGTCGGCTGTAGATAGCCAGCGCTTCTTGATGTCGGCCCGAGCGAGAGAGGCAATAGCCGAGGCCGTCTAAAGCCGTAATATCACCGGGCTCTGCTGCGAGTTGGCGCTCGTAGGCACTAATTTTCCGGTCAAAATTAACTTGAGTAGATGCTGTAAAAGCACCGTCGCGTGTCTGCACAGACGAAAGCTCGATGACAATACTGTCGTCCATCGTTATGTATGAGGTAGAGGTAGTTGCACAGTGTCTCGTGCTGCCACTGTCAAGCTTGATATTGACTTCAAGAAGTGACTGCTGCGGTTACATCAGTACGGCCAGCGCTATCAGCGACATACAGATACCAATGACTATTTAATCGCAGAATTTTTCCCAAATCCGGAGGCTTTCTGAGAGAGCTGGGGCAGAGTTCCCAGGCTGAAGAGCGATCGCCCTTTCCCTACGCAACGCCTCACTCAAGCGCAAAAATCCGGCGCAGCAGCCCGCCTTTCCCCGCCTTCCCCGCAATCAGCTGATGCAGCAATTCGTACTGCCACTGGTATAAGAAGCGCTCACGGTGAGCGGCAACGTCGCGCAGCTTGCTGATTTGATCCAGACTAGAGGCCGCCTGCCGTCCTTTCTGGCTAAAGCAGCCTGCCATGGGATGATCCCACTGGCTAAAAAACTGGCAGAGCAGTGCGCGATCGCCGCTCGACACCTGCCCCTGATCGGTCACTTTGACCATTTTTACACCGCCATCAGGCTGCGATCGCTGCGTTAGCTGACCCGGGGGAAACGAGCGCCACTGCTCAGCTAAAAGCTGCGGCACCCTGTCTAAAGTATGCTTATTCGCTGCTTCGAGCGGCATACCCCCTATTTCGGTGATGCCCTGAGCCTGCAAAAAATCAGCCAGATCGGCAAACAGGGGCGTCAGCACCTCGCGCTCTACCGCCAAGCTCAGCCGAATGCCCGCCTCTGAATAGTCATCAATATGGGCATCTGGCCCCCCTGTTTGTACCAGCTGATAATTCTTATAGGCGGCCTGCAGGTCTTTTTGACTCGTCGCCTGCAAACAAAACCAAACGCTGTCGCCGACAGCGTCGCGTACCTGCTGCTTTACACCTGCTGAAGACAGTGACGGACGGCTTGTCTGCACCTGTAGCTGCTCAATCAGGGCCTCTTGTCCCTGAATGGTGCTTTCCTGCACCTGCCGCTCAGTTTCGAGCGCGGCAAACTGGCGCTGCTGCTCTGCTGAGAGGTGGGTGATTTTCTCTTCAAGCAGTTCAATCTGGGCTTGCATCGTTGCAATTTGGCCGTCTTTTTCGGACAGCAGCTCGTCTTTTTTAATCAGCAGCTGAGTTTTTTGCTTTACTTCCAAAGCACTGAGCCCAGCCCGAATCAGATTGAAATACTTCAGGTCGGCAATATCTACCGCAAGCGGTGCAGCCTCTGGCAAATACAAAAAGCCCTGCCGCTCACTCATCTGCACCACCAGCAGATGTCCTTCGCTGTTTTGAATCGTCAGCTGACGACCGATTCCTGTCTGCTCTGGAGACTCCAGGGTGCCCTTATATCGCCGCTTGCTGTAGTAAAACTCAACGTGTAGTGAGGAACCGGGCGCAGGCAGATCGACGGCGAGGTTGCCGAGTTCCTCGGCGGGCGGCATCCCCTCGGTGGCCCAGCTTACCGGCTCGGCGGCTTCGGCGACTGCCGGATAGGGCTGAGTTGCGTCTGGCCTGGCCTGACCAATAACCGATCGCTTAACGGTATGGTCAACCTTGAAGGAAATTGAGCTGTTTGGCGCAGCAGCGGGCTTCTCGGTAAGCGATCGCTGCAGGTCCAGCGCAATCTCTTTAGCGGCCTGAGCAGCTGGAGAAACCGGTATTACTGGCTCTGCTGTCTCATCAGGTGCCGCCGTCAAGGGTGTAGAGGGCGCAGGTGACTGAGCTGACCAGGGCCGAATGCCAGATCCATCAGCGTTGACTGGCAGTGCAGACCGGACGCCCACTAGCTCTAGCTCTACGTTGCGACGCCCCTGCCACTCATTCAGGCGAATCTTATAGGCAATGTCCAGGGCGCGAGGCAGCGGGTAGTAAGTTCCCCAGCGCCAGGCGATCGCTTTCATCACCGTTTGTTCACCAGCAGGTGACGGATGGGCCACCGTCAGCTTCAAGTGGGTGCCGGTTTTACCAATCGCTTTTTGCTCAACCACCGCGACATTTGCCGTCCAAAACACCGGGTCTGGGTTCTCAATGCCGCAGGGATGAATCCGGTCAATCTGTGTATACAGCTCCAGGTCAATACTGGCAAGCGGAGCCTGCACATCGACAGTCACCAAGGGCTTAAGATGCTCGGGCTGTAGATGCTTGCGGGCAAAATTGCTCAGCCGTGACTTCACCTGCCGCAGCTTATTGGCCGGAAAAGAAAAGCCACCCGCCGCCCGGTGACCGCCGTACCTATCGAAGAGATCATCGCAAAACTGCAGCGCCTCAAATACGTTGAACTCCGGAATACTGCGAGCTGAGCCGCGAATTTCCTTTTGAGCTTTGTCCTCATAAGTGCCAATAAAAACCGGAACGCCATAGCGCTCTACCAGACGCGAGGCGACAATGCCAATCACCCCGTGATGCCATTCGGGCTGCACAATCACCAGCACCCGCTCGGTTTGCAGATCGAGCAAGCCCTCTGCCTGCTGCTCTTCGCACCATTCCACCGCCTGCGCCTCAATGATTTCGCACATCTGGCGGCGCAGCTTATTGGCCTCTTCGCACTGCATAGCCCGCTGCAAGGCAACGCCCACGTCTTCTGTCGTGAGTAGATCAATCACAATTTGCGGGTCGGCAATGCGGCCTACAGCGTTGATCCGGGGCCCTAGCCTGAAGCCAATCGCCTCTGGTTTGAGGGCTGTCTCCTCACTCAGACCAGCCACTTCGATCAGCGCCTGCACCCCTGGGATAGGCGACTTAGGCAGCAGCTTTAAGCCGCGCTTCACCCAGCGACGGTTTACGCCTGTCAGCGGCGCTAAGTCAGCAATGGTACCTAGCGTAAACAGCGCCAGCAGCGTGGCCGTCAGATCCTGCATCTGATCCATGCGCTGAGCTAGACAGACCGCCAAAATATAGGCCACGCCGACGCCCGCGACGCCCTGATAGGGAGAGTCTGCGCGGATGAGTTTGGGGTTGAGAATGGCGTTAGCTGGGGGCAACCGTTCGGGAATGTCATGATGATCAGTCAAGATCACCGTTAGGCCCAGTTCTCGGGCGCGGGCAACTGGCTCATAGGCAGCAATGCCGTTATCAACCGTGAGAATAATCGCGCCGCCAGCAGCATGAAACTCCTCAACAATGCGCTGGTTGATGCCATAGCCTTCGTCCATGCGGCTGGGAATAGCGTAGTTAACCTGAGCGCCTAAGTAGCGCAGCGATCGCATCAACAGCGCCGTACTGGTCATGCCATCGGCGTCATAGTCCCCGCAGATCATAATTTTCTGCTGAGCATCAATCGCTTCGACCAGCAGATCCAGGCTATCGGCCAGATCGGGAAAATCATCCAGCGGCGAAGGCAGCAGCAGCGTCTCGGGGTCTAAAAACTCCCAAGCCTGCTCAGGGGTGTAAATGCCGCGATTGATCAGCACCTGAGCCAGCAGCGGCGAGAGCGCCGTCGCCTGAGCAATCTGCCTGGCCTGAGCCGGTTGCGCTGGGAAAATCTGCCACCGCTGGGGCGGCACCTGTCGTTGAGAAGGCAAGTCTACCTGACCTGTCAGCGCTGGGGCGATCGCATTCTCTAGATCTGGTTTCTCAATCGACTCTTCGGGCACAGGACAAAATTGCTAGATCATACGATCTAATCATAGAAGATAGAAATCCTCAATACACTAGCACCCGCCCATCGTTGGCGACATGCACAGCGCGATCGCTATCAAAGCCGCTAGGCAAAAACTCTATCCGCAGCGTTTGCGCATCAGGGCGATGCAGCACGGCATTCACCGCCCGGTTATCTTGACCCCAAAACACCAGAGACATATCCGGGTCTACACCCACTTGAGTCTGAATCTGAAATTCGCGCTGCGATCGCAGCCAATATAAGTCAATATCCAGCACCCGCTCCAGGTTGATCAGCCCGCTCGTGTGATTGACAAATTCAATCGTCAGCGGCTGACCTGGCATAAACCGGATTTGACCAGACTTGCACTGATAGGTACAAGCTTCTGACGCTTTGGCCCCACTTGCCAGCGGCCATATTGCCAAAGTCAGCGCGGCTACGCCAGCCCACCGCCACTTAGAAAACTGAATCGTCATCTGAAGGCACCTCAGCTATCCAAGCTATTGTTGCCTTCATGTTGCCCACTAAGGGGATATTGGCCCCACTCCCTAACAGCCGCCATCTAACAGTCAGACTGATCGAACAGATATTGAAGCTGTACATATTGATTTAGACAAGTAGCGTGGGAACTATAGCAATGCGTTGTATTGACAGCTATATTAGCGCTGTAATTGCTGAATGGGAGTCACCAGTTTATGGCCAACGGCGTATATATTTTAGCCAACGATGTTGTCCTCGATCAGTTGATTGCTTTGATCAACAGCATTGAGCAAAACATCGGCAAGCACTTGCCCATTTGCGTCGTGCCTTACGATGACAATACCGAGCGGGCCAGAACCGCAACTCAGCGCTACCCGCAAGTGCAGTGGTTTGATGACGCAGCTATCCTGACTAAATGGGAGACCTTTGCCACCCAAATCTGGCAGGCGCATCCGACTGCTTTGGAAGCTTGGGCTCAGCGCGGCGTTAACGGCGTTAACCGTATGGGCATGCACCGCCGGTTTTGCTGCTTTGATGGGCCTTTTGATCGGTTCATCTACCTAGATGCCGACATCCTAGCGATGAATTCGTTTGACCAGTTGTTTGACAGTTTAGACGACCACGACTTTGTCACTTACGATTTTCAGTATAAAGATCTCAGCCATGTTTATGATGTTACAGCGGCTAATCTGACCCAGGTGTTTGAGGGCGATCGCCTGGAGACAGAGATCTTCTGTGCGGGCCTCTATGCCTCCAAAAAAGGCGTTTTCACCGATAAAATCCTGGCAGATTTGCTAGCTCACCTGCAGGCAGGCGAGGCCAGCATCCTTTACTACCACGGGCCTGATCAGGCCATTTTGAACTACATGGTAATGAAGTCCGGCATTAAAGCGGCTAACCTAGCACGGGTGCTACCCACTGAAAAACGTACTGGCTGCTGCGTTACCTCACCTCACTTCGAAGAGAGAAACCATATCCTGTTTGACCATCAAAAACAGCTGACCTATTTGCACTACATCGGGGTTGGCTCTCACTTCTTCCAACGGCTGTGTGCCGGAGAAAATATTCTCTTGCCCTACCGAGACTTATTTTTGCACTATCGCTATCTCTACGAAGCTGAACAACCTCAGTTCGTAGGGCAACCAGTAGACTACATGCAGCTTAAGTTAAGCAACCGGCAGCGACTCTCTCAATCCGTAGGGCAATTGGTCACAGCCTTCAAAAAGGCTATTTTCCTCCGCCCAGTCAGCCCGTAGCCTTTGGGACTAGCTTCTCTAAGCCCTCTACCTGCATGTCCTCAGTTAGTGTCTCAGCTCAGCCCGCAGCCGTCTAGCCCAACCGAAAACGATTAAGCTTCGGCAGGTCTTACCAGGGCAAACGACTGCCATCCCACGAAAAAAAAGCGCCGTTATCTTGCGGCGTAACGCCCGAGAGCACCGTGATTAGCTGAGAAACCGTCCGCTCTGTAGAAAAGAGTTTTTCCGGTGGGACGCCGCGCTGAAAGGGTTGGGAGAGCTGGGTGTCGGTCGTCCCCGGGTGCAGCATCACAATCGTTGTCCGAGGGCTACGACGGCTGTATTCTATAGCAGCCGTCTTTAAAAACATATTAAGGGCAGCTTTAGAGGCCCGATAGCCATACCAACCGCCTAGACGATTGTCGCCAATGCTGCCAATTTTGGCGGAGATAGTGGCAAAGAGACTGGGTTCTGCATGTTTGAGTGCAGGCATCAGATGCTTTGCCAGCAGTACCGGGCCAATGCTATTGACCTGGAAATAGCGCAGCAGATTGTCAGCATTTAGCTGGCGCAGGGCTTTTTCGGGCTGCTGCTGATCGCTGTGCAGCAGCCCCACGCAATTAACCACCAGATGGAGCTGAGGCACCCACGCTTGAATTTTGCCGATGCCAGTGGCAATCTGCGCCTCATCAGTGAGATCCATCGCTACGCAGTGCAGTCGCTGAGAATGCTGGTCGGCGAGGGTAAATAGCTCAGCAGCGGTCTGTTCACGGCGATAGGTCGCAAACAGGTGAGTAACGCGGCTCTCTTGCAATAGCTGCTTGACAAATTCTAATCCGATGCCCTGAGTCGCTCCGACCACCAGGGCGTTAACAGCGGGCACAGCGGGCAATAGAGTCATAGTACCAAAGAGCAAAAGCGTCCTGAGCCTAACACGTTTACTCTGCTGGCGAGCGGGGCTAGGCGGTGGCCACAGCAATCATCTGGCGGCATTTTTCTTCGGCAATCTGGCGGGCTTGCGTGGCTTCTTCTAACTGCTGCTGCTGAGTTTGGATCAGCGCCTGCTGGGCCTGTAGCTGTAAGCTTTGCTGACGCATTTTTAGCTGGTTTTTAACCCGAGCTAAGACCTCTGCCGGGTGAAATGGTTTGTTGATATAGTCGGCGGCACCGACTTCAAACGCCTTGACCTTATCAAAGGTGAGGTCTAGCGCGCTGAGAAAAATGATCGGAATGTCTTGAGTTTGGGGGTTAGCTTTGAGCCGCTGGCAGACTTCGTAGCCGTCCATATCAGGCATCATAATATCGAGCAAAATCAGGTCGGGCTGAAAGCGCGGTACATTGCTAAGGGCCATGCTCCCGTCAGGGGCTCTCTTTACTTCGTAGCCTTCTGCCATTAGCAGGCTAGCGAGCAGCCGAAGGTTTTCTAGCAAATCATCGACGACCAATATTTTGAAGCTTTCGCGCTGTGCTTCGCTCTCCATAGCCTTCGCTACCCATGACAAGAATGTTTTGTGGTACTAGTATTCCCAGTTTGGGGGCTGGGTTCATCAGCAGTCATCAATGTTCGTTGATACGTATAAGGTGGGCAACCTGCTATAAAAGATTTACTGGCAGGGCGACAAGAAAGGTATTAAAAGGGCGGTGTCTTCATAACTTGAAAGGATAGGGATCGGCTGATTGCCGTCTCAATAGAGCGTTTACGCTAGCGATCGCTGGTTGAAGTGGCGGCGAGCAAAGCTAGATTATGGATTAATTTGTATTTTTTTCGGTCTATTTATATTTTATTTTCAGATCTTTTGGTCGTTGTTGAGGAGTCTCGCTTGTGAATATTTTGATGGTTGAAGATGACTATCTGCTGGGCCGAAGTACTGCCCGGCTGCTAGAAAAACTAGGCAACCACAAAGTTAGGCTGACTCACAAAGCGGAGGATGTCTTCAAGCACTGCCGATCAGGGCTGATAGATCTGGTGATTATGGATGTGAACCTGCCGGGGACGTTTTGGCAGGGGAAAGAAGTGACTGGGGTGGAGCTATCTTTTTTGCTGAAGTCGCAGACGGAGACGGCTCAGCTACCGATTGTATTGCTGACGGCCTATGCGACCTATAACAATCAATCTCGCCTGCTGAGCGATGCGCTAGCGGACCATCTCTGTACTAAGCCAATTACTGACTACGATGCTTTTCTCGCCCTTTTAGACCGGGTGAGCGGTGGCGATCAAGAGGCTGCTTTTTCTGCTTCTTGAAGGGCATGCAGTAGCTCTTTGTAAGCTAAGTTTTTGATGCATTTTTTGATGGCTCGGGCCAGACCGATCTGGGCTGAAGGGAGCTGTGCTGCCAGGTCTGAAATGGCTTCGTCGTCTAGATCGAGGGTGGCTTGGGTAATGGCGTATTGCCAGGCACTCGGGGTTTGGGCTAAGCCCTCTGGGGTGAGCGACTCATCGACGGTATCGCTAGCCGAGTCGCCGACGGTTTCTGCATACTGATAGCGGATGCCGAGATGCTGAGCCATTTTTTCGAAGATTTCGGCTGCGCGAACTGGTTTGCTGACAAAATCGTCGCAGCCACTGGCGATCGCTGCTGTTTTATTTTCGCTAAAGGCACTGGCAGTGATTGCAATCAGCCGGGTTTTGCCAGCAACATCGAGCGCTTTAATCCGCCTTGTCGCCGATTCGCCGCTCATCACGGGCATACGCATGTCGATCCAGATGAGATGGGGTCGCCAGGTTTGCCAGAGGGCAATGGCTTCTCTCCCGTTGATGGCTTCTCGCACTTCAAAGCCAACATCGCTCAGCAGGCGAATCAGCAGCTTACGGTTAAGATCGACATCGTCTACTACCAAAATTTTATAGGTTGGTTGACCAGGTTCAAGCCCAATCACGCGGCCCTGAGGAGAGCCTAGCACTGTCGATGCGTCTGAGTTTTCTAGAGAAACCGTCGGAATTTCGAAGGCAAAGGTCGAGCCTTTGCCCAACGTTGATGCCACCGTGATTTGGCCACCGAGCAGTTGGACGTATTCGCGCGAGATGGTCAGGCCCAGCCCAGTGCCTTCATAGGCGGTCAGTCCAGATTGGGTTTGGACAAAGGCTTCAAACAGGCGATCTTGGTCAGCCGGGGCGATGCCAAAGCCGGTATCAGTGATGGCAAAGGAGAGGGTTTGGGAGCGGCTGTCTGGAGAGGCGCTAGGTACTGTTTGGCGGGCGGTCAGGGTGATGGTGCCTACCTTGGTAAACTTGATGGCGTTGCTGAGCAGGTTGATTAAAATCTGTCTGAGTTTGAGGCGATCGCTGCGAATTACGCGCGGTAGATTGTGCGATTTCTCAACTATTAGCCGCAGCCCTTTATCACTGACAGTGCTCAAAAACATCTGTTGCAGCTCGTCGAGCAGACGATACAGATCAAACTCGCTCTCACTGAGTACGGCGCGTCCGGCCTCGATTTTTGAAATGTCGAGAATGTCGCTAATCACAGCCAGCAAGTGCTCACCGCTGCTGTAGATAATGTCTAGATGTTCCTTTTGTTCGGCGCTGGGGTTGGCCCCCTGGAGAATATGGGTAAAGCCTAAAATGGCGTTTAGCGGCGATCGCAGCTCATGGCTCATATTGGCTAAAAATTCGCTTTTAGCGCGGTTAGCTGCCTCTGCCGCTGCCGTTGCCCGCGCCAGCTTCTCGACGACCTGTTTCCGCTCAGTGATGTCTTCAAAGACGTAGAGATAGGCAAAAGTCTCATTGTTCTCTTGGATGGGGCCATAAATGCGTCGCAGGGTGCGCCCATCTAGCAGCGGCACCTCATCTTCTATCACTTTGTTGCCGTCGCTAAAGTCTTGAGCTGTCGAGGTGGCAACAAAAGCTCCCAGATTGATATTGCCCAAGCATTCGCTCAGTAACTGTTCGCCCGTGACTCTCCCGCAGTCAACAGCGGCTTGTAAGTGCTCTAGCTGCCAGATTCGGTAAAACTCTGGATTGACAAATAGGGCTTCGTTAGTAATGCAATCCATAACAAAAATGCCAGTGGGCGGCAGATTGTTGATAGCACGTAGTAAGGCTTCGCTGCGGCGCAAGTTTTCTTCGGCCTGTTTGCGCTTGGTCACATCTACTAAAACACCCAAAGCATTGCCCGAATATTGAATGTCATCGCATTCGGCAATGGTTGAAAGCAACACATCCATGCGATCACCGTCTTTTTTTATAAACTGGCAGGGCATCTCTCGGCAAGCAGCGTGAGCCTCTGGCAGCGGCAGTAGTTTGCCGATTTGCTGCTGCGACTCGGTTGCGACAAATGCGCTCAGCAGTTCGCCAATCACCTCTTGGCGCTGATAGCCCAACTTTTCTAGCCAGTAGTGACTTACGCTAACAACGCGCCCCTGGCGGTCTATCGAATGGAACATAGCTGGCGTTTCTTCATAGAGATGGCGATAGCGCAATTCGCTCTCTTGCAGCGCCTTAAAGGTTTCTAAGTAATGAGAAATATCAATCTGGGTGACAATGTAGTGGGTAACGATGCCTTGATTATTGGTCAGTGGCGAGAGGGTGACCTCATTCCAGAAAGGTCTACCACCCTTACGATAGCTGCGCAGCAGTACTTTACAGCCGGAGCCTGTTGCCACCGCCTGTCCCATGTCCGCGATGCCTGCTTGCGCTGTGTCTTCTCCCTGTAAAAACCGACAGCGCTGACCCAGCACTTCAGCAGCGGCATAGCCCGTCAGCTCTTCAAAGCTACGACTGACGTACACAATCGGTAAGTCTGGCGGCTGCGCATCACAGATGATTAGCCCGTTGGCAGAGTGCTGTATGGCCTGCTGAAAAATTTCAGGGGGTAGGTTCGGTGAGCAGCCATTGAGCTGAGCCGCCTCGGAAGACGCTGACGAAGAGCGCTGAGAGCAATCGGCGGTCATCCCCTCAAGAGTTATTGCTACTGAGCCGTGGCTTTTTCTTCGGAAAATCACTAGCCGGTATGCTGCAAAGACGGCAGCCACAATCAAGACCTCGGCAGAGCCTTGACCCATCCAGGTACCCAGACGAAGATCGGCTATGTGCAAAACCCCGGATAAAACACCCATATTGTGATTCCCTTTCCAGCAGCCTCAGGCAGACCTTACCCATAGATCTATTCCCAAAATGGCTGCTGGCTGGATCAGCATGCTGCGGCTAAGCGAAACGATCTAGCGTTCACGATTTGGCCTGAGGCTGATAGGCGTCACGGGTGTGTGTTGGTCGCAATAGAATCAACTAGGCTGGTGAGAATATGATCCTGCCACTGACCCGCGATGTAGAGATAGTCAGGCGCGTAGCCATTGACGGCAAAGCCAAGCCGCTTGAGTAAGCGTCCGCTGCGCTGATTGTGAGGCAGGTAGTTAGCTTCAATGCGATGAAATCGCAGCCGGGAAAAAACGTAGTCTATGCTGACCTGGAGGGCTTCTCTCATGTAGCCTTGGCCCTCATAGCTTTTGGCCAAGCTGTAGCCGACTGAGCAGTTTTGGAAGACCCCTCGACTAAAGTTGCTAAAGTTAACGCTGCCAATCAGCGGGTGAGGAGATGACTTTAGAAATAGAAATAGCTTGAGCGAGCGATCTTCTTGAGTCTCTGTCAGTCGCTGCGACAGCGCTTGCCGCCAGTGGTCTGAGGTGTAGAATTCAGGCAGCTTCAGTGGCTCAAAGGGGGCCAGGTGTGCTTGATTTTCGCGGTAGTAGGCAAGGATGGCTGGAATATCGTCTGGCTGACCGTGGCGCAGCTGTAGATGGCGAGACTCTAATAAGAACGGGCACTCTAGCATGGAGGAGCAATCAGATCGACGAGGGTCGTGACGATGCGATCGCTCTCTAAAGGCATTAGATCTTGTCCCCCTAGCACGCGCTGCAAAATCACAAAGTAAATTAGGGTGCCAGCAAACGTGCGAGCGGTCGCCTCAGGGTCGCTCAGCTGTAGCTCACTGCAGGATGCTAAATAGCGGGTAAGGCCATCAAGCAACGGTTTGGCGACATTTTGAATATAGGGCTTGGCCAGCTCTGGAAATCGCCCCGACTCGCCTACAATCAGGCGCATAAATTCACAAAATTGCGAATCGCGGGCAGCGTCATTTAGCACCTTAGTGGCCAGCTCACTCAGCACGACCCTGGGCTCTCCCTGCAGCGCATTTTCGTCACGCGGGTCATACACAGTCCGAAATTTGTCTTCGGCCAGCTCTTGCACCAGGGCTGCGAATAGTCCGGCTTTGTCTTGAAAGTGGCTGTAAACCGTCGCTTTAGAAACGCCAGCAGTCGCGGCTACCCGGTCCATGCTAGTAGCGGCGTAGCCATTCGCTAAAAATTCTTGCATCGCCCCCTCCAGAATTGCCGCTGTTTTAACAGCCGATTTTTTACGTTCAGAGCGGGTAATAAGATTCACAAGGATAGCGTTGGACAGAAGGGGAGAAGGCATGCAAGACGGTTGACGACGTGCTAAAGACAGCTTAGTACATTGCTCTGCGTGATATGACCTCTTGTCAACTTTATCCACATATTGAGAGGGGCGTAAAGTCTAGGGCGGTAGATAAGCGGGTTTGTAGAGCCTCCTCATTGGAAGGAACAATCCTCACAAGAAGTTAGAGCGCCGGGGGAGCGCTGACTCTTTGGACTTGCTGGGTGACGGGTGGATAACCCAGGTGTCCGCCATTGTCGTTTGAATTGAATTATGAAACAATTATGAAAAGCTCCATCTCCCCTCTAAGCTTCCATGGATCGCGCCCTATCAGTTTTCAAAAACATGCGAAAAGCGCGTCCTCTTGGGCTCGCCGCTGCTCTCATGATTGCCTCAGCAGGATGCAGCCCCGAGCCTCAATCTGACCGTGCCCAAACCGACCAAAAGAAAGTGCTGACCACCTTCACCATCTTGGCCGATATGGCCCAAAACGTAGCCGGTGATGCCCTCACGGTAGAATCTATTACCCGTATCGGGGCAGAAATTCACGGCTACGAGCCCGTCCCTAGCGACATTGCCAAAGCCCAAAATGCCGACTTGATTTTGTACAACGGTCTGGACTTAGAGCGCTGGTTTGACCAGTTCTTAGGCAATTTAGACGGTGTCCCCTCAGTCGTTCTGACCGAAGGGCTTACCCCCATCCCCATCGCCGAAGGCCCGTATGAAAATAAGCCTAACCCCCACGCCTGGATGTCGCCGCAAAACGCGCTGATCTACGTAGAAAACATTCGCCGAGCCTTTGTCGAACTCGACCCGGCTAACGCTGATACTTACAATGCCAACGCCGCCGCCTACAGCCAGCAGCTTGAAGCGATTGACGCCGCGCTGCAAACCGAGCTAGAAGCCGTACCCGAGGCCCAACGCTATCTAGTGAGCTGTGAAGGCGCATTTTCCTACCTGGCGCGTGACTATGGCCTAAAGGAAATTTACATTTGGCCGATCAATGCCGAGCAGCAGTCCACTCCTAAGCAGCTTAAAGCGGTGATTGATCAGGTACAGGCGAATGACGTGCCCGCCGTGTTTTGTGAAAGCACCGTCAGTGATGAGTCTCAAAAGGAGATTGCAAAGGCGACCGGCGCGACCTTTGCTGGCAACCTCTATGTTGATTCGCTCTCGACGGCATCGGGGCCAGTGCCGACCTTTTTAGACCTGTTGGAATATGATGCGGATGCGATCACCAACGGACTGACGAAAAACACGCCACAGTAGGGGATATTTCAGCTATCAGACAAAAGTTCGGCTTCTATCGAACAAAGCCTCATCTTCATTGTCCAAAATCGGCATCAAGAATGTTTTCGACAGAGATGAAGGCTGAGCAAGCTTGCTATGACTATCTGCTGGTAAGACACCAGCCGTCTGCGTCTTCGGATCTGCAACGATCTGAGGAACATCCTCACCAGCGCTTTGCACAATCTGGCTGAAGTTATCTCCTGATGACTGTAGTGGCCATTCACTGGGCGCAGTACCCATGGTGCCTCCTTATTTATCAGGTGTTTCAATTAGTTTATCGCTTATTTTTTGCGCATACAACCATAGGTTTTTCGACTACGACTATAGGCTGATGTAATGGCTTTTAAAGGAAGATATTGCCCCTATTTGGTTGTCGTTTTCGTTTGATTATGAAACAATTATGAAAAGTGAAACGATTATGAAATAATGATGGATAGCTCTTTGGCCAGCGGCGATCGCTACGGCATTGCGGTAGACAATATCAGCGTCACCTACAGCAACGCCCGCTTAGCGCTGTACAACGCGAGCTGCTACGTCCAGCCTGGAACTATCACCGGACTGGTTGGGCCAAACGGTGGCGGAAAGTCGACCCTGTTTAAGTCCATCATGGGCTTTCTATCGCCCAGTCAGGGCCGCGTTCATATTGACGATATTTCCGTCGAAAAGGCCCAAAAGCAGCAGCTCATGGCCTACGTGCCCCAGGCTGATGAAGTCGATTGGAACTTCCCGATCAGCGTGTTCGACGTGGTGATGATGGGCCGCTATGGCTATATGAATATCTTTCGTATTCCCAGCCGCAAGGATCGCCGGATTGTGCGCGAAAGCCTGGAGCGGGTAGGGATGAGCGAGTTTAAGGATAGCCAAATTGGAGAGCTTTCCGGTGGTCAAAAAAAGCGGGCTTTCTTAGCGCGGGCGCTGGCCCAGGAAGGCAAGGTGATTTTGCTCGATGAACCTTTCACTGGCGTCGATGTGAAGACCGAAAAGAGCATTATTAATCTGCTCTTGCAACTGCGAGATGAAGGGCATACGGTGCTGGTCTCAACGCATGATCTGGCTTCGATTTCTACTTTTTGCGATCGCGTCATCCTCCTCAACCAAACCATCCTCGCCGCAGGCACTACCGCCGAAACTTTTACGCCTGAAAATCTCTCTATGACCTTTGGCGGCCTGCCGCTCAGCAGCTTTTCCTCCTATCAGCCAACGACTCAACTCGCTCATCAGCCCGGTCACCCATACATTCATGCCGAGTCCGACCGGGGAGCAGACCTGTGAGCGATGCCTTGCTAGCTCTTTCTCCTGCCGTCGCCTGGAGTTGGCTAATCGAGCCCTTTCAGCTCGGCTTTATGATCCGGGCATTATGGGTTAGCGCCTTTGTGGGCACAGTTTGCGCAGTACTCTCCTGCTACATTACGCTCAAAGGCTGGTCGCTGATGGGCGATGCGGTCTCTCATGCGGTCGTACCCGGTGTAGTGGTGGCTTACGCGCTAGGACTGCCTTTCTCCGTTGGCGCATTTGTCTTCGGCTTTGGTGCAACGGTGGCTATCGGCTATGTGAAAGCGAAAACGCGGCTGAAAGAAGATGCCGTTATCGGCGTTATCTTTACCGGCTTCTTCGCCTTTGGGCTGGTGCTCGCTACCAAAATTCCTAGCAATATTGATCTCTTTCACATTCTCTTTGGCAATGTGTTGGGCATCTCTCAGCAAGACATTATTCAAACGCTGATTGCAGGCATCACCACCCTCGCTATCATTCTGCTGCGCCGAAAAGATTTGCTGTTATTTTGCTTCGATCCTAATCATGCTAAAGCGATTGGGCTAAATACTCAGGCGATGTATTATACGCTGTTGTCGGTGCTGGCTTTGACCATTGTCACCGCCCTGCAAACGGCGGGTATTGTGCTGGTCGTGGCCATGCTGGTGACGCCGGGAGCGACCGCTTATTTGCTCAGCGACAGATTCGACCATATGCTGATCATTTCTGTTGCCACCAGCGTGCTTTCTTGTCTATTCGGCACCTATTTTAGCTATCACCTCGACGCTTCTACTGGCGGCTGCATTGTCGTCCTGATGACGCTGTTTTTCTGCATGGCAATGATATTTGGCCCTAAGTACGGCATGTTTGCTCAACAGTTTCAGCAGCGAGCAAATAAGCGGTTAAATGAGGTGACCTGACTTTTCACCCCAATGGTTTCACTCGAACAGCTTATCGCTCTTGACCGACAGCATGTCTGGCATCCTTACTCGGCCATGCCTAACCCGCTGCCGGTGTTTCCCGTGCGCTCAGCGAAGGGGGTGCGGATTGAGTTGGAGGATGGGCGATCGCTAATTGACGGCATCTCTTCCTGGTGGACCTGCATTCACGGCTACAACCACCCCCGGCTAAACCAGGCAGCGCAACGGCAGATGAAGAAAATGTCGCACGTGATGTTTGGCGGGCTGACGCATCGGCCAGCAGTGGAACTCGCTCAAAAGCTCATAGAGATTACGCCAGAGCCGCTACAGCACGTCTTCTTTTCAGACTCCGGCTCGGTGGCGGTAGAAGTCGCGATGAAAATGGCAGTGCAGTACTGGCACAATCGCGGCAAACCCGACAAAAATCGCTTTCTCACCATTCGCAGCGGCTACCACGGTGACACCTTCGCCGCCATGTCTGCCTGCGACCCGGTGAATGGCATGCACCATCTGTTTAGCGGCTTACTAACCCAGCAGTATTTTGCCGATGCGCCTCAGATACGCTTTGAAGAGGATTGGCAGGAAGCGGATATCAGCAGCTTTGAGACTTTGTTGGAGGAGAAAGGCGATCGCATTGCCGCCGCTATCTTCGAGCCGGTTGTGCAAAATGCAGGCGGCGTTCGCTTTTACCACCCTGAGTATGTGCGCCGGGCGAGCGACCTATGCCAACAGCACGACGTGTTGCTGATACTCGACGAAATTGCCACCGGTTTTGGCCGCTCGGGTAAGCTGTTCGCCTGCGAATACGCCAATATTTGTCCGGATATTATGTGCGTTGGCAAAGCGCTCTCAGGCGGATTTATGTCGCTTGCGGCAACGCTGACGACAACTCATCTGAGCGAAGCTTTTGCAGCTGGTGAAGCCGGTGTCTTCATGCACGGCCCGACCTTTATGGGCAATCCGCTAGCCTGCGCCGTCGCACTCGAAAATCTGAACTTGTTGGAGAGCTATGATTGGCAGGCTAAGGTCGCCGAGATTGAATCGCAGCTAAAAAAAGAGTTGGAGCCTTGTCGTTCTCTGGAAGCAGTGAAGGATGTAAGAGTGTTGGGGGCGATCGCTGCCGTAGAACTCCATCAACCAGTAGACATGGCCGTCGTACAGCCCCAGTTCGTAGAACAAGGCGTCTGGCTACGCCCCTTCGGCAGACTGCTCTACAGCATGCCGCCCTATATCATTCAGCCAGCCGAACTGCGAGCCATTACGTCTGCAATTTACCAGGTGGCGGCAAGCGTTCAGGGTTAGCACAGCGCCGAGATGGGCTCTGATACTTTTGGATTAGGTTTGGCTGTCAGCGAGGCCAATTTGATAGTTGTCTGCTTTAGCGCCTGCCTTAGCGAATGATGGCAAGTCTAAACGCTCACTCATAGTCAAGCAGTCAGCTACAGAATATTTGACTATGGTAGAAGGTTGCTCCGCCTGGCAAGAGGGCTTTAAATAGTACGACTGGTGAGGATCTGGCGCTAGCCTGGCGTAGTAGTGCTTTACCGTATTATCAGCGAATTGAACGGACAGCTCAGCGTAAATCTGGTCACTGTCTGAGGTTGAAGTAAAAGACTGATAGGCAATCGAATAATCTAGCCAGGCCCAGCCCTCACTGAGCCATAACTGTCGTTCCAATAGTTGAATGGGGGGTGGCAACAGTCCCCAGCCTCGGTAGACTGACCGCACCTGATCAACCGAACCACTGCGAGTCACGATGGCCCGTAAGGTTTCGGCGGTGAGGCGACCGTAGTAACGGCCAGTGGGCAGGGCGATCGCCGTCGGTGCAAACCGGTGCCCTCCAATGTGGCTAGCTTGCCATATCCTCACATTTGAAAGCTGGCTCTCAGTAAACATCCGCCTAGCCGCTGTGAACAGAGGCTTCCCAAACCGGGCGCAGCATCTGTCTCGCATTCCATGTGTGCAAACCAAAATATCTTGCATGTCAGCAATTGGGCGGCCCAGATGAGTGCCTTGCCAGTGGCTCTCCACACAGTTCACTACTTGGTCTAGGCTCTCTAGCTGAAATTCATAGCCACGGTAGCTACTGGCGAATCCGCCGGTCGAGGCGGTAGACGATTCGTAAATTAATACCGTTGTTTGGGTTGGCGCGATCGCAGCGCCTCGATTAATGCACAAAAACTGAACCGACCGCTCAGCCTTGGCCGCGTGCGCAAAATGCCTCAGCGCTGGCGGAATCACAGCCGAATCGAAGGCTTTCGCCGCCCAAGGTAGCGGACACTCAATCAGGACATAGGTTTGATAGTGTCCGGCAGTGCCAATGAGATCTTCGCCCGCCTGTTGAGAAGCAGCGGCACAAAAGAAGGCTGTTTGCGGAGTGGATTTCATAGAAGGATGACGAAGAGGGACGTTCTCAGACGTAATACTGGAGGGCTGCAGTCTTTGGCGGCAGTGCTTTCACTGTATCCTTTTGGCTGTGTCTGTGGACTATAGCTGAGTAGAGACCTGATTGTGTTCGCTGCTGTTCAGGCGATCGCCGACCAATCTCTGCTGATTTTGGACCGAGACTTGCTGCCAATAGTCAGCGATTCTATTGGCAACGATGGCAGCCTGCTGAAAGTGAAAGAAATGATGGCCACCCGGACAATGCCAAAGGCGAAATGATGAATTGCCATCAGAGCACTGTTTTTCTGATGCATCACCTGCGATCCAATCTTTCCACAACGGCTGCTGTTGGGCACGGGCGATCGCATCCATCTCACCATTGCAGATCAGCAGCGGTACCGCCGTCGCACCGGGCGGAATTTTGGCATGGTCAGCCAGAGAATGCAGCGTCAGGTTGCTATCGAGATCTTGGGCCAGCAGGTGAGTACAGGCTCTGGTAAACCTGGCAGACTGCTCGCCAAACAATAGCCGGGTCATGTGAGCCAACACCATCTCGCGGCTACAGGGCAAAAGCTGCCTGAGCGCATAATAGTGAGACTGCCAGTTGACCGCTGGGAGGGCAGCGACTGAAAGCAGCGTGAGAGAAGCCACCTGCTGCGGATAGCGGCGGGCATACAGCAGCGCCACCATACCGCTCACCCCGTGACCCAGCAGATGCGTTTTATAGGGGCGATCTTTTAAATAGTCGTGTAGGGAGGCGACGGCGATGTCGATGCAGCAGGGCTCGTCTGCCGTTTGGCTATATTCCCAAAGCTGAACGGATGTCACTTGGGCCAGCTGAGATAGCAGGCGCTGGTCGAAGCATTTGAGATGGGGGCTAACTGATAGCCACAGCACATTGGGCGAATGGGTCATAGGATGAGCCTGTAGAATCTAAGTTATTGAATATCACTCTCAACAAATGATGACAGTGAGTATACCCCAAATTTTAGCTAATGGGAAGTATTTTCAATAACAGGCTAAGAGGCGATCGCCCCTGCAAATCAGATGTCTAACTCTGTTCGGACTGTGAGGCTTACGCAGCTTTTTCCTTAAGGCTAGTCGTCCGATCCCCCACTCTATGAGGCCGAGAGCAAAATCGCTCTCCGAGATCTCCCTTTTAAGAATAGGTTTCGATAGCTGGCAATCAGTAGGGTGCTGTAGCGAAAGTAACTTGCTCCAATGACGAGCAGGTATGCCTCTACCGCTGGATTTTAGCTGGGACTAAATGGGCCTAAATCGGTAAGATGGAGCGCTGACAGGCCGGGCAGACGGCGTGGATAGAGAGCTGACAGTCTAGTAATTGGTAGCCAGACTTCTCTGCCGTTTTCGCGCCGACTTTTAAGACAGAGTCGTTTTTGAACTCTATAGTTTTGCTACAGCGGACGCAAATCAAATGGTGGTGATGATGAGGCGAGGGCTGGTTGATCTCATATTGCTTTTGATCTTCGACTAGCTCTAGTTCGCGTAAAATGCCCATGCGAGACATGAGCTTAAGATTGCGATAGATAGTAGAAAGGCCAATCGGTTCGCCTTCTTCTTTTAGCAGCTCGCAGAGGTCTTCTGCACTCAGATGGGTGCCCTCTGGCAAGTTCTGAAAGGTTTTTAAGATGGTTTCTCGCTGAGGAGTCATGCGCCAACCGCGCTCGTGCAGCTCCGCTTTTAAAGCAGCTGGTGTGTAGGCAACCATGAACTTTCCTCTGCTTTGCAATCAATAAGATTCAACTAATGAGAATGATAGCGAATCGGCAGGCTATTTGCAACAGGTGCTGCTTATTGAGAAATATATCTAAGAAGTGTCTATCTGTCAGTGCGCCGTTGATGCCTGTAAGGACTGATGTGATTGGGGCGTTGAGAGATCGCGCCGATCACATACAAATTTTTACTCAGAGGGTTACCGCTATAGGTTAGTTAGCGCTTAGTCTCAGCGGTTGCTTATGCAGGTGTCATAGACTGGTTAACAGCGGGCTGTATCCTCATCTTAGTAATTCTTTCTTCTCGCTAAAAAATATGTCCCTACGTCCCTCTGTATCTACCCATGATGTCAAGTCTTCTGAGCTGGGGTTGAGGTCTCAGCTAGTGGCGCGGCTGACAAAGCGGCCCAATGGGTGGGCGATCGCCACATGGATCATTGCAGCGCTGGTCTTTTTGCCGGTGCTAGTCGTGGCGGGCAGCGTTTTTGCAGATGTGGGCGAGGTTTGGGCTCATCTGGCAGAGACGGTGCTGATGACTTACATCTCTAATTCGCTGATTTTGATGGCGGGGGTTGCCATCGGCGTGCTGGTGATTGGCGTGGGAACGGCCTGGCTGGTGACGATGTGTCAGTTTATAGGTGCGCGTATTTTTGAGTGGGCGCTGCTGCTGCCATTGGCCGCACCTGCCTACTTGCTGGCCTACACCTATACCAACTGGCTGGAGTACTTCGGGCCGGTACAAACTGGGCTGCGCACTTTGTTTGGCTGGGAGAGTGCAACCGACTACTGGTTTCCGAATGTTCGCTCTATTTGGGGCGCGATCGCCCTCTTTACCCTCACGCTTTACCCCTATGTATACATGCTGGCCCGGGTCGCTTTTTTAGAACAGTCCGTCTGTACGCTAGAAGTGAGCCGTTCTCTGGGCTGTGGTCCCTGGCGCAGCTTTATCAAAGTGGCAGTGCCCCTAGCCCGGCCCGCCATTATCGCAGGGCTGTCTCTGGCGCTGATGGAAACGCTCAATGACTTTGGTACGGTGCAGTATTTCAGCGTAGCGACTTTTACAACGGGCATCTACCGCACCTGGTTTGGCATGGGAGAGCGGGTCGCTGCCGCGCAGCTATCGGCCATGCTGATGCTGTTTATTTTGGCGCTGATTTTGCTAGAGCGCTGGTCACGGCAGCAGGCCCAATACTACCAGGCCAATAACAGCCTGCAGGCACCCACTGCTTACCCACTGGGCAGGTGGCGCGGTGGTTTGGCAGCGCTGGCCTGTTTGCTGCCAATTAGCCTGGGGCTACTGGTGCCGGGCGGGCTGCTGGTGCTGATGGTCAAAGACAACTGGGCCGACGTGCTCGGCAATCGGTTTACAGAATTGGTGACGAATAGTCTGACGCTGGCGGGACTGACGGCGGCGATCGCCCTGCTCCTATCTTTAGTACTGGCCTACGGACAGCGACTGGATGGCAGTCGTCCGATTCGCTTCGGTGTGAGGCTGTCCGCTATGGGCTATGGCATTCCGGGCGCGGTGATTGCCGTTGGCATTTTGATTCCGGTAGCGCGGCTGGATAATGCGATCGCTGCCTGGTCAGCAGCGACTTTTGGCATTTCGCCGGGGCTGCTGCTGAGCGGCACGATCACCGCCCTAGTTTTTGCCTACCTGGTCAGATTTTTAGCAGTCTCTCTCGGCTCAGTCGAATCAGGTCTGGCCAAAATTCGCCCCAATTTAGACGACGCGGCCCGCAGCCTGGGCTATTCGCCCAGTAAAACGCTTGCCAAAATTCACGCCCCGCTGATGACTAGCAGTCTACTGACGGCAGTCATGCTGGTGTTTGTCGATGTGATGAAAGAGCTGCCTGCTACGCTAGTCATGCGGCCTTTTAACTTTGATACGTTAGCGGTGCGGGTCTATCAATATGCTTCGGACGAGCGGCTGGTAGAGGCGGCGGCTCCGGCGCTGACTATTTTGCTGGTGGGGCTGCTGCCGGTAGTGGCGCTGAGCTGGCAAATTACTCGCGCTCGTCAAATCAGGCAGTAGTAAGCCAGCGGCTAGTGAGACAACAGATTCGGATTCGGTGTACATTTTAGGGCATGACTAAACCTTCTATGTCTGCGCAGCCCCCTGCGCTTCGGGACCCGCTCTATCCGCTCAAAAATCCGCTGGCGTGGCTGCGGGCATTTTGGAAATTCTCTAGGCCCCATACCGTGATTGGCACTAGCTTGAGCGTGCTGGCACTGCTGGCGATCGCTCTAGCTGCCGATCCCCTGTCAATTAGCCAGGGCGACGTTATTGGCTCTTGGCTGCTCGCCTGGATCGCTTGTCTGTGCGGCAATGTCTATATCGTCGGCCTTAACCAGGTAGAAGACATTGCCATTGATCGAATTAATAAGCCAGATTTGCCAATTGCCTCGGGCGAATTTACTAAAGGGCATGCTCAGCGACTGGTCTGGCTGATGGGCGGGCTAGCGATCGCCCTTGCCCTCATCTCTCAAAATATCTACCTCATGCTGACTGTCGGTCTGAGCTTAGTGATTGGCACGGCCTATTCGCTGCCGCCCGTCAGGCTAAAGCGCCATCCCTTTTGGGCATCGGTGTGCATTTTGGTAGTGCGCGGTGCGATTGTGAATTTGGGGCTGTATCTATACTTTGCGACCCAGCTTGGGCTCAGGGCGGCTGTCCCTGCTCGGGTATGGGCGCTGACACTGTTTGTGCTGGTGTTTAGCTTTGCGATCGCTATTTTTAAAGACATTCCAGATTTAGAGGGCGATCGCCAGTTCAATATCTCCACTTATACGCTGAGGCTGGGCCGAAAAAAGGTGTTCAGCCTGGCCCGCTGGGTACTCACCGCCTGCTACGGCGGACTGATTATTGCTGCTCCTTTTCTGCCGGGCGTTCAGGCACCCTTCTTGATGGTGGCGCAGGGCATCGGCATTTTCTCTTTTTGGTGGCTGAGTCGCCGGGTGGATCTCGATCCCTCCCCCACCAAAAAGAACATCTCCTATCCAGATTTTTACCAGTTCATCTGGAAGCTGTTTTTCGTAGAATACCTGATCTTTCCGCTGGCCTGCTGGTTAGCCATCAGCCCGTGACAGCCTGAAAATTTCGCTGAGCAGGGCGCGATGCTAGAAAGTATTATCTGGATTTTACTGGGAGGATTTTTTGCCGGACAGCTCGCCCGGCGGCTGAGAGCGCCAGCCCTGGTGGGGATGGTGCTGGTCGGTATTTTACTCGGCCCACAAGTCGGCAATGTCATCAGCCCGGAGGTCTTGGGGGCGGCAGATGCGCTGCGCACCATTGCCGTCATGGTGATTTTGATGAAGGCGGGGCTAGGGCTAGATCGTGAGAAGCTAGCCCAACAGGGCACGGTGGCGCTGCGGTTGGGATTTTTACCGGCGGCTTTTGAGGCGATCGCCATTGCCATTGCCGCTGTCTGGCTCTTGCAGTTCGACTTTTTGACGGGCCTGCTGCTGGGCTGCATTATTGGCGCAGAATCTCCGGCTGTCATCGTGCCCGGTATGCTGCGGCTGAAGAGCTTAGGCTGGGGCGTCAAAAAAGGTATCTCCGACGCCATCTTAACCGGCAGCGCGCTCTCAGATGTATTGCTCCTGCTAGTGTTTAGCCTGCTGCTATCGTTTCTTTCTCAGGGTGCGGCAGCCGGTCTGAGCCTGCCGGCTGGCCTGACGCTGAGCCCGTTACAGCTGCTGCCATTTCAGGTAGTGCTTCAGATTACCTTAGGGGTGATGCTGGGTTGGCTGACTGCCCGGCTGCTAGTAGCGCTCTTAGTTAAGCAAAACTGGACGCAAAATGTGGTTCAAGACGCCCTGGTAGCCGCCGGGCTAGCGCTCCTGCTGGTGGTGCTGGCTGCGAATGTACCCGTCTTTTCAGGCTACCTGGCGGTGATGGCGACCGGGTTTTTCTTAATTGAGCAAGATGCCCCGCTGGCCAGACGGCTGAGAGGCGGGTTTAACACCCTGTGGATTGTCGCTGAGATTATTTTGTTTGTGCTGCTAGGGGCTAGCATTCAGTTGCAGGTGTTGGAAAGCACTTTGCTGGTAGGGCTGGTGATGCTGGCCATCGGTACGCTGGTGGGGCGATCGCTCGGCTGGTATCTCTCAACTCTGGGCAGCAATTGGACGTGGAAAGAGCGACTGTTTTTACTGCCGGGCAACTCTGCCAAGGCGACAGTACAGGCGGCGATTGGGGCAGTCCCATTAGCGCAGGGTATCGACGGTGGCGAAACTATTTTAGCGATTTCGGCCCTGTCTATTTTAGTCACCGCACCGCTCGGTGCTTGGGCGATTCCTACCTTTGCACCGAGACTATTGCAGCGCGGTGACGTTGACCCGACTAAAGTAGCGATCGCTCGCCAGATCACGCTATTAGCTGCTGTAGATACCTCTGCGCTATCAGCTCAGGTTTTAACGAAGGCTGCAGACTTAGCTCGCCGTAGTGATGGCGAAGTAGTTGTCGTCTATGTTGCTCAAGGAGACTCCTCGGAAGCAATAGAACAGCTGCGCAGCCAGGCAAGCCAGCTATTGGCTGATATTCGCTATCGATTTGTCATCACAGACGGGCCAGTACCTGAAGAGATTATCCGCAGCGCTCAAGCCGTCGGTGCTGCTGAGATTGTAATCGGCAGGCGCGGGCATCGTCTCCTGCGTGAAAGGCTAGTTGGATCAGTTTCGCAAGCTGTACTAGAAACCAGCCCGTTGCCTGTTGTTGTTGTTGACCTTGCCGCATGACTACTGACAAAATCACACTGGCGATACTGCTTTGACAACATCGCTAATGATGAAGCGGCTCTCAGGTACTGTAGGCATCTGTGACAAGCTCACGCTCAGGTCTTGTGGCGGCACTTCATAGGTAATAGAGCGGGTCAAAAACACTAATGTCTTCATCATCAGCACAATGGTGATCCACTCGCCGGGGCAGCGATGGTTGAGATAAAAGTCACCGCCTCCCTGTGGAATTAGGCTGAAGGGACTGTCTTCCCAGTGACGAAATCGCTCCGGCTGAAACGTATCAGGATCTTCCCACGCCCGTGCATCGTGGTTGGTGCCATAGAGATCTAATAAAACTCTCCTACCGGCAGGAAAGTGAAAATCCTGCCAGTCGAAAGCCTGTTTTACCCGAGCTGCGGCAAATGGAAAAAACGGATAAAATCGCCGGACTTCTTGGGTAAATAGCTCCCGGTCATCGTTGTTGCCATCGCGCAGCTGCTGCCGATATTCTGGGTGCTCGTGCAGGGCTAGGGCAGCGAAGGTCGCGTATCGGGCGATCGCCACTGTCGGCCTGAGCACGTTGATAATTTCGACAGCCGCAATTTTCTTGTCCATCAGGTTGCCGTCCAAATCACGGTGCTGAGAAATCGCCTGTAGCGCCGTGACTGGATCGCTCTCAGGGGGATGCGATCGCACCTTTTCTACCAGAGTTTGAATCCAGCTTTCTGTGCGCTGACGAGCCCGTCTGCCCTGCCAGTGCTTAGGGCCGATTAGACCCCGAGCTGTCGATCATCGCGGCCAAATCCTGCGCTCTTTGCGCCACCTCTGCTGCCTCAAGCGGCACCCCTGCCCAGGCGCACACCGCGCGACAAAAAACCGTT
Organism: Leptolyngbya sp. BC1307; assembly: GCF_002286735.1. Taxonomy (GTDB): domain Bacteria; phylum Cyanobacteriota; class Cyanobacteriia; order Phormidesmidales; family Phormidesmidaceae; genus Phormidesmis. The sequence goes on from NZ_NRTA01000037.1 coordinate 26,391, forward strand.
CGAGCCTCCGGGAAAAAGGTCACCCGCTCCATCGTTTCCCACTGTTTTGCGGCGGCTTGACACTGTTCGTCTAGCAGTTTTGCCAGGTCTTCAATCCGCTCGGGGCTCATTAAAGCCATAAGCATCTGCTTGCGATGCCGATGAGCCCGGCCGTCTAACCCCTGCACACCGCCCTCGCCGAACAGCGTTTTTTGAGCCCTTTTCGGCGCTGCCCCCTGACGGGTAAATTTTTCAACGTCGTAAAAAATGCGAGCGGCATCGGCTCCTCTCAGGCAGATAGTTTTTTCAAACAGTAGCCGGGTTTGAAAGACATCAGACTGATGGCACTGACAACCTTGAGAGATAAACTGATAGCCGTTGAATGCTAGGGCCAGCGTGCTATCTGGCGCAAAATCGGTGGGAATTTGTGACATGAAAACATCTGTCAAGGGGACTCATTAAAGCAATGGGTTAAAGCAATGGGCTGACGCGCCTGCTCAATAGGCACGCCCCCCCAGCTACAACCATAGAAGCTGAGGGAGCGTTCATAAAGGGAGGGGTCAGGTCGCTCGTTTACTGGGTCGTCTGCGTATCGTTGTCGCTTAGACCCAGATTGAAGGCAACTTCGTGAACGCCTGCTATTTCCTTGACGGACTCGACGATGTTTTCAGCGGTCGCCCGATCTTCTACCTTGCCAGATAGCCGCACTGAACCATTAGAAACCGCAGCTACTATCGTGTCTTCTAGCTGAGGTTCAATTTCATCCAAAATCTCTTGATCGCTAGGCTGATTGCGTACTGTTTTATCAGAGTATTCAATGCCCGAGTAGTGACCACCAGTGGGGTCAAGCTTTAACTTTTCCTCAAAGGCTTGCTGCTCCTGATTAATAGCGCTGTCTGAGGTGCCAAGGGCGGCGAGCGGGCCAACTGCAGACGCCGACTGACTACTCGCAAAGAAGAGAACGATGCCGAGGGCGATCGCACCTGTGAGTCTCTTAGCGCTAAAGTTTCTCAGTACCGTCATCCGTTGACTGCAGGCAGTCATCGCTAAAACCCCTGCCAACAGCGTTAGTCCAAACACAACATTCATAAAATCGGTCTCCTTAGTTGAAAATTTAAAGCTCAACAGGCTCAATAGCCCGGATCAAACTTGCCAGCTGATAGGCTCGGTCTGTTTTTGCGGCCATCACAAAGTCATTTCTATGCAGCCATTGGACGGCCTGAGTCCACCAGGTGACCGTCACTTTACCCCACTCAACAGTCACTGCTGGGTAGTGGTGCTCCTGCTCTGCTATTTTGCTAATATGTTCGGCAAAAGCCAGTGCTCTCTGAAAATCTGGAAAGTCGTAGGAGCGCTCCAGATGAGGCACACTGGCCTGGTACACAATGCGCCAGTTAGGCACCTCTGCCCTCAGTGTTCTGAGTTCTTCAAAGGTAGCCTGACTCTTTTCGTCAATGTAGGGCACACACGTTTGCTCAACTAATGCCGTCATCGTTTTTACCTGATTGTTGCTTACCTGAGGGGTGGCAAAGCCTCAATCTAAAATTAGATTCTGGCACCTGTTCCGCCATCTCTCTAAGGTTGCAGGTCAACCTCAGAGAAAACAAAACTTATTAATATATCTTTCTTCGCGTGGATAGGGCTGCTCACTGTAAACTTTTTTAACTTTTATCTTTGAGCGCAAACTCTCTCAGCGGCCTGTTTACTGCAAAGTCATCGCGCTGCCACCGCCTCTGCGTACTGGTTCGGCAACCGCTGTTAGCCTGCCGTCGGGGGTGACTGAGATGCCAGTAGCCGCGCCAATCTCTGCCACTGGCTCTAAGAGGTGTTCTGTAGATAGCTTTTGGCCCAGCGGTGTCTGCTTAAACCCCTGGTCTACCTGAGTGATACCGCTGTTGCGCTGGGAGAGGCGCGGCGCGGCGCTCGCCTCTGCCAAATCCATCTTAAAATCCACCACATTTACCGCAATACCCAGCACAGTCGTGATAATTGTCGAGCCACCCGGCGACCCAAACGCTAAAGCAGTGCCATCTGGGGCAAAGGCTCTCCCGTGGTGCTATCCGGATCGCGAAAGAGATCGGGCATGACGGCTGCGGGGGCTTCTTCCCGGCCATCCAGGGTGACAACGGTATCGGTATCGGGCTGATAGATCACCATGAATCCGCCGCCGCCGATGCCCGCAGAAAAAGGCTCTACGACGCCTAGCGCTGCTGCAGTAGCGATCGCTGCATCTACCGCGTTACCGCCAGTTTTTAATATATCTATGCCGATCTGCGTGGCCCGAGCATCGACGCTGGCCACTGCGCCCCCAGTGCCAGTAGCAACGTAGCCGGTTTGTGACTGAGCAGGCAGATGCCAGGGGAAAGCAATCGCCGCGACCAAGCAAAATCCCAAACAGGCAATCAGCAGTCGGCGGTTCATAGGGGCCCTCAGCTTTGACTGGGATTTGACTGAAATCTGGGAATTTGGAATTTGGGAGATAAAAGGCTAAGGGCAGACCGGCATCTGCGCGGCTGTTTTCACTTCGCCGTATAGCGTGTCTCTTTGTTTTGCAGGCCGGTTGAGCGTGGCGATCGCCCCCATCAGATCCGCCTCAGACTGACAGGTGCCGCCGGTTGCCCCCGCCATTGAAGTGATATGCTCTTCCATGAGGGTGCCGCCAATGTCATTACAGCCCCATCGCAGCGCCTCGGTCGCCCCGGCTAGCCCTAGCTTCACCCAGCTTGGCTGATGGTTGACAATCCAATTGCCCAAAAAGATTCTCGCCACCGCCGTCAGCAGCAGCGCATCGGCCAGCACCGGCTGATCGCGCCCTACCCGGCGACGCAGAGACTTGGGCGCTTCTTGGCCGACGAACGGTAGCAAGATGAATTCGGAAATGCCCGAATAGCCTGCGGCAAGAGATTTTTGTTGGAGCGATCGCAACAGCTCTAAATGCTTCACCTGCTGTTCGACCGTCTCAATATGACCCGAGAGCATCGTACTGGTCGTCGGCAACCCAATCTTATGAGCTAGTCCTACAATCTCCAGCCATTCTGCCGCTGTTGTTTTTTCTGGGCAAAGTATCCGCCGCACGCTGTCATCGAGCACTTCTGCCGCTGTTCCTGGCAGTGACCCGACGCCGACCTCTCGCAGTGCCACCAGTACCGCCTCCAGGCTCAGCCCATCTTCTCTGGCAATAAACTGCACCTCCTGCGGAGAGAAAGCGTGAACATGCAGCCGGGGGGATGCCGTCTTAATGGTCTCTACGAGCTTGCAGTAATAGGCCAGGGAAGTGCCGTTAATCTTCGCCTCAGGGTTTAGCCCGCCCTGCATACAGACTTCTGTTGCCCCTAGTGTCGCCGCCTCTGTTGCCTTTTCTAAAATGCCGCTCCAGTCTACCCAGTAAGCTCCGGGCTGATTTGCATCCCGACGGAATGCGCAAAAGCTACAGTGTTGCTCGCAGATATTGGTGTAGTTAATATTGCGGTTGAGCACATAGGTCACCGTCTCGCCTACCTGCCGCCTTCTGAGTGCGTCTGCTGTCGCTCGGATGGCCTCCCTCTCCGCTGGCTCTCTGACCTGTAGCAGCGCTATGCCCTCTGCTACAGAAATATCTTTTCCTAAAAGCGATCGCTCTAAAATCTGTTCAATCACTGACATTTGCCACACAATACCTATTCACCATCCTACTAGATGGCAACTCAGCCTGTTTAGCTAGCTTCGGTGTCGGCCCCAGTGTCGGTAAATTTGGCAGAGAGGCGCGATCGCCAGTCACCGCCCGGCAGATAAACGCCGCCCTGTTTGCACACCTGCTCAGCGCTCATCTGATAGACCCAGGCCATTTGCAATGTTTCGTACTCAGGGGTAAATATTTGTGCCTGGCGGCGCTGATAGTCGCCATCGGGGGTAACGGCATCGCTCACATAGCCTTCCAACGCATCCAAACGTCGCAAAATATCTTCACAAGTAGCCGCGCTTTGGCAAAACTCCAGCAGATAGCCTTTTACCCAGTCATGCCCAGCAGTCATTGCCGGATAGCCCATCTGGGGAAAGTCATAGAGCTGGCCTCGCACCGCAGCGGGGATGGCGTTAGTCAGATAGTTGCCACAATACTCGCGATGGTAGCGACCGCCCGGCATCAGCGTGCCGTAAACAAAAACCCGCAGCTCATCTGGTTCAAAGCTGTCCATACCCCTCTCAAATTTCATCATCTAAATATCTATGGCGCATATCTAAACTTCAATTCGCCCACTAAAATATATAGTTTGAACCAGCAAGGGAATACGAAAGGCGTGGAATTGCGATATAGCCCAGCAGAAATTGAAGCAAAATGGCAGGCATATTGGGCCAAAAACGGCGTAGATAAAACCCCCGACGCAGACGATGGCGCTAAAAAATTCTACGCCCTGTCGATGTTCCCCTACCCTTCCGGCGACCTGCACATGGGGCATGTGCGCAACTACACCATCACCGATGTGATCGCCCGAGTCCGCCGGATGCAGGGCTACCGCGTGCTTCACCCGATGGGCTGGGATGCCTTTGGCCTGCCTGCTGAAAATGCCGCCATTAAGCGCGGCGTCCCCCCCGCCGAATGGACGCTCAAAAATATTGCCCAAATGCGTGAGCAGCTCAAAAGCCTGGGGCTCTCTTACGACTGGGACCGGGAAGTCGCCACCTGCTTGCCTAACTACTACCACTGGACTCAGTGGATCTTCTTGCAGTTTTTTGATGCGGGCCTCGCCTACCAAAAAGAAGCGGCAGTCAACTGGGACCCGATTGATCAGACCGTACTCGCCAATGAACAGGTAGATAGTGAGGGCCGCTCCTGGCGCTCAGGCGCGAAAGTGGAGCGCAAGCTGCTGCGCCAGTGGTTCTTCAAAATCACCGCCTACGCCGAACAGCTCCTGACTGACTTAGATAAGCTGCCCGGCTGGCCAGAGCGGGTAAAAACCATGCAGGCCAACTGGATTGGCAAATCCACAGGCGCTCAGGTCACTTTTAAAACTGAATCAGATGATGAGCTGGTGATCTACACCACTCGCCCCGACACCCTCTGGGGCGCGACCTTTATGGTGCTTTCTCCCGAGCATCCGCTGATGGAAAAGCTCACGACAAAACCACAGTCTAAAGCCGTAGAAGCCTATCAGGAGGCTGCTGCCAACCTCAGCACGATTGATAGGACGGCGGAAGGCCGAGAAAAAACCGGCGTCTGGACGGGCAGCTACGCCATTAATCCGGTCAATGGCGAAAAAATCCCGATCTGGACAGCCGACTACGTGATGATGGATTACGGCACGGGCGCAATTATGGCGGTGCCTGCTCACGACCAGCGAGATTTTGCATTTGCCCGTAAGTTTGAGTTGCCGATCAAAGCGGTGATTCAGCCAGAAGGCGAGTCGCTGGGCGCAGAGGCCATGGATGTAGCCTACGCGGGGGCTGGGGTGATGGTTCACTCTGGGCCTTTGGACGGTGTGATGGCTGGGAAAGGAGAAGGGGAGAGTGTGGAAGGGGCGATCGCCTACCTGGAAAAAAACAATCTTGGTCAAGGCACTACTAACTACCGGCTGCGCGACTGGCTCGTCTCTCGTCAGCGCTACTGGGGAGCCCCGATCCCGATTATCCACTGCTCCCACTGCGGCACCGTCCCCGTGCCTACCGCAGATCTGCCGGTTAAGCTGCCCGACGATGTCGAGTTCACCGGCAAAGGCGCGTCGCCCCTGTCAAAAATGGCCGACTGGGTAAACGTACCCTGCCCCAACTGCCAGGCCGACGCCAAACGCGAAACCGATACCATGGACACCTTTCTTGACTCGTCCTGGTACTTTTTGCGCTACGCCGATGCCAATAATCCAGAAGCTGCCTTTACCCCCGATCGAGTGAATGACTGGCTGCCGGTTGACCAGTACGTCGGCGGTATTGAGCACGCTATTTTGCATTTGCTCTACTCGCGCTTTTTTACCAAAGTCCTTAGAGATCGCGGATTTTTGAACTTCGATGAGCCTTTTCAGCGGCTGCTCACTCAGGGCATGGTGCAGGCCATCACCTACAAAAATACTGAAGGCCAATTCTTTGTTCCAGCAGATATCGCTGATTTAGATAGTCCTACCGATCCTGAAACCGGCGACGCGCTACAGGTGTCTTACGAAAAGATGTCTAAGTCTAAGTTCAACGGCGTTCCTCCCGCCGAAGTGCTGGCAAAATACGGGGCTGACACCGCTCGCATGTTCATCCTCTTCAAATCGCCACCCGAAAAAGATCTGGAGTGGGACGACGCGGATGTGGAAGGGCAGTATCGCTTTCTCAACCGGGTTTGGCGTGCCGTGATGGAGTTTGCGCAGTCTGACGGTGTCAGCGCTCTTAAAGCAATTGACGGTATTCAACAAAGCGATCTCAGCAAGGCCGACAAAGCCCTGCGCCGCGCCACCCACACCGCCATCAAAGAAATCACTGAAGACATTGAAGGCGACTATCAGTTCAATACAGCCGTTTCTGAGCTGATGAAGCTTAGCAATGCCATTAACGAAGCTGCCGATAAAACGTCGCCTGCTTTTGCCGAGAGCATTTGCACATTGGTTCGCTTGATTGCGCCATTTGCGCCTCACATTGCCGAAGAGCTGTGGTCCTATTTGGGATCTGACCCAGGCGAAGGCTCCGTTCACCAGCAGCCCTGGCCTCAGCTAGACCCGGCTGCGCTAGTCGCCGATGAAATCACGCTAGTCATTCAGATCATGGGCAAAACCCGGGGTACCTTGCAAGTCCCGGCTGGGGCTGACAAAGCCGCGTTAGAGACATACGCCCGCGAGTCAGAAATCGCCCAGCGCTATCTAGCGGGTAAAGAGATTAAAAAAGTAATCGTCGTCCCCGGCAAACTGGTCAACTTCGTAGCTGTGTAACCTATTCAAAATAATCCTTCAGAGCAGCCAGGCATCTTTTTATACCTGCTGGAGTCATAAGCACTGTGATAAACCGGGTATGGAGTAACTTTAGATACTAATTTTCGCCAATAGAGGTATGAAAGCTTACAGAAATGTTTAGCAGGATGCGTATCGAAACCTGAGATATTCCTGGTAGAATTTCGGTGAAGACATATAGGATTCCTCCGCATGGGTTCCCTAACCACAGCGCCCGCCCCTACAGACGTTCGGATCGGGCTCGGTAAGGTTTTACTGGTAGAAGACGAAGCCCTGATTCGCGAAACCGTTGCGCTGTCCCTGGCCGACGAAGGATTTGAAGTATTAGTTGCCGATAACGGTCAGCGGGCTTTAGAGATGCTGCTTGGCGCTCCTGATCGGGGTAAGAGTGCGATCGCTGACATTAGCCTGGTCATTTTAGACCTGATGCTGCCCGGCATGAACGGCCTGGATCTGTGCCGTCTTGTCCGCCACCAGGGTATGGACATGCCAATCTTAATTCTGAGCGCTAAGGGCACTGAAACTGACCGGGTGGTTGGCCTCGAAGTCGGCGCGGATGACTATTTGACCAAGCCTTTTGGCATGAGAGAGCTGATTGCCCGCTGCCGGGCTTTGCTCAGACGCTATCAGTCGAAGGCCAAGCAAGACGATAAATCGGTGATGAAGTTTGAAGACATCGCTCTGCACACCGACGAGTGCCGCGTCTTTTTGGCAGGTGGGGAAATCAATCTTTCACCCAAAGAATTCAAGATCTTAGAGCTGCTGATCAGTCAGCCCAAGCGAGTATGGTCTCGCGATCAGATCATCGATCAGGTTTGGGGCTACGACTTTATGGGCGACAACAAGACGGTAGATGTTCACATCCGCTGGCTGCGCGAAAAGCTAGAAGAAAACCCTAGCCACCCAGAGTATCTCAAAACCGTTCGCGGCTTTGGCTATCGTTTGGGTTAAGGGCATCAGCTAGACTTCGATAGAATAGACAGCAAGAGTCGTAACGACGATGAACTATCCTCACATCCAGAAGGGCGCAGAGCCGGACAATGCTACTACATTCAAAATCAGCCTTTGGTCAAAGGCCGTAACGTAGACTTTGCTATCGATCCGCCGCCTGATCTGGTCGTGGAAGTGGATATTACTCATACAGATATTCGCAAAAATCAGTTTTATGCCAGCTTAGGTGTGCCTGAGTTTTGGCGATTTAACGGAAAAGTGTGGCGAATCTATCAGTTGCAGGCTGGCGTTTATGTAGAAGTCGGGAGTAGCCCAACGTTTCCTACTGTAGAGAAAGCTCAGCTTTACAGCTTTCTAGAGGCTGCTAAAGAGGACGAAATCGAGGCTGTCGCACGGAATTATGTACGTCGTGGTTCAAGGCTGTAAATGGCGCGACCTGCCTGGCGACTTGCCGCCTTGGTCAACGGTATACGCTTACTTTCGCAACTGGCGCAATGATGGCACCTGGCTAGCTATTCATGACCGCTTGCGCAGTTGGGAGAGAGTCAGTCGCGGTCGCCAGGAAAGCCCATCTGAGGCGATTGTTGACTCTCAAAGCGTGCCAACCGCGACGATGGTGCATGAGGCGGTGGGCTACGACGTAGCCAAACAGACCAAACGCTGGGATTAGTGCTGCGAGTTGTCGTCACGGCTGCGAGTATGCCTGAACGGGCAGGCGGCAAACAAGTGCTCACTCGTGTCCATCAGATGGGTAAAGCGGTGTCTCGGCTGTCGCTGATTTGGGCTGATGGGGGCTATAGCGGCCAGCCTTTCTTAAGATGGGTGATGGATAGCTTCCGATGGATTGTTCAAGTTGTGCTCAGACCCAAACAGGCGAAAGGATTCACGCTACTCAAAAAGCGCTGGGTGGTGGATGTGATTCATTAGAGATCAGGTATGCTCTTGACGGCTAAGCTATGTTAATATCTTAAACAACGAAGGGGAGTAGCTTTAAGACTCTCTAGTATCTCCTAAGGTGATATTTTCTATAGCGTCCTTTGTCTGAGTCAACATACTGGCGATGAGCCTGGTTCAGACGGTAAATTAGAAGCACTTTAAATCAGTCTTCTAGTTTGCAAGCAAGACCTTCACTAAGTCCACGGTTAAGTGGGCCTGGTGAAGTGTGCTCAAACCTCCATCATGCCTGCCCATCCGACACGTTGCTAGAGCAGAGCATGAGTTTATTCAATGGATTTACAGCTGGGTTGTTACTGATTACGCTATCAGAACTCGGCGACAAAACTTTTTTTATTGCTGCTATCCTCGCGATGCGTCATCCCAGACGTTGGGTCTTTGTCGGGGCAACTGCCGCACTGTTTACGATGACCGTGTTATCTGTACTGATTGGGCAGGTCGCAGCAATATTTCCGCAGCAGTATGTCAATGGCATCGCCGCTGCGTTGTTTATTGGCTTCGGGCTAAAGCTGCTTTACGATGCGCTGAAAATGTCTGGCAATAAAGGCCTTGCTCATGAGCAAGCAGATGCCTATAAAGCCGTTGAGCAAAGAGAACAGGGCGTTATTGCATGGTCGATTAGAGCAGTAGTGATAGAAGCCTTTACGCTAACTTTTATCGGGGAATGGGGCGATCGCACCCAGATTGCCACCATTACACTAGCTGCGGCTAACAATCCTTTAGGCGTCATCATCGGCGCTACGCTAGGCCATGCTATTTGTGCGGCTATTGCGGTTGTCTGTGGCAAGCTGCTGGTCGGACGCATTTCAGAGCGTCTATTGATTAGCGTAGGTGGAGTCTTGTTTATTATCTTTGGGGTCGTGACTATATCATGATGAAACCGAGTCAACCTTATCAACCCCTGCTGCTCCGTATTCTGCATGGTTTCACAGGCATCTGTTTAATCCTAGCAATTCTGACGGCCTTCTGGACGTACAACACCTATGATGGCCGCTGGGGGCAAGTGCCTTTACCCGAGTACAAAGAGATTGAAGGTATTCATGGAACGTTTGGGCTGTACACTCTGTTGATTTTTCCAGCGTTTGTGCATTACGCTTTTCAGCGGGGCCAGCGGCGTCTTGTACAGCCGGATTCTTTTACAAAGTTGGTACAGGTGGGGCAACCAATTTGGTGGTATACGTTAAATCGTTTCACCAATACATTAGCGCTTTTGGCTTTAACCTTTGCGCTTTTCAGCGGCAAGATGATGGATGAAACTTGGTTGCCTAAAGGGGATCTGGATCATATTTGGTACTATGGTCATCTTATTTCTTGGGTCGTAATGGTGGCGGTAATCGCCCTTCATCTGCTGATGAACGCGCGGATCGGCGGCACACCCTTGCTACTGTCTATGTGGAACCCAAAGTTTCGGGCCAAAGATACCCCCCAACTTTGGCCGAAGAACGTTCTAATTGGGTGGCAAAAAACCAGGCGACGTTCTTGGCTTAAAAAGTTTTATGCACTAGCCGAGCTGCCTCAGTTAGAATTGGCAATTTTGGGCACTCTTTTCCTCGCTTGGGCTATTTCGCTGCTGAAGGAATTTGCTCTAGCAGGCTAAAAATCTCGTTGAACGTATTCCGAAATGCTCCCACCAAGAGCGATCGCACCGCCTGATTTCGACAGTTACGCTTCAATGACTTCAGCGGCTCAAGAGGCTGTACTACTCAAGTTCTAAGATCTACACCCCTAGCATATCAATGCTTCTAGACCGATGTGGGGAGAATTACAGGTATCTCGGTCAGGGGTCACAATCGTTTACCCGATCCTGTACTGCTGTTGCTGATAGTCGTCTCCTTGCAATTGGCAGACCGTGAAAGTAGGCTGCTTTGGCTTACCAATGAAAGCCGTTCCGCCCAGCCCGCGAAAGTCGGCAATCCAATATTCCAGAATGCCGAGCAGGGCGTATTCTTCCAGCTTTCGGGCGTAGTCGGTTTCCCAGTTCGTGCTGACGACTTCGGCGACTAGCTTGACGGAGCGTCCTAGCATAATCACAGGTTCGCGCGCCTTCCTAATCTGCCTTTTTCTCCTGATATTCAGAGATACTTTCATAGACAGTATCTGGAAATGTGAGATCTTGATAGACGTTGCAGGCGTCCGGATCTGCTGAATTGGGGCAAATGGTAAAGTCTTGCTGGCTTTGATACTCCAAAATAGTATCGCGGTTAGGCGGGCTATAGCCCTTGCTGGTGACCTGTTGATAGAGCGATCGCGCTTCTTCTTCGCTAAAGTCTTTGTCTTTTTTCAGCTCGCCAACAATCTCATCTTCATCGGCAAAGTACTGAGCAATCATCGTAAAAACAAGTCTGCCATAGTGCCCAATGTCTGTGCCGTCTTCCAGAGCATCTAAAAGATGCGCCATCATATTACTGGTGCGTAGGTCTGCTACTGCCATAGTGGATTAAGTCATATTGAGTTTCTATCTGTTTATAGGATGCCTGTACTATTTTATGCTCTATCAAAAGGCAGTTTGCGGACAGGCCGCGTCCACATCATGAGGTTGAAAAGAGGGCAATGACTGAGTTGACAGGACTGGTGCCGATGGGGCTAGGTGACCTGACGCTGCGCTTGGGCTGTGCGCTGTTAGCGAGCTTCGTGATTGGCTGGGAGCGTGAGACTAAAGAAAAAGCGGCAGGGCTGAGAACCAATCTGCTCGTTGGGCTGGGATCGGCGCTGGTGATTTTGGTGCCGATACAGGTAGGTGCAGTAGCGCAGTCGGTGGATACGTTGGGGCGATCGCTCCAGGGCGTGATGACTGGCGTAGGTTTTGTTGGCGGCGGCGCGGTAATGCAAAAAGATCGGGTAAAAGGGTTAACTTCGGCGGCGGCGCTATGGGATCGGCGGCGCTTGGTATTGCAGCGGCCTGCGGACAGTGGCAGCTCAGCGTCATGGGAGCCCTGGTAGCCTGGTTTGTCCTCAGAGTCGTTAACCAGGTAGAGAAGACGGTTTCCCGGCGACCCTGAGAGTCAAAAATCTTTTCAGCGCTGGCTAAACTCGCGAGTAGAATCTGCCTAAAAGCATCAGTTGAGTTGGGCGCGAAATCGGCTGATGCTAATGCCTAATAGCAACACGGCGAAGACGGTGAGGGCAGCGATTTCTGGGAGCAGGATGCCGATGCCAACCCCTTTGAAGATGAGGCTGCGGGCGATGGTGACGTAGTGCCGTAAGGGGTCGAAGAAGGAGAGAACACGGAAGAATTTTGGCATGCTTTCGATGGGGGACTAGGCATCAGCCTGAGAAGGCTATAGACTAGCGTTTGGGCGTGCTGAAGCATGGTTTTAGTGACCGTCTTCTGTTTTTTATTACGCCCTTTTTTTAGATTTTGGCCCGCAGCGCAACCCCTAATGAGAATGGTGCAAGATCTGAGCCCCTCACGAACAGCACTGCTGGCTATTCGATAAACCTGAAAGAAACACAATTGTCGCCATGGGGACGACAATCGAGGCTTTTCAAGGTTGATTAGTTTGTGTTTCTAAGCTCGACTTTATCCATTTGGCCAAATAGGAAAGCAGCAAGCACAATAGATTTGTCATAACCGGCTGGCTGCGAAATGGAAATACTAGAAGCGTTGGGACGATTTGCGCCACTATTCT
>NZ_NRTA01000038.1 GCF_002286735.1 Leptolyngbya sp. BC1307
GTTATACCCAAGGCAGATGGGCTCAGTTTTGGGCCAAAATTAACCAATATGGATTTTCTCTCGCTTTTTAAGCCTACATCAAATTCAGGTCACACCCCTATACGGAGCCTACACAGCCGTAGAAATTAGCCAATAGGTCTTCCATTATTCAGCGTATAGATATCTTCTTCTGCGTCTTGTAAAAATGCGAACGATGGATTTTTTGCAGCCGCTTCGCGCCATTCTTGCTCGTCAATATCGCCATCAGGGGGTTCAGCCAGCAAAACGATCACGCGAACTCGCTGATCCGTGGCAGTATTTAGTCGCTGGTCTAGCTGAAGACGGCCCTGATCATCAACTTTTCCAGTCGCTTCTATCGCTCGCATAGTGTCATCTTCAAAGATAGTGGGCCTTCCTATTTTATAACCATCAACTCACCTCCACCCGCTTCGTCAAAATCGCCATCACCTCATCCGCTCGCCCGGTAGAGATGGGCCGACTCCACTCATTCGGCTCCGCATAGCCGAGCTTGTGCAACAGCCGAATGCAGCCCTGCACCGCAGCGGGCGTACCGAACAGCAGATGGCGCACCCGCTCGCGGGGGACGGGCAGTGTGGATGAAGGGAGCGCTGCGGATGGGGCAGCTTGAGCAGTGGACGCTGTAGCGCCCTCATGGGAAGGGATAAACATGAGTGTCTGGTCTCCAAAAAGACAAGTTGGGAGAAAACCAGAACCCAAGTGACCTTAGCAACGCCGCAAAACGTAGTGCAAATCGATGTAGCTAAGGTACAGTGCCCTTAAGCCACAGACTGGCATGATCAGTTTGTGAGCCTAGCTGTCGGTGGGTGCTAGTAACACCTGCCGATAGCGCTTGAGTCAATTGAGTTCTGAGGAAAAGGTGCGATCTAAATCACAACCTTAGCTACTGAAGATAGGCTGATTTTTGTGATGAGTCAAGTGCGGGCAAGCGATAGAGGCAGTAATATAAAGCAGAATTGATGCCGTCCAATGCAGAACGGTTCCCGGCCAGTTCAGAATTGATGCTGCCTGATGCAGAATGCTTCCCGACCAGTTCAGAATTGATGCCGCTCGCTACAGAACGGTTCTCTGGTGAAGCAGAAAGGGTGCTGCCCAGTGCGAAACCAGTCCTGGCTGATGCAGAATGCTTCCCGACTGCGACAGCTAGATCGCTCCAAGCAGAAGATATAAAAACGGTAGTTTTCTTATTCGGACTGGTGGCTGTTGAACGTCTCAAATATTTGAGCGACTTCTTCAACGGTTGCATTCGAACATTTAGGAACGTCGGTTAAAAGATTATTTTCTTGGGTTATTTTGTGAAGCTTGGCGAGAACTCTCATCGTCGTTTCTATGTTGTGCTTATCCTTGAACTCAATAAAAATTTCCAAGGCTAGTTGTAAGTGTTCCTGAGCCTGTGAGTATCTCTCTTGTATCTCTGCTATTAGTCCTAAGTTATGGTAGACGCTCGCTTGGCTATAACGGTTCTTGTGTCCATAGATATCGAGCGCCTGTTGGTAATGCGATTGTGCTTGTTCGTACTCTGTCATTTCTTTGGCGACAGAGCCTAAGTTGTTATACGTACTCGCTTGACTACCATGGTCGTTGAATTCAATTTTGATATCTAATGCCTGCTGGAAGTATTCTCTTGCCTGTGCAAACCTTCCTAGTGTTAATTCGAGACTACCCAAGTTGTGGTAGACACCTGCTTGTTTGTATCGATTCCCAAACTCGTTGAATATTTTAATGGCTTTCTTATAATGGAATTTTGCTTGCTCGTGTTCCTCTAATGTTTGTGCGACTGATCCCAACTGGCTGTGTGTAGCTGCTTGTTGATGACGAGCAGAGGCTGCTTTAAACATTTTAATGGCCCTTTTATAGTAATTTCTTGCTCCCTTATAATTATTCAGTGCTTGCGCAGTCATTCCTAACTGATGATATATAGCTGCTTGGCTACGATAGTTTCTGGTCTTAATATAGATATCCAAGGAATCTTGATAGTGTAGTTGTGCTTCCTCAAAATTCCGCAAAACTTGGTCAACTCTTCCTAGTAAATGATAGGCGTCAGGAAGCAGTATTTCCTTCATTTCGTCATTAAGTGCAGTAGTATGGGTCACTAAACTTACTATCTTTTCACCTGTTTTTTGAGCTTTTACATACTCTTTAGAGTTTAGGTGCCCCCACCCTATCGTACTGACGCAGGCGAGATTCTGCATCTCTAAATCTGGAGTTCTGTCCTCAAGCGAATAAGTCTCCAAGCGAGACTGAATAAGTTTAGCGAGTTCGAACTTCTCTGAACTACTGTTGCCAGCTTCTAGATGTGCATTCAGGCAACTACTTATAATTGTGATAACCTCCTCTTTGTTTTCGAGAACAATTGTTAGAGATTTGTATAAGTTCTGGTATTCTATGCGACAACATGCTAATCCTAGCCGCCGTTCATCTGAACTGCTAGAATTTACCAACTTAAAGTACATCGCTGCCAAATCTTGATAGTGATCTTTGAAGCTACTGTAGATAGCCTTCTGAGCGACAGAATCTGTGCGCAGCTTTACTTTCAAAAAGTAAGGAAGAATAGGCTGAATGTTTAAAAAGCCTAGTCCTACCACTACAGTCTCGTAAGGTGATAACAATCCTAGCTTAATAGCTTCATCTAGAGCGCTGTCAAATTGTTCAAAACTATAGCCTTGAAAAACTTCATACTTTTGTAGTTTCTCAAAATAGTGCTTCGCAAACTCTCTTGTCAAAAAACTACTGAACGGTGCCAAACACGCCAACAACTTCTGCGCATCCATCGACAAATTACTGTGCGAATATTCCACACACTTCAAAATATTATTTGTCTTCTCCTCACCCCCCACATCAAACCCTTCCACATTTGCCGCATCCAACCCATTCAGTACTTCCTGCGGACTCTGCCTCGTCAAGTTCCCCAACACAACCTCCAT
Organism: Leptolyngbya sp. BC1307; assembly: GCF_002286735.1. Taxonomy (GTDB): domain Bacteria; phylum Cyanobacteriota; class Cyanobacteriia; order Phormidesmidales; family Phormidesmidaceae; genus Phormidesmis. Next base: position 2,943 of record NZ_NRTA01000038.1, read on the forward strand.
CGCCAACGGATACCCCGCTAACAACCTCATCAGCCGCTTAAATCCCTCATCCTTCCGTAACGCCGCAATCCGCTTCGCATCTTTCACCTGCGCCGCCAAAATTTTCTCCGCCAGCACCGTCCGAGACTCCGGATCTAACCCACCTAACACATACCGATTCTCTCTTCCCTCAGCCGCAAACACATCCGCCAGCCACTCCTCACCGCCACGAGAACCCAGCACCACCTTCGTTCGCCCACCTTTCAACAGCTTCAAAAAGTCTCTTACCTGTTCTCTTTCTTCTTCCGGCAGCGTATTCTGAATCGCCAACGCCTGACCCGTCACCGACTCCAAATTATCCAACACCAACCCATAAGGCTCCGCCCGCAGCCGATCCGCTACATCCACCATCTGCGCCGCCAGCGGCATCGCCTCAAACTCAGCAAACGCATACTCATTCGCATACAGCCGCTTCCCCATTACCCGTAGCATCTGCTGAAGCGTATATGCCCGCTCGTCATAGCCAAAATAAAACACCTCCCGCGCAAACCCTGTCCGCTGCCACCACGCCCGCAAATAGTTCAGCAGCGTCGTCTTCCCCGTCCCGCCCATCCCCCGCAGCAGCAGCATATTATGCCGTAGCAGCGCCTTCTCAATCTTCAAAATCTCCAAATCCCGACCCACAAATCCATAAGTCGGCTCCTCAAACCGATAGCGCTGACCCTTCTCCATCAGCGCCTCAGCCTTCGCCCGCCCACTCAACGGCTCCAGCCGCAAATCCACCTCACCATTCACATACACCACCGGCAGTAGCCAATCCTCTAGCTCCACCATCTGATTGAAATAAACCCGCCGATTCTTCTCTTCATGCAGCTCTTTCCGCCCTAGCCGAATCGCCTCCGGCACGCCCTTCTCCTCAAACAGCGCCTCATACAACCTCTGCATCATCAGCGCCGCCGCGCTCACCGTTACGCTGTAGCCCATCGCCACCACCGTCTGCACCCCAGCCGCCATCAACCGACTCCCCAGGCTGGTTTCTCGCATCTCGCCATCTGGCAAAACGCTATTCACCTGTTTCCCCGACTGACAAGCATTCAAAATGCAAACCGGAATCCCTTTATTCACCAGCAAATCCGCCAGCTCCTGTGCCTCCACCGGATCCGCCTGCCCCTTCTGCTTCCCCTCCAAAAACAAAAAAGACTTCTCCCCCTCATAGGGCGCAATATCTGGTCGCCCCCGCCGCGCCTGAAACACATAGCGATCGCTCTGCGCCCCCGCCATATATTGTGCGTAGCTCATCAGCCCGCCATGCGCATCAAAATGAACAATGTGATAAAACCCTGCCTTCCGCTCCAAATGCTCGCTCAGCGCCACAAACGTCCCCGGCCTCAGCAGCTCCACATTCACCTGCTGCCGCCCCTGCTCAATCGCCTCAATCAAGGGCCGAGAAATCGTCCGATAACCCACGTCGCTCTCCTCGTCTGGCCTCGCCGTCACCACCAGCAAATTAATCTTACTAGACGGCTTCAGCCGAATCCGCAACCCACTCTCCTGAAACCGCTTCCGCGTAAAAACGCACTCCACCGCCAGCGGCCTCGGCAAATCCGGATCCTTCAGCGCCTCCCAATGCAACGCCTGAAACGCAGGAGAACCCCCCTCAATCTCAATCCTCAGCTCGCTCAGCCCATCCTCACAGGCCCGCTGATAATCGCTATATGCCTTGCGATCGCCAAACACATCCTCAAACAGATGCTCGCCGTAGTCCTTCACGCTCGCCGCCGCCCGCTGCGCTCTTACCTGCTCATCAAACGGAAACCGAATCCACTCTTCAAAATAAAACTCTAAATCCCGCTCCTGCTTACTATCAAACGGATCGCGTACCGTAATGTCGTGCCGCGTTTGGTCATCAATGCTCACCGTCGCCGCAAATCCATCCTCACTCTGCTGGCTCTCACGGATAACAATCGTATGCATAGCAAGGCAAGTAGGAATAACGACTAAAGGAAATAAATGTTCTTTGATATTAACCGCTTCAAACTGCCCCTCACCCTTTCCGGTAGCTCCTCGAAAATAGGCCAGTTGCGATCGCTCCTTCAAAAGTAAGCTTGCACCCGCCCGCACGAACCCTACAGGGCGTGAAACAGGGCGTGAAATCCGTACCGCATTCAGCAAAAACGGCTGCCACGACATCGGCAATGTAATTTACAATGTTTAACAGTTGGTACCATTGCCAGATGCATTAACCAGTTCATTTTGTAAGCACCGCCCAGAAAGCGGTGTGCCGACCGTTTCCAGAACTCAAATAAAGAATCACCATGAAAGACCTGAAGCGCTACCGCAATATCGGTATCTTTGCCCACGTAGATGCGGGCAAAACCACTACCACCGAAAGAATTTTGAAGCTCACCGGCAAAATCCATAAGATCGGTGAAGTTCACGATGGTGCGGCAACCACAGACTTCATGGATCAAGAGCAGGAGCGCGGCATCACCATTCAGTCTGCGGCCACCACCTGCTTCTGGAAAGACCATCAGCTCAACATCATTGACACCCCTGGCCACGTGGACTTCACTATTGAAGTTTATCGCTCGCTGAAAGTGCTCGATGGCGGTATCGGCGTGTTCTGCGGTTCCGGCGGCGTGGAGCCTCAGTCTGAAACCAACTGGCGCTACGCCAACGATTCCAAAGTATCCCGAATCATTTACGTCAACAAGCTCGACCGCACTGGCGCAGACTTTTACAGCGTCGTTAAGCAGGTCGAAGAAATTCTGGTGGCTAAGCCGCTGGTGATGGTGCTGCCCATCGGCTTTGAAGAGAGCTTCGTCGGCGTCGTGGATCTGTTGACTGAGAAAGCTTGGATTTGGGATGACTCCGGCGACCCGATGAACTACGAAATCACCGATGTCCCCGCAGATATGAAGAGCAAAGTCGCTGAATACCGCGAAGCGCTGATTGAACTGGCCATCGAAGTCGATGACGCTGTGATGGAAAGCTACCTCGAAGGCGAGGAGCCCAGCATTGAAACGCTCAAGCGCTGTATTCGTAAAGGTACCCGCGACCTGACCTTCTTCCCGACTTACTGTGGGTCTTCTTTCAAAAACAAGGGTGTGCAAAATGTCCTGGATGCAGTGGTTGACTACCTGCCTAACCCGACTGAAGTCCGGCCTCAGCCTGAGGTTGACCTAGAGGGTAACGAGACCGGTGGGTTTGCCAAAATTGACCCAGCAGCTCCTTTGCGAGCGTTGGCGTTCAAAATTATGGACGATCGCTACGGCGCGCTGACCTTTACCCGGATTTATTCCGGTACGCTCAACAAGGGTGACACGGTTCTCAATACCTTTACCGGTAAGTCCGAGCGGATTGGTCGCTTAGTCGAGATGCACGCCAACTCCCGTGAGGAAATCGACACCGCTCAAGCGGGCGACATTGTCGCGATTGTCGGCATGAAAAACGTGCAGACCGGTCACACTCTCTGCGATCCGAAAGATCCGGCTACGCTCGAACCGATGGTCTTCCCCGATCCGGTGATTTCCATTGCGATTGAGCCCAAGCAAAAGGGTGGCTCTGAGAAAATGGGCATGGCCTTGAGCAAAATGGTGCAAGAAGATCCCTCCTTCTATGTCGAGACTGACCAGGAAAGCGGCGAAGTCATCATTAAGGGCATGGGCGAGCTTCACCTGGATATCAAGGTGGACATTCTTAAGCGTACGCACGGCGTGGAAGTAGACGTGGGTAAGCCTCAGGTGGCCTACCGCGAATCTATCACCAAGCTGCTGACGGACACTTACGTTCACAAAAAGCAGTCGGGTGGTTCGGGTCAGTTCGCGAAAATTGACTACACCATTGAGCCGAGTGAACCGGGTGTGGGCTTTGAGTTTCAGTCCAAAGTAACCGGGGGTAACGTGCCCCGTGAATTTTGGCCGGCTGTAGAGAAAGGCTTTGCTAACAGCATGGAGAAAGGGCCGCTAGCTGGCTACCCCATGGTGGATGTAAAGGTCACGCTCACAGATGGTGGGTTCCACGCGGTGGATTCGTCGGCGATCGCCTTCGAAATTGCTGCCAAGTCTGCCTACCGTCAGTCCTTCCCCAAGGCTGGCCCGCAGATTCTGGAGCCAATCATGAACGTAGACGTGTTCACTCCTGAAGACCACATGGGCGATGTCATCGGCGACCTCAACCGTCGTCGCGGCATGATCAAGTCACAGACTTCTAACCCGATGGGCGTGCGCGTCAAAGCGGATGTGCCCCTGAGCGAGATGTTTGGCTACATTGGCGACCTGCGCACGATGACCTCTGGTCGTGGCCAGTTCTCAATGGAGTTTGGTCAGTACTCTCCCTGTCCTAAGAACGTCGCCGAAGACGTGATTAAAGAAGCCAAAGAGCGTCAGGAAGCTGCTAAGAAATAAAACTAGCTTGAGCTAGGCAGCGCATCCTCCACCAACTGCTGGGGGATGCGTTTTGCTATCAGCCACTGTTGCTAATACTGTCGCTAATACTAAGTATTGCTAGTATTTATTTATGGAGCCTAAGTCTTTACCGACCGATATTCTTTTAGATGACTCTAAAACTGTCCTGAGTCAGACCAAGCTAGACCGCAGCTTTTCGCCAGGCACTTACCTGGAGCTTGACGGTCAGACGTATCAAATTCTCGTGCGCCGTCACCAGTACCACCTCAAGCTGGGCCGCTATCACCTGCACAAAGCTATTCTCCACGTTAAGCAAACCGCCGTTCCGAATGAGAGAACGCTGCTCAACGGCTGCTGGGTGATCGGCGACATTACCTGCACCTACAATGCTCGCTCAGAGCTAATCCGCTGTGCCATCAACCCCAGTGGCCCCTGCAACAATTGCCGCCACTATCAAGCCCAATAGTCGCTGGTCAATTTCTAACAATAGTCCGCACAGAACAGCGAGGGCAGTAGCCAGAAAAGCTATCCAGGCTTTGGGGTTCAGTTTTTTATTAGCAGCCCCTGCCAAATCTAATTCTCTGACGGTATGGCCGCTCATTCACAAAGGCGATCGCGCTCTAGAAAGTCTCTGATGTACTGGTTGACTAGCGCTGGCTGCTCCTGCTGAACCCAGTGACTACAGTTGGCAATGTAGCGAATCGTAAAGTCCGTTACATAGGCTTCTGTTCCGTAGGTCAGTTCTTTGCCAAGGGCGGCATCGTTTTCTCCCCAAATCATCAAAGTCGGCACGCTCAGCATGCCCCACTGTTGATTGAGCAGACCTTCAGCGCTGAAGATATTGCGGTAGTAGTTCAGCATACTGGCGATCGCCCCTGGTTTAGCCGCCGCCGCGACCAGCGCCTCGATATCGGCTTCTGTAAACGCCTCTGAATTCACCGCCTGATCTCGAAACACAGATCGAATGGCAGCATAGTTGCCCGCGCTCAACAGGAATTCTGGCAGCACAGGTAGCTGAAACAGACCGATATACCAGCTTCGCAGTAGCTGCTGAGGCGTCCGCAGACCCGCTGCAAACCTGGCTGGATGCGGCAGGTTGAGCACAATCAGTTGCTCAAGCATCGTCGGGTTGGCGTAGGCAAAGCTCCAGGCGATCGCCCCACCCCAGTCATGCCCCACCAGCGTACACCGCTCATAGCCCAGCGCCCGAACGGTCCCTTCCACGTCTTTGACCAGTTCAGACACCGTATAGGCAGACTTCTCTCTAGGCTTATCGCTATCGTTGTAGCCGCGCAGATCCAGCGCTACCACTTTGTAATCGCGGCCAAATGCCTCAATCTGATGTCGCCAGCAGTACCAGAATTCTGGAAACCCATGCAGGAATAGCATCAAAGGGCCGTTCCCTTGAGTGACGTAGTGCAGTTGAATGCCGTTGGTGTTGAGATAGCCGTGCTGCATGAAGGAATGTCGACACATAGTCAATACGCCTATATTCGACTTCATGAGCGCGTTGGCTCTAACGTCCGGTACAGGCAATGCAGCGTAGTGTAGCGTTAGCATCAATTCTGTCAATTATACTTTCCAGGCAGAGCTAATGTCATCTCAATCAAACCAAGAGCCAGCGGCAGAGAAAACCACCTTATTCGACCGTATGTTTCGAGATGGCGAGGGCAACATCGTGATTGCTCAAGCGCCTAATCTACCTGTTCTGGTAGGTATTGCGGCAACCTTCTTTCAGTACATACTTCCGAGCGGACAGCTACAGAGGGCCACGGAATTAATCGCATTCGGCGCTTTGTTCACCTGGGCATGGCAAGAACTCTTCGAGGGCGTGAACTACTTTCGTCGAGCGCTGGGCTTGATTGGATTAGCGGGCCTAATCGCGTTAGGTCTGAAGTCTCTAAGCATGTGAGTGTCTGGAGTCTCTAGCGGCTCAATCGGCTGATAAACTACGGACTTTTCATACAGCCTCTAAGCTGTTGCTACTCAATATCCAATATTGCAAAGCCAAACCTGTCACTATCCCGAAGTCTACTATCCCGAAGTCTACTATCCCGAAGTCTACTATCTTGTTGGATAACGGATATCACCTCGATAAGCTGACCGAGGCGCTTGAGGCAGTCTATCCAGGAATCATGCGAAAAATCAGATTTGAGCTTTCCCCGAAGCCATCGAAAGCAGAGAAAGCAGCCCAAGGAAAACCAGGTTTTGTATCTGTTGTCGTAAGAGGGGTCGTTAAGCGTTCTAATGCCTGGATAGAACGCTGTAAGGGCTTAACGAAAAAATTTATGAAGCATACAACAGTAGCAGTGTTGTCCATCTTTAGTTATTTATACGCAAAAATCTCAGATTTAGTGGGGGTAAGGGGGGGTTGCCTCCTTCTCGGGAACTTCGTTCCTCAAGTCCATCCCTCACCAGTAGCGTTTTGCGTAAGTCCTGAGTTTTGCGTAAGTCCTGATATAATGTGCCTTTCACCAAATGGCATCCTAGTTTTGAGTAAATTTAATTTCTGCTGAACCTCCTTTACGAGATATTGCTATGAATAGTTCTCTCAAGTCTGAAATACCCGTGAAGAATCTTACAATTCCTTTAGAGCGGGATGTGTTTTTACGTACCTTAATTCGAGAGTTGACAGGTACATTACAGGATGTCGTGGGCTTAGAGGAAGCCTCAGGGTTTATTAGTGTAGTGGGTCAAAACATAGGGAAGCAAATAAACCACGACTATAAAGCAGCTCTAGAGGTATCCCACCTAACGCGAGAGCAGGTAGCCGATGTTTTAGTAGATTTGAAGAAGCGAATCCAGGGTGACTTTTATATTATCGAACAAACGGATGAAAAGATTGTCTTAGGGAACACTGCTTGCCCGTTTGCCGAAAAAGTCATTGGTCGCCCCGCCATGTGTATGATGACCTCCAATGTTTTTGGTTCCATTGCAGCGGACAATCTTGGTTACGCCAAGGTAGAACTGCAAGAGACGATTGCAATGGGTGCGTCCGGATGCCGGGTGGTCGTTTATTTGAACCCTACTCCGGAGGCAGAAGCAAGTCAAGGAAGAGAGTACTTCCAGGGAGAGGCTGACAGTTGACTCCCGAGCAGTTTCTCGAATTTGCCAGACTTTTGCCAGAACCCATGCTCCTGATTGCGGGAAACGGTCAGATCCTGGCTACCAACCCGTCATTCTCCAAGATGCTAGGGCTACACCGTCAGATACCGCAGGGGAAAATGCTCTTTGAGCTGGCAACCAATTCTCCTGATCAGGTTAAACAGTATCTACGCAATTGCTCCAGCAGCCGAGAAATGGTGCTTGGAGCATTAACCTTGAGTACCAGAACTTTGAGTGCCAGCAATGGAGAAACTTGCTTGTGTCGCTGTGAAGGGGCAGCTATCCGACCGTGGTCACCCGAATCGCCTGCACTCATTTTGCTGCGATTGAAAAACAGGGAATCCGCCAGTAGCCGATTCACCCTGCTCAATAAGAAGATTGATGAATTGGCTAAAGAGATCCGGCAGCGTCAACGAGCAGAAGAAGAGCGGGCTCAACTTCTGGTGCAGGAACAGAAAGCACGAGCGGAAGCTGAGAATCTTAATCGATTGAAAGATGAATTTCTTGCAACCGTTTCTCACGAGCTGCGAACCCCCCTGAATGCCATTCTCGGTTGGTCTCAGATCCTGCATAGCAAGAGGCTAGATGAAGTAACGATGAATCGGGCGCTAGAAACAATCGAGCGCAATGCTAGGTCTCAGGCCCAATTGATTGATGATCTTCTGGATATTTCGCGAATTATTACAGGTAAGATTCGTCTTAGCGTTCGAGCCGTTGAGCTGCTGCCAGTGATTGAAGCCGCAATGGATACGGTGCGGCCTGCCGCTGATGCAAAAAATATCCGACTGCAATCGGTGCTCGATTCAGCAGTAGGTCCTATTTTAGGAGATTCCGAGCGTTTACAGCAGATTGTCTGGAATTTGCTCAGCAATGCAATCAAATTCACACCGAAACAGGGGCGGCTTCAGGTTTGCCTGCAACGAATTAACTCTCATGTAGAAATTGTTGTGGCGGATACAGGTCAAGGCATCAGTGCGGAATTTCTCCCCCATGTCTTTGGTCGCTTTCGTCAAGCAGATAGTTCCATTACCCGCTCCTTTGGGGGGTTGGGGCTGGGGCTGGCGATCGTCCGCCAATTGGTAGAATTGCATGGTGGAACGGTACATGCTGAAAGCTCAGGAGAAGGTCAAGGATCAACCTTTACAGTAAAACTACCCCTGATGGCGCTTGGACCGAAAGCGATTGAACCAGAACGAGTGCATCCAGCAGTGGGAGGCAGCGTCCCGTTTGACGGCTCCCCTCGGCTAGATGGATTGAGGATACTGGTCGTAGATGACGATGCGGATAGTCGGGATTTACTTACCTACACGCTAGAGGTTTGTGGGGCAGAAGTGATGGCGGCAGCTTCAGCAGACGAAGCAATCTCAGTACTGACTGAATCTTCGACCCCGATGGATATATTAATTAGTGATATTGGGATGCCAGATGAAGACGGTTATGCGCTGTTGCGTCGAGTCAGAGCACTGAAACCAGAGAAACAAGCAGGAATTCCCGCTATAGCCCTAACCGCCTATGCCAGAACTCAGGATCGCAGGGCTGCTCTTTTGGCAGGCTTCCAGTCCCATGTTGCCAAACCAGTTGAACCTGCTGAATTAATTGCAGTGATTGCGAATTTGGCTGGACGAATCAAAGACATCTAATACCAATTTGCGATTTTGGATTTGGCTGGAGGAATGTCTATGGTTACGGCATTTCCAGAGTGTGGTTTCTAGCTAAACTGTGGAAAACCAAGCAGAGCTGCACCTCCCATGAACAAAAGCGACCGATGAGAAAGATCATACTTAGACGAAGTCATAGTGACTACGCATTTTAGGGTGGCCGCGCTACGCTGGTAGAAAGCCCTGTCTCTCAAGCGCATCAAAACTACCCGATATTATCAGAACGAATATCGAAAACCATGGCCCATCTTAAAGACCGCCGTTCTCAAAACGTCAAAGGCGATTTTTACGTCGATAGCAGCTGTATTGACTGTGATACCTGCCGTTGGCTCGCCCCTAAAGTCTACAGCCGTGAAGGCAGCCAGTCAGCAGTACACCATCAGCCCACCACAGAAGCAGAGCGCGTAGCAGCGCTAGAAGCATTGCTGGCCTGTCCGACTGCCTCCATTGGCACGCAAGAAAAACCCGCAGACATTCGCCAGGTTCAGCAACGCTTTCCGCTCAAGATTGACGGCAACGTGTTTTACTGCGGCTACCACTCTAAAAAGTCCTACGGTGCAGCCAGCTATTTTATCCAGCGGCCCGACAGCGCAGGCGGCAATGTACTGATCGATTCGCCTCGATTTACGCCGCCTTTAGTAAAACAGCTCGAAGCCATGGGCGGTGTGCGCTACCTGTATCTTACACACCGCGATGATGTCGCCGACCACGAAAAGTTTCATCAACACTTCGGCTGTGACCGTGTTCTTCACCAGCAAGACATCACCACCGGTACTCAAGCAGTCGAAATTCAGCCGACGGGCGCTGAGCCGGTAGCCTTAGACGATGACCTGTTGATTATTCCGCAGCCGGGCCATTCGCGCGGCCATACCGTGTTGCTCTATCAGGGCAAGTATCTGTTTACGGGTGACCACTTAGCCTGGTCAGCGCGGTTAGATCAGCTCTATGCTTTTCGTAACTTCTGCTGGGACTCCTGGCCACGCCAAATGGACTCCATGAAAAAATTGGCCAACCCTACGCAGAACTACGCTTTCGAATGGGTACTGCCGGGTCATGGCCGTCGGTTTCACGATCGTGCCGAAGCGATGAGCGCCCACATGCAGCAGTGCATTCAGTGGATGGAATCGGTGGCATAGTAACCGCAAAACAGCCCAGTCATCGACTGGGCTGAATCCCCTACATGCTCGGATTATGAGTTTCTTAAAGTTAAGAGCTTAGTCTGCTAAAGCCGTTAGTCTGCTAAAGCTGATTGGGTCTGCTGGCGGCGACGAGTTGCCAACGCTCCGATGGCGACCGCTCCCAAGCCAAGTAGAGCAGATGGTTCAGGCACATCGGCAGCGCTGCCGACAAGCTTAAAGTCGGGGCCATTGTAAGCTACGCCTTTGCTGTAAACTCGCAGCGCGTTGATGTAGCCGCCGGTCAGGCCAAGGTCAGCCAGGCTAACGCCGATAGAGCCCACTTCCTGATCGCCGTCGATTTCTTGAGTGTCGATGCTGAAACCAGCGTAGTTCCAGTTTTTAGAATTCAAGTTAAGGAGGTTGCCAATGAGATTGCCATTAGTATCTAGCGCCTGGACATCAAGGCGGCTGTTCATGCCTCTTTCCCAGATGAAGATATTGTCAACAGCCTTGTCGAACATGAGATCTAGAACAAAGCTACCGTGGTCTTCAGTGTCAATGATGTTGTTGAGGTTCAGATTGTTTAGGACTGATGTGATCGCTTCAACATCAATGTTTTCTCGCTTGATGCCAGTCGTGGCTTTATCACCAATGTCGGAGCTCGCTCCGCCGGTATTCCCGCCTGTATAAACGTCATTGGAAATGATTTTAGCGGCGTTGATTAGGCCGAAGCTGTTGATGACTTTGCCACTGCCCAGCGTTACCGAGTTGAGAAAAATATCGCCCTTAGACGCATCTTTGCCGCTGAGTGCTGCTGTGTAGTTGGTCTGAAAAGAAAAGGCGTGAGCGGGTGCAGAAGAGAGTGCGATCGCACTGCTAAGGACGAGACCGATACTAGCTGCAAGTTGGCGAAGTTTCATAGCGTTTGGGATAATTGGGTAGAGTGACGATAAAAAGCTTCTCTAACAGAGACGAGCCTGCACGTTTCCGCTGATGTGAATTCATGGGTGAGGTGCGCTCGATATCATCAGGATGCACTTCACTCCTCAGGAAAGTCATCCCCCACCGGCTAAGCTTAAAGAATACTTTAAAGAGTCTCTAATTACGGAGACACTACTGACAAACAGCGCCCTGCCGACTTATAGAGAGTACGGCTATATGTCTTTAAACAAACGCCTATCTCAGTATATTTGCTTAATTGACGCTGTAGAGGTCAGCTGTTTGGCTTACTTAGCTTCCATCCAGTTCTTACCCATATGGGCTTCTACTTTGAGCGGTACTGCCAACTTCACAGCCGACTCCATAGTGCTCTCAATTTTGGGCTTAAGTTCATCCCATTCGGCGGGCGGTACTTCAAAAATGAGTTCGTCGTGAACCTGCAGCAGCATGTTAGCTTCATGATCCTTGAGCAGATCGTACAGACGGATCATGGCTATTTTGATAATGTCGGCACTAGAGCCCTGAATGGGGGCATTAGCGGCTGCTCTTAGTGAGCCCGCATCGTAGCCGTTGGTGCGGAGTTTGCTGAGATCGATCTCTTTGGGGTCGGTACCCTTGAGCACCTGCAGACTGCGAGTAGAGAAGTTGAAGTAGCGGCGGCGACCGGAGATGGTTTTGACATAGCCGTGGGCGATCGCCTCTCGTTGCATCTGCTGCAGGTAGCCAAACACCTTCGGATAGCGCTCGTTAAAGCGATCAATAAACGTCTTAGCCTCTAGCCGGTGAACGCCGGCCTCACGAGCAAACCGGGCTGCCCCCATACCGTAGATCACCCCAAAGTTGATTACTTTTGCCAGGCGACGCTCTTCGACCGTGATGTCTGCTTTGGGCTTTTCAAATAGCAGCGTAGCCGTCAGACGGTGAACGTCTTCGTTATTGCGATAAGTTTCTAGTAAAATCGGCTCGCCGCTAAGATGAGCCAAAATCCGCAGCTCTATTTGAGAATAGTCAGCCGCAACTAAATGCCAGCCCTCCTTTGGTAAAAATGCCTGACGAATCTGGCGGCTAAAAGCCGTGCGAGTCGGAATATTTTGTAGGTTAGGATTGGAAGAAGACAGCCTGCCGGTAGACGTGACCGCCTGGTTGAAATCAGTGTGAACCCGCTGAGTCTCGGGGCGAATGAGCGCCGGTAGCGCATCTACATAGGTAGATTTCAGCTTGGAGAGGGTGCGATATTCCACAATGGTATCGACTACCGGGTGGTCGCCCTGCAGCTTTTCGAGCGTGGCCGCGTCGGTAGAGTAGCCGGTCTTATTTTTACGAGATTTGCGCTTATCTAGCCCTAAGGTGTCAAAAAGCAAAGTACTCAGCTGTTTGGGCGAGCCCAGGTTAAATTCTTCGCCAGCGGACTGGTAGGCTGATTTTTCGATATTAGCCAGATCAGTCTCTAGCCGTTTAGAAAATTCACCTAAATAAGCTTTATCAATCCGGATGCCGGTCGCTTCCATCTCCGCTAATGCAGGCTCGACGGGTAGCTCAATCTCGCTGTACAACTTCTCTAATTCGGGAGTTTTAGAGAGTTCAGCCCTGAGCAAAGGAACCAAGCGATAAGTCGTATGAACATCACTGCCGCAATAGGCCGCGACTAAGTTAATTTTTATCTCTCCGATAGTCTTGCCCTTAGGCACCAGATCGGTGTAGCTCACTGTCGTCAGCTCTAGATAGCGCAGCGATAGATCCGATAGGTTATGGCTGTTTTCGGGGTTGATAACATAGCTCGCCAGCATTGGGTCAAAGACAACGCCAGCTAGCATCACCCCGGCTCGCCTGAAGACTAAGCGGTCATATTTTGCGTTTTGCAGCGCTTTAGGATAGGCCTCGCTTTCTAATATAGGCCGTAGTGCCTCCACGACCTGATCGGTTGGTATCTGCTCGCCGCTAGTATGGCCAGTTGGAATATAAGCTAGCTCGGTCGGGCCGTCTCCCCAACAGCAGCCAATACCGACGATATCAGCTTCTAGCGGATCAATAGAGGTGGTTTCAGTGTCCCAGGCGACCGGCATCTCCGGATTAGTCAAGGTCTCTAGCTGCTTGACTAACGTTTTGAGCTGGGCTGTCGTCGTGATAATCTGCGGCTGAATGTCGACTTCGCTCAGGCCCATTTGGTCGAGCGCGTCCGTTTCATCAGCAGTAAAAAAGGCTAGATCTTCATCTTCAAAGTCTGGCGGCACCTCGACGGGAGCCGATGGTTGGCTCGGTTTATAGTCAGATTCGCCGCCAAAAAACGCCTGCAGTTTGCTCAAGCGATTGATAAAGTGCTGTAGCTCTAGCTTCTTGAGGATCGGCACGACCTCTTCAGCGTCAAAACCTTCTAGCTGGCAGGGGCTCAGGTCAGTCTCTACCGGGACATCCGTAATGATGGTGGCTAGGAATCGCGATTGTTCTGCTGCGGCTTTACCCGCTTCTAACTTTTTCTTGACTGCCCCTTTAATTTCGTCAATTGAGGCATAGATAGTATCGAGATCGCCGTAGGTGTCTAGCAGCTTGACGGCTGTCTTTTTACCAATGCCTTTAACCCCTGGAATATTGTCCGAAGTATCGCCGCACAGTGCTTTGTAGTCGATCACCTGATGGGGCCAGATCTCTAACTTTTCATGGACTTCTGCTACGCCATACTCTTTGGCAGATCCGTCATTGCGGGCGAAGGTACTGCCCAGATACATCACTCTGATTTGCTCTTCTGGGTCGATCAGCTGAAACAGATCCTGATCACCGCTGAGGATCTTAACCCGCTGACCGGCGGCCTTTGCCCGAGTCGCCAGAGTGCCGATCATATCGTCTGCTTCATAGCCCGGCTCGCAAAAAATCGGAAACTTAAAAGCTGTGAGCAGCGTCTTAAGATTTTCGACATCTTCTGTAAATTCTTCTGGCGTCTCGGGCCGTCCGGCTTTGTAGGTGTCCGTTTTTTCGTGGCGAAAAGTTGGCTCAGCCAGGTCAAAGGTGATGGCAACGCAGTCGGGTTTCTCGACTTCTAGAGTATCCATGAGCGCTTTGAGAAAGCCAAAGCAAACGCTGGTCGGAATGCCCGTAGACGTTCGTAACCCACCGTCGCGGCTGCGGGCAAACGCATAAAAAGAGCGAAAGGCCAAAGAGTGACCATCTACCAGCAGCAGAACGGATTTATCAGCAGAACTCAAATCAGTACCCAAATCGACAGCGACAAGCGCCTCATTTATTATCAGCTAGCTACGGGAAAATGAGGAAAAAAAAGCACCTGAAGCGATTCAGGTGCCTGGCTCGATTTCTAGTTAATAGTATTGATCTCTCAATAATGGAGAAAACGTAGCTGCGTGCTCCCACACAGCAGCAGATACAAGAAAACTGACACACCAAAACAGACGGCATTTGCCATCTCATTTCTTGGCGCGAGAAACTCTTGTCGAATCCCCGTTGAGTAGTGTATCAAGAATCACCGTTTCCCGGTAATAATTCTTCACGATTTTGCGGCGATGGCAACAGAGCCGGTGAGCGATCGCCCTACCACCATCCCCAGATGACAGCCTGAAAGCCCGATGAATACTCAAAGCACGGCCCTTGATGGCTAGGTTACGACAGCAGGCAATGGATCTGTAGATCTAATTAGATATAAGGAAGTCATGACATGAGGCAGGCCATTGGCTGCCCCATTCGCATTGCCGGTAATCTCTGTCAATATAGATATGACGTGTTTGAGAATAATTCAAAGCTTTGCAGATTACTTTTTTAGGAACCAGTTCGGGTGTACCGACGCGATCGCGCAATGTCTCTAGTGTGGCTCTGCGCCTGCCCCAAAGGGCCGAGGTGTGGCTATTTGACTGCGGCGAAAGCACCCAGCACCAGTTTCTCAAAAGTGATTTCAAATCCAGCCAGATCCGGCGTATCTTCGTCACCCATATGCATGGTGACCACATTTTTGGGTTGCCAGGGCTGCTGGCTAGCTGTGGCATGGCGGGCACCGGCCAGCAGCAAATCGACCTTTACGGTCCGCCTGAGCTAGGCAAATATCTAGAAGCCTGTCGGCGCTATTCTAAAACCCAGTCTTCCTACCCAATTCGGGTGCATGTGACTGAGCCCGGCAAAGTCTACGAAGATGATGACTATATTGTCACCTGCCAAAAGCTCAAGCATCGCATTCCCGCCCACGGTTACCGCGTGGTCGAGAAAGACCGTACAGGCCACTTCGATGTCAAACGAGCGGCGACGCTGGGTATTCCGCCAGGGCCGCTCTACGGTCAGCTGAAGCGCGGTGAAGTCGTCACCCTGGCAGATGGCCGCAAAATCAATGGCGCAGATCTCTGCGGGCCGACGATTGTCGGGCGCAAGTTTGTTTACTGCACAGACACGGTCTTCTGCGAAAACGCCATCGAACTCGCCGACCGGGCCGATGTGCTGATTCACGAAGCGACCTTTGCCCATCAAGATGCGGGCCTGGCCTATCAGCGGATGCACTCAACTTCTACCATGGCCGCTCAGGTCGCACTTGCCGCTCAGGTCAAGCAGCTGATCATGACCCACTTCAGCCCTCGCTACGCGCCGGGTAACAGCTTAGGACTCGATGACCTGCTGGCTGAAGCCAGGGCAATTTTTCCGCACACGCTGATGGCCAGAGACTTTTTGACCTATGACATCGCCCGGACGGATGAGCAACCCAAAGTCGAGGCGGTTGTGTAAGTCGGCTGGCGACTAGGGCTAGTTTCTAGACTGCAGACGGTCGTTCATCTGACCAAGGTGGCGATGGCTGTCAACCGGTAGTCTAGGGTGGGGTAAGTCTACGTTAGGCCAGTTGGATAAGTCATCACACGGGCAAGGACGGGTGCTGAGTTGACTCTGCGACAGGGGGGCAGGCATACTGCAGCGGGCGCAGCTTTCAAAATCCCACTCGGAAGAGAGGAGTTCGGCGATGGTTTGATCGGTGCCGATTAAGTAGCAGCCTTTACCTTCTCCTTTGAGAATATCTGTCCAGCAGGCTTCAAATTCAGGGCTGAAGCGATCGCCTTGAATGATCTTTTCGAGCTTGTATATCGCTCGACCGTCATTGCTCACTATCTGCTTACCTAGCTGAAACCAGTGAGCTAGATAGTTTTTAACTTCAGTGCGAGAGGCCATAGTTTGAAGAATACCTTTACAGTTGCGCCAATTTTAGCGACCGTCTTCTGAGCTTTAATAATTCGATAAAAATATTTTAACGATCAAGAGAGCGTCAGCGCTGTCGGGCCTCAATTGCAGTTGAGCTGTTGCCTGTACTGGACGCTATAAGAAACTATACGATTAGCTGTCCTAGTTCGGCAAGATTGATGGCATAGCCGCCGGTTGTAAGATAGACATCGGTCGAGATCGCCCCGACCGCGCGACTGAGACTGCCTAAGCGATCGCGAAAAGTTCGGCCCAGTTCATAAGCCGGCACGACGCCCCAACCAGTCTCTTCGGCCACTAAGATCACCTCGGCTGTTGTCTGATTAAGGGCAGTAATGAGCTGCTGCTGGGCGATCTCCCAGGTTTCAGCTTCCTGCTCGATCAAGTTGGCTAGCCAGGTGCCGAGAGAATCGACCAGCAGACAGTGAGTATGGTTGTGGTGAGCGATCGCCGCTGCCAGATTGACCGGCACTTCCTGACATTGCCACTGCGCCGGGCGTCTCTGCCGATGTTTGGCAATGCGGGCCTGCCATTCAGCATCGCCAGGGTTTTTTCGGGCCGTGGCAATGTATACGACCTGTTGGCGCTTTTGGGCCGCTTTTTGCTGGGCCAAGCCTTCGGCCCATTCACTCTTACCCGAGCGGGCAGGGCCAGTTACCAGGGTGATCGTCATAAGCGCGAACTTAGTTTCCTAACTGTGCTAATTTTTGAGATCGATGGTGAAAATTTAGGATTATGGTATAGTAAAAAACTGTAGTTTCGCCCAATTTAGGGATCGCAATTGGAGGTTTTCGTTTGGAGTCTGTGGAATCGATTGAATCGGATGCTCGGTTCATATTAAAGGTACTTTGGTTAGATAAAGACGTAGCGCTAGCAGTCGATCAGGTGGTGGGTAAAGGCACTAGCCCGCTCACTTCATACTTTTTCTGGCCTCGCAACGACGCTTGGGAGCAGCTCAAGGCTGAGGTGGAGTCCAAGTCTTGGATCACCGATGAAGAGAGCGTGGCCCTGCTCAATAAAGCGACCGAAATCATCAACTATTGGCAAGAAGAAGGCAAATCTAAGCCCATGAGCGAAGCTCAGAGCAAGTTTCCTGAAGTGGCCTTTACCGGTAGCTCATGATTGGGCTGCTCGGATGATAGGTATTGCCTAATAAAAGTAAAGAAACCCCTCTGACGGTCAAATGTCAGAGGGGTTTCTTTACTTTTTCGCATCATACATAATCGGCTGACGGCTCTATACGCTGCCACCAGCAGCCTGCAGTCGAGCGCGGGCCTTTTTCAACGCTTGGGTAGCCTGCATGAACGCTTTACGATCCTCGCTAGAGACACCGTCAGCGGTAGCCTGGGCTTCTTCGTAAGCTTTAGCAGCTTCTGTCTGGTCAATGCTATCTCCCCGCTCAGCGCCATTGACCAAAATAATCACCTCATCCGCTTCAACTTCGGCGAAGCCGCCCATCAGCGCAATAGAAATCCACTCTTTGCTGCCTTCAGTCGAGCGAACCCTTAAGACGCCCGTATCTAAGGCAGTTAGCAGCGGTGCGTGCCCACCTAATATACCCAACTGGCCGGTAGTGCTCGGTAAAATCACCTCTTCGGCTTCGTCATCCCAAACCGTTTTATCAGGCGCTACAACGCGCACGACTAAAGACATAGCTCTCTTCAAGTAAATAGTGTTTTAAAGCTGAAATTTCCCCTCCGAAGAGGGGAAGTTAGCCAGTGTTTACGCTTCAGCTTTCATTTTCTCAGCGGTGGCGATCACTTCCTCAATGCCGCCCTTGAGGTAAAAGGCTTGCTCTGGAATGTCATCGAGTTCACCCGCAAGGATCATGTTAAATCCCTTGATGGTCTCTTCTAGCGTGACGTATTTACCAGGGCTACCGGTAAACACTTCAGCGACAAAGAAAGGCTGAGAGAGGAATTTTTCGATTTTGCGAGCGCGAGCTACCGTCCGGCGGTCTTCTTCAGACAGCTCGTCTAGGCCCAAAATAGCGATGATGTCCTGTAGCTCTTTGTAGCGCTGCAGGGTGGACTGGACGGCGCGCGCGGTGCTGTAGTGCTCCTGGCCCACAATGTCTGGCTGGAGCATGGTGGAAGCAGAGTCAAGCGGGTCAACAGCGGGGTAAATACCTTTGGAAGCCAGAGCACGAGAGAGTGCAGTAGTGGCATCCAAGTGAGCAAAGGTCGTGGCTGGCGCAGGGTCGGTGAAGTCGTCTGCTGGAACGTAAACGGCCTGAATAGAAGTGATAGACCCTTCAGTAGTAGAGGCAATTCGCTCTTGCAGGTCGCCCATGTCAGTGCCGAGAGTGGGCTGGTACCCAACCGCAGAAGGCATCCGGCCTAGCAGCGCCGATACTTCAGAACCGGCCTGTACAAAGCGAAAGATGTTGTCTATAAACAGCAGCACATCCTGTTTGTTGACATCGCGGAAGTACTCAGCCATCGTCAGCGCTGAGAGGGCAACCCGCATCCGTGCGCCGGGGGGCTCATTCATCTGACCGTATACCAGGGCCACTTTAGATTGGCTCAGGTCGTCAGCGTTGATCACGCCAGACTCGATAAATTCGTTGTAGAGGTCGTTGCCTTCGCGGGTGCGTTCGCCGACGCCGCCGAAGACAGAAACGCCACCGTGCTCTTTAGCAATATTGTTGATCAACTCTTGAATGAGTACGGTTTTGCCGACGCCTGCGCCGCCAAAGAGTCCGACCTTGCCACCGCGCCGATAGGGGGCGAGCAAGTCTACAACTTTGATGCCAGTTTCAAACACGGCAGGCTTATTTTCTAGCTCGACGAGTTTGGGGGCGTCGCGGTGAATGGGCAAAGAGCTCTCTGCATCTACCGGGCCTTTTTCGTCTACAGGTTCACCCAAGACATTAAAGATGCGCCCTAAGGTTGCCTTGCCAACGGGGACGCTGATCGGTGCGCCTAAGTCTTCGACTTCCATGCCCCGGACGAGACCATCGGTGGTACTCATAGCAACCGCGCGCACCTGGGAGTCGCCCAGCAGCAGCTGAACTTCGCAGGTGACGGAGACTTCTACACCAGCAGGATTCGTGCCGGTAATCTTAAGTGCGTTGTAAATCTGAGGCAGATCCTTGCCTGGAAACTTTACGTCTAAAATTGGGCCAATAACTTGAGTGATATAGCCTGTGCTTGTTTTCTCTGCGGTGGAGACCATTCCTGCGCCTGTCCTACGGTTTAGCTGATATGGCGACCTCGTAACTCAATCGGTAAGATCTGCTCAAAGTGCCGTCTCTAAGGTTATCACTAGATGCCTCGCCTTTGAAAACTATGGAGATAAAATGGGTGAAGGGAAATCCAGCGCGGCTAATCCAATTTAAAGGAATAGGTGATGTACACCAGAAACTGTTTTACTGCCGCGCTTTATTTACCCGAAGCGAGATTAGCACCCTACCGTTAAGCTACAGAGCAGCAAGGCTTCGGTCCACTCCACCACTGCGCCATAGGTATCGCCGGTATGCCCGCCTAGCCGCCGGTTAAAGTAAGCACTGGTTAATCCGGCAAAAATCAGGCCGCCAATCACCGTACGCCCGATCAGAGGCCACGGCACGAGGGTGCTAACCCCTACTCCTAAGCTCAGCCCTAGCATCCCCACCAGACTGGGCAGCGTGTACCAGAGCGAAGGTAAAGCCGCTTGATGAAACGCCCCTTTGCCCTCTGCTTTGAGGTAGGGATAGCGGGCGATCGCCCACTGCTGACCCCAGCGTCCCCACATGGCGATCGCGATCAAAATAAAAGGCCGGTGAGCGGTCAGCGCCGCTAGTGCCGTCACCTTGAGAAGGATGAGCGCGATCGCTGCCATCCCCCCGAAAGCGCCCATCCGGCTGTCTGCCATCACCGCCAATCGCCGCTCCGCATCAGGCACAGCTAGCCCGTCGGCGGCATCCATGACCCCGTCTAAATGCAGCCCGCCCGTCAGGGCAATTCCCAGCGTGATCACCCAAGCGCTGCGCACGGTGTCAGGCACCTGGCAGGCAGTCAGCCCCCAATCAGCTAGCGCCAGTAAACCGCCCACCACCACGCCTACCCAGGGCACCCACTGCGCTACCCATCGAAACTCTAGCGGCCAGCCTGAGGGCACCGGCAAGCGCGTGTAGAACATCAGCGCTCCGTTCCAATTTGCCCAGAGAGTCCCGATAGCCGATTTGATCAACGTTTGTATGTCCGAGCGATGTTTCTTCAGATTCTTAACTTAATATTTTTGACGAATACATTTTTGGCGAATAAGGAGAAAATGTTCTATCTGTAAGGCGGTTTATCACGACGCTGACATCTAGCTTTTGGCCGAGCAGTTCATCAAGACAAAACCCTTCTCATGAAGTATTTCAAAATCTGCCAAATCTAACATTGCAAACTCTTAGACTTCGTATATCGTTGAGTGTAGATTGCCGAATTTGTTGAGCTTTGCTTAACAGGTTTTCTCAAGTTAGACTGTTTATTGGCCTACGTATAGCCTTTCCAATGAACCACAAAAATTCCAGCGGTCTGCCTGCGCCCTGTATTGTTGATAGCGGTATCGTTGTTCATAAGACCGATATGCTCCGATTGCTGCAAGGTCTGCATCGCGTCCGCTATGACCACCAGCAAGACGGGGAAATCACCAATACAGGCGAAGGCTGCGTAGTAGAAGCGTTTGACGACCCTCAGCAAGCAACGCTAGTAGCCAACCGCAGTCTTTACCTCAACGTTCACAGCTTCGACTATCTAGAGTTGGTGACCAACGGAGAAGAAACCAGCTTTGCCCTCGTGCAAGACACGCGCTGCCTGTGCCTGACGCCGATTGCTAGCCCTGCTGAAGATCGCTCAGCCCACCAGCTAGACGCAGCCGCTTTAGAAGCGATCGTCACAGAAGCACTCTCAGCCAGTTGGGATGCCTCTCTAGACGATGAGCGCTATCTGCCTTAGCCATTTGGCAAGCTGTCTAAACTTACGCCATTTTACCCTCAGCGCAGAGTGCCCTCGGTGTATCGTGCCCTCAGTATCTAGCTCACAGAGTGCCTTCCTTTGACCGCTTTTTCCTATCAGCTCCAGGCTCAGTGCAGCCACACCAAAGCCCGTGCGGGCGTGTTTCATACGCCTCATGGCCCGGTTCATACGCCTCGCTTCATGCCGGTAGGAACCCTGGCTAACGTTAAAACGATTACCCCCGCCCAGCTCAAAGACTGCAACGCCGAAATGGTGCTGGCTAACACCTACCATCTGCACCTGCAGCCTGGCGAAGACCTGATAGCAGATGCTGGCGGCGTCCATAAATTTATGGGGTGGTCTGGCCCCATGCTGACTGACTCCGGTGGTTTTCAAGTCTTTAGCCTCAGCGAGATGCGCACCGTTACTGATGAAGGCGCAACTTTTCGCTCACCGCGCGATGGTCGCCTGATTGAGATGCCGCCTGAGCGCTCCATTGAGATTCAAAATCAGCTCGGGGCCGATGTGATTATGGCCTTTGATGAGTGCCCGCCCTATCCGGCTACCCGTGAGGAAGTGGAGATAGCGACTGACCGCACCTACCGCTGGCTGAAGCGCTGCATTCAGGCCCATCAGCGATCTGACCAGGCGCTATTTGGCATTGTGCAGGGGGGCGTTTATTTAGATTTGCGACAGGCTGCCGCCAAAGATCTCGCAGATCTAGATCTGCCGGGCTATGCCATTGGTGGCGTCAGCGTGGGTGAACCACCAGACCTGATCGAAAAGATTGTGCAGGCCACTACGCCGCTGCTGCCTGCAGATAAGCCGCGCTACCTGATGGGCGTAGGCACTTACCGGGAGATGGCCCGGGCGATCGCCGCTGGTATGGATTTATTCGACTGTGTGATTCCTACCCGCTTTGCCCGCCACGGGGCGGCTTTGGTGCAGGGCGATCGCTGGAATCTGAAAAACGCTCGCTTTCGCCGTGACCTGACTCCTCTGGATGCGAGCTGCGCCTGCTACACCTGCCAAAACTTTACTCGCGCCTACCTCTGCCATTTAATTCACGCTCATGAACTGCTGGCTTATACCCTGCTTTCTATTCACAACATCACCGAACTGATTCGCTTTACCACAGCTATTCGCACCGCTATTTTGCAAGACCGCTTTGCTGAAGAGTTTGCAAGCTGGCTGAATTAGCGGGTTGGTAAAGGCCAAGCTATTTGGCAAAGTATCGTAACAATATTAGCCAGCCAGCTTGAGCTGAAAGGCCCTGGCTGACAGGTGCTGGAGCCACTTCGACCAAGGTAAAGCGGACGCAAAGGCGATCGCAGATCGTGATAAAATGACATTTACTATTACACAAGCACTTGGAGACACCGGAATGATGGATGCCGCACTGCTGGTAGCAACTTTGCCCGAAGCCTACCGCGCCTTCGGACCGCTAATTGACGTTTTGCCCATTCTTCCTATCTTCTTTTTGCTGCTCGCTTTTGTATGGCAGGCGTCGGTGGGCTTCAGATAGTGCGCTTCGCTGTAGATGACTTGCCCGGTGAATAAGCTGCCTGGCTTGAGCTGACGCCCGGTTTTCTAGTCGTCACACGTTTTTTTGAGTCGCACCATTTTTGGCCTGACAATTTGGCACCTGAAGGTGAGCGTTCACAAGTTGAGTGCTCACCTTTTTTAGTGCTCACTTTAAATGCGTTTTTTAATAAATGAATCGTCCGGGTTCGCTCGATTCACTTTATTGGTAATTGTTTTAGCAGCAGGCGAGTAAATGCCGATGGGTGAGCTGCTTGTGCCCGCATTTTTACCTAAATATCAACTTTCTTTGGACAATAAGCCGCTCTTTCCTACGTCGTTTTTCGGTTTAGTTTAGCTTTAGCTTCGTGAGAGTATTTCATCAAGAACGCTATATGTAAATAAATTTGTTCTATCCATTTGCAAACAGCGTTTAGACGAGGTTGTCAGTTGGATCTAGCCGCTTGTTACCGACTTAACGTGACTGCCGGCTATGACCAACTGACGAAGTGACACATATCTCAGCAGGCTTTGCCCGCCTACTTTCACACTGAACGTATGCCATCTCTTGCAAATGCGATATCTACATCATGCAATCTCTAAACTCCGCTAGCTCCAGCTCTGTTGAATCGACCGCGCCACAGATGGGGCGATCGCCCCGCAAACCCACGCGCTGGCCCAATCGCCCCTATCGCTGTCGGCCCAATACCTGGCTTTCCCGCGCCGATGCTAGCCTGCTGCTCAAGCAACAAGCGCGCTGGCAAGCTCAGCAAAATAACCATGCAGCAGCGATTCAGACCCTCAATCAGCTCATGACCTATGAGCCGGACAACGCCGACCATTACGCCAATCGCGGGCTGATGCACTACAGCCTGCAGCAGTGGGATAGCGCCCTCGCCGACTATGACGCGGCCATTGCGCTTAACGGTGAGCTAGACCGGGCCTATAGCAACCGAGCCAACCTCTATGCCAGCCAGCAAAATTGGGTCGCGGCGATCGCCGACTACGACCAGGCCATCGACCTCAATCCGCTCAATATTCGCGCCCGCCTCAATCAGGCCATCACCTTTCGGGAGATGGGTGACTATGAAGAAGCGCTGACCTGCCTGGATATTGCCCTCTTCTTCCGGCCAGAGAGCGCCACGCTGCATGCAGAGCGAGGCCGGGTGTATCATCTGCGCGGCGACTGGAACTGTGCGATCGCCGACTACAGAATCGCCCTTGCTCTATCGGCTAACCCTAATGATCTGAGTCAGGCTAGCGCTGTCAATTACCAGGTACTCGGCTGGATGAGCAGCCTTAGCTGAACAGCAGCCAGGGCTATCAGTACTACTCAATATCGATCGACTTTGGCCCTTTAGGCGCAGCGGAGTTGGCGCTGTCTGGTGCGCCAGCAGCGGGGGTAGCGCCCTGTTTATTCAGCCAGCTTCTCACCGGGTCTTCGGTCAAATCTAAACGAAAAAGGCCGGAGAAAAAGCCACCGCAAAAAGCCACCGGCTGACGGGCTAGCTCCCGCATAAAAGGGGTAAGCTCATCGACAAACATACGCGCTGCTTCCTTAAACTGGAGTCGTACTCATTAGTTTAGCGGTCGAGCGCAGGTAAGAACTCAAAGCACAAAATTTTCAGGGCAAAATTCTCAGGGCAAAGTTCTCAGGGCAAAATTCTTAGGGCAAAATTCTCACCAAGAATTTTCTAGGAACCTAGCGCAACAGCCGCCGCCCGTTGGTATGAATGGTAGACCAGTTAGTCCGGGCTACAGCGAGCTGAGTGTCGCTAACAGTGGCACCGGTCAGATCGGCTCCACAGAGATTTGCATCGGTCAGATCGGCTAGCTCCAAGCTAGCGCGAGTGAGATTAGCGCCTCGCAGGTCTGCGCCGGTTAAATTAGTTCCGTCTAAGCGAGCGTTTTCTAGCTTGGCGTTTTTTAGCTTGGCCTCGCTCAGATTGGCCCGGCTCAGATTAGCTCTCGAAAGATCGGCGCTCAGCAGATTGGTCTTGCGGAAGGTCGCTTTGGCAAAGCTAGCCCCTGTGAGCGTTTGCTTTTGCAGGTCTAGCTGGCTAAAGATCTGGTTAGAAAAATCTCGCTGTCCTTTGTTGTAGGCCTCCTTTAGAGATTGGGCCGTCAGTTTTTTCGCGGCAGTGTGATTGACCTGCAGACGAGTTTCCCCCGTTTTCGACTGGCGCTCCCGCCTAGCCCGAATCGCCGCTGCCATGCGTGATGAGGGTGACAGGCCAATTTCTGAAGCATCCGTAACTTCCCCGGCCCTGACTTTTTCAGTTTTTGCCACCGTTGCAAAGGCTAGATTTTGCGAGAGGCTATCCAGGTAGGGCTCTAAGTCGAGGTCGCGCAAAACATCTCCGGCCATTTGATAGCGGTTGCGCACGGAGGTATCTAACATTTTGCACAGCACCTTGTTCAGGTGATCGCTGACGGGCGCATAGTCTTGCCAACGCAACTCCCCACTGCGCGGATCGTAAGGCAGGTCTTTGGGGGCTCTGCCGGTGAGCAGGTAGACGCAGGTGACGCCAACAGCATAGATATCGCTGGCATAGACCGGGCGCAGGGCCATCTGTTCGGGGGGCGCATAGCCCGGTGTGCCGATGGCATAGGCAGTCAGGGCTGTTTGCTCTGAGGCACCTGCCTGCAGCGGATTGACTTTGTCTTTGACTGCACCGAAGTCAATCATTACGAGCTGCTTATCTTCCTCGCGTCGGATGAGGTTGGCGGGCTTGATATCGCGGTGAATGATCTTGTGGCTATGAATGTATTGCACAACCGGCAGGATTTCGGTCAAGAACTGCTTTACCCCGGCTTCGGTAAAGGGGCCGCCTTGCCTAACTTCTTTTTGCAGGGTAGCGCCCCTGACGTATTCCTGTACCAGGTAAAACTCTTGGGCTATCTCGAAGTAATCAAGCAGGCGGGGCAGCTGAGGATGGTTGCCAATCTTGCCGAGGATACTGGCTTCCCTTTGAAAAAGATCGCGGGCCATCTCTAGCAGGTTGGGCACCTCAGTAGTGGGCCGCAGCTGCTTAATCACACAGGGCGGATGCCCTGGTAGAGACTGATCGCGCGCTAAAAAAGTTGCGCCAAAGCCGCCTCGACCTAAGAGCCCTAATGCCCGGTAGCGATCGCGCAGCCATAGCTGACTACCGCAGGCTTTACAAAACCGGGCATTGGGTGCGTTTTTAGGTTGAGGGCAGCCGGTGGCTATGCAGTAAGTCATTAGCAGATGAATCGCCCTAGTTGGCAGCAATCAGCTGCTGCCAGATCAGTTGGGTTGCGTAAGATGGCCGTACTTCAAGTGTTCCCGCATCCTGAGTGAGAAAATCGAAGGAGAAACATATTCAGAGATAGCGTAGTAGGATAAGTCGAGGCCGTTTGGTGCTGCCTTTTGAATCTGCTCTAAGGATAACTTTGGGGTTGGCTCTGCGGTTGCTGTCGGACTACTTTCGTTGTTGTCGCAATGTCAATCTTCTAATGCGTGTTTCTGTTAACTGGCTCAAAGAATTTGTTGAGTTTGACCTGGGGCCAGAAGCACTGGCTGATGCGCTGACGATGGCAGGCTTTGAGGTTGAAGATATTGAAGATCGCCAGAGCTGGGCAGCAGGCGTGGTGGTTGGCCAGGTGCTCACGCGCCAACCTCATCCCAATGCTGAGAAATTGAGCGTATGCACAGTTGATATTGGCGCGGCAGAGCCCGCTACGATTGTCTGCGGGGCCGCTAATGTCCGTGCTGACGCTTTTGTGCCGGTGGCGACAGTCGGTAGCTATTTGCCGCAGGTCGATCTCAAAATCAAGCCGCGTGAGCTGCGGGGTGTGCCTTCGGCGGGCATGATTTGCTCTCTGGCAGAATTGGGTCTGGCTAAAGACTCAGAAGGTATCTATATATTTGATCCGGCTAGTTTTGATGCAGGGCAGGTTGCCGTCGGCCAAGATGTGCGCCCGCTGCTGGGGCTAGATGACTTTGTGCTCGATGTCAGCTCTACGGCTAACCGGGCCGATGCGCTGAGTATGGTGGGCATTGCCCGCGAAATTGCGGCGATTACTGGCAATCCGCTTAAGCTACCGGTGGCTGACTCGTCAGTGAGTGCCCCGCCCGAGGGCGTTACCGTTACCCTGAGCGATCCCAAAGCCTGCCCGATCTACATTGGCAGCGTTTTAGAAGAAATTGAGATTGCGCCTTCGCCAATGTGGTTGCAGCAGCGGCTGACGGCTGCGGGCACTCGCGCGATTAGCAATGTGGTGGATGTGACTAACTATGTCTTGATGGAGTGGGGTCAACCGCTGCACGCCTTTGATCTAGATCGGCTGACGGCGGCTGGAGCCGAGCAGTCGGTAACGGTGGGCGTGCGCTATGCCAAGGGCAGTGAAACCCTGACGACTCTGGACGATCAAAAGCGTCAGTTGGAACCACAAACGCTGCTGGTTACCGCTAATGACGTGCCGGTAGCTCTAGCCGGGGTGATGGGTGGCGCGGAGACGGAAGTTGATAGCGGTACGCAACGGGTATTTTTAGAGGCGGCCTATTTCGATGCGGCGGCGATTCGGCGATCGGCTCGCTCTCAGGGTCTGCGAACGGAAGCATCGGCCCGGTATGAGCGGGGGGTTAATCCGGCGGAGCTGAAATTGGCCAGCGATCGCGCCTTGCAACTCCTCCAAGAAATTGCGGGTGCCCGTCTGGTGGGGCAAACCGAAGACCGGACAGAAAGCGGACGGATCACGCCTACTCGCGAGGTTTCCCTGCGTCTTAGCTGGATTAACCAGATGCTGGGGCCCATTACAGCCGCCGCTGATCAAATGACCGCTTTTGATCAAGCTACTGTAGAGACCCTATTAGACAAGCTCGGCTGTAAAGCCACATCTACTGGAGCCGACAGTTGGACGGTAGAAGTTCCCCCCTATCGCTATCAAGATCTAGAGCGGGAGATCGATCTCATCGAAGAAATCGCCCGGCTATACGGCTATGATCGCTTTGCCTATACGCTGCCGGCTCAGACTTCTAGAGGCTATCTCTCCGCAGAAGCGGCGCTCTCTAGGCAGCTACGATCCGCTTTTCGGGCGGCGGGGCTCACAGAGACTGTCCACTATTCGCTCACGAGCACCGACCCGACCGCTCAGCAACAGGTGGTGTTAGCTAATCCGCTTTTCAAAGAGTATTCGGCTCTCCGCACCAACCTGCTAGACGGGTTGATTGACGCCTTTCAGCTCAACTTAAACAATGGCAATGGCCCGATTAACGGCTTTGAAATCGGGCATGTGTTTAGTAAGCCTAAAGACAATCCTCAGGGTGACCCGATAGAGGCAACCAAGGTCGCTGGCATTGTTGGCGGCGATGCCCGGCGGGGGCGCTGGGTCACGAGCAATCAGGAAGCGCCGCTCACCTGGTACGAAGCAAAGGGGATTTTACAGCGGGTATTTGACAATCTGGGCCTGGCGGTAGACTACCGGGCTGACGAGAGTGACCCGCGCTTACATCCGGGGCGAACGGCCTCGCTGTGGGTGAGAGGGCGCACTCAATTAGGAAAATTCGGGCAGCTCCATCCGCAGCTGCGGCAGGCCCATGATCTGCCAGAGGCGGTGTATGTTTTTGAGCTAGATTGGGCGGTGCTGGTGACCTGTCTGGCCGGTAGCAGTCAGGCTGTGAAGTTTGCGGCTTACTCTACCTATCCGGCCTCGGATCGCGATCTGGCTTTCTTTGCGCCGGTAGACATTTCGGTGGCCGATCTGGCGCAGGTGATGAGTAAAGCAGGGGGTAAGCTGCTGGATTCAGTGACGCTGTTTGATGAGTATCGCGGCGAAAATGTGCCGACAGGGCAGCGGTCTTTGGCGTTTAGGCTGGTTTACCGGGCGGGCGATCGCACCCTCACAGACAAAGATATTGAGCCAGTTCATCAAAAAGTTCGCGCCGCTTTAGAAAAAGCCTACCAGGTTAGTTTGCGTAGCTAGGAAGGCGACTTCTCTGTGCTAAAACGGCACGTCTGGGCCAGGTTCAGATGATTTCGGGGCTGAGAGGCCAGAAAGATCGTCTGAATCCTCGTCTAGATTGACAATTTGGCCATTAAAAAAGTTGGCAAACCGTTTGATCCTTTCCTGATCCTGGTCTATGCCTGTGAGCGCAGTGGGGGAATCTAACCGAGCACTCGCGTCACTATCAGCAGGCGTAGAGACAGGCGGTGGCGGTAGCTGAGCGGCAGGCTCACGATCTGCTGGGTAGGCAGGCACGGTGCCGTTCGAACCTTGACTAAAATTTTGGCTGGTGTGTTGATTGAGATTTTGGCTGGGCAGCGGACTCGGCTGAGCTTTAGCAACTGGCGGCTGAGCAGTGGGGGGCGAATTAGCGCTAGCTGCGGTCGTTGCTTCGGCGGCAACAATCTCTAGAGAAACTTTAATTTTGCGATGAAAGACAGCTTCAAAGGCGGCTTCTAAATTGGGAATGCGATCGCGTGCCATTTTTTGCAGCGCTGCCGCCCGAAAGCCAACTTTTGCGCCCACCCCATCAAAGCCCAGCAATACCCCCTGCTGAGACATTACCATTTGCGTGGGCCGAGGCTGCAGCGCCGCCAGTATCTGATTCCAAAGGTCTGACAGGTTACCAAAAGCAACTTCCTTTGGCGGCTCAACAGGCACAGTTTCAGCAGCAGAGTTGGCAGCCGCTTCAGCGACTGGAGCCGTCACGCCTTCTGAGGGGCTGACTGCCGGACTTGCAGCAGGCGCATCGGCAGTCAGAGGAGCCGCTTGCGGTGAAGTTGGGGAAGGGCTTACAGCTGGTGGGGACGCAATTGGCGGTGGCACAATCGGCGGCGGTACAATCGCAGTCGGCACTCTAATAGGCGCTTGGCCAGGCGCTTGGCCTGCACGTTCGCTAGCTAGACTGGCGGCGGCACCCAGAGCGCTGGGCAATAGTCCGGTGAGCGTAATTTCTAGCCAGAGACGTGGCTGAGTGGTGTTTTTTACCTGAACTTCGGCTGACTGCAGTTTTTGTTGGCTCGCTAGCAGCTGCGCGGTGGCCAGCGTTTGGGCAAATTTCGTCATCTCAGCCCAGGTCGGCGCGGTAATGGCGACCAGGTCATCGCGGGTGGGCGCGCTCTTGGCAACTAGCAAATCGCGGTAAAACCCGACTAGCCCCTGCAGCACAATCAGCGGTTCACGGCCTTTGTCCATCAGGTTGCGAACCCGCTCTAGTAGAGCTGTGCTGTCATCGGCAGCGATCGCCCGCACCAAATTCAGTAGATCGCGCTCAGGCACTGCGCCAACCAGATCCCAAACCGTATCAACAGTAATTTCATCAGCCTGCAAACTGAGCTGGTCTAGCAGGCTTTCAGCGTCGCGCAGTCCCCCTTGAGAAATTTGCGCCACTAGCTGCAAGGCGGGTTCGGCAATCTGAATGGCTTCCTGGCTGGCAATGTAGCTCAGATGCTTGATCATCGACGGCAGCGGAATCCGGCGAAAATCAAACCGCTGACAGCGAGAAATAATGGTCGGCAGCACCCGCTGCGGATCGGTAGTCGCCAGTACAAAGACCACCCGGTCTGGCGGCTCTTCTAATGTTTTGAGCAGCGCATTAAACGCAGCGGTACTGAGCATATGACATTCGTCGATGACATAGACCTTGTACCGGCACTGCACGGGGGCAAATTGCGCCCGCTCGATCAGCTCGCGGATATTGTCTACGCCGGTATTGCTAGCCGCGTCGATTTCGAAAATGTCAAGGGCGTTGCCGCGACTCACTGACTGGCAGACATCGCACTGGCCGCAGGGCGCAGAAGTGGGCGCGTCAGCCTGCAGGCAGTTGAGTGATTTGGCTAAGATGCGAGCACTGGAAGTTTTGCCAGTGCCGCGCGGCCCGCAAAATAAGTAGGCTGGCGCAATCCGATTTTGCTGTAGGGCTTGAGTCAGAGTGGCGGCGATCGCTCTTTGACCGACAAGCTGAGCAAAGGTTTGCGGTCGATACTTATGGTGAAGAGGGGCGTACAAACGAGCTGACCTTAGGCGAACAGCAGAGGCAACAGTAAACAAGCAGCGGCTGGCACCACTGCGAGCACTGCTAATAAGATATCGTCTTCACCAAACGATTGAGTATGTATTTTGCTCGCTACCCGAGTCGCCCTAGGGGAGGCAGTCTAAAGGTATGCCATCAGACTGCAATATAGCTAACGACCCGGTCAATGATGTAGGTATCTGCTTCGCTTGCAGCAGTCGGCTGCAAGGGCTGGCGCTGGCGGCGCTGTTGGGCTGCTAACAGGGCAGGAGAAACGGCTGGTGGCATAGGCGCTAGCTCATTCTCTAGCCAATAGCCATGTAAGTAAGCCTCTACCAGACGGTCAAATAGCTCTCTCAGCATAGCCGGTAGCTCTTGGGCAATTTCATCTTGGGTGGCGTAGTTGTCAACTAACCGTCCCATCGATTGCATCAGCAGACGATTCTCAGCAAGATCGGTAGGATTGCCTGCTTTAAGCGATTGCCAGCATGCCTCAAATGCCTTAATTCCGGTGAGCATCATCATTTTTTTTCGCAGCCTGTAGATTACGTGAGCGCTAGGGCGATCGCCCTAACAGCGTCTGCCAACTGTTCAATTAGGCCGGCGCAAAAGTGCCCTCTCGCTATCGATGTATTCTTCAACGAACAGGCTCAGTCCGGATGAACCAACTCAGTGAAGATACTGAACTTATAGCTTTAGGTATCGCTAGAACTGCTATGTGCTGAAAACTAAGTGGCTAGCCGTCGTACGTTGGTGCAGCCTCTCCTTTGGAGCTATGCCTCTGACGACGGCTATATCGACTCTCCAGAATCACTTCTGCGCCTATTGCTATCTCTAAGGCTTGAGCCGCATTGCCGCCGCTACAGGCAACTTCCACCCAGCCATGGCTACCGACTAACGCTGAAAGGGTACCAGTTGGCACCTCGCTGTAGGTTTTTATACCGCTAAAATGGCGTAGACGACCAGCGGGCGTTTCTAACACAATCTGCCAGGGCTGATCAGGCACTGCCTGCCCCGGAATATTGCTAATCAGATTGCCAAATCCGTCAATGTATTGCACGCTGCCAGTGCATCGCACCGCCTGCCCAGATCGCTCTGATCGCTGTGCAAAAGTTGGTAGCGCTGGCTGGACTAGCGTCGCCGGGTCAAAGCGATCGCCTAGCGCCTCAATCGGCACACCGCCAGCTAAATGGGCAGCGGCAGGCGCAAAAATATCTCGCCCGTGAAAAGTATGACTCGGCTCTCTGACTCGCCAGTACTCAGCATTGGTCAGAGCCACTGCGGTCAAAACCGATGAGCTTTGTAAAACACCGCTAAACAGCCCATTGTCTGGACCGACTAAAAAACCGTGTGCGCAGCGAAGAGCGATCGCCCGCCGCGCCGATCCGACCCCTGGATCGACAACCGCCAGATGCACCGTCCCCTCAGGGAAATGAGGATAGGCCACCATCAGATTAAACCGGGCCGCTAAAATGTCTTGAGGCAATATCTCATGTGTCAGATCGCACGTCACCGCCGCCGGACAAATAGACGCGATCACCCCCTTCATCACTGCTACATAAGCGTCTCTCAGGCCAAAATCGCTAAGCAATGTAATCACGAGCGACTCCCTGAACGTTGGCATAAAAGCAGGTCGGTAATAATTGATACCAGATCACTGTGATAGCGGTCATTGATTGTACGTAAGTGTTTAGCTTTTAATATAGTTAAGTGTGTTTAATCTGTTATTCAGATCGTCTAGCTGACGTGCGATCGCCATTAAAAGTGCGCATTGCCTCTTTCAGTCTGACTGACGTTAGATATATATCTTCCGTCTGCACATCTTCGCCTATGCTCGGCAAACTATCTTTAACTGCTGGAAAAGGTAGGGAGCTCAGCCAGGGTAAAAGCATCTAAAACAGCACTTGAGGTTGCCAGATAACTGACTATTCACAGACTGCCTAATCTGAGTGATATTATCTATATCTTGGGAATACTTGATGTGGCAATCTAGCCAATCATTGTTCTTACAGATAGAGACCATCTTTCTCTACAGCTATCGCTCACATAGCGCAGTAAACAAAGCCGTTTCGCTTAAGGAAACATCAATTGAAAAGCAGTTAAGTCAATTTCTCTCAGAGCTGTTTTCATCTCAGGTAGCTTTACTACCCTTCATCCTATGATGACCACAAGCGCATGTGAAGACGGCAATCAAGTTAATTAAATCAGCTTAAAGCTATCGGGTAATTAACCCTTTTATCTATCGTAATAGGTTAGTCTGCAGCTTTTAGACTGCTTCAAACCATATTTTCTTTTCTACTCAGTACAAAACTCTTCAGTCAGAGGCAAGCGAGCGAGCACACGGCATGAAAGAAGCTAACACAGGGGAACAGAAAAAGCTTTTACTTATAGATGATGACCCTAATCTCATCTTATTAGTAAAAGACTATCTAGAGTTTCGAGGCTATCAGGTAATGACGGCTGGCAACGGTCGAGAGGCGCTTTCTGCCCTGATCGAACTATCGCCTGATATGATCATCTGCGATGTAATGATGCCAGAGATGGACGGCTATGCTTTTGTCGAGCAGGTTCGTCAGGATCCGGGCAAGAGCTGGATTCCGATTTTATTTCTCTCTGCCAAGGGGCAAAGCCAGGACCGGGTCAAAGGGCTAACAACGGGCGCTGATGTCTACATGGTGAAACCCTTCGAACCCGAAGAACTGGTTGCTCAAGTAGAGTCTTCGCTGAAGCAGGCCACCCGCCTGATTCATCATCAAAATAGAGGGCCGAACTCCATCCCCACTATTCAGGTTCCTTTTGATGTAGAGCTCACACCTACCGAACTCAAGGTGGTACAGTTTGTCGCTCGCGGCATGGCCAACCGCCAGATTGCCGAAGAGTTAAAAGTGAGCCAGCGCACTATTGAAAGCCATGTGAGCAACATGCTGGGTAAAACTGGGCTACATAACCGTACTGAACTAGCTCGCTGGGCAGTAGAAAACAATAAGGCTTGAGAGTGCAAGCCATGCTTTGAGGATCTGAATTGTAGGCGGCGACTACAGCCAAAACAGTTCGCACCTTTAAAGCTTGGCTTGCTAAATTACTCACAAGCTTTGATATAATGATGGTTCTGCTGGTGTAGCTCAGTTGGTAGAGCAGCTGATTTGTAATCAGCCGGTCGCAAGTTCGAGTCTTGTCACCAGCTTCCTTAGTAAATCAACGATTTCACAGTCCCTGCAAGGTTTACAACCCTTGCGGGGATTGCTTTTTGAAGGGTGTCTAAAAAAGCCGTTGGACATTATTGGCTGCTTTTAGTCAGGTTTGGAAGGCAATTTGGGGTAATTTTTGGGGTAAGAATTTGGAGTAAGGCTGGGGTGGAAAAAATAAAAAGGATGAATATAATTTAGTAGATCATTTGTTCTGCTAATGAGGTAGCATCCTGATGCAACCCACAAAATCCACGAAAAAAGCAAAATATGGCTCGGTTCAAGTCAGAAACTCACACAATCGTCTACAGATAGTCTTTTCGGCCTGGTTCAAAAAAGGCCGATTTTGGGTAACACAGGTAGCTCCAATTAGACCATCGTTGCCGATGGTCTAGTGAGCAATTAAGTCAGTCTCTACGCTCTTTGGAAACGCTTAAAACCCAGTAGCTCTAGCCAATGGGGATGAGCCTCACCAGTCAGCAGTTGCTTGGGACTTTTGCCCACCCGCTCTGGCTTCAGCGACCGCATGAAACAGCGGTGATTCAAAAAGTATTGCAAAAGGCTCAGGTAGGAATCGCCTAAACTCCGTCGCAGAAAGAAATAATTGCGCAGCCGTGAGTTGAGGTTCTCGACCATAGAGCTGGCCCTCGGCGTCTCTTCGAGCGCTTTGCCCACCGCCTCCATTACCCCATGAAATTTGCTAGATAGCTGGCTATGCAACTGGTTCCACCGTACCCAGTAGGCATTCGAGGTGTCGTGTTTTCGGTGCAGCAGGCAGACCTCCCGTACGGCCTGCGATGGTAGCTCAAAGTCCTCAGCGATCTTAGCCAGCTTCTGGTCAACGACACCCGCAAAGGCCAATAGCTGGTCGCGCTGATTATGCAGTGCCTTTCTGAGCTTGCGGATGGCAGGATAGCGCTCATCTTCTCGCTGTTGCAGTTCCAAAACAATGAAGTCAAAGAGTTCCTGACGCACTGCCAGCGGTGGCCCAGCCAAGGCCAGCACATCATGAGAGAACCAGCCCAACAGCGTTTTGACATCCTGGGCTAGACAGATAAGTGCCTGCTCTCGTTGTTCTGCTAGCCACTGTTGACTGAGGAGTTTCTGCGCCACGATGTCTTTGAGGCGGGTGTTGGCCATCTGCTGCGCCTGCTTCAGCAGCCGTGCTGGCCCGCCTTGGATGCGACGAGTCAGACCATTGACCACTTGCTCAAACTGATGCTGGATATGGAATACATCGCCGTGGCAGGGTGTCTCTGGCATCACCGCTTTCTGTCCAGCCCGCAGACCACTACCGCCATCAGCGATGGTGTAGTCTGGGTCGAAGCCTTGCTCTATGACATCCAGCAGATGACAGCCCCAGGTATCTTCATCTCGGTGGTCCACCGATTGGGTATCAACTCAAGGCGGGAAAAGCAGAGCTTCTAGTCAAGTAACAAATAGCACATTGGCCAGGCGGATAGAAAAAGCTCTGCGGCGAAGCCCAGA
>NZ_NRTA01000039.1 GCF_002286735.1 Leptolyngbya sp. BC1307
CGAGGCTTTGATGCCATCTTTGCACAGACCTTCGAGGACAATGCGCCCTTAAACGCGGTGCTCAAGCAGTTTACCAACCACAAGGCAGAACTCCTGCGCGTCCTGGAGATGCCAGCGCTGCCTTTGCATACCAATGCCGCTGAATCTGATATTCGCGAGATGGTCACTCGTCGTAAGATTAGTGGCACCACTCGCCATGACTTGGGCAGGCAGGCGCGTGACACCTTTGTCGGCCTCAAAAAAACCTGTCGCAAGCTGGGCTTTTCGTTCTGGCAATATTTGACCTCCAGGCTCAAACACGATGACACTGTTCCCTTGTTGCCTGATGTCATTAGACAAAGAGCGGCTCAGGCAACGGCTCAGGCCCTGCCTGCTGAGTCGGCTTGTTTTGTTGCAAGCTAAAACAAGCTTGCCTTCTACCAGCGGTTATTGAGCTATTGCGAAGTGACTTCAGAAGAGACCGGTGTTGACCAAGCCGTCGAAAAAGCATTAAAAGAAATGAGAGTCAGTTCAGAGGTCTATTGGGGCGCTACGCTCCACCATCCCAACGATCTCCCCTTTGAAATTAGCAAACTGCCAGAAGTCTTCACGCAATTTCGCAAAGCTGTAGAAAAAGAGAGCCAGGTATTTCCAACTTTTGCCACGCCCGAACAACTACCCGCTCTGCCCGATGGCGTAGAGCCCGGGCAGATTCCGACCCTTTCTGATCTAGGGTTAGAAGAAAATCCTATAGATCCCAAAGGCGTTTTGCAGTTCAAGGGCGGAGAGACAGCAGCCTTTGCCCGATTGCAGCACTACTTTTGGGATGCCGACTGTTTGCAAACCTATAAAGAGACTCGTAACGGCATGTTGGGGGCCGATTATTCTTCTAAATTTTCACCCTGGCTCGCCAACGGCAGTCTCTCTCCTCGCAAAGTTTATGAAGAGGTGCAAGCTTACGAGAATCAGCGCAGAAAGAACAACTCCACCTACTGGATGGTATTCGAGCTGCTGTGGCGAGACTATTTTCGGCTGGTATGCGCTAAGTATGGCCGCAAAATTTTTCGCAAAGGCGGCATTCGCGGCTTACCGATAAATTGGCAAGCAGACTGGAAGCGCTTTGACCGGTGGCGCGAAGGAGAGACCGGCTATCCGCTGGTGGACGCCAATATGAAAGAGATTGCCGCTACTGGCTTTATGTCCAACCGAGGGCGACAAAACGTGGCCAGTTTTTTGACTAAAAATCTCGGCATTGACTGGCGCTGGGGCGCAGAATGGTTTGAGTCGCTGCTGATTGACTACGACGTATGCAGCAACTGGGGCAACTGGAACTATACAGCAGGCGTCGGCAACGATGCTCGCGGCTTTCGCTATTTCAATATTCCTAAGCAGTCTAAAGACTACGACCCGGAAGGAAAATACGCGAAGCACTGGCTACCCGCGCTAGAGAACCTGCCTGCCAAAAAAGTACATGCGCCTTGGAAGTTGCAGCCCGAAGAACAAAAGCGATTCGACGTTCGATTGGGCGTAGATTATCCGAACCCGGTAGTGGACTTACAAAAGTCAGTTGAGGCGAACGAGCGGCGGTATCAGGAGGCAAGCGATCGCAAAAAAAACCCACGCCTAAAAAATTCTCTACGACTAACAGGCTAACAAGTTGTGAGCAACGTCAGCATTATCCATTTTGATATTGAAGCTATCAGGGGTGGCGCACTTACTGAAGCGAGAGGCTTCGCAACCACTGTCTGAATTCACCTACTAACGCTAAGTAGTCTTTTTCCATCGCCTGTCGTAAGAACAGCTCGATGGCCTTAGCTTCGATCTTGGGAAAGACTATGCTTTGGGCGATCGCTACATACCGCTCGTCACTCAGTGACAGTAGCGTTAAAGTCTGGCCATCGTACCGCCAGACTTCAGGAATCTGTAAGGCTGCGTATACCTGCTCTCTGTACCGGGAACGGCTGGTAATATCCACTTCTACCACCAGATCTGGAGCCGGGTCTTGATTGAGGTCTATTCGTTTTTTACCCTTGACTGCCCGAATTTTGCTGAGCGTCAGGTAAAAGCATTCATCCGGCTCTGCGCCGCTGACCAGATCTTCTCGCTCTAGCGTGATCGATCCCAAAGGATAAAGACTGATGACGAATTCTTCAGCGAGGGTTTCGACAAATCGCCCTATCACCTTTTTATAGTATTCATGCTCTGGCGAAGGAGCCATAATCTCAAGCACGCCTCGGTAGTAGGTCAGTCTGAGATTACGATTTTCAGGCTCAGCTTTGATTGATTGATAGGTGTCCCAGCTAATGCCCGAGAGTTTTACTCGCTGCTCAGACGGAAGATATGTACTGACCATCGTTAGTTGACTCCATAAGTCTGACAGCCTTTTGAGTGCTGGCGCTTCACATCACCCGGATGCGATTTGTTTCATCAAACTACTCTTACAGTTTACGAGGCCTAGCTACCCTAGCTTTCAA
This sequence comes from Leptolyngbya sp. BC1307, assembly GCF_002286735.1. Taxonomy (GTDB): domain Bacteria; phylum Cyanobacteriota; class Cyanobacteriia; order Phormidesmidales; family Phormidesmidaceae; genus Phormidesmis. Next base: position 2,454 of record NZ_NRTA01000039.1, read on the forward strand.
ATGTATTACATTGCTCAACATCGCCGGAGGTGAAGCCGCGTTTGAACCATTCTGTGCGCTGGGCGGCGGTGCCGTGAGTAAATGAATCGGGGTTGACGTAGCCTTGCTGCTGTTGCTGTAGCTTGTCATCGCCAATTTGACTGGCCGCGTTCAGCGCTTCGTCAATGTCACCGGGCTCTAATATATCGCGCTGTTGGTCGGCATTGTGAGCCCATACGCCTGCAAAACAGTCGGCCTGTAGCTCTTGGCGTACCGATAGCTCATTGGCCTGGGTTTCGCTCATACCGCGCTGGGCGGCGCGTACCTGGTCAGACACACCAATCAGGTTTTGCACATGATGGCCGACCTCGTGAGCAATCACATAGGCTTGGGCAAAGTCGCCCGGCGCATTCAGGTCGTTTTTGAGCGCTTGGTAAAAGCTCAGGTCGATATAAACTTGCTGATCGGCGGGGCAGTAAAACGGGCCGACGGCTGCTTGAGCGGTGCCACAGGCTGACTGTACCGCGCCAGTGAACAGGACTAGATCGGGCTCTTGATAGTTACCACCAAATTCTTGAGGGAAAAGAGTATTCCAGGTGTCTTCGGTATCGGCTAAGACGACAGAAACAAAATCTGCGAGCTTGTCTTCTTCAGGAGAGGTGGGCTGGGGCTGGCTACTGTTGGGCGTTTGGTTTGGCGCTGCTTGGTCTAAGACAATGGAAGGGTCGCCGCCTAGCAGAGCAATGACGACTGCTATGACCAATACGCCTAAACCGCCGCCGCCAACGACTAGCGGAGCACCGCCTCTACCGCGCCGATCCTGTACGTTTTGGCTGCGGCGACCCATTTTCCAGCGCATAGTTTTTACCTGTTAGTGACTTAAAGTGACGGTTTAGCCCTATAACAGAGCCTAAATTACGCACAGCTTACAGCGAATGGGCAAGGCTCGCCTCTTTCGAGGGTGAGAGGCTAAGACGATGATTTTTAATGGATCAGGCGCTATCTCTGCGCACTCGGTCAACCTGCTGCGGGGCACGAATGTCTGAGAAGAGAGCGATCGCCCGCTCAAAATAATCCACCTGACAGACTTTTTATCCGACGCTTGCCGACTTTTTCCGACTGACATCCGCCGGGTGCTGCGCCTAACCTGATGAGCAATGCTGCGATCGCCGAGTCCTTACGCAACTGGGCAAGTCGATGCTACCTATCCACTATTGCCGTGAAATCACCGGCCCCTGCCAAAAGCACGGCGGGCATTCTTAAAACTGAGCAAGTCGCTACCTATACTCATGAACCTATCTTCTTTACCTGACGATCTCGCCCCGCAGTGTTTGCCTCAGCATATCGCTGTGATTATGGATGGCAATGGCCGCTGGGCTAACCACCGAGGGTTGCCTCGCATTGCCGGACATCGGCAGGGAGCCAAAGTCCTCAAAGATCTGCTGCGCTGCTGTAAAGATTGGGGGATTGGCGCGCTGACCGCCTACGCCTTTTCTACTGAAAACTGGCAACGGCCAGCGGCTGAAGTAGATTTCTTGATGGTGTTGTTTGAGAAAATGCTGCGCAAAGAGCTAAAAAAGATGCACGCAGAAGGCGTCCGCATTCGCTTTGTGGGCGACCTCTCCGGGCTGTCACCTGCTTTACAACAAGAGATGTCGAGAGCCATGACAGAAACCGCTCACAACCAGACAATTGACTTCAATGTAGCGATTAACTACGGCAGTCGCAGCGAGATTGTTCAAGCCTGTCAGCAGGTAGCGCAAAAAGTCTCACGCGGTGAAATGACGGCCGATGCCATCAGTGAAGAAACCATCACTCAGCACCTGTATACAGCAGGCTGCGACCCTGACTTGCTGATTCGCACCAGCGGCGAGCAGCGGCTCAGCAACTTTTTACTATGGCAGCTCGCCTACACAGAAATGTACTTTACCGATGCCTTTTGGCCAGATTTTGACCGGAGCGAACTACACCGGGCGCTATTGACTTATCAGGGGCGCGATCGCCGCTTCGGTCAGGCGACAGACAGGGTCGCAGTGGGTCACAGGATTGTGAAGCCAGCCCTGACTGCTTAGCGATCTAATTTTTGGCTGATTGCGTTGAGAAAGGAGAGCTGCTGATAGAGCATAACCATAGTGGGCACAGAGACCTCCAGCGCCTGAGCCGTGCGGATAGGATTGCCCAAAATAGCCTCTATTTCTAAGGGGCGACCCTCGTCGTAGTCAATTTTCATGCTAGTGCGGTAAGCCGCCATCTCTTCTGTATGAGTGAGCATCTGTGGAATCAGATCGGCAGGCAGCTCTCTTTTACCCTGCATCGCATTCTGTTGCCCCCAAGTGTTGGCAACCGCAACAACTTCGTTCATCAGTGTGGTGATCAGCGATCGCACCCCACTATCTCCCATCATCTCCTCAGTCGTCGCATCTAAAACCACCGACAGCCCGTTATAGGGCACATTCCACACCAGCTTACGCCAGCGCGCCATGGGTAAATCTTCAGTGGTTTCGATAGGGACACGCGCCCGCTCAAAGTCGGCGGCGATCGCCTTCATCAAAGGTGTCGTCGGACAAAGTCTGTTGCTTTTCTCATACGCGCCCAACAACAGCCGACCGTAGTCGAGATGGCGAATATGTCCTGGGCCAATTTTATTCGCACAGATAAAGCAGAGACAGCCTAAAATCGTTGGCGTCGCCTCTTCAAACTGCTGCGCAATAACCGCTTCCACATCTAGCCCATTTTGCAGAGATAAAATTGCACCGTTGGGGTTGAGCGCAGGCAACAGATTGAGCAGCTGATCGTTATGAGTTGTTTTTAGCGCCACGATTACTACATCTACGGGCGGCATCTGTGCCGGATCGCTATAGGCATTTACCTCAGGCAAAGCAAAATCGCCACTGATAGAGTCGATATTTAAGCCGTTTTCCTGCACCTGCTCATAGTCGCTGTGCAGCAAAAAGTGAACCTCGCAGCCCGCCTGCTGCAGCCGCGCCCCATAATAGCCCCCAATGGCCCCGGTACCGATCACTGCGTACTTTAAATGAGTCATACCTTGGGAGAAAGCTGTGAGAGTGCCCACTGCGCCCGCGACTGCACGGCTAGCGTATCATCTTGACTAATGCGATCGCGCAATCCCTCAGCAATGGGATCTACCAGGTCAGTAAATTGGCAGGCGATCGCGGCTGTCCCCACCCCTTGGAGGCCCACCACAGCCGCATATCGCACTACCCACTCCGGATCTTTGAGAACCTTTAGCAGCGTCTCTTTTGCTTTGGTTTGCGCTTGCTGGCATGCCGCCTCGTCTAGCTGTTCCCACTGAATTGAGCCCAACCCTCTCGCCGCTGCTCGCCGGACGCTGAGAGAAAAGTCTTCGGCGGCGGTTGCTAAAATTAAATCCAGTCCTCGCGGATCGCCAATACCTGCTAAGACGCGCAGTGCCCAAGCCCTTGCACCATAGTTGTAGCCATCTATCTGAGTGAGCAGGGCCGAGGCCGCAGGCGTGCCAATTGCGATTAATCCGTCTACGGCGGCGACGGCGGCACCGGGGTTGTTATATCCCAGCACGCGAATCAGCGTATCGATGGCCCCTTCGTCTTGCAGTGCGGCTAGGGCTTCAACGGCGACAATCATGGCCCGGGCAGAGTCTGCCTGATCAACGGCCTGCAGTCGCGTTTGGAGAGTGTCGGCTGTCATTTGCTTACAACAATGAGTCCATTAACGTCATCACTTTACAGGCACGGTCTGAAACCAAATCGTCTGTAGCGCGAATCTCTTTTTCTAGTAGACCCTTCAGCGCAATCAGCTTAATGCTGTTTTCGGCTAAGGTAGCAGCGATCGCCTCTCCGGCTGGCAAATACCCCACCTCTCCCAAGTCCAATAAAGCCGACCGCCGTAGCTGCAAGTCATTGCCGCTTAAAGTATCGACCAGAATTTGAGCATACCGGCCTTCACCCGTCAGCTGATACATCGCTCGGGCCGCTGCGTTCTTCACCTGAGGAACAGCGTGGCTCAGAAAAGGATCTATGGCTGGGATGACCTGGCGATCGCCCAAACTGCCTAACGCTTCTAAAATCGCATTGTAAGGCTGCACTAAGTGGGGCTTGCCAGGCACTTCTACCGCTGCCTCAACGCCGTCTGCGATCAGCGACAGCAAGGGAGCTACAGCTGCTTTAGCGTCTAGAGATTCTAAAGACTGAGCCGCTGCTTCCCGCACGTAGTAGTCCGGGCATTTCAAACAGTCGAGCAGAGCAGGAACAACGGCACTATCGCCCACCTTACCCAGCGCCCGCGCCGCATTTCGCCGCAGCGGAAAGCCGCCGTCAGGAGCCAGATCGCTCTCATCTTGCAGGGCGGCGAGCAACGCGGCGATCGCGTCCGGTTCTTTCACCCGAAAACGCCCGAGCCACCAGGCTGCATAGTAGCGATCGCCCTTGTCTTCAGTTTGGTTGAGGTTGGCGATCGCCTGAGGCACCGTTAGCTGAGGCGCACCGCCTGCTGGCTGTGTATCTGCTGTCGTCATAAGTAAAAGCTGTGGTCAAATAAGCTACCAATAGCAAACCCAGAGAAACAAACAACCACTAGACGCTTCTAGTAATCGCATATCTCTCTGGGTAAAAATTGAAGTCTAACCACCCGATATAAAAATCAGAGGCAAAAACGTCAATTTAGCTAATTAGCTCAGAGCGTTGATCGCGTAGTTGATGTAGGTGTTAGCTTCAGTTGCCGGATCGCCACTCAAACCGTGGTTAGACCGGATGTGCTTAAGCGCTTCGATATACCAGCTAGGTGCCAGGTCAAACGTCTTGTTGATTTCAGCAAGACCAGAAACCAGGTAGTCATCCATTGGGCCAGTACCACCCACAATCAGGCAGTAGGTGATCATCCGCACGTAGTAGCCGATGTCCCGAGCGCACTTGTCTTTACCACGCTGGTCAGCAGCGTACTGAGGCCCCTGCATTTGCGTAGTGTAAGGAAACTTGTTGTAAACAGCTTGAGCAGCGCCATTAGCGAGGCTGTCAGCGTTTTGAGTCAGTTTACGAGCAGCTTCTAGACTGGCTTTAGCTTGACCAAAGCGACCAAATGCAACTTGCATTTCAGTCGAGCTAAGGAAACGGCCCTGAGAGTCAGCAGTTGAAACTGCTTCGGTCAGAGGAGTTTTCATGTTTAGAGATCTCCTAATTGAGGTTTAGACAATTTTTAAAAGGCAGCGTTTCACACCGAGAAGATTCCTGGGAAACACCTCAGAGCAATTCACTCAAATCAGCTAGGCTACAGCAGAAGCTGCACGGTCAAAGTAGCCGCTTAGCTCAGAAATCAAGCTGCTGCAGTCGCCATTGGTCACATTGCTAGAGTCGCTGACGATCGCAACCGCAGCTTCCTTCATTTTCTGCACGCCAGCGGCGACAGAAGAACCAGGCGTACCCAAAGCGATGTAAGTCTCACGCAAACCGTTGAGGCAACGGTCGTCTAGCGCACTAGCATCGCCAGAGAACATAGCGTAAGTGATGTAGCGCAAGATGATTTCCATATCGCGCAAACAAGCAGCCATGCGACGAGACGTGTAAGCGTTACCACCGGGCTGAATCAGCTGAGGCTGCTCTGCAAACAAAGAGCGGGCAGCGTTGGCAACAATGGCAGAAGCATTGCTGGTGATACCGTTGACTGCGTCCATTCTCTTGTTGCCTTCAGCAACCATCTGATCTAGCGCATCTAGCTGAGCACCAGTGATGTATTCACCACGGGCATCAGCTTGGGAGACAACTTTAGCAAACGCATCTAACATAAGATCCGAATTCTCCTAATATTTGGCCATGGAACAGGGCTCGGAACCGACTGCTCCCACAATAAAAGAGTAAAGCTTGTACGCCGAGTATCTAAGAAAGTACAAAAAACTTTATAAAAATCTCAGTGGCGTCAATCACAGAGAGAGCAAGCCTTTTCGCCCTATCGCCCGACATGAGCGAGGTGCTCCACCGTCGGCTCACGCAGGGTGCGGCAGAGCCAAACGGGTGAACTGCCCATACCCGAAAAGCTACCGGGCAAAGATTGGAATACTAGGGCAAAGAAAAATCCCTGCAAACTGACGTAAGGGCGTCTGCAGGGACTAGGCGTAGCGTTATTGAAGCGCGATGGACTAAACGCGCGTCTCCAGATATTGACCGATCATCACTTCTTCACCTGCGCGAGAAATAATGGTCTGGCGCGTACGGTATTTGTCGCCGATCAGCTTGAGTTCTTCTTCAAAGGCAGAACCGTTGTACTCAGTGCGCAATACCATTGTCCGCTCGCTGGTGAACCGGTAGTCAGCGGTGACGGGCTTCGGAGTGGCAAAGCCGCGATCGCGATACATCACATCCCCCCGAATTCCAAAAACTGTCGATCCTTTGGAGGGTTTACGACTCGGCGTAATATAATTGCTCTCCCAGGTGACTTTTGCCCCGCAGACCAGTGGATCCCCTAGCTCATGGCGGGCCGCGAGTTCGACCAGGTCACTGTGTCCGCCCTCTAGAAAGCAAACGGTGATGTCACTGATCACTTCTTGAGTTTCACCGCTAGCCAGGGTGTAGTAGCGACGGCGAGACTGCCAATCGCCCGCTGAATGCTTAAAAAAGGCGATCGCCTGCTGCTCCGCCGCTTCAGCCGGGCTAGCAGCATTGGATTGACTGGATTGAATAGAAGGCTGAACGTTTGCAGGCTGAACGTTTGCAGACAGTACCATGGCGCTCCTCTTAAGCTTGATCCGCATAAGGCAGGTCAGATTTTCGTGTAAAGAGATATTTCTTTACACTTTTAAGATACCTCACTTGATTCAGCACGGCAATCAATCACTCGGCATATCTGCCGGACAATTGCTGTAAAGCTGTCGGGGAGACCGTTACACAGAAGAAGCACTACGTCGGCAGCAGATCTTCTAACGCCGCTGCGATCACTTTGTGATGACTGTCTTGACGCAGCTTGGCCAGGGCATCTCTGGCGCGATCCGACTCAAACGGTTTGAGCGCATGGGCTAGGGCAAGACGCGATCGCCAGTTTTGATCGCTCAGCAAGGGCAGCAGCGCTTCTAGTGCCTGACCGGCTTCGCAAGTATCAGCCAACAGGCCCAGCGTAGAAATACCCGCCTGAGAAATAGTTTGGTCTGGATCTTTGAGCGCCGCCACAGCAATTTTCAGCAGTTGCCGAGGGCTTTCTAGCTCCGGCATAATCGCTAAAACGCTGCGACGTACCAGCCAGTTGTCGTTTTCGTGAAACAGCGCGGCCAGCCGTTCGACCGCTCTAGAGCCATGCAGCCCCAAAGAATTGGCAATTTCAGCTTGAACGTTATTATCGGTTTCCGCTGCAAGCATCTCCAGCAACGCAGCGTAGGATGCTTCATTGCGCTTGCGGCCCAGGCCCATAGCCACAAAAGAACGCACCCAAAAGACTGATTCTTGCCTGTGAGCAATCAGCAGCGGTACTGCCGTTTCACTTTCAAAGTCTCTCAGGGCAGTGAGTCCTCGCAGCCGTCGCTGAGGATCGTCACTCGCTAACAGCGTTTTAACTTCAGAAATATTCATTGAGCGACACAGTAGAGCAGATCAACCAGCAGCGATCTGACAGAGACAGTGCTACAGAGACTCATGCTAAAGCGTCCAAACATTAAAGCGCCCCGTAAAGAAATGTTTGTAGGTTACCTGGCGACCCTTCTGCGGCACTTCCCTAGCCGCCCTCGCATCTTATGTCTTGCGGGGATTGGCTACAATTAGTATCCGATGATACCATCCATCGCCTGAGCAGAAGCACTGATAGCTGACTGAAACCACTGACGGACTCATTGAGCGATCGCGCCAAATTAACAACCGGCCTAACCCAATCCTTGCAAAGACAAAAGAGGTATTCACTCATGGTAGAGAGCACTCGACGCGCCAACCAGACAAAAACTAGCCCTTCCTCTGAAGAAGTGGCTGATGTCATTGCCGATCTGGAGAAGTACCGCCAGCGGTTGTTGGAAGGCTTTATGGCTACTACCAAAAAGGCTAAGCTGCCAAAATCCATGGTGATGACTCAACTCGAAAACCACTCTGAACTTTGCAAAATTGACGCTTCTCTAGCGCAGCTACGGCAGCCACTGACCCATCTATCACCCGACGAGGGCTAACCTTTGAACGACTCACAAGATCGTTACAGTTCTGGTCAAGTCAATGACCCATCTAGCATTCCAGCCGATAACAATCATGCTGGCAGCGAGCCCGACTCTCCCAATTCTCCAGAAGCCAAAGCCCGGGTTGACCAGCTGATCGACCACGTCAACCAGCAGATAGCGTTACGGGCACTCGACCAGCCCGACCCTTTTTTGCTGCAGCAAATGGTTCATAGCCTGATCGACCCTAGACGGGCAGCTCGCATTGCGATGGTGGAGTGCTTCAGTCAGATTGGGAAACCGGCAACGCCTTATCTATTAGAGGGCATTGCCAGCCATCCAGAGCCGGTAGTTCGCCGGGCTTGTTGTAACGCACTGACTAACATCGGCGACCCGACTTCGGTAGACGGCTTGATTGAAGCGCTGCTACATGACTCCGATATTGGCGTTAAAAGTGCGGCGGCAGGCACTTTAGCTAAAGTAGGCGCGCCAGCCTTTGACTCGCTGCGAGCGGTGCTGGCTTCTGATCAGGCCAGTGAGAGCTGTAAGGGCCATGCTGCCTGGGCGATCGCCTCTATGAGCAGTGAGGTGAGCGAACGACTGTACCGCCATATGAGCGATCCTTCTCCGGCGGTGAGAACGGCGGTGATTGGCGCGATCGCTCAACTTGCTCAAAAGCAGCAGGTCGCTCAGCCACAGACCGCTCAAGAGCAGGCTGCTCAGATACAGACCGGTCGGTCTCAGTCCGATGGCCGCTCTCTAGGGCAACAACCCGGCCAGCCACAGACCGGTCAGCAGCAAAACGGCCAGCGACAGATGGGCCACCTGAAGACAGGAGCACCGCCGGCGAGTCACTATCGGTCAGAGTCGGCCCACAAAGCCACGACGATGCTAACCGAAGCGCTCAATGACCACTCGCCAGAAGTCAGAATTGAAGCCGCCACCAATCTCGCTCGGCTCAACTGTCAGCAGGCGTATCAACCCCTGATCGCCTGTCTCAAAGATCGCCAGGCCGAAGTTCGGAAGGCAGCCGCACTCGCCCTGGCCAAGCTAGGTAACCCCGACGCCATTGAAGCGATTACCGCTTTGCAGCGCGATGTGGAGACATCGGTTCAGCGGGTCGCGGCGATGGCAGTTAAGCAGCTTCAGGCGTCGAAACAGGCTTAACTGTCTTATCCAGACTGCCGATGACGACAAGCGCTGCCTCACCGACGGCATAGCCGTTCAGCACGACCATTACACCCGTCCGGATGGGCTCGTAGCTATGGAGCAGCTTCAGGCAGCCTGTGGACTTTTGTGACGATATACAACAAAAAAGAGCGATCGCACTAGGGCCAAATTAGCCTAGATTACGCTCTCTCAATTGCTGGCTTTATGGCCTATTTACCAGTCTCAAAGGGAGATATAGCCAGAAAGACACAGCCAGAGAGATCCAGCATTAATGAGCAAAAGCAGACAGCCATAGGTGACTCGCCTATCCTTTAAAGTCTTGATATCCCCTATCTCCTATTCCCATTCATGACGCATTCGACCGACGCGGCAACCCTGACTCGCTGGATGGCCGCCGACTTTAGCAATCAGGCCCAGGCAATTGAAAATCCACCTTTTTTCGCCCATATTCAGGTCTGCATGCGGCCTCTACCTAAAGGGTTTCAGTCAGGAATAAGCCTTTATCTAGAACAGGCCTATTACTACCAGCTCAATCTTCCTTACCGGGTGAGAGTGCTGCACTTTATCCCGCGCGAAAACGATGTGCTGCTAGAAAACTACAAAGTAAAAGATGAGGAGAAGTTTTACGGCGCGGCGCGCGATCGCGACAAACTCCTCACCCTCACTGCTGACAGCTTAGAAAGCATGCCTGGCTGTGATATTCACGTGCAGTGGACCGGCAGCAGCTTTCGCGGCCAGGTAGAGCCGGGCAAAAAGTGCGCCGTCGTCCGCAATGGCCAGAACACCTACTTAGATAACGAATTCATTGTCACCGAAGACCATATGACTAGCTACGACCGGGGCCGCGACCCCGAGACCGATGAGCTACGTTGGGGTTCAGTCGCCGGTCCATTTGAATTTGACAAGGTCAATCGCTTTGCTAGTGAGATAGAGGTATAGCTCAGCGGCTACCAGCCGAAAGAAGAATACTGCGACCCCGCTTCAAATGCCTCTCGGGCCGCCGCCTCGTCTTTACTCTGCTCAGGCACCGTCTCAATCCGTGACTCCGCGCAAAAAGACGCTGTGCTCAAGCCGCCAAAACGCTTAACGACACTAGTTCGCACGCGCAGATCAGGATTGGCAAACCAGAAGCGCTCAATCGAACTCATCGTTTCGTATTCAGTGGTCAGCAGCAGGCCATCTTCGCTATCCATCTCATAGCGGCCAATGACTGGCACAATTTCTGCATAGCCTCGCTCTCGCAGCAGCTGCCCCTGTTGCGGATTGTCTTCGTCAGGCACCAGCGCAAAGACAGTCGAGCCTTTGTGATTTTCCTCGTCTCTATCCCAGGCCATCTCACCCTTCCACTCGACGTAAGCGCCGCCGACTGCCAGGCTTGGGTCAACATTGTGTAGCTGGCAAATTTCAACGACTCTTTCGTTGTCAGCCGGTAGAGCCTCTACCGAAATATTTGAGCCACCTAGCTCCGCCCGACGAAACGGCAGGTGGTGCGTGGTGCGCTGAGACTGCCACTGCCCAGCACTCTGCTGGAAAAATTCCATTACGTTCATTGCGCTAATCTGCCTTTACCTATACCTGTCTTGATGAGCAGCCGTCACCGCTCTCAATATCTCATCAATACTATAGCGTTCGAGGCGATCGCTCTGAACGCCGGTTATCTGACCGGCTAGTCAATATTTTGAGTGCTAGCAGACAAACTTATCGCATCGATAAGCCGTTCTTCCCTGTGGATAGTTTGCTTTTAGCTGAACTCTTTCTTTGGTTGGATGCTATGTGACGGATGATATCCCTGATGGATGAGCACGACCATAGAAACAATCACTACAGTAATTTACATAGCTTAATAGTCCGGCAGGACTTATCTGAGCTCTAGCCGAGTTTCCGGTTGGACCCTCAATAAGTATGGCGGTGTAAAGAGCTGACAGAGAGGAGTCACCCACTGCGCTGAAACCGTTGCTGGGAGGCAATCAGAGTCATCATAAAACTTATCAAATCTTAAAAGTTAACTTACGTAACACTTGCTACCGAATTTATTTACAAGTTGACGATAGTATGCATCGAAGTTAGAATCATATTAAATGAAATTGGTATTGCTCTATCGGCTTCTAGCTAGTTGAGCAGTAGAGATTTTAAGCTTTAGAACCTGATTGGTTCTGGGATTCTGATTCAAAAGATCTGTCTAACCTTGCTAGATCTATCTAACCTTTTGGAGGAGCAATTATCATGAGTAAATCAGGCAAAGATACAATGCCAGGCAGCCTTAGTCTGGAGCAGCAATTTAAGCTGCAGGTCGTCAAAGACCAGGTCAGCGGGCTCAGCTTAGAGCAGGCGCAAGAGTACGTCGTTGAAGTGATGCGGCAGATGATGGTCAAAGATAATCTAGTCAAGCATTTACTCAAAAACGCTTAGCTAGCATTAGGCATCATCTAGCCTTTCGCTAAGTCTGGATCAGCTCATATTGCTCCAATCATTTGGCCCCTGATATGCAATAGACAGCTCAGGCTAAGCACCTTATAGATCGAAACAAGTCGAATGCGTGAGCCGGATTAATCATTCTGATTAGTCCGGCTTTTTTAGTCGGCTGAGAATGCGGCCAGCGCTATCTTCCGGTAGAGAGCCGGATCAGGCAGTCAGTAGCGAGCCGGCAAAATAGATAGCGGATGAACAACTATTCACACGCAATCAGCGCGTCAATATCTACTGAAACAATTTTTTCTAAATTGCGAGTAATTTTCTCGATCTCCCAGTTCCACCAGGAGACTTCCAGGAGTCTTTTTACTGTCTCATCGTTAAATCGCTGTCGGATGCATCTTGCTGGATTACCCCCAAAAATCGTATAGGGCGGAATGTCTCCTACCACCACTGACTTTGCTGCAATCACAGCACCATCTCCGATCTGTACACCCGGCATGATGGTTGCCTCGTAGCCAATCCACACGTCGTTGCCAACAATAGTGTCGCCTTTGTACGGTAGGTCTCCTACTTGTGGCGCTACTTTCTCCCAGCCGTTGCCAAAGATGTTAAAGGGATAGGTCGAGAACCCAGTTAACTTGTGATTTGCACCATTCATAATGAACTTAACGCCAGTTGCTAGCGCGCAAAACTTGCCGATGATCAGGCGATCGCCAATAAACGGAAAGTGATAAAGAACATTTCGCTCAAAGTCTTCTGAGTCTTCTAAATCGTCATAGTAGGTATAGTCGCCAATAACAATATTGGGGTTCGACACTGTGTTTTGAATGAAGCAGATCTGCGGAAAGCCCGCCATCGGATGCTTCTCTTTTGGATCTGCGCCGTACATAAAGAGCCCCCCAATACAACAGACCCCAAACCTATAGAAAGTCTGGGGTCTAAATTATAAGCTAATGGCTTAGCTTAAGTATAGATTGGCTTAATAGCCTTAGCGACGGTTCTCGCGAGGCTTGGCTTTGTTGACGCGCAGATCGCGGCCCATCCATTCAGCGCCGTCTAGCGCATCAATGGCAGCTTGCTCTTCAGCATCGCTGTCGAGGTCTACAAAAGCAAACCCACGAACGCGGCCAGTCTCACGGTCAGTCGGGAGCGTGACGCGTTTGACAGCCCCATATTCAGCAAAAACGCCGTTGAGGTCAGCCTCGGTTACGTCATAGGAAAGATTCCCTACATAAACGCCCATACAAATAGTCTCCAAAAATTGAAAAGGGATTGAAAGTGATTCGAGCGAAAACCTGTATAAATGATGGCCTACAAAATGATGGCCTACAAAGCTCTACAGGATTTCGCTTTAAACGGTGCAAAGATAAGAAAACCTAGACGCTTGTGAATCCAAGGCTCTTGAAGTTTTTCGTCAGCAGAGGCTAAACGCAGAATTCTAGTAAAAGTCTTGACAAGGGTCTTAGCTACTGTCTCAGCAATGATTTCAGCAGTAGCTTAGCGATTGCTTTCGCGAGGCTTGGCTTTGTTGACGCGCAGGTCGCGGCCCATCCATTCAGCGCCGTCTAGCGCTTCAATGGCGGCTTGCTCTTCATCGTCGCTGCTGAGGTCTACAAAGGCAAAACCGCGTACGCGACCAGTTTCACGATCTGTAGGCAAAGTGACACGCTTGACGGTGCCGTACTCGGCAAAGACGCCGCTCATGTCGGCCTCTGTTACGTCGTAGGAAAGATTCCCTATATAAACGCCCATATGTAGTCTCCAAAAATTAAACAGGATATTGAGAATGATATGTCGGACGGAAGCCTGTAAAAATCAAGGGAAACCCTTTGAAACAGAAAAGCAAACCTGTAACCGATATCGATTTCTTCTCTTACATCTTATAGCGTATTCACAGATTAGACACAGCTGATAAAAAAAAAATCGTTAAAAATTGGTAACCTGTCCTAGCTTAACGACATCATCACTACACCAGCAACCATAATCGCAGCCCCGAGCAGCCGCTCTCGCAGCCCCTTTTCGCCAAAGAAGAAATGGCCAAAGAGCACAGATAGCAAGGCGCTCATCCGCTTAACCGCGATTACCTGAGCTACCGGAGCCAGGGTTAGGGCAAGCATTTGAAAGGTGATGGCGATCGCATTAAATCCGCCGGTCAATAATAATAGCTGCCACTGCGCCACCAGCGGCTTCAGCCCGCGCCGTAAGACAAAGGGCACCATACCAGCCGCAATCACGGTAAATAGGGCAAAGGCCCAGCACAGCGGCGAAGAATTTACGACGCCGATTTTGTCAAAGTTAGAGGTGATGCTCCAGATGAAGGCGACGCAGAGCATCAGGCGACTGCCGGGGTTGCGGGCCATGGCTAGTAAAGGTGACCAGATGTTGGGAGCGGAGGGGAGGGGGAGCAGGGGAGAATTAGGAGCGGAAGAGGTAGGCGATCGCAAATTCAGCACATAGGAGCCGATGACCAGCAGCACCACACCGGCACCGTCAGCCCAGGTCGGCCATTCCTGCACGATCAGCGGCGAAGTGGCCAGCAAAAATAGCGGCGTTAGCGTCACTAGCGGCACCGTTAGTGACAGATCTGCCAGCTTCAGCGCCCGCACATAGAGCGTAAAGGCCAAAATATTCAGACTGCCGCCAATTAGCAGCGCCACCCAAAAGCCGGGAAGCAACGGCGGCACACCTGAGATCAGCAGCACCGGCAGCAGCAGCACGACGCCAACGGCCATAAAGCTAAAGAGCACCGAGTATTCATCCAGGCTTTTGAGGCTCTGCTTGCCTGTAGCGTCTTTGCAGGCTTCAAAAAAAGCGGTGAGAGAGGCAAAAAAGAGCCACATAGCGCGGGAGTATTAGATTGTAAAAATATCTGAGTTACAGCACGACAGAGATGGCCATGCCAGCAAGTAGAACGAACCCAATCGTCACGTTTTGCTTAAAGATATAGCCAGCGAGCTGAGGAGACTGGTGTCGTCGGGCTAGCTGACGATATTGGCGATACCAGAGAACCGCAGCAGAAATCAGCGCCAGCCAGTAAAAAACGCCCAGTGCCATCGTTACCCCTAGCCAGGCTAGCATCAGGGCTGTGCCCAGAAAAAATAGCCCCACTGCCTGAGGCGCGCGGCGACCAAAGAAAAGCGCACTGGAGTTGATCCCCAGCCGCCGGTCAAACTCGCGATCAGGAATGGCATAGACCGTATCAAAGCCCAACGTCCACAGCACCGTCGCCGCCCACAGCAGCCAGGTAGCAAATTCAATCGAGCTTGTGACAGCGCTCCAGCTAATGAGCACAGCAAACCCCCAGGCAATCGAGAGTACTAGCTGCGGCACCGGGAACACGCGCTTGGCCGCCGGATAGAAGACAATCACTGGCACCGCCGCCACGCATAGCCAAAAGCTCAGCGGATTCAGATAAAAAGACAGGCCCCAGGCACAGAGAAAGGCAACTAGAGCCACGCCGATACCCACTTTGATCGAAAGTGCCTTGGCAGCGAGCGGACGATTGCGAGTGCGCTGAACCTGACTGTCGATATCTCGATCCCACAGATCGTTGACCACACAGCCAGCAGCACTGGTCGCCAGCGTCCCCAGCACGATTACGCCGATTAGCGGCAGTGCAGGCAGACCTCTAGCCGCCAGAAAAATAGCCCACAGCGCAGGCACCATCAGGATCAAGCGGCCAGCAGGCTTGTCCCAGCGGAGCAGGCGGACTACAGTCATCCAGGTAGATTCGTCAGACCGAGCTTCGAGAGCAGGTTTCATAGCGTTGAGGGCGTCACACGGAGGTAATCATAGGTGTAGACCGGCCCTTTTTACCTGCCAATTTATCTACAGGTCATATTTGTCCCTACTTTAAAGTCTTTTGAGGAGCCTTGACGCTGACTAGAACGTTCGTCGGGAGTTAACTGCCTCTCTTTTGGTTTTATTTACCAAATCAGACCGCTCTGACAATTGTCAGGTAGATTTCTATTTCATGACATGAGCCAGAATGGCGCGACCCTCGACATTTCTAAAACCCTTGCAAACGAAAGCTACTTGCCTGAAACGCTGCCGGTCAACCGCCCTCCAATTTCCTCAAAAAAGTAGAGATCAGATAGCAACCGATGACAACTTACCGCTATTTATGGTTAAAATAACCATAAGTCAGCAAAGGTTAGCGATCGCACCTCATCCTTAATGGTCTTTATGCAAGACAGTTCTCCCCAGATAGAAAAGACAGATGCTTTGCAGGCCAAGGCTTGGACCCCAGAATCGTGGGCAGCGGAATCACTGGCGATCGCCCCCGAAGAATACGGCCTGCTGACAGATCTCTATCAGCTCACGATGTCGGCCTGCTATGTCGGCGAGGGGCTGCACCAAAAGCCTGCTAGCTTTGAGCTGTTTACCCGCCGTCTGCCCGAGGGCTATGGCTACCTGATTGCCATGGGGCTGGAGCAGGGGCTGGAGTATTTAGAAAATTTGAGCTTTAGCCCGGCGCAGATTTTGCAGTTACAAAAGACGGAGATTTTTGACGATGCGCCCGACCGCTTTTGGGGCTTGCTAGAAGATTTTCGTTTTGAAGGAGAGGTGTGGGCAGTGCCCGAGGGGACGGCCATCTTTGCCAATGAGCCGATGCTGCGGATAGAAGCGCCGCTATGGCAGGCCCAAATCGCCGAGACCTACTTGCTAAATGCACTGAACTACCAAACTTTGATTGCCACCCGAGCAGCACGACTGCGGCAGGCAGCAGGCCCGACCGCAAGGCTGTTTGAATTTGGCACACGGCGGGCCTTTAGCCCTCAGGGATCGCTATGGGCAGCGCGAGCGGCGATCGCCGGCGGACTCGATGCGACTTCTAATGTGCTAGCAGCGCTAAAGCTTGGCGAAAAACCGGTGGGAACGATGGCCCACGCTCTGGTGATGGCTATTTCTGCGCTAAAGGGCGGTGAAGACGATGGCTTTGAGGCATTTCATCGCTATTTTCCGGGGGCGCCGCTGCTGATTGACACCTATGACACAGTGGCCGCTGCCCAGCGACTGGCCAAAAAGGTCGCAGATGGCATGCCGCTGGGCGGGGTGCGGATAGATTCAGGGGATTTGGTTGCAGGGTCGCAGGCGGTGCGATCGCACTTACCCGACACGCCCATTTTTGCCAGCGGCGACCTGGATGAATATGCCATTGAGTCGCTGCGCCAGCAAAACGCCTGCATTGACGGCTACGGTTTGGGCACCAAGCTGGTCACGGGTACGCCGGTTAACGGTGTGTATAAGCTAGTAGAGATTGACGGCACGCCGGTGATGAAAGAATCGAGCGGTAAGGCGACCTATCCGGGGCGCAAGCAAATTTTCCGCCGCTGTGAAAAGGGTCAGGTGGTGGGCGATCGCCTGGCCCTCACGATAGAAGCAGCCCTGCCAGGCGAGGTGCCGCTGCTACAGCGGGTGATGCATCAGGGGGCGCGGATGATCCCACCCGAACGCCTGAGCCAGATTGCCGAACGTACCGCCGCTACCGTTGCGGCCCTGCCGTCCTCCGTGCGCCGCCTGCAAGATCCGCAGCCTCTACCCGTTGAGATTTCCCATGGCTTAGAGCAGCTGACTGAGCACACTCGCCTTTAACGCTTCCTTTGCCTTTTCTGGCCTTTTCTGGCCTTTGCCCCGCCTTAAAGACGTTTCTCTTTTTGACTTGCCATGCTAACGACACCCTGGAGAGAGCCTCAGAGAAAAGCCATGAGGGTTGCCCTGTTTGGCACCAGCGCCGATCCGCCGCATATGGGTCATCAGAGCATTTTGACCTGGCTCTCTCAGGAGTTTGACCAGGTGGCAGTCTGGGCATCTGAAAACCCCTATAAGCAAGATCAGTCACCGCTAAGCGATCGCGCTGAAATGCTGCGACGGCTAATTGACACACTGCCAGGCGGCAAAGTAGGACTGTATCAGCACTTAAGCGATCGCTACAGCATTCACTCGATTGCCCGGGCCCGGCAGATCTGGCCGAGAGCGCAGCTAACGCTGGTCGTAGGCGCTGACTTAGTGGCCCAACTGCCCAAGTGGTACCAGGCTGAAGAGATTTTTGCCCAAGTCAAAATTCTAGTGTTTCCCCGACCTGGTTACCCGGTACAGGGGCCAGCGATCGCCACCTTACGGCAGCAGGCGAAGGTGACGATCGCCCAGCCACCCAATCAGTACGACATTGCTTCCAGCAGCTACCGCCAAACTGAATGCAGCCGGGTACCCGACGACTTGCCGCCTGTCATCCGCGACTATATTACCGAGCACAACCTCTACCCATGTCTTCAAACACCCCCAGCCAGAATATCGACGCGCCGGTAAAGCCAGTGGCTGCTCAGACTGCAAAACTGGCCAAACTTAGCAGCCAGCAGCCGCCGCTTGAACTAGGCGAACTCGCGGACTTCAAAGTCGGGGTAGATACCGTCATTTTTTCAGTCGATACCGAGCAAAACCGGCTGCTGGCACTGGTCGTCATGCGGCACGAACCGCCCTACAGCGGCTACTGGAGTCTGCCAGGGACATTGGTGCGCGTAGGCGAATCGCTAGAGGCAGCGGCTGACCGGGTACTCACCGAAAAAATTCGCGTCAACAATCTCTACTTAGAGCAGCTATTCACCTTCGGTGGTCCTAACCGCGATCCGCGCGAATCTGAAGATGCCTACAACATCCGCTATCTTTCGGTCAGCTATTTTGCCCTGGTGCGCTTTGAAGATACCGCGCTGATTGCCGATGGGGTCAGTGGCATTGCCTGGTATCCGCTGAGCCGGGTACCCAAACTCGCCTTTGACCACAATCAAATTCTCACCTATGGCTATCAGCGGCTGCGTAACAAGCTCGAATACAGCCCGGTCGCTTTTGACGTATTGCCCGAAACCTTTACCCTCAGCGATGTCTATCAGCTCTACGCCACCGTACTCGGAGAAGATTTCTCTGACTATTCGAACTTTCGCACGCGGCTGTTAAAGCTCGGCATTTTGCAAGATACCAAAGTAAAAACGTCTCGCGGAGCCGGTCGGCCCGCCAGTCTGTATCGGTTTGACGCAGAAGCGTTTGAACCGCTTAAAGACAAGCCTATGGTCTTTTTGTAAGGTTGGACTTGTGATCAAAAGTGTGCGCTGCTCTCTTCACTACACGGTTTGTTTATGAAAATTGCGATCGCTCAAATCAACCCGACCGTTGGCGACCTCACTGGCAACGCCCAGCGCATTCTCTCAGTCGCTCAGCAAGCCGCGAATCTAGGCGCAGACCTGTTGCTGACGCCAGAACTTTCTCTCTGCGGCTATCCTCCGCGAGATTTACTCATGCGGCCCAGCTTTATTCAACAGATGAAGCAACAAATAGAGGCGCTCGCTAAAGCGTTACCCGCCGGGCTGACAGCGCTGGTTGGGCTAGCCGAAGACAACAGTGCCGCTGCTGCTAAAGGAGAAAAACCCATATTTAATAGCATGGCTCTTTTACAGGGAGGACAGGTCGCAAAAGTCTTTCATAAGCGCCTACTGCCTACTTACGACGTATTTGATGAAGATCGCTATTTTGAGTCGGGTACGGAGGCCAATATTTTTACATACGAGACGGCGGAAGAATCTGTACGAATCGGCGTCACTATCTGCGAAGACCTGTGGAACAGCGAATCTTTTTGGGGCAGACGTGCCTATCCTGTTGACCCCATTCAGGCGCTAGTAGGTGAGGGGGTCGATTTAGTCGTTAATCTCTCAGCTTCGCCCTTTACCTGCGGCAAACAAACGCTCAGAGAAAACATGATTGCTCATGCTGCTAAGCAAAATCGCTGCCCAATCGTCTATGTTAATCAGATCGGCGGCAACGACGATTTGATCTTTGATGGGCAAAGCGTCAGCTTCAACCGGCAAGGTGAAGTGGTTAGCCGGGCAGCGGCTTTTACCGATGACCTGCAACTTGTGGAATTCGACGCGATCGCTCAAGATTTGCAACCCGGAGAGATTAAAGCAACGCTCCCATCAGCCGACGCCGAAATCTGGGAAGCGCTGGTGCTTGGGGTGAAAGACTACGCGCGCAAATGTGGCTTTAGCAAAGCGGTGATTGGCCTCAGCGGTGGGGTAGATTCGGCTTTGGTAAGTGCGATCGCCGCCGCCGCCCTCGGGCCCCAAAACGTATTAGGAATCCTAATGCCCTCTCCCTACAGCTCAGAGCATTCCATCAGCGACGCTCAGCAGCTGGCCCGCAGCCTGAACATCACCACTCAAACACTGTCCATCGGTTCACTGATGACCAGCTACGACGCTGCGCTAGGTGAAATGTTTACCGGAACAGAAAGCGGCGTCACCGAAGAGAACTTACAGTCTCGCATTCGCGGAAATTTACTCATGGCCGTCTCCAACAAGTTTGGTCACCTGCTGCTCACCACCGGCAACAAATCGGAAGTAGCCGTGGGCTATTGCACCCTCTATGGCGACATGAATGGCGGCTTAGCCGTGATTGCCGATGTCCCGAAAACGCGCGTTTATTCGCTCTGCCGCTGGCTCAACCGCAGCTCAGAAGTTATCCCTAACAACATCATCACAAAGCCCCCCAGCGCCGAACTCAAGCCCGATCAGACCGATCAAGATGCGCTACCAGACTATGACACACTCGACGATATTTTAGAGCGCCTGGTGCAAAAGCAGCAGTCTGCCGACGACATTGTCGCCGCCGGTCACTCAGCCGCCGTTGTAGAAAAAGTGATTGGGCTCGTCACCCGAGCAGAATTTAAGCGGCGGCAATCTGCACCCGTGCTCAAAGTGACTGATCGCGCCTTTGGCATGGGCTGGCGCATGCCGATCGCCAGTCGCTGGTCACTGGCCATCTCTAAGCCAGCCTCTGAAACTCAACCTGCGCTTTTAGCAACCGATCAAACGTTGATGACATCTGCGTGAACAGTCAGTTCGCCGCCTCTCAGTCCCAGTTTTCGCGGCGCAGCAAAGGGTTGATAAATTCGTTTAAGCCTTCGCCAATGAGAGAGAGACCGGTCACCATAAAAGTAATGGCGAGTCCGGGAAAGAGAGCCGTCCACCAGATGCCAGTGGGCAGCGCATCTAGAGCCTGACGCAGAGAGTCACCCCATTCTGGTGTAGATTCGGGTAGCCCTAAGCCCAAAAAGCCCAAGCCCCCCAGAATCAGCACAGCGTCGGCAGCATTGAGCGTGAACAGCACAGGCACGCTCTGCACCACATTTAGAAACAGGTAGCGGGAGAGCACCGCCCAGGTAGATGCGCCCATCGACTGCGCGGCTTCTATAAACAGCTCGGTTTTAACGCTAACCGTATGGTTGCGAACCACCCGGTAATATTGCGGCACATAGGCAATCGAAAGTGCCACCGCCGCATTCACCACGCCCCGCCCCACGACAAACGCCAGCGTTACTGACAGCAGCAGCCCCGGCAGCGTATAGATCGTATCCATAAAAAACAGCAGCGCCCGGTCGATTTTGCCGCCCCGGTAACCGCTAAACATGCCTAAAGGCACGCCGATGACCACGCTCATGGCTGTTGCCAGCAGCACTACCTGCCAGGCCGCCCGCGCCCCGTACAGCGTTCGCGCAAAAATGTCATAGCCCTGACGACTCGTGCCAAACCAGTGCGCCGCAGAGGGTGGCTCATGAATCGGGTTAGCCAGACCAGCGGTGGGATCTTGAATCCAGCCCCAGCTCTGCATAAGCGGTGCAAACAAGGCGGCGAGTACAAACACCAGCGTAATCGCGATACCGATATACATCAGGGCGACGGAAATGGTCAGGGGCCGAGAGTTGCTACGCCACAATCCACTTAAGAAGCTGCGCTGTGTTTCTGGAGCCATGAGTGCGATCGCTTGTAAAAGTCGGCTCCCATTGTCTCAGGAATCAGCCGCCTCGCAAACTTTTGTAGAGTTAGAACGATAAACGATGAAGGGGTGTACTGAACCAAGGCTGGATGAGCCGAGAAGTGCTGTACGCCTTTAAACTCATCCTTCTGCATTCCGCCTTCTGCCCTTTCTTCAGTTTCCGTCCCCTTGTATCGCTGTACTTGCAATTGCAGCACCCGCCGATACGACACCCTCCCCTCAAAAAGCAGTCCTCGTAGGGACTGAAAGCCTTACGGGGAATGCGCAACCATCGATTTACTTGAAAAGCTGGTGACAAGACTCGAACTTGCGACCGGCTGATTACAAATTAGTTAGTCTGGTCTTCTGAAACTACTGATGTACAGTCAATCCAGCGCTTTTAACTTTTCGATTTTTATTCTTTACCCCAAACTGTACCCCAAAACATAACTTAACAGTTCTAGTCCGCAAATTTATAGATGGTCGTAACCCAGTGCCTTCGATGCCATAATGTGTTTGTAGATATAGCTTGAAAGCAATGGCTGAAACAGTTTCACTACAGCTACCTGAAAGACTACACCAGCGATTAGTCAATACTGCTCAAGCGACAGGGCGGCCTTTGGAAGCGGTGATTCTACATGCGATCGCAGTCGGTAGTCCACCAGAGTGGGACGATGTACCGGCAGAATATCAATCAGACCTTGCTGCCCTAGACCGTTTAGAAGATGAAGCCTTATGGAAAATTGCTCGTGCTCAAAAATCGCAGGATGAGATGGCGCGGTATGACGAACTATTAGACAAAAATCAATCGCCCAGTCTGGCAGAGGTTGAGCAGTTAGAATTGCTTCGCCTACGTCAAGATGCTGAGAAGTTTATGCTATGTAAGGCTCATGCCGCTGCTATCTTGAAGTGGCGGGGGCATCAGGTATCTGCTGCCTAGTCATGCCTGGGCCTGATAAATATGTCAGCCTATGTTCCCGCCAGCTTACGTGAGCAGATAAGAAAAGATGATCGTGGTCGATGTTGCTATTGCCAAACACAGGAGGCAAACAGCGGTATCCCGCTCTCTTTCGATCACATAGTGCCTAGATCCAAAGGTGGCGGAACGACTTTTAAAAATCTCTGCCTTGCCTGCCGTACCTGCAATGAATTTAAGTCTGATGCTACAGAGGGGCTGAATTTGTTAACTGGCGAAAGCGTAGCTTTGTTTAATCCGTGATCGCAACAATGGTCAGACCACTTCAAGTGGAGTGAGGACGGTGCAAAAGTTGGAGGCGTAACCTCAGTAGGACTTACCACCGTTATGACATTGCGTATGAACCATGCCGCTATCGTGATAGCCCGAAAATGCTGGGTATTTAGCGGTTGGCATCCGCCAAGAGATGAACTTTCTATCTGAGCCATCGAAGGATGGGTTAGTCTGCTGAGAGCGCAGCGCTCTATATTGTGAAGCTACCCTCGCTCACTCAATGATTGCTTCCACCATCGCCCGTTCGAGGTCATCGGTCACTCCGATTCTCGCGGCCCGCTGGCGTAGGTAAACCAGATCGAGGCTTCTTTGGGTTTTGAGAATGCCTAGTACATCCCGCTATTGTTTTTCGGAACTGCTTTGCTGACCCCAGCGGAGCTTATTGAGCATGACATCTTCGGGGGATGCAAAATAGAGTTTGCTAGTGGGTGATAGTGTTATGCAGCGCCTGAGAATCAACTTACTCGTGTTGACAGACTTTCATTCAAGCAATTTGCGAATCGCTCGGGTTTCAGCGATCAGGATTTGCGCTGCTGCTTCAATCTCTTCATCAGTTGTGAATTTGCCAAGGCCAATCCGTAAGGCTCCTTCGATGACCTCTTCCTTCAGCCTCATTGCCGTTAGTACGTGAGATGGAGTCTCGACGCCTGAAGAACAGGCCGATCCGGTAGAGATAGCGAGGTAGTGACGAACTCTGGCAATAATGGCGCTGTTTGGTATGTCGGGAGCAGATATGTGCAAATTTCCAGCTAAGCGATTTTGAGTGTCTCCGTTGATGATGAGTCCGGGAATATTTGCGAGTAGTTTAGATTGGAGCCTGTCTCGTTTGGCTGCGATCGCCCGTTCATCTTCGACCATCTCAATTTGACGTAGACGGCAAGCCTCTCCTAACCCAACAATACCGGGAACATTTAGGGTTCCTGGTCGTAATGCTTTTTGCTGACCGCCGCCATATAGGATAGGAGCAAGCTGATAGCCTTTTCGTACGACTAACGCACCAATTCCTTTTGGGCCATAGAATTTGTGGGCGGAAAGTGCCAGCATGGTAATTCCCCAGGCTCGAAAGCGGATGGGTATTTTGCCGACGGCTTGGGTGGCATCGCAGAGGAAGGGGACGTTGTGGTTTTGTGCGATCGCGCTGATTTTTTCAATAGGGTAAATAGTTCCCACTTCATTATTAGCAGCCATCACGCAAAGGAGATGAATGCCGCTAGCACAAACCTGCTCTAGCTCTAGCAGATCGACATGAGCCTGGTTATCGACTGGTAAAACGGTAAGCTTAATCTGTCCTTGAGATTTGAGGGCATAGCAGGTATCTAAGACGGCTTTATGTTCAATGACAGAGATAGCTATATGAGGAGTGACGCCCGATTTTTGGGCATGCTTGACAGTGCCTTGAATTGCGATATTAATGCTTTCAGTTGTACCAGAGGTAAAGGTGACTTCTCTCGGCGCTGCTTGAATTAGCTCAGAGACATAGTAAGCCGACTGCTTTACCGCAGATTCGGCGCAATCTCCAGCTTCATGCTCAACGCTGCTAGCGTTACCGAAGGTAGTGATCATCGCCTGAAAAACTGCGTTCGCGACTCTAGTATCAACCGGAGTTGTCGAATGGTAATCGAGGTAAATAAGCTCTCTAGAGATAGCCACTAAACTGCTTCCACCAAAATCTCTCGACCGAGCTGCTTATATTCATCATCTAAATAGTATTCGGAATCGCGAATGAACTGACGAATCTTACAAGCCGGTCTTAAACAATCATTTTCGTAGTCCATTAGGGTTAGCTCTAAATGGGGATAGAGAATTTTAAGGAAACCAGATGATGTCTTAAGAATGGCATTTTGATCGCGAATGGTAGCCGTTTCGCCAAATTTTGTATGATTCTGTGCATAGGCAGCGTATCGATTGTCTCGGCGTAGTCCGAGGAGAGCTTCTCCAAAAAAGTCCATTTTAAGACCTACCTGAGACGCAGCCATGTTTCTAGTAAACTTGGGAATTTCCCAACCAGGAATAATACCTGCGAAGCGATCCAGAAAAGCCGTTTCGCCAAAGAATTCGGGTAGGTCAGTGATGAGGTTATATGAGTTTTTAGGCTGAAGGTTAGCGTCTAATTCGATGTTTGCAAGCATCATTAGAGAGCAGTCGCTGCTGATGTCGGCAAAGCCAGCTCTATTGTAACGACCGCTAGCTAAGTAACTCTTGAGCGGCCCAATAATCTCGTCTGGATCTTCAAAGGTGAGGCTTTGTACTTCATCTAAAACAACAACATCATGTCGGCCTAACAACCCAATTTCTTTATTTCTACCGTTTATAAACAGTTGAGAAGGCGTGACTTTACCACCGCTAACCACAACTACTTTACTGCTAATATTCTCAAATACGTAACTCTTACCTGTGCCCTTAGGGGCTAATTCCATAGCGTGATAGTTGGGCTCAACTAATGGCAGTAGACGAGCTAATATCCAGGTTTTAGCATCCTGTGTGTAGCTAGAGTGCTCGGGGTTGTAGCCCATGGAGCAAAACATCAAATCGCGCCATGCGTGAGCATTAAATTGGGCACGATAGTTAGCATAGGCATCAAAATCTATATTGGAGCACTGGAAAGGATCAAAATCGATGACTTCTGGCGTACCATCAGGAAGCATTCCTAGTGATATTTTTCCCCATACTCCTTGTCGCAGAAGCATTTCGTGACGTTCTATTAAGTCAGTTGAGATGGCGCAGTTATTCATGTTGAGTACAGGAATTTGCGCTAATGGATCAGGAATAACGCCTTTCCCTTGCTCCAGTTTAACTCGTACCTGTAGTAGGGCAATGAGCTTGTGTATATCGCCCTGAGTGAGCTTAAATTTGATGATGTTTGCATCGTCTTTTCGTGGAAATGCCTTGCTGACGAAGGTGCTAACCTTCTCTAATTCTGCTTGTGTCAAGGCACCGCTACCGGGAACAATTTTGTCTAGCAGCCATTCTGCTACGAAGCTAGGAACGCCAGCCCCTGTCAGTCCGCTAGAAGGTAAACGAGTTTTATCTATTCCTAAGTCGCCGAAGATATCTCGAACGAGATCGCTGTTGTAGTTTGTTGAATTAGAAGAAGTCATCTAGTCCCTCCTGCATTCCACTGCTGAATAGTTGGTTGACCTCAATCGTTGACTCTCTATCTAGATCAGAAGACGAAAATTCAGCATCCTTATAGTAAAACTCCAGTCTGCCGGTGAGTGTGAGTGTTTTACCCTCATGAGCAGGTGGTAGTTCTGGCCACTCAGGAATTTCTACGTCAATAGTTTGACACGCCTTTTGACTGATGGATACACCCAGGACTTGGCCTTCCTGCAATGAAGCTAGCTGTTCTATGTATAGCTTACAGTTTTCTATAGGAAGCGCGTTAGAATTATTGACTTCCACTGTTAACAGATGAGATTCTCCAGGTTTTCCTGAACCAAAACACTTGACGAGAACAGGAGAGCGCTTGACGGATCGTTTCAGTACTGAGAATCCTACAACAACTTCCTCAGGATACAAGCCACCGTGACAGCCAATGACGCTCTTGTCGTCGGCATAGCTGAACGAATTGAAGCTTCCAGAGCCTCGAACAACGCTGATATCGTGAGGGAGGTCAAAGCGATCCTTATCGAGTACAGCTAACTGCGGGTCGTCAGTTCGGCCAATGGCCATACGGCCTTTTGGCGTCAGCTCTTTGGATATGAAGGGAAGTTTTGTAGAGGTTCCCATTAGCTGACCGTGGTCACTAGCAATGACAACTCTCATTTCTTCATGCTGAGGGTGCATTTTTAAGAATCTTAGAATATCGTCGGCGATTCCTTTGATAGCTCGCTTTCTCTTGACAGCATATAGCTCCTGCCAATCGACTTCCTTGTGAAAGAGGCTATCAAATTCATCGGTATCCCAACAGTAAATACGGTATTTATTTTCTTTGAGATCTGCTTGCAATCTACTTTTCGTAACGTCGTTATCTGTATATCTTCTTCCAATAGATTCTTGAAAGCCTTCTCCTGCGTTAGGTTTCCAGTCTTTATGACTAGGCAGCTGCTGGCTGTACAAGCTCCACTTAGCATACTCGGTTTTAGTAGGCAAAATGCTGAACCGAGGCTGCAACATTTGTTCAAGCTGAAGCTGTTGGGCATCTGTCAAATTTTCTAAAAGCGTTTGATGATCTAGCCAGCCGAGCCCATCGACAACTACCCATAAGACTGGCCCTTCTTTGCAAAGTTCATGGACATGGTGGCTGACGTTGTAGTTTAGAAAGGAAGAAGGTACAGAGTCTACTTTCATTTTTGGGTAGTTCTCAAGCATCCAGTCTTCAAAGCTTGCTGCTAGATGATCGCAAATCTGCTGTTCCTGAGGAAGATTAGATATAACCGTTTCCCACTTTCTAAAGGGTAAGTAAGCGTCTGTAGCCCAAGCCAATGCCTCAGTTGGAGAGGCTTCAATAGCCAAAGCAGAGGGCTCGAGCGGACGATGGCGCTGATTTAGCGATCTGTATTGCTCTGGGCTGATATATTGACGCAGCTTTTGTTCTCGGGCCTTAGTGATGTAGTTTGGGTGCTG
Organism: Leptolyngbya sp. BC1307; assembly: GCF_002286735.1. Classification (GTDB taxonomy): domain Bacteria; phylum Cyanobacteriota; class Cyanobacteriia; order Phormidesmidales; family Phormidesmidaceae; genus Phormidesmis. The sequence continues at coordinate 29,741 of NZ_NRTA01000039.1, forward strand.
CTGTAGTATTTCGTAAGCCTTCTTCGCAATGCGTTTGGGAGCCGGTTGCTCCTCCCAATCTACACTGTCTAGCAGCCGCGCTTCATTACGGTATAGCTCTCTTTCCCAATAGGCATCGAACTCTGATTGGAAGCGGTCGGGTACTTCAAGTGGATAGGTACCTAAATCTGGTAGATATGGCTCAGTAATTTTTAGCCACTGCTTGAGTAGATGAGGTTTATCATCAGTTTGGTAGTAGTGCTCTAGACTTACGCTATTTCGTCTTGATTGCCATGCTTGCTCTAGCACTTTAGCGTCTGTAGGGACTTCAATAGAAAGCCACTTCGCTAGATTTTGGACAGAAGGGGATTCTGTCCAAATTTGTAGTTCGCTATCCGTGATTGCAGATAGTAAGTGAGCGATCGCATCTTGGCCATGCTTTTTTCCGTACTTTTCTAGCCGAACAACGACAGCTAGATATTGTTTTTCGCTCCAATCAGACGGTACTTGAATAGGTTGCAAAAAAATTGCTAGTCGCTCTTTAGGAGAAGATTTTATATCAGCAATTAGCTGACTTCGATTCCAACATATCAGCCATTCTTCCGCCCAGTCGCAGAGTTCTTTGCCCCTTACCCAGTAGGGGGCGCTATCACTGATGCCGAAGCTTCGCATCCAGGCGACTTCGGTTTCAATTGTGACGTAGCCATCCGGAACTGGATATGCTTTCGACGGATCGAGAACGATGGGTTGTTCTGGGCTTGGAGATGCCTGCTGGCTGCTAGGCAATAGCGTAAATAAGGAAAATGCTGCCTGCTTTGGCACTTGACTTTGTAAGGGGGCCTCGGCTGCAATTGGCACAGGAGAGCGAAAGGGCTTGATGCTGATGACTGGAGAAGGAATCGCAGGTGCTGGTTCAGCGGGCTGCTTTATGGCTATGTCTTCAGAAACTTTATTTTCAGAATTTTCCTGTCGCGTCTCTACGTTTCTCAAGGAAGTTAGTTCTATTTCTGGGTTATCTTGCTCTACTTCTTGTATTTCTAGTGGCTTCAGTGAACTTTCTTCTGAACTGGGGCTGCGTTTCAGATTTTTAATGCTACTGAGTGCGTCTAGCAGCTCTTGAGCAGATTGGAAGCGGTCTGTGCGGTTTGATGCGATCGCCCGCTGCAAAAGCAGTGATAAGTCTTCGCCTATGTCCTCACATCCCTCAACATGGCTAGGGTCAAAACATTCTTGCCCTACTACTGGCTGAGCTGCATTGAAAGGATACCTGCCTGTTATGCACTCATAGGCGGTAATTCCAAGGGCGTACAGGTCTCGGTCTATACGGTCTTCTTTTGAGGGTTCAATAGAAGGCTTAAAACCAGGTGGCAGGTATCGGCGAGTTCCTGCTGTAATGGCAGATTCATCGGATGAAGTGACCGACACATTGAAATCAATGATCTTTATGCCTTGATTAGTCAACAATAGATTAGACGGCTTGATGTCTTGATGGTAGATATTCGCTTGGTGTAGATAGGATATTCCTTTAGCCGTTTGCTCTAAGACTTTTACAGATTCTTCTAGGGATAAGTCTCTTGATGCTAGAACTTCTTCTAAATCCTTGCCTTCAAGATATTCAAACAGAATAAAAGGTGTGTCGTCGTACTCGCGAAGCTGACCAGACCACCGAACTTTGACAATATGAGGATGAGGGTCTTGTAGAACTCTATACAGAGCCGCAAATTCTTGTTGAGCGCGCTCAAATAAGGAATATTTATCACGAACGACTATCTTGATAACTTGGAAATCTTCGCTGAAAGAGTCGAACACTTTATAAGCAACAGCGAAACTACCCGGTTTACCTAATCGTTCAACAACTGAGTATCTGTTGTCTAAAACTGTGTCTGGTGAAAGGCTTGCTAAGTCTGGAATGCTTTTTGAGAAAGGAGCTAGCCTGTCTAACGCTGCTTGAGCACTAACGAAGCGATCGCTACGGTCAAAGGCACAGAGTTTTTGCAACCACTTGTCGAAACCGTTTGGTAAGTCATGATACTGTTGTGAGGGCAGCGCCGGAAGCACTCCATCGCTTGCATACATCTCTTCGAAGCTCTTGAAAGCAGGCTCTCCCATCAGCAGCTCGTAGAAAACCTGTCCAGCAGAAAATAGGTCTGATTTTTCACAAGCACTAGCAGGGCTGTTTTGACAGTCGAAATCTTGATAAATCGAGGAGGCTTCTAAATCGTCGCCGATGGCATTAGCGATTGTTCCCGTTCTATTTTCGATGCGAGCGTAGTCAAACCCTGTCAGCTTTGCCTGTTTTTCTGGGGTAACAAAAATATTATCTGGAATGATATTACGATGAATGACACCGTGCTTGTGCGCATGATCTAGGCCGCGTAGAACGTCTGCAATGACGTTGCGTTTCTGTTCCAGCGTCAAATGATTGATTCTGATTAACTGACGAAGCGGCTGTCCTTGAATATCTTCTGTGACGAGAACTAAACTATCTGCCTCAGCGCTCTCGAAGATGTCTTGGACTTTTACTATGTTGTCGTGACTAGGTAGGTCGTCAACTGCTTGAAAAGCGGTGCTGATCAATCGGTATGCTTCTTCTCTTTCAGTCGCGTCGATCCAGGGCTCGACACCGTAAGCCTTCAACCTAGCTCTACGATTCTGCAATCCAAGCGTGACTTTCTTCGCCAAATACTCAACATACTTATCTTCTTTTTCTCCTAGCTCCTCAATCACCTCCCACGAGCCAAACCTTTTTTTGTGGTTTCTAGGCTTCGCACGTCCTCTAATTGCACGATCAATTGCGTTGACATGAGATGCGATCTTAGTCTCAAAGCGATTGCTGTCGATACTTTGCCAGTCTTTAAAGTACCTGATACTAGGTTCTCCAAGGCGAATGATATCGTCTTTTTCAAGTCCATCAGTGCTGACATCAATGACTTCTACATTTTCAGTTGTCAATAGCACAGTACCCTGTACTAGAACTCTCTGAAGAAGCCTTCTACGGATGGGATCAGTATCTACAATGAGTCCGTTCAAAACCCTAGCGTGTTGGCGGTACTTTTTTAGCGGCGAAGGATAAGATTGTCTATTTTGTGGATACCACTCATTACGATCAACCTCAACCCTGCCGTATACCCCTTTTACATCGACTATGTAAACAGCATGAGGTGCTACTAAGATGATGTCTACTTCGTACAGCCGTCCGTTGCGAGGAATTTCTAAATTGGTATAAAGCCTGTAGTCGTCAGGCAGATGCTTACGAAGATACTGGGCGGCTATGCGTTCGGATTCGTTTTCGGGTTCGCCGAACTGAATTAATTCTGCCATTAGAACACCTCCGTCGTATTTTCTAAGTACGCAGATAGCCTCTGGTATAGCTCGATTCGCTCTTCTTTAGGTAGCTCCTGAAAGAGCGTTTCGATTTTGCTGGCTCGGTTTTGATTTTGAACTAGCTGACACGCTTTTACGGCTTCTCCTAGAGCATCTTTCTGCGTGTCTTCGAGGAAGTCTTCATACTTAACGCGCGCAGAGCTGATTTTTTTGAGAGTAGCGCCTGCTTTTTCGAGCTTCTCGGGAAGTGTAGATACGGCACCTAGCCGAGAAATTTCGTCTTGCAGCCCAGTTAGCCACTTCTGGGCTGCATTGCGCTGCCTGGTTTCAATGGTTTGCTGAGTTTTTAACAGGCTTTGCTCTATCGATTGAAGGCGCTGCTCTACAGTTTTAGAAAGGATCTCTTGGTCTGCTTTCCAGTCGTCAAGTCGTTTAATTTCGGACTGGCAGGCTTCAATGCTATCTACTTTCTGTGTATCAGCTATTGTAAGCAGTTCAGTGAGTTGGCTTACGTCTGCGCGCACAGCATCGTAGACATTGGTATATTCAGAGCCCTGATATCGTTTTGCGCCGCTGGCAACTTTAGCTTGGACTTTACGAGCCGCACTTAAGTTAGAAAGGTAGCCTAAGTCCTGTTCCCACTGGGTCAGTTCTTCGATAAACTGCTTTTGCCTTTGGTGCAAGAACTCTGCTGATTCACTTAGCCTCGTTCTAAATCTGTCTAAGTCTTGGAGGTTGGTTTGAATCTCATCAATGGTCATCAGGACTTGTTGAATACCGGAAATAGAGTCCGCATTAGCTACTTCTACTTCTAATGTAGATACCTTCTCTAAGTCACTCGACAGTGTTTGAAGCTGATCTTCAAGGGTTTTGTATCGCGGATATTCGGTGGAGTCTTTGAAGACAAAATCTAGTTTGGATAGGTCGTTTCGGAGCTGCTGGAGCTTACTATCTGTCTCGATAGATTGGAGCTGAACTTCGAGGTCGTCAAGGCTAAAGGTGTATTCTGCTCGTTTGCCTTTGAAAGCTGTGATGAGTCGCTCTGTCGTGTCAGCATGGTTCTCTGGGAAGTTTAGCTGCGATCGCAGTTCTTCTATCTGCCCAACAATCTCTTCACAGCGCAGAATGGTATTCCCCATACCTGCCCTAAACTGCTGAACCTCTTTGATAGTTGCGCGATCTTCGTTGTTCCTTTGCAAATTGGAATATCTATTTTCTAAGGTTTGCCGTGCAGCTTGTAGATTATCCTGTTCGCTGGCAAGCTCTAGCTGTTCTGTGACTAGCCGCTGTGCTCGCAAGATGTAGGCTTTGAGATGTTCGTATTCTTCAGTACGTTTGATTTCGTGATCGCAGTCCTGATAAAGCTGCTCTAGCTTTTGCCGAATCGCTTTTTCACCTTCTGCCTGATATTTTTGTAGCTGCTGCTGATAGCTTTCGGCATTGGCCGCATTAGCTTTGTCTGGAAGCGTTAGCTGTGAAAGCTCCATATATGCCTGAACAACGTCATTAAAGTTGTTCAAGGAAATGACTGACTCTAGCTTTTGACGCGACTTTTGAACGACATCAGCTAACGCTGTTTCGATATTGCGCTTAGCATCCTGCTGCAAAATTCTGGCCTGTATACGGCCAACAAGCGAGTCTACCTGCTGTTTATTGGTTTCACTATCAAAGCGATTACGCTCGCGGTTGACCTGTTCGCTGAGTCGGAGTGCTTCGTCGGCAGCCTTGATAGCAGCGAACTGGTCTTCCCAAGCATCAATTTTGCGGATGAGTGCGTCTTGCTTACCTTCAATATCAGCGACTATCTCCAGATAAACAGGCTCTTGCTGAACTTGGGGTATGGTAGTGGCAAGGGTCACAATTCTGGCAAGCACATCGCTGTACTGACTTTGGGTAGCGTTGCCTGTGAGCGATTGATGCAGTCGCTGAATTTGATCTATGAGGCTACGCTTTTGCGCAAGCTGCTGAAGATTGGCTGTCTGTTGTGCGGCGCTTTCGAGGGCGGTTCGTAGCTCATTCGCGAATCTGTCAGGCAGCTCGGGAACTGCTAAGAGCCTTTCTAGTTGATATTCGATATCGTTGATTAAACGCTGCCCCTGTTCGGTCGTTTCAAAGCTCTGGGCTTGCTTTGAAAGATCTTCTACTAGCCCTTCTATTCTATCTTTGAGCAGTTGTCTGGTTCGCCTCCAATTAACCGACTGATCCTCAGACACGCGGACTGTCGTCACGCCTTCTATGATCGTGATAGCAGGCGGTGTATTTTCAAGGGGTGCGTAGTAGCTAGCGAGTACGTCCAACGGAGCTTGCTGCTCTAGCTGCTGCTGAGCTTCTATAGTGGGCTGATTCCAAGTATCAATATCTTCAATGCCCTGCTGAATTTGTCGCTGTTTTTTCTCCAAAAAGGCGACTTTAGAAGCTTCTAACGTTCCAGACTGAATATGGCCAGAAATCCTCTCAAGTAGCGAACCTGCCTCGACATAGCTTGCTGAGTCAGGAACACTAATGTCCAAAGGCTTACGCCGTACGATCTGGTTTTTGCCTCTCAGAACCCATACGCTAACAAAGTCTTTCGCTTTTTCAAGAATATTTGTCTGCTGTGCCCACTCATGAAGGGGTGCCGTTTTATTAGTAACTGTTTCTTTCCTATTTCTAGGAATACCAAAGGCTCCCGACAACTCTACTTCAGAGCGATGAAAAGCAAGCCAAGCTGCTAACAGTATTGTAAATGTCAGTTCGTTATAGCCATACGGGGCTTCACTTAACACCTTCCATATTTTGCTGACTTCTACGTTCTTCTGTGCTTTATCCCCAATGTCGGTCATTTCGGAGATGATGTCCCAAGCTTGCCGTACGTTTGGCTCTTGGGGTACTGTCACCGTATAGGGCATTCCGGCCTTCAACAATTTCCAGCTTCTGATAAAGACAAGATCGATGACGCTCTTATACGACTGGTTAGGAAACGACGCCTCTTTTAGATCGTTTGCCAATAGTTGTCGCGAAGTAAAGCTGATAATCCCAGATCCGGCTGTACTTTTTATCCGAAGTTTGTCGATACTTTCGACAGGAGGAATGTACGTGTACAGCTCATTGAGCATTTTGCTAACGCTAGACTCAATGCGTTTTATCTCGGCTCTCGGAATTTTGTCAATGACACGACAGGTATAGGTGCAGCTATCGAAGATCTGCTGTAGCTCAGAGTCTAACTGTTCTTCAAATTGCTTGTTGAGTTCCGTTAGGGCAGCGCCAAATTCCTGCTTCTCTCGTGAGCTTTTGGAACTAAGCGCTTCTTTCATTACTAAAACTTTGGCAAGGTCGCGGGTGCCTCGGTTGGGCAATGCGATGATGATTCGTTCTTTAACAAATTGAGGCGCTTTTGCTAGAATCAGTTCAGCTTCTTTCTCCAATGCCTCAAGATCTTGGTCGTATTCTCCTATGAAGTAGGCAATCAATCCTGCTTCTGCTCTTTTTACGTACCGCTCGCTAGAGAGTACTCTCTCAAACTGGTCTATAGTAAAAATCTCTTTACCAAATAGCCAATCGGCTCCGTTGACCCGGCGTTCGGTCGCAAATCGGTCAGCTCTAACGGTATCGCTACCTAGGTAGCGAGTGAGATTTTTACGGCAGTGTTCCAGTAAGTTTTTGAAGTCTGACACTTTGTTCTTTGTGTCTTCTTCAATTTTTCGCTTGAGGTCGGCAATATTAAATCCTGTGAAGAAGCGGTAGGTGTTTGTGCCCGCACTGAAATAAACAACTTGGTACTCTTGAGAAAGTTTTTCTAGGAGTTCTCTTGTTTTAGCGGGCGAGAAGCCGGTCATAACGGAGAGAATATCGTCGTGGCGTTCGCGTTCGGGTTTGGAGATCTTTTCGCCGCATAGATAGTATAGGGCGATCGCCTTAAGCATGTTGATTTCGTCTGCACTGGCAAAGGCCGCAATAGACTCATAGGCTTTTTCGTATTCGGTGTACTTTGACTGTAAGGAGAAGTTTCCGGCAAAGGCGTCCATGAGCTGAACGGGCCTGACGAACTGTAGCTCTCCATTTTCTTCAACAGGCTGTTTCTCAATGAACTGAGTAACGTCTTCTTTGATGAATTGAATGGCAGTCCTACCCTGCGTAAACTCCAGGTTGCAGAGCAGGTAGCTAGTGAGGGGATGGAGCGGATAACAGCCTAGTCCTAAATGCTTGTGGAAGTCTTCTACGGGCCAGTTGCGGTTGCTGTAGGCCGTGATGTATTGATCGTAGGAATTTCGAGATTCGCGCCATAGGGTATCGCCCCATTTGCTACGAAAGGTTTCCCATTGGGCATTGTCGGATTCTTTGATTAGGTTGTCGATCACTAGCTCTAGGCTAGCGCGTGGTTCATAGGTGCTAGGGGCTAGTTCAATGCGGGTTGTGAATCGCTCGTAGTGTTTGCGCTCTAGATAGGGGATTTGAGTATCTATAGAGGGTCTGATCTGGGCTAGACACAAGAGGGCTATTTTACCACGGTTTCTTTCGCAGACGTTGGTAATGTTTTGGAGGGCAGCGCCACCGGCAGATTTTGAATTTTTAAGCCACGCTCTAAGGGGACGGTTCAAACTCGGGTCACACTTTAAGCGCAATCAGGTAGTCTAAATGACTGCCCCTTTCCCCAGAACACTCCCCATGAGTCCAGCCGTTTCTGTCGCTGCCAACCTATCCCCTGCTGCTCGTCAAGAAATCGGTATCGAGGCAATCGCCCGCACACTCCCTATCACTCACTTGGCAGACAGGCATCAAGTCAGCCGGAAGTTCGTCTACCAGCAAGGCAATAAGGCACAGCAAGCGCTGGATGAGTCGTTCGCACCATCACAAGGAGATGACGATATACTGTTTTATCTGCCAGTGACTAAGAACTGGCTGTTCCAGCTGATTCTAGGTCTAGTCTTGATCTGCCACAGCTCGTATCGCGGTGTGGTGGAACTATTGCGCGATCTATTCGATACGCCCGTTAGCGTCGGCACCGTTCACAATCGGCTTCAGGAAAGCGCTGAAAAAGCAGCTGAGATCAATCAATCACAAGACCTTACTGACATTACGGTGGGTCTTCAGGACGAAATTTACCAAGCCAATAAACCCGTTTTGGTGGGCGTTGATGCGGCCTCGACGTACTGCTACTTATTGAAATCGGTGGGGTACCAACTTAAGCCGGGAAAAGCTATGCGTGCAGGGGCTTGGGCTGATGTGCTTTAGCTGCCTTTCTGGGCAAAGGCAGCTCAGTATGATGGCTGAGTACCCACTCAAATAGGTCAGGAAACTGATGGCCAAATAAGCGTTGAGCAGCGGTG
>NZ_NRTA01000040.1 GCF_002286735.1 Leptolyngbya sp. BC1307
GGCGGTTACGGCGGTTACGGCGGTTACGGCGGTTACGGCGGTTACGGCGGCGGCGGCGGCGGCTTCGGCGGCGGCGGCGAAGGCGGCGGCAGCGGTGGGGCTGGCGGCTTCGGCGGCGGCAGCGGTGGGGCTGGCGGCTTCGGCGGCGGCAGCGGTGGGGCTGGCGGTGGCGGTGCGGGCATGGGGGGAAGTATCTTCATCCGCAGCGGCTCCCTAACCGTTTCTAATAGCAGCTTTACTGACAGCACCGCTACAGGCGGCACGGGTAATCAACCTGGCAAAGGGCTCGGGGGCGCAATTTTCGCGATGAAGTCTACCAGCGCTGAGCCAGTGAACGGCAATCCGCAGGGAATGCCCAGCAGTCTCCCTACAGTCGCCCTTAGCAACGTCACTTTCTCAGGCAACACCGCTGCCGACAGCGGTACTGACCCTACGCCTAACACAATCACATCAGGTACTGACCTAAATACCGAAGACCTTTTTGGTAAAACCATCGCTCTGACCAGCGATGTAACAGCACCTATCCTCAGCAGCATCACCCGACAAAGCCCTCTCAGTAGCTCCACCGACGCTGATAGCTTAGTTTTCCGTGCTACCTTCAACGAATCTGTGAAGAACGTCGATGCTACAGACTTTATAGCCGCTGCCACGACGGCTGCTATTAGTGTTAACGCAATCAGCCTTTCAGTTTATGACATCACTCTATCTGGAGGCGACTTAGCCGACCTCAACGGTACAGTGGGACTCGACCTCGCTATTGGGCAAGACATTACTGATTTGGCAGGCAACGCTCTGCCAGCAGGAGAGCCTGCTACTGATGAAACATACATACTGAGCAATATTCCTCCTATTTTATCGACTGTTGAGTTTTCTACCGATACATTCGTCGTCAGCGAAGGCGCAGGCACCAGCAATAGTGTCACGCTCATCCGCACGGGGGACACTATCGGCACCTCAATCGTACAGGTCAGCATCACTGGCGGCACAGCTACAGGCGGCACTGACTACAACAGCAACAGTTTCCCTCTGACTGTGGTCTTCAATCCTAACGAAACATCTAAAACAGTCGAAATCCCGATCACAGATGACAGCTTAGCCGAAGGCAACGAAACCATCGTTCTGAGTGTTGCCGACATCAGCAACGCGACTATTGGCTCTCAAGCCACAGCAACGCTCACTATCACTGACAACGACTCTCCCGGCTTCACACTCAGCCGCAACAGCGCCACCGTCAGCGAATCTGGCACGACAGAACAGTTCATCCTCACCCTAAACACCCAACCGCTCTCTGATGTCGTCTTCAACATTGTCAGCAGCGATCCTGGCGAGGCCATCGCAGCGCCGACCAGCGTCATGCTCAACAGCGCCAACTGGAACACTGGCGTATCGGTCATCATCACAGGTGTAGACGATACCGAAGTCGATGGCGACCAAATCAGTACACTCACCATCAGCGTAGATGCGGATAAAAGCGATGATGCCTTCGATAGCTTAAGCCCTCAGACGATCTCCGTCACTACCCTTGATGATGATACGCCTGGTCCTGGTCCATCGCCTAAATCCGGTCAGCTAACGCCTAGAGCCGAGTCAAAAGTGCTAGAGGTGACCAGTCTAGGCACGGCTAACTCTCTCAAACTACAGCTAGAGCAAGTCGGCATCAATAGCGTCAGCGACCTGCTCGTCTTCAGCACCGATGCGCTAGGCAACAGCCGCACTCAGATCGGCAGCTTCTCGCTGCTCAAAGGCGGTCAGCTACCCGCTGCCTATGCCCCAGACTTTACCCTGAACAGTAGCGATATTGCCGAGGGTAAGTTCCTTCAGTTTGAGCTGGTGCAAAATGGCGTCACCCAAACTGCAACTGCCAAGCTCGGTCAGGATGGTCAGGTAGAACTCGACTTTGGCGACGGCACCCGGCTGCTAGCAGCCCTTACCAGCCAAACCTCAACGACAAACCTGCTCCGCGACGATGCCGCAACGATTGACCTCACCGATATCACCGATCCGCTCAGCATTGAATTTATGGTCTACCGTGAGGCCGCGTTTAACAACACAGTAGGGCTCTATCGCACGGATGATGCTAGCGGCGGCATTAAAGACATCACAGGCAATCTCATCAACCCAGGCCAAGCCGGTTACAAAGAGGCAGCTTTGGCCAGACAGCTAGACGTGCGGCTTACCGGCCAAAACGGTCAGGTCAGCAGCTTTTCGGCTAACGTAGCGGGCGGCGGCTTCCTCAGCACATTTCTAATTGTCGATGGGGCTAACCCGGCAGCTAACGAAGTGTACTTTGGTCATATGGGTGCCAACTCAGACGGCAACGACCACGCCAAAATGCTTGGTAACAACACATTTGGCTTTGAAGATATGGCAGGATTAGGCGATCGCGACTTCAATGATGTCGTTGTCAAGTTCGCAGTAGTCTAACTCACTGAATAGCTGTATATCAGTAAAAAGGCGATCACTTCATGAGTAGGAGCGATCGCCTTTTTGCCATAAACCCAGTCTGCCAAATGGCAGCGCTAGTACACAAACCCCGAAGCAAATAGAACAACTGTCAGTACGCCTGCTAAAATCATCAGCGCCTTACCCGCATCCCAACTGCCTTTCCATGAATATTTTGCTTTGTCTGTCTCAGGCATTGTTCATCACCATAGCAACATGTTTCCTAAGATTAGACCTTGTATGCAGAGGATTCATCTCTCTTGAGGGAGGCTTCTTGAGGTTAGGAAGCAGTGAAGCGATCGCGCTACAGTAGTAGCGACATCTGCTGCCCCTGCTGCTCATAGTAAAACGTCTCCACTCCCCAGCGGCGGTACATCGGCACCTTTTGTCGAGAGGACAGGCGGCTTTCCACCTGAGCGGCATCCAGCTTTTGCTGAGCCTCTTCTTTACGGCAGTTCAAAATCTTCGCAGCGTCTTGCAGCCGAATCCACTGCTGACCAAAGCGCTTGATTAAAGTCTCGTCGTCTTCCTGCTGAATCTGAGTGAGCAAAATTTTGGCCAGCAGCCAGCAGGCTTTGGTATCGGCCTCGGCTCGGTGTGAAGTGTCTACGTCAAACTTAAAATGCTTGACCAGGTTGGGCAGGCTGCGCGAGGGTAAATCGGCCAGCAGCAGGCGAGAGAGCAGCACCGTGCAAAACTTTTGCAGCGGCGGCTTATAAAAGCGAATGCCTAAGCGCTTGTATTCAGTGCGCAAAAAAGCATAGTCAAAATCTATGTTGTGAGCGGTAAAAGTGCCTTCTTGTAGCAGCGGCAGGCACTTGGGCCAGATCTCCTCAGGCGGCGGCGACGGGTAAACCATCTCTGGCGTGATGCCGGTGATTTTGGTGATAAATTCAGGAATTTTCACCTTGGGATTAATCAGGTAGGTCTCCTGATGCTGCAATCCATCGGCCAGACTCGCCTTGATCACAGATACTTCAATCACCCGCGCATTGTGACCGAGCGAGCCGGTGGTTTCGGTATCGACTATGGTTAGCGCTGACTGACTGACCTGGCGGTAGTAGGTGAGTAGCTCGGTGGATAGGAGGGCGGATTGGCCTTGGAATTTTGCGGCGTGGGCGACCATGGGGTAAGGAGGAAAGGGGATGGGGAAAGGGAGGATTATTGTTGGGAGAGGCGTTTGACATCGTTGCCGCCTAGCTTCTCATGAATTTTGGCTAAGCGCTGGGGGATGGTGCTGGCATGGGGGCTGTGACGCAAGCTTTCGCTCAGATCCAGGTCGGTTACTTTGTCGGCTTTGTAGCCGGGGAACCAGTGGCCGCCGCTGCCCAGCAGATTGTAGCGAGCCTGAGCGTATTCGGTCATGTCGAAGGCTTCTATGAGGTTGCCGAGCCAGAGGGCTATGGCAATGTTGATATTTCCTGGGGTCGATTGAATGTCGGGCAGTCCTTTTTGCCAGGTGCGGTACCAGCTTTCGCCGAGGGTGGCGATCGCCCGCTCTTCCAGTTTGTCCAAAATTGGCGGCAAAATCTCATCCACCCGGTCAAGCAGCGGCAGCGCCTTCAGGTGCTCATCAAAGTCTGAAGGCTCAGCGGCACCGAGGCTGAGCGTATGCACCTGCGGCTGGCTCAGGCAAAAGAGATCGTTAAAGACCATCGGGCTCAGCGGCGCACATAGCTCAACCAGACGCTGCGGCGGACTGTACAGGTGACCACCTTTGTCTGATGGGCTGATGATGAAGACGCCCATATCGCGCTGGGTAGCCGCTTCGATGGCTCGCCAATTGTCTTGAAAGATGTAATACCAGTGGACGTTTACATAGTCGAACAGGTTGGTCTCTATGGCATCGACAATGATCTGCGTCGGGCCATGCGTCGAAAACCCGATATGGCGTACTTTGCCCTGCGCCTGAAGCTTTTTAGCGACATCGACGCAGCCCCCAGGGCGCACACTGTACGCTAGCGTGTCAGCATTGTTAATGCCGTGAAAGCCCAGCAGATCGATATAGTCTAACTGGAGATTGTCGAGCGAAGTTTCAACCGTTTCTAAAAAGTCTTGAGGGTTCGGTTTGGGAGAGACTTTGGTTTGAATAATCAGCTCGCTGCGCTCAAACTGCGGCAGCACCTTACCGAGCTGAATTTCTGAGGTGCCGTAGCCCCTAGCCGTTTCGATGTGGTTAATCCCTAGCTCAATGGCCCGGTGAATGGTCGCCTCTAAATTTTCCTGATTTTTTTGAGGAATGTCAGCAGGCGACAGATCTTGCCACGAGTGCTGATAGCGCATTCCCCCGCAGGAGAACACAGGCATTTGCAGTTCGGTGCGACCAAAGCGACGATAGAGCATTCGGTAAGATTTTAGTTGAATTAGGTGATTGCCTGTCTGATTGTAGTAAAAGATCGAGAGTTAGGCAGCGCAGCAGGCTCGCACGGTGGCTCAGGCGTCAGCTCCCTCAAATTTTCGACAGACTGTTTCGGCGACGCCCGTAGAAATAACACCATTCTCCAATAGAGCTGCGATCGCTGCTTCCCGCCCCGAATAGGCCACTCGCTCGGCAATATGGCGCTCAAACCGATGGGCCGCCGCCGGCTGCTGCTGGCTACTGCGGACAATTCGCGCCTGAGCGTTCTGCTGCCCTGAGTGGTAGTAGTCCATACAGTCGTGGAAGGTTCGATGGGTGCGGCAGTCTTCAGGCAGCGCTTGCAGTCGTTTGATTACCCGATGGCTGACCTGAGCGATCGCCAGGTCACATTCATACAAAATTGAAAACTGCTCCATGCCAACGCGATCGCGCCACCTTTTTTTCGGCAGCCACCGCTTAGCCCACCGCCTGACACTCGCCTCAATCCGGGTGGTTAGTATGCGATCGCTCAGTGCCATCGGCGGCAAATGGCCCGCTGCAACCTCGCTCTGTCGGGCGCTGATACCCAGGCTCACCCGCATAAAAGCGGTCGCCGAGAGGATGCCGCTATCGTGCATTTGCCGGTACGCCTGCTTTTCAACCGTCAGTGCTTGCCGCCATAGCGCTTGCTGGCGCTGCTCCGGGTCGGTCTTCATATCGTCCCAAATGCTTTCTAGCTGGGCCTCGGCTTCGCTGCGCGCCTGCTCAATTTGAGCGGTGACCTGGTCTATTTCCATCTGGTATTGCTTGCCTTCCAAGCTCAGGTCTGAGAGCGCGTCTAGAGCCCTATCACCGGCACTCAGCAAAGCCTCTGCGGTCTCCAAACGGTCGATCACTGAAGACTTGTCAAAGCCCAGACGCTTCAGCAAAGCCGCCATCGTCGTTCCCGGCACCAGCAGCGTAAACAGGGCCACACCGAGCGTAAGCGCCACTAAAAAACGGCCATCATCAACCTCATTTTCCAGGCTGAGCGCAAGGGCCAGGCCCACTGCCCCCCGCAGACCGCCCCACACCAGAATGGCCTGCTCTCTCAACTCAATCGGAGGAGCGGTGTGAATGCGGTTAATCAGCGGAATCAGCGTGAAGACAACGACGGCGCGGGCGAGGAAAATGGCCGCGATCGCCACGCCCAAAGCCGCCATCAAAGGCTTAATTTCTGTGACTTCTTGCAGCACCTGAGCGGTAGCCAGTCCCACCAGCAAAAAGATCAGGCTATTGGTGACGAAAGAGAGATATTCCCACAGCTCATGCAAAAACTGCCGCGACTGGGGTCTGAGGCGCACCGACACCATCCAGCTAGTAACCATGCCCGCGCTCATCACTGCAATCACACCTGATATCTGCAAATAGTGCTCGGCCAGAATAAAAGTGCCAAAGGCCAGAATCGCTGAAAGGGTGCCCTGAATAAAAGGATTGCGACGGGCGGCAATCAGCAAGTAGCTAGTAGCCCAGGCAAGCGTTGCGCCGATGAGGATGCCGCCAAACAATGAGCTAGAAAATGAGGTGAGCGCGGCAATGGGCAGATTGTCGGTCTCCATCGAGGCCGCCGCCACAATCAAGTTGAAGGTGACAATCGCAGTCGCGTCATTAAACAGACTCTCTCCTTCTACCAGCACCACCAACTGCTCCGGCACGCCTAAGCTCTTGAACAAGGCAATCACAGCCACCGGATCAGTTGCAGAAATCAGCGCCCCAAATAGCAGCGCCTCGCGCCAGCCCAAGGGCGTCAGCCACACCATCAGGAGGCTGGCAATAGCAGTGGCGCTCAACAGCCCCACAGTTGCCAGCAGCAGCACCGGCGTAATATTGCGCAGCAGCAGCCTGGAATTCAGCGTCAGGGCTGATTCGAATATCAGTGGCGGTAAAAACAGAAATAAAATCGCTTCGTGAGAAAGGTTAAGACCAGTCAGGGCTGCTACCCCTGGAATACTTTCGCTAGTGAAACCCAAGATCAGGCCGACGATAACCAAACCGATGGTGTAGGGAAAGTGAAGGCGATGGAGCGCGATCGCGCTCAAGCAAGCCACCAGCAGCAGTCCCAGCACCGTCATTTGAAACGTCAGCAGTGAAGAATCCATGGGTTGAGCCTGCCCTACAGATGAAGAGCCAGTTTGAGTCAGCTAACATCCATTATTATCAGCGGTAGCTGGGCCTTTACAGTAATTCTTCATCTGGCTTCATTGCTATCACTCTCAGCCGCCGATAGTCTGCTATCCATTCTTTTTCTTGATAGAGCTGAGGCGCAGCAGCTTCGACCGCTCTTACTGTCTCTGCCCACGCTTCAGCAGACAGGTCGGTAAAAAAGCGCTGACCAAACATCTCTAACCATCCGGCTAGCCCGGCTTCTCCGAGCGGCATCGGTCGATCAAACAGATGGGCATAAACAACTTCTAGTCCGGCACTTTCGAGCAGAGTGGCATATTCACTCAGGCTAGGAAAATACCAGGGGTTAAGCGATCGCCTGCTGACTTCTGATAATGCCTTCAGAATCGTTTGCACGTTGCCTTTCCCACCAAATTCGACAATGAACCGTCCGCCAAGCTTGAGAGCTGCGGCGATACAGTGAGCAGCCGGTTCTGCCTGAGTCACCCAGTGCAGCGCTGCGTTAGAAAATACGGCGTCTACGGGTTCCGATAGCTGAAAGTTAGCCGCATCGCCGACTTGAAAGGTGATATCAGGGTAGTTGGTTTGGGCTTGAGCGATCATGGCCGGGTCGCTATCCAACCCGATCACCGCTGCCCCACTCGCCGCAATCTGCTCAGTTAGCTGCCCCGGCCCACAGCCCAAATCTAAAATGCGCTCTCCCGCCTGAGGCTTGAGCAGCTCTAGTAAGCTTTCGCCATGCTGCCAAACGTAGCTGTGCCGGTTTTGATAGGCTGCGGCATTCCAATTCATATCAATAGGCAGAGAATACCTACCATCCTAATCGAGCTTGTTATAGCTGTCCAATTGACGCGGCGTAACAGAGCCTTTGATGTCGTGCTTACCAAACACTCTATGACAGAACTACTGGAACGAGCAATCGAGCAGTTGAGAAGCTTTGAATTCAGCAACGCCGATAATTTACGGGATAATCCCCTGAGCAGCTAGCTGAGCTTTGACCTCAAGGCCGAAAACCTCCTCAAACCAAGCTTTTTTATAGTCGATATTCCACAGTTCTAACTCGCAGTTGTTGTCTGGTCGAACAGGGGTGAGTTGAATTGAGAGAGTTTTGTTGTCTTCGTCGTAGTGGGCGCTGAGGCTGGCGATCGCCCTACTCCGCCCCCGATCTAGCGCCACTGCTAACCGTAAAATAGCGCTGAGCTGATCGACCATCTTGCGCTCTTGTTTGCTTGGTAGATTGCTGTAATTTTCGTGACGACGCTTGGGCTGACTCTTGCGGTGATAGCGAGCAATATTAGCAATAATCTCCACTTCGGTTTCAGTAAAGCCCAACAAACTGCCGTTGCGAATGAGATAGTAAGAATGTTTGTGATGAGCTGAGTGACTGATGTAATGGCCGCTGTTGTGCAGCATCGCCGCCGCCCACAGGTACTCTCGCTCTGCGGGCTCCCAATTGTGCAGTACGCCTTGCGTTTGGTCAAACAGGGCAGTCGCGAAATTGGCAACGCGATCGCCGTCTGCTTTATATTTATTGGCCATTTTAATCACAGACCGGTTGCGCACCGAAGCCTGAAATTCCATCCGGTCTTCAATCAGGCCGTGCGTTAGCATCCAGTCAACTACGACGCCTTCACGCAGCGATCGCTCACAAATCTTCAGCTGATCAACCGCGAGCAGCTCCATCGCCACCTGCAAAATAATTGCCCCGGCGACAATAATCTCCGCCCGTCGGTCAGACATCCCCGGCAAATTCAGCCGATCTTCATAGCTGAGCTTACGCAGGCGATTGACCCAGTGACTCAGCTCGTCGTAGGTGAGACAGCAGCCATTGAGTGGGTTAGGCTCTATGCCCAGCCTATCGACAGCCGCCAATACAGCCAGGCACTCGATAGTGCCTGAAGTGCCAATCAGACGAAGCGTTTGCGCAGCCGCATCCCCTTGACCAAACTTCTTTTGGAACTTCTCTCTGAGCTTATCAACCGTTGGCTCTAGAACACCGCGTACGTAAGCCCGCAGGTACTCATACTCTTTTCTACTGAGCGGATCGGTTGAGACAAACTTAGCTGTAAGCCGCACTGCCCCCACCTTGTTGCTGCTCAAAAAGTCTGGCGGCCCACCGTTACCCAACATGATCTCCGTAGAGCCGCCGCCAATGTCGATCAGCGCATGGGGCCGACTCCTCAGCTCCATGCCGGAGATGACGCCTAGGTAAATTCGCCTGGCTTCTTCCGTGCCAGAAATCAGATTAATGGACAGGCCAACCTCCGCCTTGACCCGGTCTATAAATATCTGGCCATTGCCCGCTTCGCGCACCGCGCTGGTCGCCACAGCCACTACATCGTCTGCGTTAAACCGGTGGGCTACCTTCAGACAGCGCTTCAGAGAAGAAATGCCTCGGGCCATCGCGGCTTCTGTCAGGTTGCCAGTGTCTTCACAAAAGTCGCCCAGGCGCACCGTGTCTTTTTCTTTGCCAATCACGTTAAACGACGGCAAGGCCGGGTCAACGGTGGCAATCACCATATGAATAGAGTTTGTGCCAATATCGATCGCTGCCAGCACAAATTCTTGGCGATCGCTTTGATTAAATGGACTGCCTAGCGCCTGATGATCGGGAGAATGAGAGGAAGGGTCAGGCTGAAGCGGAAACTCTGCGGAGACAGGATTAACCATCAAAATACGAAAATTTCTAACGCGCAATTCACCCTTTTCACTATATGGGGTATGCCCCCTCACTGTGAATGCCTTTAGGGCCAAGTTTGCGAAGTCTACGTAGAGATTTGCTGATCTTTATCTAACCACTTTTAGCCACCTGCATTTATCCGCCTGCTTTACTGAGCGGCGACGAACTGACGGCGAATTTCTTCGGTTCGTTTGCGGTTTGCACCCAGGTCAGATTTACCCAGTCGCGCTGCCGAACGAGTATGAATGACTGATTCTCCGGGAGTCGCATAGAATTCGACATCGTCTACAAAGCCCATCAGCTTGCTAGAAAACTCAGCGTAAAGATAGTCATCGCTGACCTGATTGATCTTAGAGCGCTCCATACCTTCAATGATTTGCTTAAGGCGCTCAATGGCAGCTTTGGTCGGTCCGCTGTAGCTGAAGGAAGCGATCGCATGTTCTGTGTCGTCGGCAGGCGCTTGAGAGCAGACGCAGTTCGGCTTGTCAGGGCAGCTTTTGAGCTGACCGCTGGTAATGCCTAAGTCGGTCGGTGGCGTACCGGAAAAAGAAAATAAAGACACGGTAGAAATCCCTTTAAAGTTTTATGGCTGAATTTATGGCAGCATGCCTATTAACGGTACGCTACTGGTTGTGCATAGAAGGCAGCTTGTACCACGGCAAATGAGGATACTGATGATGCTCCCAATGATAGTCGAAATGGTAGCAGCTCAAAAATGACAAAAAGGGTGAGGCATGGCTGCTATTAGCCCGGTGGGCGTTAGTGTAGCCATTGGCAGGTCGCCGGTGAGGGCGATAGGTACCAAAGTAAAAGAGCTGCCATGAGCTAAGCGCCTGCGGTAATAGCCAAAACAAAGCCGCGTTAAGCAATGGCACATGAAACCAAAAGATCAGCGGGTAGAACAGAAAAGACATGCCCCAAAAGATGATTGCGCCCTGCCCGTTTTGCAGATAGCCCCACATAAACTGAAAATACCAGGTGATAAAGTTGCCCGGATAGTAGTCGGGATCAGTGGCTTGCGCTGGGGTGCGATGATGCTGCTGGTGACAGGCCGATAGCCGGTCATAAGAGAGCATGCTGTACACGCCTAAAATAAACCGCCCGGCCCAGTCATTAACCTTAGGATAGGCAGGCATCAGCGTTCCGTGCATCGCGTCGTGGGCCAAAATAAACAGCCCCGTGTGTAAAAAAGAGCGCCCGGCAATGATAGCGATGGTTATCACGATGGGTAGTTCTCTAGCCTCTGGCAGCACGAACAGGCTACCGTATGCAGTCAGCACCCACAGCAAAACAATAGCGATCGCTATAGAAATAGAGACAAAAGATTCTCTGATTAAAGCAGCAGACAAAGAGCGAACGGACATAGATCAAGAGAACCTGAGTTAAGAACTGCGCAGCAAGCCGGAGCGAGACCCTTGAAGCGGGTTTGTATAGAAATATTAAGATGGCTATACTGTACAGTAACAGGCATTTAGCTGAGACGTGAACTGTCTATCGGGTGATCTGTCTCCCGGTTCTATTAGTCCCCCGGTTCTATTAAATAGAGACAGCGTAGATTACTTTCACCTAGCAGCACTTAAGACCTGCTGCTCGCGCCCCGTGGGCTGTATCGGTTCGCAGCAGCTTCTCTGTTTGTATACTTCTGTTGATCTTTAATTTATTCAAGAGTATTTATGCAAGAGTTGCCTCAAGACCAGCTAGCCGAGCTATATCAGTCTTTCCCTAAGCAGTTTAAGAGCGTTATTTTAGGAACGGTCAGCGCCCAAGGGGAGCCTCAAGCGAGCTATGCGCCCTGCGTAGTCGATGAAGAGCGCAATATCTACATTTTTGTCAGTGGTCTCTCTGCCCACACCCAAAACCTGACGGCGACCGGTAGAGCGAGCGCTTTATTTATCCAAGACGAAGCGCAAACCCCACAGATGTTTGCTCGCAAGCGATTGAGCTACAGCTGCGAAGCGACCTTGTTAGAGCGGCAGAGCGATCGCTGGCAGACCATTGCTGAGCAGTTTGAGTCTCGCTTTGGCAACATTATTGAAGTGATGAAAGGTCTGGCTGATTTTCGGATTTTTCAGCTGAGCCCTCAGTCAGGACGCTTCGTAGTCGGGTTTGGCGCGGCCTACGACATCGACCCTAACGACTTGAGCCAGCTCATCCACAAGGGCAAACCGTAGGCTAGCCAAGGTGCTAGGCGCTCACTTCGTCTTCTTCTTCCCAGCAGTCTACCGCGAGCAAATCGCCAATAGAGTCTTGCATGGTGAAGTCAAACGACTCCAGTTCGGATTTCCAGTGGGGCCACTTGTCGCCGAAGATAAAGGCAATCTTCCAGAGACTGTCAGTGGGCTGGATGGCTTTGGTATCAACCAGCGATCGCACTTTGCGCTGAAATTTTGCCATAGGATGGGCTGCTACCGATGGGGACAACGGTGCAGGAGCAGTTATTTGTGTCATGAATTCGACTGTGTGAATACTTTCAGAATGATGTTTACTTGTGAAGACCTGGCACTAGACCCGGTCAATGATTGAGGAAAACGGAAATACTAGTGCAGATAGGCAACTGTTAGCGACTAAACATTACTGACCTGAGGCATGGCTAACCTGAGAATCTAGCTCAAGGGCACAGCACCGATTTTAAAGGCTAAATGCTTAGATACACCTGGCTACGCGCTTCTTTTTTTGGCTACAGCCAACCGGTTGATGAAGCTTCCAAACCGGCGCTATCAATATATAGCGAATAAAGCGTATCACAGCTCTATGCCGTTAATCTTTCGTAAGAATAATCTTTTTGTTGAAAAGAGAGGTCTATCTTCAGAAAGATTCGACCAGAGCCGATATCAATAGATGAGGCGTTTATCAAGAGATGCCGTTTTTACAGACTTCTAACGATCCCTTACTGGTTAGTCTAGCAGAAGGATCAGCTGCTGCGGCATTTTTGCAGTTATCTGTCGTTAATCAGGCGAGGGCTCCGCCAAAATACTGGTATCTTTGCCTGAGGCGATCGCGGCTGTCCGGCTCTGGCTTGCCTCTACACCGATTGCCTTACGGGCGGCATCTATAACCGGGAGCTTCGCGCTACACTAATTACCTCACAGCCCGTCCGTCTGGCCTGTGGCTTGCCCGTTTAGATGCCTTTCGAGTGCCCTTTGATCAGGGGCTCAGTTCTATTTAGCAGTTTTCTTATGGTTGCTTCCCCAGATTTCGCTCAGGCCAATGCTCCCGATGAAGCCCCTGAGATCAAATTACTTCGCACCGACGAATCTGAAAAATTAGAGCGTATTCGCCACACCTTCTCTCACGTCATGGCGATGGCAGTGCAGCGCCTGTTCCCAAAGACGCAGGTGACGATTGGCCCATCGATTGAGTACGGTTTTTACTACGATTTTGACAATCCGGAGCCCTTCACCGAAAAAGATCTGAAGGCGATCAAAAAGGAGATGATCAAGATCATCAAAAAAGGACTGCCGGTGATCCGCGAGGAGGTCAGCCGGGAAGAAGCCAAGCAGCGAATTGAGGAACTGGGCGAACCTTACAAGCTAGAAATTTTAGAAGGGCTGCAAGAGCCAATTACGCTCTATCACCTGGGCGACCAGTGGTGGGATCTGTGCGCCGGGCCGCACATTGAGACGACCAAAGACCTTAACCCTAAAGCGTTTGATCTGGAAAGTGTAGCAGGTGCATACTGGCGCGGTGATGAAAATCGGGCGCAGCTGCAGCGCATCTATGGCACCGCTTGGGAAACGCCTGAGGAACTAAAAGAGTACAAGCGTCGTAAAGAAGAAGCCAAACGGCGCGACCACCGCAAGCTGGGCAAAGAGCTAGGGCTGTTTGTCTTTTCAGACGATGTCGGCCCGGGGCTACCGATGTGGACGCCTAAGGGTACGCTGCTGCGCTCTACTTTAGAAGATTTTCTTAAAAGTGAGCAGGTAAAGCGGGGCTACTTGCCAGTCGTGACGCCGCACATTGGTCGGGTAGAGCTATTTAAGCTGTCGGGGCACTGGCAAAAGTACAAAGAAGACCTCTTCCCGATGATGGGCAAGACTGAGGAGGAGGGCTTTGTGCTCAAGGCGATGAACTGCCCCTTCCATGTCCAAATTTATAAGAGTCAGCTGCGGTCTTATAAGGAGTTGCCGCTGCGCTATGCCGAATTTGGCACGGTCTACCGCTACGAGCAGTCAGGTGAACTCAGCGGGCTGACGCGGGTGCGCGGATTTACGCAAGACGACGCTCACCTCTTTATCACGCCCGACCAGCTGAATGAAGAATTTCTCAAGGTGGTAGACCTCATTCAGACGACGCTGCGAGCTTTGCAACTGGATAAATCTTTCCGGGCGCGACTGAGCTTTCGCGATCCTGATTCTGACAAGTACATCGGCTCAGACGAAGCCTGGGAAAAATCTCAAAGCGCCATTCGTCAGGCCGTAGAGACGATGGGGATGGATCACTTTGAAGGGATTGGCGAGGCAGCTTTTTATGGCCCCAAGCTAGATTTCATTGTGCGCGATGCGCTAGATCGCGAATGGCAGCTAGGGACGGTACAGGTGGACTACACCCTGCCAGAGCGGTTTGACTTGGAGTACGTTGCCGAAGATGGGAGCCGTCAGCGGCCTGTAATGATTCACCGGGCTCCTTTTGGCTCTTTAGAAAGGTTGATCGGCATTTTGATCGAGCAGTATGCGGGTGATTTTCCGCTGTGGCTTGCGCCTGAGCAGGTGCGGCTGCTGCCTGTGACCGCCGACCAGTGGGACTATGCGAATGAGGCGGCGGCTCAGATGCAGTTGCTGGGCGTCAGAGTGACGGTAGATACGAGCGGCGAACGCTTAGGCAAGATGATCCGCAACGCCGAAAAATCTAAGATCCCGGTGATGGCAGTGATTGGGGCGAAAGAGGTGGAGGGCAATACGCTGAGCATTCGCACCCGGCAGCAGTCTGGAGATTTGGGGGCGATCGCCCTACCGGAAGTTCTAGATCGGCTGAAGACGGCTTTGAGCGATCGCAGCGATTTCTAGTCATCACGGCTTAGCAAGGATGCTTTGCGTTCGTGAGCTGACAACTGGCGGTGCAGTTTCTCAAATATCGCTCCATCATGCGGTACCTTAGGCATTACTTGATCTAAAGGTTCTCGCTTACGTGCCTTCTTCCGTCACTGTCACTGTGCCTGCGACCACCGCTAATATCGGCCCCGGGTTTGACTGTCTAGGGGCCGCACTCAGCCTGTATAACCGCTTTCATTTCACCCCTTTTACGCCGCTCTCAGACAGCGCGCCGTTTCAAATTACGGTGGAAGGCACTGAGGCGAAGCGAGTGAATGCTGGGCCAAGTAACCTCGTGTACCGGGCATATTTAAAGTGCTACGAGCGCATCGGTCAAAGTCCGCCGCCTATCCATATAAAAATTGTGCTAGGCGTGCCGCTTTCACGCGGGTTAGGTAGCTCATCTACGGCAATTGTCGGGGGCATTATGGGCGCGAATGCGCTGGCTGGGTCACCGCTAGACTCGACGGCGCTGGCAGCGCTAGCCAATGAATTGGAAGGGCATCCGGATAATGTGGTTCCGGCACTGCTAGGGGGCGCTCAGCTAGCGGTGGTGACCCAAGGCCGTTTGCAGCTCTGCGATCTGGCCTGGCATGAATCAGTCGTCCCGATCGTGATTATCCCTGAGTTTGAGCTATCGACAGCGGATGCGCGGCGGGTGCTACCGACCAGGTACAGCCGGGCAGATGCCATCTTCAATACGGCTCATTTGGGGCTGCTGCTGCGGGGGCTAGCGACGGGCAATGGCGATTGGATCGCGGGGGGGATGAGCGATCGCATTCATCAGCCCTACCGCAAAAAGCTGATTCCCGGCTACGACAATGTCCACCGCGCGGCACTACAAGCAGGGGCTTGGGGTTTAGTGATCAGCGGCGCTGGGCCAACGTTACTAGCACTGAGCGCGCCCGATGCTGCCGATACCGTCCGTGCTGCCATGGCAGCGGCTTGGGCATCTCAGAGCTTTGCTGCGCATGCTCACTGCTTGAGGCTGGATACGCGGGGGGCGATCGCCGAACCCATCGGCTCACCCGTTTGACCTGGCAATACTTCCGTTTAGCAAATTAACTCTTTAACCAAATTGATATGAATCATTTGAGAATCGAACCACCTGCCTCTGTCAATGGTTCATTAAGTTTTGTATACTGCCCAATGGACGCATTTAAAACAGGGGCTGCTCTCTACTTCTTTTGGAATGATTGCCTCTTTCAGAATGACTGCGTCCCTGTCGCTATCGGAATTGCGTGAATTGTAATGATCGGTGAACAATTTCCATGGCTGACGTTCCTAGTGATCTTCCCGCTTTTGGCAGCAATACCTATTCCCTTGCTGCCAGATCAAGATGGTAAAACCATCCGCCGGTACGCACTGGGAGCGAGCCTGGCCGAATTTGGCCTAATTATCTATACCTTTGCCACCCAGTACGAAATGGGGTCGCCTGGGCTACAGCTCGTTGATGAGTTTTCCTGGATTCCTCAGTTTGGCCTGAGCTGGTCACTGGGCGTTGATGGCCTTTCTTTTCCGCTGGTGATGCTCAGCGGGCTAGTGACTACGCTAGCCGTCATCGCCTCCTGGAATATCAAGCTAAAGCCGCGTCTGTATTACTGTATGCTGCTGCTGATTTTTAGCGCCCAGCTCGGCGTGTTTTTGGCTCAGGACATGATGCTATTTTTCATCATGTGGGAGATAGAGCTGGTGCCGGTGTATCTGCTGATCTCTATTTGGGGCGGAGAAAGGCGGCTTTATGCAGCGACTAAGTTCATTATCTATACGGCTACATGTTCTGTATTTATTTTGGTGGTGGCGCTGGCGCTGGCTTTCTATGGCACGGGCGTCAGCTTTAACTTCAGTGAGCTAGCTACTAAGGAGTATTCGCTGCCCTTTCAGCTTATTTGCTACTTAGGGCTGCTGATTGCCTTCGGCGCTAAGCTGCCCATTTTCCCGCTTCATACCTGGTTGCCCGATGCCCATAGCGAAGCCCCGGCACCTGTTTCGATGATATTGGCCGGTGTGCTGCTAAAAATGGCAGGTTACGGTCTCATCCGCATGAATATCGAGATTTTACCGGATGCACACCTGTACTTTGCCCCTGTTTTAGCCGTTCTAGGCGTCATCAATATCGTGTATGCGTCGCTGACGGCCTTTGCTCAGGACAATCTTAAACGGCGGCTGGCTTATTCTTCAGTCGGTCACATGGGGTTTGTCCTGCTGGGCTTAGCGGCATTTAATTCGCTCGGTATGAGCGGAGCCATGCTGCAGATGATCTCTCACGGGCTAGTGGCGGCAGTGCTATTTTTCTTGTCTGGCGTGGCTTACGAGCGTACGCACACGCTCTCTATGGGAAAAATGGGCGGTATGGCCAAAGCAATGCCGGTAACGTTCGCACTGTTTACTGCTGGCGCGATGGCGTCCCTGGCATTGCCTGGGATGAGCGGCTTCATTGCTGAAATCACGGTGTTTTTGGGCATGGCCACCAGCAATGCCTATAATACTTTCTTTAAAGCCGGCATCATCCTGCTAGCGGCGGTGGGCGTCGTACTGACGCCGATCTATTTGCTGTCGATGCTGCGTCAGGTTTTCTATGGCGAGATCGGCGAAGTCAAGCCGCCTCAAGATGAATCTTGGAGTATTTTGCCGCGTGAAGCGTTTGTGGCCCTTTGTTTCCTGGTGCCCATTATTGGCATTGGCCTGTACCCCAAAGTAGCTATTCAAACTTACAGCGCGAAGACGGTACAGGTGGCAGCTCAGATTGAAACAACACTGCCTAATGTTCCTGATGCTGCGCCGCTCTCTAAGGTAATGACGATGCCGGGGGCTGAGCAGATTATCGCACCCTCGCTATAGTTCGGAGCGGTCAGTCGTGACGAAAATCTACGAGTTGGAAACAGAGCGTTTATATCTGCGTCAGTGGACTGAGGCGGATAAGGCTCCGTTTGCGAATCTCAACGCAGACGAGCGGGTGATGGAGTTTTTCCCGCGTCCGCTGTCGCGTTCGGAAAGCGACGCTATGGTCGATAGGATTCAGCGGTCAATTACTCAGCGAGGCTGGGGCTGGTGGGCGGTAGAGGTTAAGCATAAGCATCCCTTTATCGGCTTTGTCGGCCTCAACATTCCCTCGGTAGATCTCCCTTTTAATCCCTGTGTTGAAACGGGGTGGCGGTTGGACAGCTCGTATTGGGGGCGCGGCTATGCAACTGAAGCTGCAAGCGCTGCTCTATCGCTGGGGTTTGGAACGCTAGCGCTAGATGAGATAGTTGCGTTTACGACGGTGGATAATGTGCGATCGCAGGCCGTCGTGCAAAAGCTCGGCATGCACCGCGCCCCCTCCACCTTTATTTACCCTGGCGAGTCATTAGAGCACTACCTTTACAAACGCTCGCGGGCAGACTGGCAAGCTCAAAACCCATCGACACCATGAAACAAATAGCCTTAAATCAGCATCTCTGCACAGGCAACCGTAGGTGCTGACTAAAACAATGTTGAATCCTGCTTAACTATCTTCGGTAGCTGGATCTAGAACGGCCTTATTTTGAGCATTCACCTGCAGCAGACGCATTAAGCCGCCTGTCATGACACCGGTGAGGGCGATCGCAATATTCAACAGCGATACAAATATCGGCTCTGCCGCCCCCACCAAAAAGGTAGAGATGCCCCAGAGCAAGGTCAGCATGAGGGCAAATCCAGCCGCATGAGCGATAGGAGCCCGCTGAGCGACGAGCGCCACGAGGTAGCCGCTGAGGGTAGAAAAGCCCAGCCCGCTGATGGCAGCAAACGCTAAAAATTGCGAAGTCAAAGCATGTCCCTCGCCGCTCAGCCAGACACCGTAAAGTAGGGCAGTGGTGACGCTGATAGTCAGATAGCCCACGCCGAGCGAAAGGCAGGTGAGAAGTATTGGCCGGAGCTTTTGGGAGAAGGGTTTCATGGAACGATGGAGGATGAACGAGGAACGATGCATCAGAATTGAGAAAAGATGGTAGCGCTGTGAAATCAGGCGACCCGATGTATTAACAGAACCTTCTGGGTTCAGCTAATAAAATAAGGATGCCCGCGTCTGTATTCTTTTAGCTTTGATCAATCATGAGCCCTGAAGCTAGCCACAGCATGCGCTCTTGTAAGCGATCGCGCCGGTTAATCTGAAGCAACCGAACGGTCGATCTCGTGGGATCTAAAAGCAAATGCCCCCGGCTGCAAGCAGTATTCGCAACAGTCATAGGCTCGCTCTACCACCACGCGCCGCAGTTGTGCAGGCACGTAAGTTTTACTCATACTGCGCGATCCTGTTCCTGCTGCTTCAGATATGCTTTTGCTTTCGCCATCCGAACCACATGTTCCAAGTATTCGTACTGCTTCCAGAGCAAAACGTCTTGGGCTGTTAGCGTCTCAGCCTTATATTTTTCTGAGAGCTGATCAATTTGAGCTTGCAAACTCGACGAAGGTCGCAGCGCCAAAACTTCTGCTGGCGTTGGCAAATTGGCCAAAAACTCCAGCACCTCCGCAAAACCATTAAACCCCTCTCGGGGCCGAGAAGTTAGCTCATCGACGCCCAAAGCTAACACTTGAGGAAGCTGATCTTCTAGTCCAGAAATCTTATCGAGCAGGTCTTCAGGAAGATCGAGGGTGATTTGCATATTGCGCAAAGGAACTTTGTACTCAGTATAGGTATATCTCCGTCGGTTTTGTCTGTAGCCCTGAGTCTGCAGTCCTGAGACAGAACGCTACGGTCAGGAGCAATTGTCTCCGCAAAACTCGTAAAGACCGAACAGACCGGCAGCGCCCTATGATCCAGCGCATTTGCTAAGCTAATGGGAAATATTGATAAGGAACTGCCGCCGGTATGACAGCTGCCATTTTTGACCAGCCCTTGCGCCTAGAACAGATTCCCTCGCTGACTTACCAGTCCACCCCGGATCGCTTCGATCAGACCTGGGAAGCGCCGCTCTCTACATTACTGGGATTAGGCCGCGCGGTCGGCGCAGACTTTGTCGAATTCTTCCTGGAGCGCAACAATTACATTAGCTGCCTGGCCGAAGACGATGCGATTACCAGCCTCTCACCCAGGCTAGTTTCTGGCGCAGGCGTGCGCGTCTTCAAGGGCAACTCTGACTGCTACGTCAGCACCAATGACCTCACCTTTAACGGCCTGAAAGCAGCGCTGGAAAAAGGCTTGGCCATTATGGGGCTGGAGCTGCCTGGCCCTCATGCCCACGTTCCAGAACTCAACCTGGAGCCCCTGCGCGACTACGGCACCACCCGCGCCAAGGAAAACTGGCTGGCGAGCTGCACCTCCATGCAAACCATGGGAGAAGTATTGCTCGAAGCCAACGCGGCGCTCGCTAAAAAAGCAACCCATGTGCAGGCTCGCCGTGCGGCCTACTTCCGCGATTGGCAGGAAGTGCTGGTTGCTTCCAGCGATGGCACCTTTGCCCGCGATATTCGCCTGACTCAGTCGGTTGGCTACAATCTGCTGTGCGCCGACGGTGAGCACCGCTCTTCGATTGGCGAGCGCTTGGGCAATACGGGCGACCCCAGCTTTTTGACCGCCTGGGACTATGAGCAAACGGCTGAGAAAGTAGCCGAGTCTGCCGGTAAAATGCTGTACGCCGACTACGTGGAGTCGGGCAACTATCCGATTATCATGGCAAACCACTTCGGCGGGGTGATTTTTCATGAAGCCTGTGGTCATCTGCTGGAGACCACGCAAATTGAGCGAGAAACTACGCCCTTTATGCATAAAAAAGGGCAAAAAGTCGCGCACGAAAGCCTTACCGCCTGGGATGAAGGACTTTCTTCTGAAGCCTTTGGCACCATTGATATGGACGATGAAGGCATGCCGGTGCAGCGGACTTTGCTGATTGAAAACGGCATTTTGAAGAACTTTATTTCTGACCGGGCGGGCGAAATGCGCACGGGACATCCGCGTACGGGCAGCGGTCGCCGTCAGAGCTATACTCACGCTGCTGCGTCACGGATGCGCAATACCTACATTGCGCCGGGCAATCACACCGTTGAAGAGCTGTTTGCTTCGGTCGATAAAGGGATTTACTGCAAGAAAATGGGCGGCGGCAGCGTCGGGCCAACCGGACAGTTTAACTTTGCCGTGGATGAAGCCTACCTGATTGAAAATGGCAAAATTACCAAGCCATTGAAAGGAGCAACGCTAATTGGCGAAGCGACTGGCATTATGAACAAGATTTCGATGTGCTCCAACGACATCAGCCTGGCACCGGGGTTTTGCGGGTCGGTGAGCGGCAGTATTTATGTGACGGTGGGTCAGCCGCATATTCGGGTAGATGACATCACTGTCGGTGGCCGGTAATTCCAATTCGCTAGCAAATAATCCTCGCTTCAATTTTTATGTCTAATATTCAAACCATTGCAAAACAGGCTGAGGCGATCGCTCAAAAGCTCAGCATTGCCAAGTACGACATCTACGGATCTTCTGTCGATGAAACCAGCGTCCAAGTAGACAAGGGCGAGCCCAAGCAGGTCAAAGCTTCTAACCGTTCCAGCGTGATTGTGCGGGTATGGAATGAAGAAAACCAGATTGGCGTCACTTCCACTACCGACGTGGGCGAAACGGGGCTAGAAATGGCGCTGAAAACCGCCTATGAAGCGAGTGCCTTTGGCGTTAGAGAAAACGCGCCTGACTTCAGCCCCCAGGCCACAGCACCTACCGTGAAGGTGGATTTTGAGAAAGCAGATCCTGCGCCCGTGCCCGATCTGATTAAAACGCTAGTAGGGGCAGAAAAAGAAGTCTTGGAGGCACATGAAGCGATCGCCTCTGTTCCCTACAACGGCATCGCCCAGCGCGAAATTGAGCGATTTTATCTCAATAGCGAGGGAGCCCAGCGCAGTGAAGAGCGCTCTTATGCCTCGATTTATCTCTACGGCAAAACCGAGCAAGCGGGTCGTAAGCCCCGAGCTGCCGGAGCCATGCGCGTCAAAAACAGTCTGGCCGAGTTAGATGTAAACGGCTGCACAAAAGAAACCGCTGAAAAGACCATTAGCCATCTGGGCTATGAAAAGATCGCGTCGGGTAAGTACCCGGTTGTGTTTTCAGCGGAGGCTTTCCTCGGTCTGCTCAGCGCTTTTTCTAATATGTACAATGCTCAGAGCGTGTTGGATAATCGCAGTCTCTCCACTGCCGAATCGCTCGGCACTCAGGTAGCCAGTCCGCTGCTCTCTGTGTACGACGACGAGCTGCACCCCGAAAATATTGCGGCTGAAACTTTTGATGGTGAAGGTACCCCCACTCGCCGCCTACCGCTGATTGAAAACGGCGTTTTGAAGAACTTTTTGCACAGCGCTGGCACAGCCAAACGGATGAACGCCGAGCCGACAGGCCACGCTAGCATTGGGGCCAAAGTGAGTATTGGGCTCAACTATCTAGAGGTCTCAGCTGGAGACTCAGCTGATCAGGCTTATCAGCTAGACAGCGTCGATGGTGTCGTCTTAGTCGATGAGCTGCAGGCACTTCATGCGGGCGTTAACGCTTTGCAGGGTTCTTTTTCGCTTCCCTTTGACGGTTGGCTGCTCAAAAACGGTCAGCGGATCAGCGTAGAATCAGCGACTGTCGCTGGAGACTTTCGCCAAGTGCTCAACAGCATTTTGCATATTGAACCTGAGGCTGAAATTACCCCTGGCGGCGTCTGCCCGCGCGTTTGGGTGAGCGAGCTATCAATTACAGGCGAAGCTTAGGTTGCGAAGGGAAACCTGCTGACATCATCACAGCGTCTACGGAATAGGCGCTGTGATATCGCTTTGAGCCGAAACAGTATGCTCTCTGTCAGAGCAAAGTGACTCGCAGTCCCCGAATGCATCCGGGAACCGCTATATCTCCTAGCCTTCTCTGGTCACCATCCCCAGAACATTAATATCAGCGATCCGCAGCTGCTCCATCGCCCGGTCTAGCAGCTGCTGTTTGAGCTTGCCAGGCTGAGTCACTAGCAGCAGGCCGTCGGTGTTGCTCGCCACCAGGTAGGCGTCGGATTGCCCGAGTAAAGGCGGCGTATCGTAAATCACCAGGTCAAACTTAGCCCTGACTTTTTCGGTAAAGCGCTTCATGCTGCGAGAAGAGAACAAACGAGCGGGTTCAAAGGGCGCAGAGCCCGCCGCAATCACGTACAGATTGGGCTCTGGCAAAAACTTTTGAATCAGCGCCGGGTTAGATTCGCCCGAAAACAGATTGGTCAGCCCCTTTTCATTAGACAGCTCCAAATAGTTATGAATCTGAGGATTGCGCAGGTCAGCGTCAATCAGTAACACCCTTTGCCCCATTGCGGCAGCGGCTTCAGCCAGGTGCAGCGCTACAGTCGATTTACCTTCGCCGGGCATCACCGAGCTGACTGCAATGGAGCGAGTGAGATTTGGCGAGTTGAGCAGGCGCAGATTGGTGAAGAGCGAGCGAAAAGACTCGGCGAAGGGGTCATTAGCATAGCCGCTGCTCAGGGGATTTTCACCTAGCTCCGCATTGCTGCCGAATCCGTTGCGATCAGCGCGAATATTGGCCCCAACATACTGCCTGGCGGCAACAGCGCTTCTCTCCAGAGATAATTCTTGAGAAACGCTGTAGGCAGGAATTGACCCCAGTACCGGTAACCGAGTAGACCGTTTGAGATCATCTTCTGAGTGAATGACGCCTGAAGACTCATCGACAAGTAGCGCCACTCCGACCCCTAACAGTAGCCCTAGGGTGCCGCCTAAAAGCAAATATCTGAGCAAATCTGTAGTGACAGCTTGGGGCGGTGTGGGCGGTGTGACTAACTGCCAGGGAATTTCTCGCTGAGCTGCGTCAATTTCTAAAGCCTCTCGTTTTGCAATAAACTGATTTAAGTTTTCAGTTGAAATCTGCAGCTCACGCTGAATTTCGTCGTAATTTCGTGCTACACCCGTCAGCTGACCGACGTCAGTGCTCAGGCCCTGCAATGTCTGCTGCAGCGCTTGCTCTCGGGCTTCTAGCTCTCCAATCTGATTAATGACTTCTCGTTGAGACTGCTCGCCTTCGCTGGCTAGTAGTGCCAACAGATTTCTTCTCTGTTCTTCTAATACTTCCATATCAGGAGCGGTATCTAGATAGAGCGTTGAGTCTTCTGCAATCTGGGCGTCGAGTTCTAATAGCGAGTTGAGCAATGTCTGATATCGGGGGTTTTGAGTCAGGGCTGAAGAAGCTGCCTGGCCTCTAGACTGTACAAGTTGCTGCTTTAAATCGTCAGCAACCGATCGAGTCTGCTTAAGTTGAACTTCAAGCTCTAACTGCTCTTGTGAAAATGAGCCGATTTGTTCAGCGAGCTGAGTGGCCCGAGAAACGGGGTCAATAATGTCGTTTTGCAGCCGCAGATCTTGCAGCCTGGTTTGGAGAGTGTTGACCCTTTTGCCCAGATCCGGTAGCTTTTGCTCAACAAACTCTAAGCCACGACGAATGTCAGCTTGTTTTGTTTCTAAACTGTAGTCTAGATAGGCTTGAGAAAGCTTATCTAGAACAAACTGAACTGCTTGCGGATCGGGGTTTTGGAATACGGCTTGAACAATAGTTGAGTTCTCATCGAGTGCATCTTCTAGCGCATCTACAGATAGCTGACTGCTAATGCTTTGGTAGCAAAAATCAGTTGCGCTGGTCGAGGTGCTAACAGCTATCTCTTCGGGAACCTCGCAAAGGCTCGGATAGCTCGACTGGACCTGTTCGATTACAGGCATGAGGACTGTCGGGCTTTTTAATATCCTTAGTAAATCTTCGTCGACGGTGACTGCTGACCGGGTTGGTCGTTCGTCATTGCTAAAAGTTTCGGGGATATTAGAGATAACTTCCGTTTCGGCGCTGCCTGGCTGCACTAAAAATTCAAACTTACCCACATACTCAGGAGTGTCATTCAACACCTTTAATCCTGCCGCTGCCGTAGTCGCAACTGTGATCCCTACAATGATCCACCAGTTCCGGATCAGGCTGCGCAGCAGTCGCCCTAAATCTAAAGTTTCTTCTGGCTCTTCAGGAGCGACAACGGGCTGATTGATCTTTGGTAGCTGCAAAATTTCGTCAGTTTTCATATTATTCCGGGGATAGCCACTTATCTGAAAATGTCGAAGAAGCGAAAGATGGAGAATAGGCCCCCTAGTGGGCTGGTAATTGTCCCTAGGGCATCGGTAACGCTGGCCAGACCACTGCGGTTAACGATAATGACATCGTTGTTTCTAATAAGCGGGTTGTTTTCTTCGTCGATGCCTTGGGCAAAATCTACGTCTATCGTGGAGCGGCTAACGGTGCCGTCCTCATTAAGGCGGACGAGTTCGGCAGAGCCTCTGCGGGCTCGGTTGTTAAAGCCACCGGCTGCTAAAATTGCTTGGCTAAGCGGCGTATTTGGCGGTAGCTCAATGACGCCTCCCTGTTCAACTTCACCCACAACGTTGACCCGGATAGAGTCAGGCGAGAAGCTAGCAGAGGCTAGCTCACTGACTTCTGCGGGGGTGAGCGCAGTGGCCACTGGAACAAAGACAGTATCGCCTTCTTGTAAGATGGCGTCTTGCTGCAAATTACCTGCTTTCAGCAGTTCCCAAAGGTCAACTTCAAAGACTTGCGGGGTACCCGCTCGGGTGGGGCGAACTACCTGAACCTTTCTGATGTCGGCCTGAGGTTTGATGCCACCTGCTACTTGAAGGGCTTTGGTAACGGTGGTAGGCGTATTAGAAGAGCCTGCAGCACCCGGCGTGCCAGCGTCACCAGTACGGGCAACCCCACCCTGAAGCGTATAAGGGCCAGGACGATAGACTTCGCCGATGATGGCAATGTTGATAGCCTGATTGACATCTGTTGCGAAGCTAGCATCTGCTAAAAGGGCGGCACTCTCAATGGGTACTAAAGCGGTAGGGACAAAAACTGAATCGCCGTCTCTCAATGTAACGTCTTGGCTGAGATTGCCGTTGCGAATGAGATCCCATAGGTTGACGGTGACTAGCTGCTGGCTACCGTCTGCTCGGGGCCTGCGAACCTGCACCTGGGCAAGGTCGGCAGATTGAGTGATGCCGCCAGCGGTTGCGATTAGCTGGCTGAGGCGGGAAGACTGGGTTTCGTTTTGATCAATGGTGTATGAGCCGGGGCGGCTGACTTCGCCAGCGATACCGATTTGCAGGGGGCGGCGATTTAGCAGGCTCAAGGTGATGATCGGGCGGCGAAGGTATTGGCCGTACTGACGAGAGATGGCGGCGGAGGCTTCATCCAGGTTGAGTCCGTTGACGTTGACTTTGCCGACTAGCGGAAGATTTAGCGCGCCATCGACTAAGACCTGGCTTTCGCCGCTGTATTGAGGGACTCTGAAGATAACGACGTTGACGATGTCGCCTGCGCCTAAGGTATAAGCCGATTCGGGGACTGGGGCAGTAGGGGTAGGGGCCGGAGGGGCGGGCTGAGTCAGAATAGTGGGCAGGCCCTGAGCAAGTGGTGAAGACTGTGCTCTGACGGCAGGTGTGGCGATGCCGCTGATGAGAAAGAGACTACCGAGAGTCGCTATCTTGAATCGGTAAAAAGGTTTGAAGGGCATAGATTTCAGCAGGTGTAGATGGGGCGGTTGGGCAAGGCTTTAGACTGGCTTTTTGGAGGCGCTCCTAAAGCTCTTTGGGTACTTGGTGTTTTGCGTGAAACTGCTCTGTATTACACACTTTCAAGAAATGCTGCGGTTCTCCGGACGATAGTGCTGTTTGGCGATCGCTCAATAGTTCTGCTCAATAGTTTGTCCCAACGGTTCGTTAGGTAGGTTTGCACGCTGACAAGCTCAAATCCGCCACATTTCTTAAACGCTTGCCTGAACTTCACAGAAAAATTACAAGATCTCACAGACAAAAGCTTGACAAGTGCAAGGCAATAGGAATCTCGCCTGATCTCCTTCTCAATGAGGCGAACGGGCCATATAGCCTGACTGTGCAATGGAGAGCTTCCAAAGTAATGACAGTCAATCTGGCCAGTGGCGGCTCACGTTAAGAAAGCTTTCTGTATCACGGTGATTTAAATGACTTGTACCGAGTTTTTTGGGATCTTAGATCAGCGATGATCGTGAACTTTTTATGAAGTTGAGTGAAACCACGGATTTTGCACTTGCACATACGGAGGGAACTGTGCAACTGTAAGCAACGTGAGCTGCATGAACTTGATGCAGCGGCTCAAAGCATCTATCTCTAGTTGGAAAGCTAAGACAAAAGACGATTCAGCAAAGCATCAATCTAGTGCTATCTACCGACGCATTTCTACCTTATCTACCGTTTTTCGCAGTTATTCTTACAGTCGGCTGATGGGTTTAATCAGCTGATCATCACTAAGCATCTAAAGGCACTGTTAATTAGAAAGTTAATTAGAAAGCCCTTGCTAAAGCTCTGAACGCCAGAGAGCTAGCTCAGTCTTGCACAGTCTTAAGACCGTGCGACTTAAGACCGTGCGACTTAATGTTGTTTCAACAAAAGCATTAGCGGCGTAAGTTCACTTCCTATCTATCTTCCTTCGAGGAGACGAGAGATTGGTTGCGGTTGTTGGTTGGCTGTTGATTATTAGAGACGCTGGTTAGCCGGGCTGCTCTTTTTTGCATTTTATTGATGATCGCGCTGACCTATTTGGCTTGGCTTGGTCGGTAGACTCGTTTGTACATCGATTTTCAAGGAATTTTGCGTTTAGTTTTCCTTGGGTTGGTGATGCTTCAGGGTTGTAAGTTCTGTCTGAGAGACTTTTAGAGACTTTGCTGACAGGCGATATTAAAGATTTTTCAGGGTTCATCGTAAGCAGTCCATGTTCAAAGACTATGCAGACTTTTAACCCATGTTTTATTTCAATAGCTCAGAGTCCGGGCAGTTTACTGGGCAGTTTAAAAGTTCCCTGCCCACTCAGAATGTGACGGGTTTTCCGATCTCAGCTTTGTCTTTTGACAATCAGGTGAGTGTGATTATGCAGTGGGCGATCGCGCGTTCGAGTCGTGTGGTTTGTGTCTCTAATGTGCATATGCTGATGGAAGGGCACTGGCAGCGTGAGTTTGCCAGAGTGCTAGTCAATGCTGACCTGCTGACGCCAGATGGGATGCCGCTGGCCTGGATGACGGGTCTGATGAAAGGGCAACCGCAAGATCGGGTGGCGGGGATGGAGCTGATGTTGGCGCTATGTAAGCAAGCGCAGGAGTCAGGCGTCAGTGTCTTTTGCTTAGGGTCTACGCCTGAGACGCTGGAGACGATTCGTCAGAAGCTGGCGAAAGATTTTCCTGAGTTGCAAGTGGTGGGGATGGTATCGCCGCCGTTTCGGGCGCTGAGTGAAGAGGAGGATGCAGCGATCGCCCATCAGATTAATGAAAGTGGCGCAGGCTTGGTGTTTGTCTCTTTGGGTTGCCCAAAGCAGGAGCGCTGGATGGGTGAGCATCGGGGGCAGGTGCAGGCGGTGATGGTGGGCCTGGGCGGGGCTTTCTCGGTGTATGGGGGTGAGAAGAAGTGGGCTCCGGTGTGGGTGAGAAAGTATGGGCTGGAGTGGTGCTACCGGCTGAAGCAAGAGCCGGGGCGGCTGTGGAAGCGCTATGCAAGTACGATTCCGCCGTTTTTGTGGCTGGCGTTTAAGCAGGTGGTGAAGATGCGGCTGGGGATGAATCCTGATCTGTCTTTGCGGCAGCAGTGGGTGAGGAATAGTTAAGAATGCGCTGCTGTCTGCTTTATCCAACAAGTTTCTTCGACGAGCGTTTTGTAAAATCGAGGTTGCTGGGTAGGTAGCTGCTCCCATTCGTGAACTGTATATACCTGCGCTTCTACCGGGACGGGAATCGTACTAAAGTCCCAAAGATTGTAACGGTGATTAAATGGCAGGTTGCTTTCTGTGACGATGATGACGACATCTAGATCGCTACCGACGCCAGCGTCATCGCGAGCATAGGAGCCGAAGTAGCCAGCAGACAGTACGGTAGATGCTGCGGTACCAGAAGCTGTGCCCAGTTGCCGGACCCATTGACTGATGGCGGTGTGAACCTGGTGTCGGTTAGGCCATTTCATGATCGACGAATTCAACGATCTCACTGGCATATTTAATGGCCTCCTGGCTTTGCAATATTCCGTAATGGTCGAAAGGGGAGCCTTCTGGATGGCTGTCTGGATATCGGGTGGGGATGTAAAAGTTGTCTAGCACCTTGGCTTTTTCAAGGAGTAAAGTAGGTATCTCTGGGGCTTGGTCTGGCGGTAGCTCGGTAAACAGGCGTGCTACTAAATGCCCCCAAGCTTCTTGTCCGAGTGCTAGATGTAGCGCTTTAACCGCTTTTTCGGCAGCTTGGTGTGCAGCAAAGCAAGCCCATTCGTATCGTTCGTCTGCCTGAGATGCTTGCGCCTGCTGTAAATCGCGTTTGGCCTGCCGCAACCAATCTAGCGCTCGGTTTGGCATGAGCCTGAACCTGTGGATGTTGGTATCTCTAGTTTAACTTGGCAGGCTGCGATAGCTTCTGTCACTTTGCTTACTCGCTAAGGCGGCTTGAGTAGAAGGCTGTTCGATACAATAGTGGGTGAGCGCTTATTTACTGAAGGCTATGGTTGCTGATTCAATTCGCTGGACGGTAAGAGATTTGGACGCGATGCCGAAGGCTGGCGGCTGGCGGCGTTACGAAATTATCGAGGGAGAATTGATCGTGACTCGTGCCCCGCATTTTCGGCATCAAAGAGCGGGTGGCCGTATTCACGTTGAATTAACGAATTGGTCTGACCGGACGGGGCTTGGTGAAGCTGTCGAAGCACCTGGCGTAATTTTCACTGAGGCGGATGCGGTGATTCCGGATGTGGTGTGGGCGAGCAATGAACGAATAGAGAAGGGGATGGATGAGGCCGGGCACTTCACAATTGCGCCGGAGCTGATAGTGGAGGTGCTTTCGGCAGGTGATGCGAATGAGCAAAGAGACCGGGAGACGAAGCTGGCGCTGTATTCACGGTATGGTGTGCCGGAATATTGGATTGTGAACTGGCGGCTGAAGACTATTGAGATTTATCGGCGGCAGTCAGCTCAGCTTCAGCTAGTGACGACGCTGCTGCCCGAAGATATGTTAACTTCGCCGATGCTGCCAGGGTTTAGCTGTGAGGTTGCGGCAATCTTTGATAAGTAGATGAAGGATGTAGAAGCTGTTTCCCTGCAAGCCCTTCATTTTCTTTCAGGCGAGTGACAGTATTCGCACAGGGCATTGGCTCGCCTGCGGACTCGCTGACGCAGGAGATCGTTGATGGTCATGCTGGTGCAATCAGGCGGGCATTGAGGTGGGTGAAGAAGCGCTCTAGCTCATTGATACTGTCGAGTTTGTCTGCTTCT
Source organism: Leptolyngbya sp. BC1307 (assembly GCF_002286735.1). Classification (GTDB taxonomy): domain Bacteria; phylum Cyanobacteriota; class Cyanobacteriia; order Phormidesmidales; family Phormidesmidaceae; genus Phormidesmis. The sequence continues at coordinate 29,934 of NZ_NRTA01000040.1, forward strand.
TCTGAAGATAAGGCATCCAGTTCGTTTTTTTTCAAAAGCTCTTCTAATTTGGCCTGAAGTGCTTCGGTAAACTTGAATAGCCAGAGTCCTTCAATTGGCTTGTAATCCTTAAATTGATGCTCCCGCAGCCACCGGATCAACGCACCAGGTGATTTTGGGATTTTGGACAAAGTAGTTTAATCGCTCCATCTGGCTGCGAGCTTGGCAGTCCCGATGACTCAGATAGGGAAACCAATGGGCTCAGACAGGCACTTTGAGCCTGTAAAATCGCAGCGACATTCTCACAGAAGACTGGGTGCATCCCGGTTGTGTAACCCTCACCCTAAATCCCTCTCCCTGAGGAGGGAGAGGGACTTTGAACTCCGGCTCTTTCCCCGAGGGAGGAGGAATTGGGGGATGAGGGGCCAAATTTGCAAAAGTGGGATGCACCCCACAGAAGACAGAAGACTTGTAGATGTCGTTGGTCTTGGGGACAAATCCATTGACTTAGTTAAGCTGGCAGTTGTTGAGCTTGCAGCTGACGATAAAGCTGGGGGACTGACATCGGATTATTTCTTGTTTGGAAACTTGAGCATCCCATGTCTTCCCCCGATTTGTCACCCTTGTCTCACCGGGAGATTCCCTATATATCGACTCTTCAGGACTGTTCTGCACCACTAAGCTCAGCAACTTCAGATTTGCGCTTCCGCAGCAGACCCAAACCCATGCCCACTAGACCGGGCAGCAGTGCCGGTGTCGGGATTGCATCTGCATTGACAGTTGCCATGTCAAACCGCCAGGAACCATCAGTAGCGTAGGTGCCACCAGTCCCCGCATAACCACTTGCGCCCGGAGCAAAAGCAGACACAATGCGGAATGTAAAGTTTGCGTTGTCGTTTACACCCAAAATACTAGAGAGATTAAACATATTGTTGTTAGACCAGGTATTGACGGAACCCACAACCTGTGAGCCAAAGTCTACAAAGTTTGTCCCATCTGATGAGTACTGAAACTGTGAGAACTTAGAGGAAGTGGCGCTAAAGTACTGGTCAAAATTGACCCGAACGTTTTGCTGCCCAACTGTAGAAACCTTGAACTCAACACCAGCCGTCTTGTTTAGAGCAGTTGCAGCCGGATAGGTAGTTGTGTCGAGAGCAGAATCGTCGCCGACCCGTGGATCTGAAGACATCCCGCCATCCTCAGCCGTAGCAAACGTACCTGTAGTCCCACCGATACGCATGACAGTGCCAGTTCCAATATTGGGGATCAGGGTGCCTGTTGCAGGATTAGCATCAGGGACAGGTGTGTTGAAGTTCCACTGAGTCAGCGTTGCAGCTTGAGCCGAACCTTGCAGCACTGCGATGCCTAAGGCGGCACCAGCAGCAATCACGGCCACTTTGTTAGTTAAATGGAGAGTCATGTAATTAATTCCTTAAGATGGTGAACGGTATGTGGTAGCGCTCCCTCATTACCGATCTAAAGGGTTTAGAGCTAACGATAACAGCGGTTTAGCCGCTATTACACTCTATGTACCCGGCATTGCTCACCCTAAATCAACTAATCTTGACCAGTCAAAGCTATCAATATAATTTGCAAGTGATTGTGTTCTATGTAACATTTACTATGAAGTTTTCGAGAAGAGATCTGATTTTCAGCGATATAGCGATCGCCACTTACACGATATCTGTAGCTGAATCTACAGTCGAGCAGTAGCTTCATTCTTCACCCAACCAAAAGCTATCTGGCAGCGGATCGTTGAAGTCGTCACTCATGACAAAAGCACCGGGATGCAGTCCGGGTTTTCGCTTAGAGGGCTGCTGGATGGGGGGCAATGGTTTATTTTCTTTGAACTGTAAAAAATCCAGAATTTCTGTATTAGTATCGCTATAACCGTTATGTGCTGAGGGCTAAGTGGCTACGCCGTCGTACGTAGGCGTAGCCTTCTCTGCGAGTATGCATCCGACGACGGCTATATAGCTTGGGCTTGAGGGTACCGTGCCCTTTCGTTTACTCCAGCAGGTTTCCTGCGTAATTATCAAGATTCTCTGTATCAGATAGTTGATGCTTTTGAATGGGGGCTGATACGCTGTCTTTTAGCGAGCGCACTTTTCGTAAGTTGCGGGTGATGCAATCGCTAAACTGCCTCGAAAAATTTAGCCGCTACCGGCATTGGCTGGCACCAACACCGATAGCTCGCCCCTAACACTGCAATGACCAGTGAGAGAGGTTGTGGACATTTTCACAGCCCCCCTGACTTCTGGCAAGTTGGGGGGGCTAAGTTTTTCGTGGTTTTTCTAACCCATATCCTTTGAATACGTAGAGAAACCATGAAAACCATGACTTTTGTGACCGGTCAACCGCTTGCGGCTGGCCAAGTTTCGCCCAATCTGAGTTCTGTGATGGCCTTGCCTGAGGGGGTGCCAGTGGGGAGTGGGGGGAGGCGATCGCTCCGTCACATTTTGCTGGGCCACCCTGAAGATGTGCGGCAGACGATCCATCTGCTGCACACCTTGCACTACGCAGAGACTGTGCTATGGAGCCCGATTATGACCGTAGAAGAAGCTATCACCATCACGACTGCCCAAGGTGAGGCGATGAGTCTGCTGCGGCGATGGGTTCATTAGGGTTATTGAGGGATGTGAGGTGAGATACAGTACCGTTTACCCGCTAGTGGCGAGGATTATTTGCACTACGTTTATGAATGTAGGTATTTAGCGTAAGTAGTCTTGCGTTTTGGTGCCCCTTGGCAAGGGGCACCAACGGAGGGGTCTCGGTGTGTAGCGGACTCATTGAGAACCCCTCCCTTACGGTTCCCCTTGGGAAGGAGAACCAGCCCTGGAGGTTTTATTGTGTACTCATCCTGGGCTGACGCTACAATTGGGCCAGCGTTGAGTTTTGGCTTAGGAAATATGCAGTCTCTGCTAACCATCGAAATGTCTCAGATGAGCGTGGCCGAGCGTATACAGCTGGCTGAGGATCTTTGGAATAGCATTCTCTCAGGGCCTGAGGGTTTGCCGGTTACTGAGCTACAAAAGGAAGAGCTAGATCACCGGCTAGAAAGGCACAGCCAAAATCCTGAAGCTGGATCGAGCTGGGAGATTGTCAAAGAACGGCTCAATAATCAGCAATGAGCTACCCACTGCTCATAAGCAGTATTCGCAAAAATGGTTTGCTCGCTGAGAAACTTCTCGCCTGAGGATAAGCGGAATTTTATTTGGCTTAGGCGGCATTGCTAGGCTGCGAAGGCGCTCGTAGCTGACGATTTAGGCTTATCAGGTCAATGTTCCGTAGCTTTGCTAGCGCCATCAACGCGGCTAACCTATCAGCTCTGTATTACTCTAGAAGATCTTCATAGCAAATGAGTTCTTGATGCTCAGTTTCGCTCAGCTTGTACTATGCAGAGCGATCGCGTAAATCATTGAGTCTGATTTGCTCAGCTTCAGGCAGTTGCCTTTGAATGATATCGGCTAACTTACCTTCTTCTTCCACAGCGCCCTGCTCAGGCAGCTCTACCAGCAGCTCTAAAAGCTGCACAGCAGTAGGCAGGTTTTCCTGAGGTATTCGTTCGATCAGCGAGAGCGCTTTTTGCCGGTCATTTTGTCGGGGGTCTGTATGGGAAGACATGCTGCAATCCAATCATCTGAATAGATATTTTAGCAAAATCAGCATCGTACCTGATAGTTGGTTTGCTGTCCGCCTGCCATTGGCATGGGCTCTCCTTTGCGCAGCAGGTCGATTTCTATGAGGTGGGTGGCGCTGCTTAACACGGCCTGTCTTTTTGCCAGGTACTTTCGTCGTCCGTTGCCGCTCTGCTTGTTGCTGGGCGATCGCACTTCTATCACGGTTAATACTCGCTGAGTGGCAATTTCCCTGATTTCTAAGTAACGCTCGCGTCTTTCTAAGGGCATGGGTAGCGTCACCTGCGAGTCTATATATACTCGGGTTTCGACGGCGGCTCTGTATTTGGGTAGTAGCTGAGGGTTCAGAGATCTGGCAATTTCGACTTTGACTACTCCCCGCTCTGAAGAGACGGGGATTCCCCGGTTACCCAGAGAGTTTCCTGTTTCATAGCAGTTGCCTTCAAAGCTAATGCTTATCGGG
>NZ_NRTA01000041.1 GCF_002286735.1 Leptolyngbya sp. BC1307
GGATGGCGGCAATCGCTATTTTTGACTTGAATTCTGGACTGTACTGTCTGCGTTTTCTGCTCATGAATAACTCCTATCATTTCTTGAGTGATTCAGAGCTTAACGACCTGTTTAGTTTTTGGGGTCCACTATACCGTTGCCTGGGTACATTGCTCAATCGGGGCAAACAGCGCTCGTAGCTTCACATCTGAGCCCCACTGTCTCGGTCGACCTGGCCCCCGGACGCTGGGATTGGCTGAAAAGGCGGCACGACCAACCGTCGAAATCGGGGCGCGGCTAATCAGGTGTAGACCAGCAGCTCTGAAAGGTTTTAAGATTTTGGCTGAGGCGTAGTAGGCATCTAAGAGGCCATAGCTGCCAGTGACCATAAAGGCGACACAAACGGCTGCCATCTTGTCGACTAGCGTCAGCCCTCTATCCGCCTCAACTGGCTCAATCCCATCATGTAGCTTCAGTCCTAGGGGAACAGCGAATAGCGCTGAGCCACTGCCCAGCAACAGGTTAAGGGCGCTGAAGTAGTGACCCCGAATCCACTCAGGCTTACTGACATCTTCGGATTCTTGATGCAAGCCTTTGATACCTGGCATCTTGCGCCCTTCTTTACTCACTTTGATGCCGTCTCCGGCATAGACTCGCTGCCCTTTTAAGGTCTTGATGCTGGAATGGCTTGATAACCAGCGGCCCCACCGCAAACACCCCTCATCCATCGTGAATGCTGTCGAATGGAACCAGTGAAGCGCTTGCCCATAATACGCTTCGCCTAACCCTACGCCATTCAGGTAGCTGCTCACTGCTGCGGGTTGATGGCTCAAAAGCGCACCCCATAGCAACAAAACGAACCACTCAAACGGCACTTCCCGACTAAACGCTGGACGCAGTTTGACGATTCCCTTGGAAGGCTTCGCCATCGCTTGATCTATAAGTTGGTAGAGTTCCATAATTGAACTGGTTGAGTGTGGTTATTCAACCAGTCTCGAACATTCCCTGCCTTTTCGGTATCGGAATGTTCGTTGCTCTCAATCGACCAAAGCACGAGAAAAACTTCCCACTGTCCAGATATGAAAGATAATTCGATGGGCGATACTGGATTCGAACCAGTGACTTCTTCCCTGTCAAGGAAGCACTCTACCACTGAGTTAATCGCCCGATGCGATCGCTGCGAAGCCACAGTAAATTCTGCTGCTTACACAATGGCTTCTGAATATACCATAGCCATCCGAAAGAAAGCAATGCTCAATGGGTGATTTCCGATAAAAGCCTTGCAGTCGTTAAGATAGTAAAGATTTGGATAGCGTTGAGTTTTAGACCTTTTATGTACTGGCAAGAAGTTTCGGGCAATTGGTTTTTGGTTCCTGAGCGGCCTCGGGCGATTATTCACTTTTTGGGCGGTGCCTTTGTGGCGGCGGCTCCTCACCTCACCTATCGCTGGCTGCTAGAAGCGCTGTACCAGGAAGGCTATGCGGTGATTGCGACGCCGTTTGTGAATACGTTTGACCACGGGGCGATCGCCCACGAAACCCTCATTACCTTTGAGCAGGGGCTAACCTACTTAGGCAAGCAGCGGCCAGAGCTGCTTGCTCTGCCCATCTATGGCTTAGGCCACAGCATGGGCTGCAAAGTCCACCTGCTGATTGGCAGCATTCATAGCGCTCGGCGGGCCGGCAATATGTTTGTTTCTTTCAATAACTACCCTGCCCGTAAGTCTATCCCGCTGCTCGACCAGGCGCTGCAACAGGCCAGACAGTTTGTGCCAGATCTTCAGCTCGATACGCGCATGGAGTTTGTGCCTAGCCCCGAGCAAACGCTAGACCTGATTGGTACTCAATACGAGACGCCTTATAATTTGCTAGTTAAATTTCGCAGTGACACCATCGACCAAACCCGCCCTTTGAGCGATGTGCTGGTGCGCCGCTTTCCGCAAACTACCACTGTGAAGATTATCCAAGGATCGCATACCACCCCCATCGCGCAAGACGTGCAGTGGCAGACGAGCAGCTCATTTAGCCCATTTGATGCGATTGGACAGTTTGTTAAGCAAGAGTTTTACCGGGATATTAAAGTGCTAAAAGCAGAGATACTCTACTGGCTCGAAGGCGAAAGGCCCATTTATGGCTAACCACTATGGCTAACTACATTTGCATTACCTGCGGAACACAGTTTGCTCAAACGTCTCAAGCGCCCAAGAGCTGCCCTATCTGCGAAGATGAGCGCCAGTACGTCGGTCAGGGTGGTCAGCAGTGGACTACCCTACCGGAACTGAGGCAGGGCCACCACAATCGTATTACTCAGCAAGAAGACTGTCTGTATGGCATCGGCACAGAGCCAAGATTTGCGATTGGTCAGCGGGCGCTGCTGATTCAGTCGGACCAGGGCAACGTTTTGTGGGACTGCATTAGCCTGATCGACGATGAAACGATTGAGAAGGTCAATGCGCTCGGCGGTGTGAAGGCGATCGCCATTTCTCACCCTCACTACTATTCATCAGCAGTTGAATGGGCACAGGCTTTTGGTGTTAGCCTCTACCTGCACGAAGCTGACCGTCAGTGGGGGATGCGGCCTGACCCGGCTATTGAATTTTGGCAGGGCAATACGCTCGAACTGCAACCGAGAATTACGCTGATTAGAGCAGGGGGTCACTTTGAGGGCGGGACGGTGTGTCATTGGGCTACGGGCGCAAATGGAGCAGGCACGCTGTGTACAGGCGATGTCATTCAAGTCGTTGCCGATAAACGCTGGGTGAGCTTTATGTACAGCTACCCTAACCTGATTCCATTATCTGCCGATAAAATTCGGCGGATTGTCGAGGCCGTAGAGCCTTACTCTTTTGAGCGTATTTACGGTGCTTGGTGGGATGCAGTCGTGACCCCTGAGGCAAAAGCTAGCGTTCGTCGCTCAGCGGAGCGATATATCAAAGCAATTGAAGGGAGTGCTTGAGACAAAGGCAGGCAACGCTATGGTCTGTCCAGGAGATATGCTGAAGAGGCCCGCATCTTGAGGGTTGCCTGTTCTAAAGCCGTGATCGGTTAGCGATCGCGCTCATTCAGCTCGTCACCCCATGCTGGCGCTCTAACAGCAGCCTTGCTGACTGATTCCCTATTCCTACGGTGGCCATGGACTATTCACTTTTCGAAGATCTGTTTGGTACCTGGGAGGCCACCCTACATACGCTGATAGTCGGAACGCTTTCGTATTTTGGGCTGATCGTTTGGCTGCGCATTTCTGGAAAGCGGACGCTGTCAAAATGGAATGCTTTCGACTTTGTTGTCACCATTGCCTTTGGCTCAATTCTAGCCAGCGCCATGCTAACCGGCAGCACGTCATTTTTTCAAGCGATGCTGAGCATCGGGCTTTTAATAGGCTTGCAATACCTGATCACCTGGCTATCGGTACGCACTGATAAAGTGCAGGCGCTGATCAAGGCTAAGCCAACCTTACTGCTGTTTCAAGGGCAACTGCTTGAGGCCATGCTTAAAAAGCAGCGAGTCGCCAAAGGAGAAGTCCTAGCGGCCATTCGGCTCAGCGGACAGAGCCAGATCGAAGCGGTAGATGCCGTTATCTTAGAGACCGATGGCTCGTTTAGCATCATCCCGACCGTAGATCCTACTAACGCTTCTGCGCTCAGAGATGTAGAAGGCTTTCGGTAAATTAGCTTGCCTGATATGCGCGCGGCGACTGCTATATCGGCTGCGCGATCGCACATCGACTCTCAGTTCCCACAGCAGGTGGCTCCAGGCATCTTTGCGTCTGCGGAATTTTGATCAAAAAGCGAGTGCCCTTCCCCGGCTCCGAAAGACATTGAATCTGGCCGCCATGCTTTTCAACTACGATTTGATGACTGATTGAGAGCCCAAGCCCGGTGCCCTTGCCGACCGCCTTAGTCGTAAAAAATGGGTCAAAGAGCTTAGCGCGAATCGCCTCTGGAATGCCAGGGCCGTTGTCAGCAATTTGGATAATTACCTGTCGGTCAGTTGTGAGCTCAGTGCATATCTCAATTGTATGAGCACTGCTACTCGCTTCTGGTTCGCTCAAGCGGCTGCGGTTCTCCTCTATAGCGTCGATGGCATTCGCCAAAATATTCATAAATACCTGGTTGAGTTGGCTCGGATAGCACTCCACCTCAAACGCAGCGCTGTAGTGCTTAATCACCTCTATTGGCTCACTATCAACAGCGCCTCGCAGCTTATGCTGCAAAATCAGCAGCGTACTGTCAATGCCTTCGTGAATATTAATAGACTTAATATCGGCCTCATCCAGCCGGGAGAAATTACGCAGAGATAGGACGATTCGTCGAATCCGGTCTGCGCCGATCTCTAGCGAGTCAAGGAGATTAAAAGCATCCTTGACCACAAATGAAATATCAACACTCTCCAGATGCTCTTGCAGGTCTGCAGGTGGGTTAGGGTAGCACGTCTGGTAATGGGTCAACAGATCAATAAAGTCTTGAAAATAGCGTCTGGCAGGCCGCAGATTGCCATAGATAAAATTTACCGGGTTGTTGATCTCATGGGCAAGGCCGGCTGTCATCTGACCGAGAGAAGACATTTTTTCGCTCTGTACTAGATGTACCTGAGTTTGTGTAAGATTGTCTAAAACACTGTTGAGTTCTGCGGTGCGGGACTGCACTCGTTCTTCTAATTCGTAAGTCAGTAGCTGAAGCTGGGCTTCTGTTTTGGCTTGTTCTACCACTTTTTGATTGAGCAGTTGGTTTTGCTGTTCTAGCTGACATTTCATTTGGTGAAGACGCAGCTGAACATCCAAACGAGTGACGACTTCTTCTTGCTGAAAGGGTTTGGTGATGTAGTCTACCGCGCCTAGCTTCAGACCTTTGATCTTATTGGCACTATCAGAGAGCGCCGTCATAAAGATAATCGGAATATCGGCGGTAGCAGCATGGGCTTTAAGCTGACGGCAGGTTTCAAAGCCGTCAATGCCAGGCAGCATGACATCGAGCAAAATCAGATCGGGGCTGGCAGATTGGGCCTGCTGGAGGGCAGTTTCTCCATCGCTGGCTGTCAGCGCTACCCAGCCCTGGGTGTGAATATAGTCTGAGAGAATGGCCAGGTTTGTCCGGGTATCGTCTACCAGCAGTATCCGAACTGGCTCAGTCGCGCTGTCTCTCATAATAGCGAACGGGTAGTGGCGAACGGGTAAATACTAATAATTTAGGATGCCCGCTGAACCCATGAGATTTGCTATGGCGCGGCGGTAGCGGTGTAGTAGCTGTGGCGGACAAATGGGAGGGCGATCGCCTCTCCTGCCACGTCATCTACCTCTACACTCAGCCCCTCTCCCCCCGCTTTAGTCCGCAGGTAACCCAGGCCCAAAACGCCCGATTCAGTTTCTGTGACGCTAGTGAGCCTGCCAATTTTTGCGCCATCTTGGGTAATCGTCGCCCCCGCTGCCACTGGCGCTGTCAGGGTGATGCCCCACAGCCGCTTTTTCACGCCCTGATAGGTATTGAGCCGGGCGATCGTCTCTTGGCCAATGTAGCAGCCCTTTTCAAAAGAGACGCTCTGCCAGAGACCTGCTTCTAGCGGGTTGTCCTCATCGGTGAGTTCTTGTCCGGGGAGCGGACGCCCTTGCTGAATGCGCAGTGTTTCCCACTGTTCGGTTGTGCCTGGGCTAGCACCTGCGCTAATGAGTGCCTGCCATACCGATGCAGCATGGGTCTTGGGGCCCCAGAAAGTGTAGCCAGCGATCGCCAAATCACTCCCTACAGCAATATCAGCGGTCAGATCGTCGGCAACCGGTAGCGTTTGATGGCTAAATTCAGGTTGCCCAACCAGATCAGCCGCTCCGAGCTGACGAGCCACGTCATCAGCCCCCTCACCCAGCACCGTAAATAGAAAAGTCTGGTCGCTCTCATCGCTCAGGCTGACCTGATCTGAAAAGAAAATATAGCGATCCATCCAGTCATAGAGCGTCTGAGCCATCCCCGGCGACACCACTAGCAGTAGCGCCTCAGGCAAGACATAAACCGTTGCCAGATCAATCGTTCGCCCGGTAGAAGTGACAAACACGGTAGAGCAGCCCTGCCCCGCCGTCAGCTGCTCAATCTGATTAGTGGTTTGGTTGTGCAAAAAGCGCACCCGATCAGCACCCGTCAGACGAATGCGGCCCCAGTGGCTGCGGTCAAATACAGTAAGCGTCATAGCGGTTTAAAGCCTTATCTTTTCCCTTCAAAGATCATGGGCACGCCTCTAGCGGGTGCTAAAGTTACCCCTCTTCGCCGGGCCGCTTCAGGTCGGTCATCGGCGAGTCGAAATCGGTAGTGAGCGAGCATTGTCGCGACCGACAGCTTCATCTCATACTGCGCTAGGGCTTCTCCCACACAGCGCCGCGCCCCGTTGCCAAAGGGAATAAACTCGTAGGGCGAGAATTTTCTCTCTAAAAAGCGCTCAGGCCGAAAAGCTTTAGGGTCGGGGTAGAGATCTTCTCTTTGGTGAGTTAAGAAAATGCAGCCCAAAAGTGTCGTGCCGGGAGTAAAGGTATGCCCCATGATTTCGACCGGCTCTTGGGCAACACGCGGAAAGGTGAACATGGCTACGGGCGATCGCCGCAGCGTTTCTTTACACAGCGCGCTCAAATAGGGCAGTTGGGCAATGGCGGTCGGGGTCGCGTCCGGCCCTAATTCGTCAAGTTCAGCCAGCAGCTTAGCTTTGACTTCTGGCTCTTTGTGAATCCAGTACATAGCCCAGGCGATCGCCGTTGCCGTCGTTTCGTGGCCAGCCATGAGCAAAGCCATCAGCTCATCGCGCAGCTCTTCTTCTTCTAAAGCTTCGCCGGTTTCGGTACGAGCAGCCATCAGCATGGAGAGAATGTCAGTGCGGCTAGAGTCGGGGTGGGCCTGGCGATCGCGAATTTCTGCGTAAATCAGCTCGTCTAGCTGCTGCCGCAGTTTCACAAACCGACCCCACGGGCTCCAGGGTCCCCAGTCTTTTTGCAGGCCGTTAAAAAACAGCATCAGCGCTGACATCGGCGAACCAAAGCGATCCACCGTGTCTGTCAAAACCGACATAATCTCTTTAGCCCGGGGGCTATCGCCGAGCCCAAAGACTACCTGAAAGATGGTCTGCAAAGAGACTTGCTGAGTTAGCGTGCGGGCAGAGAACGTTTCACCGGGCTGCAAATTGCTGACAATCGCATCTGTCAGATCGCAGATTAGCTGGCCGTAGACTTCTAATCGCTCGCAGTGAAAAGCCGGGGTGATCAGCTGTCGCCTTTCTTTGTGGCGATCGCCGCCGAGCATAATCACCGAAGCCCCGCCAATCAGCGGCTCTAAAATGCGGTTAAATTCACCCGGCGCATTAAAGGTTTTGCGATCGCGGGTCAAAACGTACTGCATCGCCTCAGGATGACTGGTGATCACCACCGGCCCCACGCCGAACCCCAACGAATCTTCAATAAAGAAATCGGGCGTGCGGGTCTTAGTTCTCTCCAGATAGCTCACCGGATCTAAAATCCATTCCAGTCGGCGCAGCCCGTTCAGGCCCCCTGGCTTGCTAATTGGTTTAACGCTCTCGCTAGAATTCTGAGCGTTTTCTCTGGTATCGCTGACGGCACCTGATTTAAGCATTTGATTGCGTTGTGAACGACTGACCCCTTAACTATTTTGACTCAATATCTTAGTTCTGAGGGATTCTCGGTTCTTATCTTTCGCGCCTGCTGGCCCGATCTCTACTGAATCTCTACTGACAATCGCGGTTTTCTTCAGCGCCATCGGGCATGATGGTGTGGCACAAAATCGCCCGACTGCGGTTGACGCCGCGCAGATTGGCCCCCGTCAGATCAGCGCCACTGAGATCGGCGATGCCAAAAATCGCAGCGGTAAGTTCGGCATTGACCAGCGTAGCGTTCTTTAAATTGGCCTCGTTCATATTGGCCTGAGTGAGAATAGTACCCGTCATGTTTGCCCCAGACAGGTCGATGTTTTGCATCTGCGCCCCGTTCAGCTCAGCGCCGCTGAGGTTGGCCCCACTGAGGTTGGCCCCACTGAGTTCAGAGAGCATTAAATTGGTATTGGTCAGGTCTGCACCGCTGAGGTTGGCCCCAGTGAGAGAAGCGATCTTCAAGTTAGCGCGGTGGAGCTGCGCGTTACTCAAGTCAGCGTCATTGAGAATGCAAACCGGGCAAGAGTTGTCCATCATCAGCATTTCGACATCTTCAGCGATGAAGGCCCAGCTCGGCGCGGCAAAGCCTAACAGCCCTGCTAGCGAAATGCCTAAAGCCAGTAAAAACGAAGCGATCTTAACTTTCATGCTGCTCTTAACCCAATCAACACAGACAACGGTTCATATTGTCCCATACTCGCCGGAGATGTGGCTGCTACGATCGCCCGGGCAGGAAGCGAGCCCCTGGAGCAGTTAGCCAGTTATGATGCCGTTTAGCAGCGATCGCCACTATGCGCTAAACAACCGCTTATGATATGCTCTCGCCTGACTGTTTGCCCTGATTGCTATTTGCCCTGATTGCTATTTGCCCTGATTGCTATTTGCCCTGACTGTTTACCCTGACTGTTTACCCTGACTGTTTACCCTGACTGTTTACCCTGACTGTTTACCCTGACTGTGGAGATGAGGCCATAGCGTGTTCGATAACAGGCCACAGTTCCTTTTGCTCTGTCTGATTTTAGGAGGCATCATACTGTCGCTATACAGCACTAATCCCGACTGGTACAGCCAGGCTGCAGTGCTGCGCGACAGCGTCATTTTGACCTGGATGGTGAGCTTGCTCAATTTGGCGGTAGGCAACGGGCTAGGGCGGCTGTTGGGCATTCGTCCGCGCCAGCTAATTGGGTTGCTGGGCATCGTCTTTTCGCCGCTGCTGCATCGCAGCTTGGGCCATCTGCTGGCAAATACAATTCCTTTTTTGGTGCTGGGCTGGCTGGTTTTGCTGCAGGGCAGGCTCCAGGGGCAAAGCGACTTTTACGCGGTAACCGTCACTATTTTACTAATTGGCGGCTTGGGTACCTGGCTATTTGGCCGGGATGCCATTCACTTAGGAGCCAGCGGTCTGATTTTTGGCTATATCGGGTTTTTGCTAATCAATGGCTATGCTGAGGCCACGCTGCTGACTATCGGGTTCGCTTTGGTCGTTTTCTTAATGTATGGCAATCAGCTCTGGTCGATGCTGCCTAGTTCTAATGAAACCACTATTTCTTGGGAAGGCCATTTATTTGGCTTTGCGGGCGGTATTGTCGCAGGCGTGCGGCCCGATTGGCTAGAGACTATTGGCGCTGCTCTCAATAACCTGATCCAGCAGCTCTCTGTTCTGTAGTCTTTTGTTCCGTAGTCTCCTGCTCTATAGATTTTTGACCGGTGATAGTTACACAGGCTACTGACGCAGGCTATAGTTTGAAGACAGTCAACGGGCTGATAGGTAAACTAGATTCACCATCAGCTTGTCTTTGGGCAACATTCAGTTATTAAAACGCTGTGCTAAAACGTTTTTTCTGAGGAAAGTTGCAATGAAATCTTTAGCTTTTGATGGGGTCTTTAAAGGGATAGTAGCGCTGGCTTTAGTCGGGTTTGGGCCGCTGTCGGCGGCAGCGAGCGCTCAGGTGTTTTCTTCTCAGCGCGCTCAAAATACGCCCGCTGAGCTGACTCAAACAGGTGCCACGCTGCGCACTACGCTTGAGCAGGACGAAACCCTTTACCTGAATAAAAATAAAACTTACGATTATAACCTGGTGCTGCGGACTGATTCAGCGATTGGCAACCAGCGCCTGCCGGTAGGCACCATTGTTCGCGGTCGATTTGAGCCAGCAGACGGCGGACTGGTCTATGTGGCCAATTCGGTAGAGGTGGCTGACCGCATTTATCGAATTAATGCGGCTTCTGATTTGATTCGCGATCGCAAAGACCCCCGCCAAACTTCGACGGGCGCTATCCTTACTGATGCGGCGATTGGCGCGGCTGGTGGCTACGTGCTCGGAGAAGTCTTAGGTCGCCCCGGTCTGTGGGAAGTGGCTGGCGGCGCAGCGGCTGGCGTTTTAGTTGGCAATACGACTGCGCCTTTTGTGGTAGTGATCAGCCCGGAAGACCCCATAGTACTCCACTCAAACTGACGGGCGGGCGTCTGCTTTCGTGGCTGAAATTGGCAGTTTGGGGTGCGTCTATAGCGCCATTGCGTATGGCTAGATACTGACGGAATCGGCCTTCTCAGCGAGCATGGCGTCAAGGCTGCCTGCCGCCAACGCTATAATTTCTCCCTATGACGACTATCCATCTGCCGTCTCCGCTGCCTACCGACTTCACCACCCGAGATCTTTGGGAACTTCCTCCCTTGCTGGCCGACGCCGAAGCCCGGCTGCACCGTCTGGCGGAATCTGTCTACGCCGACTTAGAAGTGGTCAGCTACTCAGGCCGAACCTGGGACTATAGCCGCGACCCTGATATTTTAGAAGTCGCCATTTTGGGGGCAGGGCACGGTGGTAAGTCAGCGGCGTTTGGGCTGCGGCAGCATGGCATCAGCAGGGTTCGCATTTTTGATCGGCGGGTGGCCGGACAGGAGGGGGTTTGGCGAGACTTCGCTCGGAATGCGACATTGCGATCGCCCAAACAAGTCACCGGCGGACTCGACTGGGGCCTTGCCAACCTCAACTTTCGCCGCTGGTGCGCTGCCTGTCACGGTGACGACTACTGGCAAAGAATCAAATACATTCCCCGACTGCTCTGGGCAGATTATCTAGACTGGTATGGCAAAGTATTAGACTTGCCCATTCAAAACGATACCGACATTCAAGACATCACCTGGCATGAAGCAGAGCAGTGCTTCTGGCTTCACGCGCAGCATCAGGGCAATGCCGAACGATACAAGGCCCGCTTTGTTGTTTTAGCCACTGGCATGGAGTGTGCCGGGGGCAAGAATGTGCCTAATATTGTCAAAGAGAGTTTGCCTGATCACTGCTATGCCCACACAATGGACAAGATTGACTTTGCCGCCTATGCGGACAAGCGGGTAATGATTATTGGCGGCGGCGCAAGCGCCTTTGACAACGCCATTTTGTTGTTGAAAGCTGGGGCAAGATCGGTAGATATAACCATTCGCCGCGCCAAATTACCCGATATTAACCGCATCCGTTGGAGTGAATGGAACGGCTATCACCGCCACTACATAGACTTGCCCGATGCAGCTAAGTGGGCCTACAGCCTATCGGAGTCTCGATTGGGTCAGCTGCCGCCTGCTCACACCTACTATCAGGCGACTAGCCATCCTCGCTTTACACTGTATACCAAAGCCCCAGTACAACAGCTTGACTATAAGAATGGAGAGATTGTGGGAGTGTATGGAGATGGGGCGATCGCCAATTCCACAGTTCGCACGTTCTCTCACGACGCGCTAATTTGCAGCACCGGATTTTCTACCAACTTAGACCAACAGTCTGAGCTACGCACGTTAGCCCCCTACATTGCCCGCTGGCAAGACTGCTTTACGCCGCCCCCCGGTGATGAACACACAGAGATGTCTCGCTATCCTTACCTGGGAAAAAGCCTCGAATTCATGCCAAAATCTCCAGAGTACAACTATCTCGGGCGCTGCTACTACCTCTCTTCTGGCGCTGCTGTTCCCAGCGGCTTTCGCGCCAACCTTACCGACTTGCAGTTTGCCCTACCAAGAATCATCTACGACATTGGCAGACAGCTGTTTATCGAAAATCAGGACGACATTCGAGCTAATTTTGAAGCGTATGATGTTAAAGAATATTAGCGCTTTCTATTGCTGTCAGCAAACTACTCGAACACATCAATTTGATCTAAAACAATTTGACCGCAATTAGCCATCTCACTCAAGCAGTAGCTTATACAAAAAATGTGGCTTGTAATACATTTGCCGGAAAAATAGCCTGCTAGCTTGTCTAACATGTTCCGGTGTGAGGACTTCAGAGTGAATGCGGTTGATCGGGGCGCAGGCGTTGTCTCGAGTACGACGTTGCGAAATGGCTTGATTTGCGACTTGGCTACCTGGCTGACAATACTGAGTTTTTGCCCCTGCCGCGATCTGCTAGCGACCCGACTCGGGGTTTATTTGGTGGCACCAATACGCTCACCGGACAAGTCGGCGTTCATCCGACTGACAATCTCAATCTCAGGTTTCTCTATACTCGGAGTAATCTAGAGCCTAACTCGCAAGGATTTGTTGGTGGCGCGCTGAGTGAGCCGCTCTATGGATTTGCTGACGATGGCTTTGGTGGCCCTTTGCGAACAGCCACAGCGGATACCTTTTTGTTTAACTTCGACTGGCTAGTAGCTAAAGGGTTCGGACTGTTTGGTCGCTATAGCTATGGCAGTACGAATTTGTTTCCAGCGACCGCCGGGCGGGCTGACGGCGATGTCAATGCTCAGTCTATTCAGATTGGGACGGCTTTTCCAGATCTCATCAAGCAGGGCGCTCTAGCAACCATCTCGTATGTTCAACCCTTTGAAGTGCTAGACGGTCGCAATTTTCTGCTTTCTGGCGGCGGCGATGGCGGCATCCAAAAAGAGGTCGAAGTTTCTTATCGCTACCCAGCTAACTCCAGTTTTTCGGTGGTGCCATCTATTTACTGGATTATGGAGGCCAACAACTTTAGCGATAACCCAGATATCTTTGTTTTTAATCTACAAACGCAGATTTCTTTCTAGACCTCCCATCAAGCGAGCCGTTTTGAGCAGTTAGGAGATAGAGAAGGGCTGCAGATGCTGTCTCTCAACTGCTTGGAGGTCAATATCTCGTGTTTGACGCTATTGACAAGTGGCGTAGCTACATGGAGGAAAATTCGGCAGCAGTGAAGATTGCGCTGTCTTAGACTGAATTTGATCATCTTGATGCCGCTGCGCCGCTGGGAGTGACCGTAGGCGATCGCGCTGTCACTATGGGTACAGTGAATCGATGATGTCGGTAAGGCAGGCGTTTCGTCTGTGCAGTCTAACGGTCACAATAGTAGAGTGACCGTACTTACTCCAGACTATTCGGTGCCCCCATTGACCAGTTCTAAACCAAGCGTGAGAAAGATTATCCATGTAGACATGGACGCTTTCTATGCGTCGGTAGAGCAGAGAGACAATCCGGTGCTGCGCGGTCAGCCGGTAGCGGTTGGGGGGACTCCTGAACAGCGCGGGGTGGTGATGACGGCTAGCTACGAGGCCAGGAAATTTGGCATTCACTCGGCCATGCCCTCTCGTAGCGCCCTGATGCGCTGCCCGCAGATCGTGTTTGTGCCGCCTCGGTTTGATGCTTACAAAGCAGCTTCGGCTGAGACTAGAAAGATCTTTTTCGACTACACAGACCTGGTGGAGCCCCTCTCTCTTGATGAAGCTTATCTGGATGTGACAGTGGATAAGCAGGGGATCGGGTCGGCGATGGCGATCGCACAGCAAATCAAACACCGCATCCAGACGAATCTACATCTCACGGCCTCGGCGGGCGTTTCTATCAACAAGTTTCTGGCCAAGATTGCATCGGATTTGGATAAGCCCGACGGGCTTTCTTTGATATCGCCACAGCAGGCAGAAGCATTTCTAGAGCGCTTGCCGATCGCCGCATTTCATGGCGTTGGCCCAGCGACGGCAGCGAAGATGAAGGCGCAGGGCATAGAGACTGGCGCAGACCTGAAGCAGTGGGACAGGGCGCGGCTGATCGCCACCTTTGGCAAAGCGGGAGACTATTATTACCGGGTCGTGAGGGCGGAGGACAACCGCCCAGTCAATCCCCATCGCATTCGCAAGTCGATTGGCGCGGAGCGCAGCTTCTCACCAGATTTGCGACAGCGTGAGGAGATGGATGCAGCGCTGGTAAAGATTGCGCAGGAGGTGCATCAGCGGCTGAGTGCGAACAAACGCCATGGCTATACGCTGACGCTGAAGATAAAATACGGCAACTATGAAACGATTACGCGCAGTCGCACGCGAGAGAGTTTGATTCAGGAACCGGAGGAGATCTTGCAGTTATCACGCGACTTGCTGTCCGCACATCTAGAGCCAAATCGACCGGTCAGGCTGCTGGGCATCACGATCTCGAATTTGGCTCATCCTCAGTCATTTCAGCAGCTAGCGCTGGACTTATCGAAGCTCTATGTTTGAAGTTTGAATGTTTGAATGGGCAAAGTGACTCGCGGTTCTAAAAGCTTTCGCGGCTTAGCTCGCAAAGAGACGGCGAGATAGCTTGGCCTGCCGCATTTGGGCCAAGTCAATGAGGGGTGTGCAAGACCACATGTCATCGAGCGATCGCCCCGCTGCCGCCTGACAAGCGGCGGCCATGTCTTCAGCGATCGCCCGCCGAATCTGCTGCGCCTGCAGGTGCCCAATCACCCCCAGTCGGATCGCGGCTCCCAATAGACCGGTGACAAAGCCATGCACAAACGCAACAGCGGCTGACTGCTGGTCGAGTCCTGCTATTTGAGCAACTACGGCAAAGACGACCGGGTGCAAACAGTTGAGGCTACCTTGCGCTGTTTGTTCGCTTAAGGCCGTCAGCTGCGGATGCGGCCAGGTTTTGCTGGCAACCATGAGCAGGGCGCGGCCACTCTGACGCTGCGCGATGCGCGTTTTTTCGATAGGAGTTTGAGAAAATAGCCGTGCATCAACTTCGGCCACTGCGGGCAGATCGTGACGACGGCTCGCCTGATAAGCATGAGTGAGCGCCACCAGATCGGTGCTGCCTACTTTGTTGCACAACAGCAGCCGGACGAACGTTTCGACCTCTTCGGCAACGGTGATGGTTCCAGACTGCACCAAACTCTCTAGCCCATGAGAGAGGGTGTATGAACCCGAGGGAAAAAACGAATCTGCTAGCTGCATCAGAGTGAGCTTTTGATTGAGGGCGTCAGCGGTGATGGAGGGTTCAACAGACATTGCAGGGGCCTCTAATGAGCGTGATGGTGAGCAGTAGAGAAGTCTAAGGCGGCTTCAGCAGATCGCCCTTCGAGACTTATCTGCAGTTTTTCAATCTTCAAAGTGTGTGCCATCTCTCGAATCGTTGATTTCATCAGCTCAGCTTCAGCCACCAGTTCTATGAACAAACTCTCTCCCTGAAGGGTAATTGGCCAGTGGCGGTTGCCCAAAACGTGTCCCAGGTGGACTAGCGAAATTGCCTGATTGTGCGCACCCGGCTCAAATCGCAGCGCGATCACCTGCTGCTGTTGAATCCTCACTAACACCAGATATTTTTGAGCGGTCTCCAGTACGTCTCCATCTTGCAGTAGCCAATCGCGGCCTTTGACAATACCCACAGATTGGCCTTCAGCCGTCTGCGTCAAGATGCGTCCTTTGGGGCGATCGCGCCGGCTAATCGTTATCTCCCTACAGCGGCCATTCTCCTTTGCCTGAGCCACCCGCAAAGACAGATCGGCCTGTTCATTCACATTGCCGAGGTAGGTTTCGGCCAGTTCAGCAGGAGCCATGGGTGGGTTGCTCATAGCGAATAGGGTAAGGGAGCCTGGTTTTGTAGTTTGCGCACACAGTTTAGCGCAGCTTTAAAGCAAGACTGCAGGTCGCGAGTGGTCGTAGAGATTGCTCGGATAAACAATCCTCTGCCGCCTGGTAAAGGAGAGCTGGCTAAACTCACGGCTGCATGACTGACTTCGGTGAGAGCGTCAATCTCACTGGCTAACGCTGTGAGCGTGGTTGGGGTGGCGATCGCCTCAGGCAAAATCAAAATCAAACTTCCCAGTACTAGCCCGCTGGCAAACAGCGGACTATCGGCAAACCGGTTTTCTTTCCCCAACAAATTCATCGCCTCGGCAAACCACACCTGGCCCTCGGGATCGCGCACCCGCAGCCGACTGCGATAGTGGCGAAACTGATACCGTTCACCCCGGGCCAGCCGTCCGGGTAAAACAATCTCTCCTAAGCTCAGCCCGGCAGTTGAGTGAATGGTAATCTCGGTCTTTTGTACCAGTGCCGCATCGGTAAAAAGAATCAGCGGTTCTGGCAAAAACTCTAGCGTGGCTTGCTCACCGATATCAATGCTGTAGTTTACGTCGGCAACAGTCTCTCGCTGCGGCATTGTATGAACTTTAGTGGCTGACTGATCGGCCAGATAAAGCTGACTGCCTGCTGCTAGCCGCAAAGAGATGCCAATCGTGTCACCGGCTAGCAGCCCCGGAGAAGTGTTCATCCGGTAGAGATAGGCTCGCTGTGAGGCCGATTCCGTCCCTTCTTCCAATCTAAAAACTGGCGAAACGCTAAGCGGATAAGCCATGTAGCGATGCTGAAGGACTGTTGCACCCGCCGGATTACAGCCCAGCTTCAGCGCTAACTGGTTCTGCAAGGCTAGGGCATTCACAGCGAGCTTTCTGCCATTGCTTCGGAGCGCTGACCAAACAACAGCGTTTCTCGAATAAACGCCACGACTTCACCTAACCCCTCACCCGTCTTGCAGTTGGTGTATACCACCGGTTTTCCCTGACGGTATTGGCGAGACTGCGATCGCATCAAATCCAGATCAGCCCCCACATAGGGCGCAATATCTATCTTGTTCACCACTGCCAGGTCAGACTGCACGAATCCCGGCCCATTCTTTCGCGGAATGTCGTCTCCTGCGCCCACATCAATGACGAACATATAGGCATCCACCAGGTCATAGCTAAATGTAGAAGCCAGATTATCACCGCCACTCTCAATCAAGATCAGGTCGAGCTGAGGAAAGCACAGCTCCAAATCCTGCACAGCCAGCTGATTCATCGTCGGGTCTTCGCGAATCGCCGTATGCGGGCAGCTCCCAGTTTCGACCCCGATCACGCGCTCAGCCGGTAAAAAGCCTTTGCGCTTTAGCCGATCCGCATCTTCTGTCGTGAGCAGGTCGTTGGTAACTACAGCGACTTCTACCCCTTGAGCCATTAGCAGCGGCACAATACCTTCGATGAGAGCTGTCTTCCCGCTACCGACTGGCCCACCAATGCCCAAACGCGCTGCTGACTTTGGCATTTTCTTATCCCTTCAGCTCCGCGCCATCGTATTTGCCGTTAAATCCGTAGATCTCCTGACTACCCCCATAGGGCACCAGCTCAACTTCTTTTTCATCGCCCGGCTCAAAGCGAACAGCCGTGCCTGCCGTGATGTTCAGCCGCATCTTGTGCGTACGCTCCCGGTCAAACTGCAAACCCTCATTCACTTCGTAAAAGTGAAAATGTGAGCCGACCTGGATGGGGCGATCGCCTACATTGCTCACCACTAGCTGCAAGACCTCTCTACCCGCATTCAGCTCAATAGGCTCCGAACCGCCGGGGATAATTTGCCCGGGCACCAGCGGCAGCGGATCAACTGGATTACTTTTGTACATAGGGGTTTCCTTGGGGGGCTCCTGTTTACACGCCTGCTGAGGAATCTAATCCATAATCGGATCATGTACGGTTACCAGCTTAGTGCCATCCGGGAAAGTCGCCTCTACCTGCACCTCATGCACCATTTCTGGAATCCCTTCCATCACGTCAGCTCGCTTTAGCAAGGTAGTGCCCTCGCTCATCAGCTCACTGACCGTTTTGCCCTCGCGGGCACCTTCCATGATCGCTGCCGAAATGTAGGCCACTGCCTCCGGGTAGTTGAGCTTTAGGCCCCGATCTTTTCGCCTCTCAGCCACTAGCGCCGCCGTAAAAATCAGCAGCTTGTCTTTTTCTTGGGGCGATAGCAACATGCAAATACTCCTCTTATAGCTTTGCGCACATAGTTTACGACATGCGTATTGCTGAAACCTTCGCTTGACAACGGCTATGCGCGGCGCAAACTTACGAATGCATCCGACATTTGCTATACCGCAGCAGCCGTACAGATTGTAGGATAGCGTGCGTTCTACTGCTGGCTCTCATGCTAATTTTCTAATCCTTCTTTTAAGAAATACCAAGAAGTTAGGCTCTATATGCGGCTCTATGAAGCTTCTTAGCGACCAGGTACTTTTAGCCGGTAGAAGCGCCACAATGCCAGTTAACGGCTGATTAGTTCGGCCTATCAGCAGCTCATAGGAAAATTAGACCATGGTTGAAACGCCCACTGGTGTGCCTTCAGATACCACTCAGCTCCCACAGCAGAAGATTCCCTTACAGAAGCTCTACGAAGACCTCGCTGGCATTGGCGCAATGGATTTAGATGCGGGCGCTCAGTGCCGCGAACAGGCGCAGCAAGTCCTGGCCAATCCTAAAATTAGTCTGAACTGGAGAGATGCGATCGCCGAACGCCTCCACGAGGCCAACCACAGCCTCGGCATCAAAACCGTCACCGGCGACGACAGCTACTAACTTCAGCTTCAAAAACTATCTTAAAACTTCAGCCTGAAGCGATAGTTCGCCACCGACTCCACAATGCCGATCGCAATAAAATTGGTCAGCAAGGCTGATCGCCCATAGCTCATCCACGGCAGCGGAATGCCTGTAATCGGGGCTAGGCCAATCGTCATGCAAATATTGAGCACAGCCTGAAAAATAATCATCGAGAGCACGCCAATCGCTAGCAAAGAACCAAAATTGTCTTTGGCGTTTTGGGCGATCAGCACCAGCCGCAAACAAATCAGCCAAAATGAAAGCAGCAGCACAATCCCGCCGATAAAGCCAAGCTCTTCGCCCACCGCTGAAAAGATAAAGTCGGTATGCTGCTCAGGAATAAAGCTCAGCTGAGTTTGCGTACCGTGAAATAACCCCCGTCCCCACAGCTCGCCTGCCCCGATGGCGATTCGCGACTGAATCAGGTGATAGCCGCCGCCCAGCGGATCTTTATCAGGATGCAAAAACAGAACAAGACGATCCTTCTGGTAGTCTTTGAGCACATGCCACATCACGTCTCCAAGCTTCCCTGAGACCGAATTAACTGCCACCGCGACCACCGCGCTATAGACCGACCACCAGGGCAGTGAACGATAGGCCACGATACCCATCAGCACGACCCAGCCAATCCAAACCGGCACCGAAATATTAAACACAATCGCCGAAACCAGCGGCGAAATCATCAAGATCAGCCAGCCCGGATGGGTGCCACTCCAGTAGAGCATTCCGATCGTAATCGCGCCAAATACTAGCGAAGTGCCTAAGTCGGGCTGTAAAAAGACCAGCGCCCACGGCACTGCCGTAATCGCCAGCGCTTTGACCATACCAAATAGGGTTGAGGCATCGCGGTCTTTGAGCGTAGCCGCTAAGGTGATGATTGCCCCCAGCTTGGCAAATTCTGACGGCTGAACATTAAAGCCAAAAACCGTAATCCAGCGCTGCGCCCCCAAACCCTCGGTACCGATCGCCATCACCGCGAGCAATGAGAGAATAGTTGCTGCATAGATAATCCACCGCCATTGCAGCAGCCTTTCATAGCGGCTGCGAGCAATCCACAGAGCCAAAATCGCGCCGATACCACCCAGTACCGCATGGTTGATGGCAAATCCCGATTCGCCCGTGTACTTTTGCGTACTGCTGATTAAGATACTGGCAAAGATGGTGACCCCTACTGGCAGTATGAACAGCAGCCAGTCAACGCCCTGCCAACCTTGAGAGAGGTTCTTCCAGCGTTTTCGCACCAGTGAATAGGACGAATATGAGGTCATGGCAAAACGTTCAATCCGTGGATTCTAGGTTTCTATTCTAAAGGCTACGTTAGCGCGGCCACAGAGATTTTAGCGGCAGCCTGCTTAGCAATCTCTACTAGCGCTTTGGCCGCAGCTGACTCAGGCGCTGAGAGCACAATGGGTATGCCGTGATCGCCCCCTTCTCTCACCGGCATTTCTAAAGGCACCTTGCCGAGCAGCGTCACGCCTAGCTCTGCCGCCGCTTTTTCACCGCCATCTGAGCCGAAAATGGCGTATCGCTTATCCGGCATATCCGGCGGAACAAAGTAGCTCATATTTTCTACCAGGCCCAGAATAGGCACATTCAGCTGCTCAAACATCTTGAGACCGCGCCGTGCATCCGAAAGGGCGACCGCTTGAGGCGTCGTCACAATGACCGCGCCCGCCATCGGCACCGCCTGAGCCAGCGTTAGCTGAGCGTCACCCGTACCTGGCGGCATATCCACGACTAAATAGTCGAGTTCGCCCCACTGCACCTGGTATAAAAATTGGCGAATCACTCCGTTGAGCATGGGGCCGCGCCACACGACTGGCTGATCTTTGTCGATCAAAAAGCCCATCGAGACCATTTTCACGCCGTGGTTAAAGGCGGGCTCTAGCACCTGCTCGCCGTCTTGATCGCGCACGGTCACATTGGCTTCACTGAGCCCCATCATCGCCGGTGCATTCGGCCCGTATATATCTGCGTCAATCAACCCGACTGCTGCCCCCGTCTGAGCGAGCGCCACCGCGATATTAACCGCGACGGTACTCTTACCCACGCCACCTTTACCGCTGGTGACAGCTAAAATATTTTTTACGCCGGCAATGCCCGTGCGATCCGGCAGCGCCTTTTGCTGCGGGATTTCAGCAGTGACTTCTACATCTACATTCTCTACCCCTGGCAGGGTGCGCACCGCTTTTTCACAGTCTTCGACAATAAATTCGCGCAGCGGGCAGGCAGGGGTTGTGAGCACCAGGGTGAAGCTGACGTTGCCGCTCTCTACCTGGACATTGCGAATCATGTTGAGGGCAACCAGGCTCTTTTGCAGCTCTGGATCTTGAACGGGTTTGAGCACCTCTAAGACTGATTCTGAGTCGAGCGTTTTAATCATTTTTTATCGAGACGGTTGTGCCAAGACAGGGGCTGCTAGTCAGTTGGGTCGGAGACTGGCAAAAACAGCGTGCTTAGAAATACTAACGCTCAACCGGAAGTATCTGGCTATCTAAAGTAGAAATCTCTGTGCTTTCACCGCAGACAAGCCTCAGCTTTAGCACCCACCATCAGGAGAAGATATCGTTAGGATCCGCGCGGCAAAGGCGGCGACGGACGTTGCGGGGCTGCAGGGTCGCCTGCTCAGCGGCCTGTACCAGTGCTGCCGCTACTCGGGTCGCATGCGGCTTTACCATTAGCCAGGCCAGCGGTGACAGCCAGCCGCTCAAGGTGACAGAGTACAAAACGCAGGTGCCGCAGAGGGTAGAGACAATCCGGTAGGTGACGCGCTCCTGCAGACCCGGCAGCGGAAATAGGCGAACGCTAAGCAGTTCACCCGGCAGCACGCGCTCTACAAAAATCTGGGTGGGTAAGGGCAGATAGCGGCTAAAGGCTTTATAAATCAGGCCCGGTTTGGCGCACTGGCCCATGGGCGCATTCGTGCGGGTGATTAGCGGATGCCAGGAGGCGAGATCGGCCAGGTCTGTGACAATTTGCCATAGCGTCTCGGCGGGGGCAGTGCTCGCTGCCCAGTAGTTGCTCTCTAAGACTTCGCTAATGGGCCCTTTCCCAGTGGGCTCTTCCCCAATCGGCCAGTCGGTGCTGATGCCATCGCGCCACAAGCCCTGCGATCGCCCTTGCCAGCCGTCGGTCTCTCTAACCGGCACTAACCGCCGTGCCCTGACTGCCGTGCCGTTGCCTAGCCATAAGCAAAGCTGGCCCTTTAGCCGATCTCCCAAGCCCGTCAGCCAGTGTCCAAATTCTATACAATTTTGCTGGAGCCGCATCATAGTCAGATCATGGCAAAAGCCTTGAAGCTAGGTCTGGTTTCGGAGAATATCGGCAGCACGCTAAAGTGCAGGCGGTCAGTATTTTCCCTGAGTAAAGTCTCTTATCAGTCTAGGCGATCGCTCCTCCGGTCATCAGCCTATCTCTGGGTGAGTCTTAATTGCCCCAAATCCTTGTCAGCAGAGCAAAGGCCGCTCCGCCATAGCGATCAGCGATTTATCACAGATTGTCACGCTCTGTTTCAAAAATGCAATAAAGCCTGCCAAATCGTGTTTGACTAAATGAAGTCATGTTTTAATCCGTTCGCACTAGACCGTTACCTTAGACACAGACAGTTATTTAGACACTATGACCCTCTCTCCGGCTAAGGCTGTTCGCCCCGACGCATCTGTAGAACTAGCTCCCACGCTGCCGCCCGAAGATTCCCGTGAGCGAGTCAGCGCCGCCTTTAAAGGACTACAGGATCGAATCTGCCAGAAACTAGAAGCAGTAGACGGCACTGGCAAGTTTCAAGAAGATGCCTGGAAGCGCCCGGAGGGTGGCGGCGGCAGATCGCGGGTGATGAAGCAGGGTGACATTTTTGAGCAGGGCGGCGTCGGCTTCTCTGAAGTTTGGGGCGACAAGCTGCCACCTTCCATTCTGGTAAAGCGCCCTGAGGCGGAAGGTCATCAGTTTTATGCGACCGGCACCTCGATGGTGCTACACCCGCGTAATCCTTACGTGCCCACGGTGCATCTCAACTACCGCTACTTTGAGGCTGGGCCGGTGTGGTGGTTTGGCGGCGGCATTGACCTGACGCCCTACTACACCGAAGAAGCAGACGTGGCGCACTTTCACCGCACGCTCAAGGCGGCTTGCGATCGTCACAATCCCAAGTACTACCCAAGCTTTAAGCGCTGGTGCGACGAATACTTCTATCTCAAACACCGGGATGAACCCAGAGGCGTCGGCGGCATTTTCTTCGACTACCAAAATGGTCAGCGCGGCGAACTCTACCGGGGCCACAATCAAGATGGGCCAGCCGCGCTCTACAGCCAGCAGTTTGGCGACGCCCCCAAGCGCAGTTGGGAGCAGCTTTTTGACTTTGCCATTGACTGTGGCAATGCCTTTCTGCCTGCCTACGTGCCGATTGTCGAGAAGCGAGCGGGTACTGAATATAGCGATCGCCAACGCGACTTTCAGCTTTACCGCCGGGGCCGCTACGTCGAATTTAACCTGGTCTATGACCGGGGCACCCTCTTTGGCCTGCAAACCAATGGCCGTACCGAGTCTATTTTGATGTCGCTGCCGCCTATGGTGCGCTGGGAATACAGCTACACCCCCGAACCTGGCACGCCTGAAGCCAAGCTATACGATGTCTTCCTCAAACCTCAGAACTGGGCAGAAATGGACGTATAGCACACTTGCTGACCCGCTCTTGATAGCAGCCTGACAGCGCTTGGGCACTCTAGGACTATTGGCGCTTATCGGCGACGATTGCGGTCTTAATTAACGTCTATCTACAAGCGGCAACGGTATGGAGCAGCGCACTTTCACCTCACCCCAGGGCGATCAGGTCATCATCTTGGCCCCTACCGGGCGGCTAGATATCACCACCGCCTGGCAGTTTCGGCTTAAGCTACAGGCGGCTATTTCCGAAGAAACTCCCCACGCTCTGGTCAATCTCAGCGAAGTGAACTTTATTGACAGCTCTGGGCTCACGTCTTTAGTGGCCGGTATGCGCGATGCCGACAAAATCGGCGGCAGTTTCCGCATCTGCAACGTACACCCCGAAGCTAAGCTCGTCTTCGAAGTCACCATGATGGACTCAGTTTTCGAAATCTACGAAACCGAAGCAGAAGCCCTAGCTGTTCCCTATCAAGCGCCGGTCACTTAGTGTTTTACCACTCAAGACCACTTAAGGACCTTTTGCTTAATCATCCGAAAAGGTCCCATTAGTGCGCCCCACAGCCCTCGACCGGTGTCAGGGTCAACGCCTTTGTCGTAAGTTAATAGGGTGATGGTCCCGTTCTCAGGTGCTACGTCAAAGCCTAAGTAGACGTATCGCCGTTGAGCGTCGTAGGTAAATGAGCACAGCTGCCCGTCTGGCAAGGCTGCCTGAAACTGATACTCACTGCCAGCGAGTGGCTGATACCGAATCTCTGCTGTGCTATTGGATAGGGCTACCAGATCAGCAGTCGATAGATCTGCCAGGCGGCTCGCATCGCTGCCTGCTCCCTGAAACTTAAGCGGCTGAGCTAAAGCAAAATACTGACCGCGTAGCTGATCTGCGACTTCTGTCAGCTGCAAGACGCGCTGCCGGTAGGGAGGCTTGCTAGCGGCAACGCTGGCCTGCTCTAAAAATAGGGTGTACGTGTGCTCAGAAGATAGACTGGGCACCGGTACCTGCCACAGCCGGAGATGCACATACCAGGCAGGCTCGGCAGCAGCCTGAGTTTGGTTCTCAAACTCGCCAACTAAGTAGTGAGCCAGGGTAGCTAAAGGGGAACTGACCATAGTCAATAAGGCGGGGATCGGAGCTGCCTTTCAATCCTAACCGCCAGTCTGGATAACCTGATATTCCCGTATCTTTTTGTGCGATTGTGCGGCAAATATCTTGGCAAAGCGACTGTGAGGCGTAACAATAAGTTTACAAAGAACATTTGAGCGTTTACTTGTGAACAACGTCCGCACGGTTTCAGAGACAAAGCGAGCTTTCTATAATCAGCACACTCGCCCCATTAATGCCATTTATCGCCGTGTGGTCGAAGAGCTGATGGTGGAGATGCATTTGCTCCTAGTAAACGTAGATTTTGAGTACGACTCTATCTACGCGGCTGGCGTGGTCAGCATCTATGACCGGTTTATGACCGGCTATGAGCCTGATGCAGACAAGCAGTCGATCTATTCAGCTATTATTCAGTCCGTCGGCGCAGACCCGGCGCAGTACCGCCGCGATACTGAAGAGGTGTTAGCCGCTGCCGGAGCGATTCCTTCGGTCGATAGCTTCAAATCTGTACTCAATGAAGCCAAAACCAGCAGCGGCAACGACACCCTGCAGGGCAATCTGCATAAGGTCATTGCCAACCCTAAGTTTAAGTACAGTCGCTTGTTTGCTACTGGCCTTTACAACGTGGTCGAAGCTATTGACGCTGAGGCGCTCAAAGACAAAGACAAGCGCGAAGCCCTGCTAGACGAACTGGCTGAGACTCTTGGGTTTAATAACGAGCTGCTGAAGAAAGATATTGAACTTTATCGCGGCAACCTGGAGAAAATGGCCCAGGCACAAGCGGTGATGAAAGACATGGTTGAAGCCGAGCGTAAAAACAAGGCCAAGCGCGAGCAGGCGAAAAAAGACGCTGCCAAAGCTCAGGAAACTAAGGACGCTAAGGAATCTGAGTCTGTTAGCAGCGGAGAGTCAGACGCAACGACCGAATCGGGTACCGAAACCAGCACGACGACCGAGTAAGCCTCTCGACGCTTACTACTACCTTTTCTGCTAGATAAATTTCAGCTTACGTGAGGCATAGGCGCACATACGCAGCAGTACGAGCCCTTCTTTGACATGGGCGATATTGGAGCTGCCGTAGCTGCGGGGCTGATAGCGAATCGGCACTTCGACCAGATGCAGATTGAGCTTGGCAGCGCCGAAGAGCAGGTCAAAGTCGCCAAAGGGATCGAAGTCGCCAAAATAGCTGCGGCCAGCGGTCAGTCGCTGATAGTCTCTGCGCCAGAGTACCTTAGTGCCGCACAGGGTGTCTTTAAGTGGCTGCTCTAGCAGAAAGGAAAACAGCAGGGCAAAGGTTTTGTTCGCCAGGGTATTGAGCCAGGGCATGGCCTTGCGGCTGCGCGGGTAAAGCAAGCGAGAGCCGTTGATAAATTCGCCTTGACCCGTGGCGATCGCCTCAAAAAAATGCGGTAAGTCCTCGGGCGGCACCGTCAGGTCGGCATCTAAAATCATCAGCACATCGCCAGTCGCCTCGGCGAACCCCAACCGCACGGCATCGGCTTTACCCTGACCCGTCTGCTGAAAGGCTTTGAGAATCAGCGGGCCGCTGTAGCTCTGCAGGGTCTTTTGAATGGTTTGCCAGGTGTTGTCTTGAGAGTGACCTTCGACAAAAATGACTTCGGTGCGAGAGCCCAGTTGCGGTAGGCGAGCGATCGCACTCTCAATGTTGCCCGCCTCATTTCGCGCTGGAATGACGACCGAACAGCTTGGCGCATCTGCAGTGATAGCAGCGCGTCTAAAATCTGGTCGAGCAACGACGTAGTTTGTCAGGCACAGGTGCTTGATTCCCGGCAGCGGTGCCAGGTAGCGGTTAATCCAGCGAGACAGACCAGGAATACGCTTAGGCGAAAGAAAACGCCGCCCGCGCTTAAGGGGAATGTAGCCGGTAATTGAAAGCAGATTAGCGACATCATCCATTGAGAGCCAATTTTGCGGCGGCTGCGGGCGGCGCAGACCAACGGCCTCGCCCAGCTGCAGCAAAGGCTCCCAAAGATAGTTGTGAAAGGTGATGATCAGCCGGGTCTGAGGCGTACAAAAAGGCTTCAGACGGCTAAACGCTGTTTGAATATCGCTGAAGTAGCTGGCGGCGTTGGCGCAGATAATGTAGTCAAAGGTCTGCGGTTCATCCACCGGCCCTTCAATCGGGCCGTCAGACAGATAGCCGATTTTCTGCGGGGTGAGGGTTTCTGTATCGGCGCAGTAGAAGCGTAGATGCGGGTATTTTTGCCGGGCGATGTTGACAGCAACCGGTGAAATGTCGATCCCCACACCTACGCCAGGGTAAGTTGCCTGCAGCAGGTCACCAGTGCCGCAGCCAATCTCTAGCACGCGGCTACCGGCGGGAATCAGGAACTGATGCAGGCGGTCCAGGTCTTGGTAGTAGTAGCGGTTGCGCGATCGCCACCCATCTAGCTGCGGGGCACAGCGGTTGAAATGGCTCAGCACTGCCTGCTTATGAGTCTGACGAGGATGAGCTAACGGAATAGTGGTGTCAATCACAGAAGTTTGAAGGAGATCGTAGTGGGCACAGCGACTATAGATACACAGTGAGTGCGGATATAGACTATAGGCGAATTAGCTGCCAATCGCGAAGCTGAGCCATCGTTTCGTAAGGGCGATCGCTCAACGCAGTCAGGTCGGCATTAGGGCTCAGCCAGGCATAGGTGCCGGGCGGTATCTCGGCGATTGGGCGATTGAGCTGACCAAGCTGAGGCGTATAGAAGCTGAGCAGGGTAAACGTCTTGTGGGCTTCTGGTGGCCACTCTGCTGACCCGGTAATAAAGCTGATCGGCTGATCGCTGACAATCGGCGCGATTGCCGGCGAAGCCAGCGCTGCCTTCAAGTCTGAGCTGTAGTTACCAAATAAGCCTGCTAACCCTAGCGTGCCAATCGCTAGCCAGGCCGGGAGCAGCCAAGTAGCCAGCCACTTTTGAGGCTGAGACATAAATGCAGGCAGCGCTGCCCAGCCCACTCCTAAAATCAGCGCTGCCGGTGCATAGGGGCGAATTTCGCTCAGCAGGTCGGGCACTGGGGTCAGGATGACAGCACCTCCCCAGGCGAAGATAGCCAGTGCAGCTAAAAGCACGCCTAGTGCAGAGAAAGCGTAGCTCAGGAACCGCCGGGGCCAGCGAACCGGCCAAATAGCAATTTGGTGCAGGGCGATCGCCGCAAAAACTGCCATAAACGGATGCAATTGCAACGTGTAATAGGGGGTTTTCGTCGGGAAACCTGTCAGCAGCCCCGCCAAAATGAACGGATAGAGCAGTAGCCAGTAGTGCGGATAGGAGGGAGCCGATTTAGGAATTGATCGCCATAGGCTGCGCAGCACCAGCACTGCCCCAATCAGCGCAAACAGCGCCCAGGGCAGCATATTCACCGGAATATTCCATAGGTAGTAAAACGGCCCGCCATCAGCATGAAACGACTCGTCGCTCAGCTCACCTAGCTTGCCAAACATGGAGGCAAACACCAGATCGCCATACTCGGCCAGGCTCAGCCCTAGCCAAAGCGCCCCTGCTCCCACACCGACGAGCAGTCCGCTATATAAACCTGGGTTGCTCAAGTGACGATGGCGACGATGATGGAAAACCAGGTAGGGCAGTAGGGCCAAGGCTGGCAGCGCAATCATAAAGGTTTTGACTAAAAATCCTAGCCCCAGCGTCAAACCCGCTAAAAAGCCGAAGGCGATGCGCCAACGAGCGTAAATTTCTGCCTTGAGTAACGCCCAAATGCCTAACAGCTCTACGCTCACCAGCAGCATGTCTTGCGTGGCTAAATGGCCGTACTGCGCCCATAGAGAACCCACCATCAGCAGCAGCCCAGACAGCAGGCCCAGCCGCCGGGCATATTTGGCATAGGACCAGGGCTGGGCGGCAATCAGGGTTCTGCCAATATCGTAGGTGAGCAAGACCGAACCTATACAGGCCAAAACGCTGGGTAACCGGGCAATGCGATCGCTCACCCCAAACAGCCGATACCCCACCAGTATCAGCCAGTTCAGCAAAATACCGTGAGAGTAAGTCGGCGTCCCCCACCACTGCCGCGCCAGCCAATTGCCCGACTCCAGCATAAAGCGGCTTTCAGCGGCGTAGTTGCCCTCATCGTGGGCCATCAAGCTCATTTGCAGCAGGCTACAGGTGAGCAGCAGGCCGGACCAGGCTAATAGCAGCAAGATATCTCGGCGGGCGGTAGCCCCATAGGGAGAGGGAGACTTCATGAGGACTCTTTGGAAAGAGGAGAAATGAGGAATGGGCATGCACCCACATCATTCCAGCAGTTGGCTTTGCGCCGCTGGCGGCTTCATCTGACGGAACCCACTGCGCCGCAGAATCCGCTTCTGCCGCTGCCGGGCAAATGCTTGCAGGTCTACATTGCGGTCGGTCTCGTCGACAATCTCGCCAGTCAGCACCTCCAGCGTATCTTCTAGCGTGACCACGCCCGAAACGCCGCCGTACTCATCTACCACTACCATTAAATGCTCTCGCAGCGACTGAAAGGTTTTGATCAGCCGGTCGGTGCGCTCTGTGTCAGGAACGTAGTTGACCTGGCGCATCAGGTTTTTGATGGGGGCTGCGCCTTGGCCCTGGACAATGGCGGCGAGTAGTTCTGCCTTTAGCGCTACGCCGATGACATGATCTAGGTCCCTATCAATTACCAATATTCGCGTGTGCTGAGAGGCAATAATTTCGTCTTGAATATCTCGCAAGATAGCGTCACCCGGTAGAAAGGTAATCGCTACCCGAGGCGTCATGATATCGGCGGCTTTTAGGTCGTTGAGACGAAATACCCGGTCAATCATTTCGACTTCGTCGTCTTCAATGAGCCCTTCCTGGTAGCCGAGTATGGTCAGTAGCTTGATTTCTGCCTCATCGGTGATGGGCCGCTTGATGCCTTTGGTCATAGGCGCGGTGATATGCTCTAGCAGCCAGATTAAGGGCGTAAAGAGAAGGGTCAAGCCTGTGACGGGGATGGCAACGGTTAGTCCAATTGTTTCGGCATAGCGTTCGCCAACGGTTTTGGGTAAAATCTCGGCTAGTAAGATGATGGCAAAGGTCAGTGCGGCTGAAAAGATGCCCAAGCCCGCATTGTCAAAGACAGCAGCGGCCAACCGACCGACGACGATGCTGCCGACAATATTAAAGATGTTATTGAGAATGACGATGCAGGCAATCGGTCGGGAGACGTGCTGGCGAATGGTGAGAAGGGCGATCGCCGCCGGGCTCGGTCGATTTTGGGTGAGCTGCCTAGCTCGCAGCAAAGGCAGTGAGAGTAACGCTGTTTCGGTGCCTGAGCACAGGGCAGAGCCAATAATGACGATCAAGACAGCGATCACAAGTTGAATCATGGGGGTTGACAGCGGGCTAGCTCCATTTAGCTAGCCATAAAAGGAATAGTATAGAATGCTTGCTAATCGTGATTGCTGCGCCCTCAGGTTTATATTTCCCTTATGAGTGACACTATCTTAGAGGTTCAAGGTCTTACCGTTGAGTTTGCTACCGACCATGAAGATCGCGGCAGCATCCGCGCGGTAGACGAGGTGTCTTTTGAACTACAGCGGGGGCAAACCATTGGCATCGTGGGGGAGTCGGGCTCAGGAAAATCGGTGACTTCACTGGCGGTGATGGGCTTGGTGCCCAGTCCGCCAGGGAGAGTGAGCAGCGGCCAAATCTTATTTACGGGCGACGGTGAGGCTCCAGTAGATTTGACAAAAGTGCCGCCACGGCAGCTCAGGCGCTATCGCGGCGGTCAGATAGCGATGATCTTTCAAGAGCCGATGAGTTCGCTCAACCCGGTGTATACCTGTGGGTTTCAGCTGATTGAGGCGATTCGCCAGCATCAAAAAATCTCTGAGCGGGCGGCGCGTGATCTGGCGATTTCTCATTTGCAAGAGGTGAAACTGCTGCCGGGCGATGCCGAATTAACAGAACAGGTCGGTTACGAGCTAGATACTGACAATAGCGCCTTGATCAAACGCACCGTCAACCGCCGTAAACAGTTGCTGTTAGATCGCTACCCGCATCAGCTTTCAGGCGGCCAGATTCAGCGGCTGATGATTGCTATGGCTCTCTCTTCTAACCCGTCGCTGCTGATTGCTGACGAGCCGACGACCGCGCTTGATGTCACTGTGCAGGCAACCATATTAGATCTGCTGCGCGAACTGCGCGATCGCCGGGGCATGTCGATGATTTTTATCACGCACGACTTGGGCATCATCGCCGAAATCGCCGACTACGTGGCGGTCATGTATCGCGGCAAAGTCGTCGAAACGGGGCCGGTGCTAGACATTTTTGAGCGGCCTAGTCACCCTTACACCAAAGGACTGTTGGGCTGTAGACCGCAGCCAGATCGCCGCTTGCGGCAGCTCTCTACGGTCTCTGACTATATGGAAGAGGTGGTTGGCCCTGAGGGGGATATGGTAATTCAGGCTAAGCCTCAGAGCGATTGGGGGGGCGGACTGCCGCCGGTTGCCGATATCAGCCCGCGCGAGATGCAGATTCGCCTGGAGCTGCTAAAGGAAAAAGGGCCGCTGCTGACGGTGGAGAATCTGCGGGTAGGCTACCCGGTGCAGGGCGTTTTTGGCCGGGTAGAGCGGCATGTGATGGCCGTTAACGATGTGTCATTTCAGGTATACCAGGGCGAGACTTTTGGCCTGGTAGGTGAGTCTGGCTGCGGGAAGACGACGCTGGGGCGATCGCTCTTGCAGCTGATCAAACCGATGAGCGGCAGAGTCTGGTTTGAGGGGCGAGATCTGACCCGGATGGGCGGCTGGCAAATGCGCAAACGCCGCCGCGAGATGCAGATTATTTTTCAAGACCCCTACAGCTCGCTGAATCCGAGGATGAGTATCGGGGCAGCGATCGCCGAACCGCTAAAAATCCACGGCGTCAGTCGGGGCAGGCGCAATCTCAAAGAGCGGGTGGAATATCTGCTAGGGCGGGTCGGGCTCGATCCCGGCACGCTGAATCGCTTTCCTCACGAATTTTCGGGCGGACAGCGGCAGCGGGTGTGTATTGCCAGGGCGCTGGCTCTCAACCCCAAATTTATTATCTGCGATGAGTCGGTCTCGTCGCTAGATGTATCAGTGCAGGCACAGGTGCTTAATTTGCTCAAAGAGCTACAGGCAGAATTTAAGCTCACCTATATCTTTATCTCGCATGACTTGGGCGTCGTGAAATTTATGAGCGATCGGATCATGGTGATGAATGACGGCCAGATCGAAGAAATCGGCCCGGCTGAAGCCATTTACCGCCAGCCCCGACGAGAATACACCCAGCAGCTGATTGCAGCCATTCCCGCCGGTACCGTTGAGCGCATTCAAACCCTGAAAACTCAACGAGAAGCCCAACTGCAAGCTTCCTCATGAGCTAGCCCTGAATACGATATACGCTGCCATTGACTTGTCTGCCGTTAGGGCCGGCAGCGATCGCTCGCCAACGGGTAAATTTTAGCCTGGCCTGCTTAAGCGCGTAGCAAAATCCGCCGCGAGTAGAGCGATCCGGGTCACTGAGCAAACAAATACCGCCCGGCGCAAGCACCTGCTGTATTAACGCGACTAACGGGGCAATATTGCGCTCTTCATAAATTACGTCGGCGGCTAAAATCAGAGGCACTTGTAGCTCCGGTGGCGGCACGCGCCAGTCCAATGGCAGCTTCGTAAAGTTATCGAAGCCGTTGGCCATAGCGTTGCGAGCCGCAAACTCTACAGCCGTCGCATCGTAATCGCTGAAGATAACGCGCATGCCTAAGGAGAGCGCAACAATGCCTGGCAAGCCAACGCCACAACCAATCTCTAGCGCCAAGAGCGGGTTTGACCAGTCTGACCGCATAGACTGTGTCCTCAGCGCCTCTCCCAGCATTTGCGCCGAGGGCCACAGCTCTGCCCAGTAAGGCATGTACTCGTCGGCTTCAAAGGCGCGGTGGGTGCTGGGATGATCTAGCAGCTGATCGGCATTGCCGGGGTAGGCGATTTCAAAGGTCTGAGAGCCAATGGTCACAGACTGATAGATCAGCTCGCCCAGTGCCTCAGCAGGCGTAGCGTACAAGAAGGGCTGAGGCGATGGGGGCGTATGGTCGTTTGCAGGCGGCATGAGCTAGGATCAAAGCAAGTGCTATCAGTAGTCTCTCATAGCCTTACAGCTTAGCTGGTTAAATCAGCTTCCTATGGGGCAATAGCGCTGTGTTTTGGGAGAGACAGGGAGAGAAGCGATGATCCAATTGCTGCGCGGATTTGTCCCCCGTCGGGCTACTAGCAGTCAGGTCGGATGGATGATGGGTGTAGTGGCGATCGCCCTCACCACCCTCACTAGCTGCCAGTCCGTCAGCTCACTTTCTAGAGAAACGACCCTCACACCGGCCCCCACCAATAGCGCCTCTCAGCAACCCGCTAGCTCCCCAAAACAGAGTAGTCAATCTCGCAAAATCACCTTCCGCCAGCCCGATGGCCGCCCCCAATTCTCCCTACAGTTCAAATCTACTGGCGGCAAGCTCACCGATCCAGCAGGCAAGGTCATCGCTAACCTAATTTTAGAAAGCGACGGTGCCGTCAGGCTCACCGATGCTAGCAACCAAACCGTTGGCTACGTCGTTCAAACCGGCGATACCTGGGAGATACAAGGCCCCAAGCAAACGAAACCCCTCTTCACCTTTCGCCAAGAAGCCAACGGTAATGCTACCCTCTTACGCAACGACGGCTCTCCGGTCTATCAGCTCACAGCCACCGATAGCGGCTACACCGTAACAGCAGATAAGACCGCCCAATACACCGTCGATACTCACAAAGGCAACGGACAAATCCAGACTGACGAGGGCCAGACTGTCATTGCCACTGACAGCGCGATCGCTCCCGCTGCCCTTGCCAGCTTCGGTTTTGCCAAACTTACCCCGGCTCAGCAAGCCGGTCTGGCCTACGCCCTTACAGAAGTCGCCGTAAAGCCCACCTCTTTTAAGGGTGGGATATAAGGCGGTGAGTTATAGCGAACAATCTTATCTAGATTTTTGCTCTTCGACATAGCGTTTGATGGTCTCTCCGGAGACATTGCCCGCTGTCGATACAAAGTAGCTGCGAGTCCAAAAGCTAGGCATCTTAGTCTTTAGCCAGGGGTACTCCTTCCTCAGAGCATGAGAGGAGTACCCTTTAACCTGATGGATAACCTGAGCTGGTGACAGCTTCGGCAGGGTGTGCGCGTTCAAGTGAACGTGGTCATCATGCGTTTCCAGGGCTATCACCTCACCGCCAATGCCCGCTACAGCCTCATATATAAGCTCCTTCACTCGGCCATCTAACGCGCCAGTCAGCAGCTTCTTTCGCCTGCGTACCGTCCATACAAAGTGATAGTTCAATAGTGAAACTGACGTGTTCTCATGCCGGTATTTCTGGCCCATATCTTCATAGTGATCAGGTCTACGAGTTGCTATCATAGACCTATGGCAGACGTAACCACCACCCTAAAGCTAAAGTTTTTGGCGTTGAACAACGTCAAAGCTTCTATGTTTGCTGACACTGTAGATGCGTCTACGGAATTGGCAAACAGCTTGCTCAAGGTGCCGTTTGCAGCGCGTAAAAAGCTCACTACGGCAATGGTAACGACTGGCCTCAAGTCTGCGCTCTCTAATCAGGTGATTCGTATCCTGAAAGGGAAGGCGGGGAAGCGGGTCAAGTCGTTCAAGGTGTTCTGGCCTGAAGTGAACAAACAGAACTGGAAAATCTGCAAGGTAGGTGAAACCTACTCTCTCAGCTTTCCGACTATTCAAGGCGTTAAGCGGGTGCCGATTGCAGTGCATCCGCATTTTGAGCAGCAGCTAGACGAGATTATCAGCGGTGACCTAGAGAAAGGGACGCTGAAGCTGATGTGCCGGGTACCAACTTAAGCCGGGAAGAGCTATGCGTGCAGGGGCTTGGGCTGATGTGCTTTAGCTGCCTTTCTGGGCAAAGGCAGCTCAGTATGATGGCTGAGTACCCACTCAAATAGGTCAGGAAACTGATGGCCAAATAAGCGTTGAGCAGCGGTG
>NZ_NRTA01000042.1 GCF_002286735.1 Leptolyngbya sp. BC1307
TTATACCCAAGGCAGATGGGCTCAGTTTTGGGCCAAAATTAACCAATATGGATTTTCTCTCGCTTTTTAAGCCTACATCAAATTCAGGTCACACCCCCGGCAACTACCTTAGCCCTGGCATCGTATGCACCTGATAAAGAGGAAGAAATTGATATCTTGTATGTAATTCCATTCCAAGCGTCTGCGCCTCTTTTAACGTAAGTTGTGTAATACTGTTGTGTGCCTAACGATGCTTCAGGCACTTGTCTAATAACTCTGCCTGCATTGCCAGAAGCCGGAGGAAAGCCTCCAGAGAAGTAGTTATTCTGAGCAACAACTTCAGAATTAAAATTGCCAATTGAAACCAGGCTAATAGCAGCTATCAGAGCATTGACTAATTTCTTTTGTTTTATCAAACCCTTTCTCAATTTAGTAGACATACTATAGGCACTGAAAATTTTTATAATGGTACTACTAGACAGAAAATACGTTTGCTAGTACTCACGTTTAAACATTATTTTAGTTTAGCGGCTTTTTTCAATCGGTGTCATGGTGGCAATTTAGTCCGGCTCGTGCCCAAAAACCGACCCCAGTCCTCCGCTGTGGAACACTAGGGTCGGTTTGATCGCTACCAAAACAATCTCGATAGCAATTCAGCCTATAGCAAGCCTTCTAGAAGACAGACGCTATACGGCCTCTGTCTCTTCAGCAGATTTAATGCGCATGAGCTGCTTGGCCTTGGCTGAAAAAGAAGTGCCGTCTAGCCAGTAGGCAATCAAGGCGTCGAAGGAAAACAAACCCGCGCCGTTGACTGAGAAGAATAGGAAAGCAGCCGCATAGACAGCAGACAGCTCCAGGTAAGGAAGGCTGAGTCCCGCCACCTTGACGTGGTGATACATGGCAACAAACATGGTGCTCAGCAAACCAAGGGCGGCTGGGCGGGCGAACAAGCCGATGATCAGCAGCGGTGCGCCGATCAGCTCGGTGTAAGCGGCCACGTATGTGAAGAAGATCGGGAAGGGCAAACCAATGTAGGCAACGTAAGCCTGAGCGAACCCTTCGACATCGGCGAGCTTGTCTAAGCCATTGTGAATCATCATGATACCGATGATGGCCCGTAGGATGGCTAGCGTAGTCTGTGAGGCGAGGTTGAGCTTGACGTTAGGCTTAAAAATGTAGCCTATCAGTTTTGGAGTGTTTGTCATGAGAATGATAATTATTAAGAATTTATACCTTTGTGTAAATAAGTATAACAATTATTATTACTTATGTGAAGGATTAGAATTCCCTGCGTCGCAAGGCTTATAGATTTTTCGTCCTTTTGAACTCCCGGGTGTTGTGACGGTATTCCAAAAGGATTCTCAGACTTTTCTGAGGGAACGAGTCGTGATCTGACCGTGGTTTTCGCCTTTCTTAATCTCGAATTTTGAAGATGCGTGCTTAGCCAGCGACAGACTTGAGCGTTTGCCGATGCAGATCAACCGGGACCAGGCTGTGAGCTGCGATCATGCCGCTAGCGGCCACTGCGGGCAAGCCAATACCCGGGAAGGTAGAGTCGCCGCAGCACAGCAGCCCCGCAATCGGCATTTTGGGGCCGGGGAAAAGGGCTTTGCCAGCTGCGATCGCGGGTCCATAACTGCCCTGATATCGCCGCAGATAGCGTTCGTGAGTCAGGGGCGTGCCCGTCAGGTTCAGCTCTGTTCGCTGCCGAATATCGGGGATGACTCGCTCTAAAGCCTGCCACATCGCTTCTGAGCGCGACTGCTTTTGCTCGGCGTAAGCAGCGCTGCTGCGATCCATGCCCTGCCACAAGTCGTAGGGTTCACTGCCTGGGGTATAGACATGCAGAGTGTGCTTCCCGGGTGGAGCCAGGTCAGGATCTAGCACTGAGGGAATAGAGATCAAAATTAGATTTTGCGGCGCGGTAATTCCTTTTTCCCAATCGTTGACCACGATGTAGTGACAGGCCAGATCAGCGGGCAGTCCTTGAGCTTCTATGCCCAAATGCAGGTGCATAAAGCTCTCACAGGTAGGAGTCGCCTGCCGCTTGTCGGTAAATTTTTGCGGCAGCACCCCGGCTGGAATCAGCTTCAGCGTGTCCCATATCGACGCATTAGAAATCACCGCCTGGCTAGCGTGAATGAGGCCGCCGCCGCGCAGTCTCACCCCGGTCGCCTGGCCGTCTTGGGTGTTGATCTGAGTGACGTGAGCGCCAGTTTTGATTCTGCCGCCGTGTTTGGTGATTCCCCTCGTCAGCGCGGCAACCAGCGCGGCTGAACCCCCTATCGGGTAGTCGAGCTGAACGCCGGGACGATACCAGTCGGCAAACATGAAAGCGACTTCGGCAGTGCTGGTGCCGCTAGCGGGCAAGCCCGACAACAAAAAGCACAGCATATCTAGCCAGTTGCGAATAAAGGGATCGGTGACGACGCCGTCCATAATTCGGCTGAAGGGGCCGGCTAGTTTTGGGGCGCTAGCGGCGTGTTTGAACAACTGCGGCGCAAAGGGGCCAACGGTGCGCAGGGCTCCCCAGTCAAACCGGACGGCAGCAGTGGGAAGGGCGATCGCTGCACTCGCCAGCGGCTTCATCACTCGCTGCAATTCGCGCCACTCGGCGACGGCGCTTTCACCGCGCAATTTCTGCAAAATTTCACAAAACTGATCGGCTCCAACGGCTGTCTCAAAATCGCCTTCGGGAAAGCGACAGCCCCAGGTATCGTAATTAGCCCAAGCGAGGTCTTCGCCGATGATATCTAGCACCTGCCGCAGCGGATTGGGAGACGGGCTGTAAGACAGGCCAGAGTAAAGCGAGGGGCCAGAGTCAAAGCGATAGCCTTCTCGCTCAAAGCCATGAGCCGCGCCGCCTAGTAGCGTATGGCTTTCGCAGACGGTCACCTGAAAGCCATAGTGAGCCAGCAGCGCCGCGCAGCACAGGCCGCCGATGCCGCTACCGATAATGACTACGTCTGTTTGTTCTGGGGGCATGGGTTAAGTAAGTTTCGCCAGCTTTTCCTCTTCTTTGGCGCGAAAGCCAACCATC
Organism: Leptolyngbya sp. BC1307; assembly: GCF_002286735.1. Classification (GTDB taxonomy): domain Bacteria; phylum Cyanobacteriota; class Cyanobacteriia; order Phormidesmidales; family Phormidesmidaceae; genus Phormidesmis. The sequence goes on from NZ_NRTA01000042.1 coordinate 3,020, forward strand.
ACCGCCTCGCCGTCTTTTTCAAACAGGGGCCGCTTGAGCAGCATGGCATCTTCAGCGAAGGCGTCGATCCACTGGGCATCGCTCCATTCTTTTTTGGCTTCGCCTAAGGCCCGGTAAGACTGACCGGAGGTATTGCGCATGGGCCGGGCGGTGAGGTCGGCGACCCATTGAGTAATCATGGCGGGGGTGGGCGGCTGGGTTTTGGTGTCGATAAATTCATAGGCGATGTTTTGGTCTTGTAGCCAGGCGATCGCCTTTTTACAGGTGCCGCAGTTAGGAATACCGTAAACTTTCAGGCTCATAAAGGGTTCGATTAGAGGGGTCAATCGCGAGAGCACAGAGCAGATCGTAGCAAGATTGTCGGGATCATGGCTGCTCTATGGGTGCAGACGGTTGAGGGGCGGTCTCTTCGCCGGTATCTTCAGGGCTGTCAGCGGGAGGGGCCGTCAGCGCGGCTTCGCTTAGCGAGTTTACGACATAGAGCGGCAAATCGGGCTGACTGAGACGGCTGATGTAAGGCTCGCTCAGGGCACCACGATAGCTCAGATTTTGAGCGATTTCGGTTTGCATAAAGCCCAAACTCAAGGCCCGAAGATAGCTGTAGGACAGCGGAATGTTACTGCTGACGAGCTGGTTAGTTAAAGGGGAATCAGCGTTTTCAGCCAGACTCGGGACATCGTAGAGGTGGGAGCCGCCCTCAATCAGGGCGAGATACTGATCTGGCGTAGGCGCTGTTGCCTCTGATTGATTTAGCCAGGTGAAGGGGCGAATCTGCTCTAACAGAGCAGGGGCCACCGGGTCAGCGCTGCCTGCAACCAGGAGAATAGGAATGTCAATTTTGGAAAAGCCTGCCTGCCCAAACAGGCTGCTGTCTACCGGGTTCATTGCCATCACGGCCTGGACTCGGGGGTCTCGCAGGTCGGCAGCGAACTGCTCAGGGGCGGCGAGGGCAGTGCATTGCAGCAGCATGGAAGGATTGGCCGCGTTAAAGATAAAGTCTTCTGAGTCGCAGTTGGTTTGTAGCGTTTCAAAATTGAGCTGAGCGCCTGCTAGCGCTAGAGCCGTATAGCCACCAAAAGAATGGCCAATGACGCCCACTCGCGATGTCTCTAAACGGTTGGCCAGAGGGCCGTTGGCTGCGCTCAGTTGGGTGAGTTCGTCGATGAGGTAAGAGACATCGCGAGGCCGGTCAGCAAATTCGGTGGGTTTGGCAATTTCGCGGGCTGCGCCGCTGAGTAAGTCTTCTAGCTGGCGGCGATCGCTCCCCGGATGATCTAGCGCAGCTACGGCAAACCCATAGCTGGCCAGATGCTGAGCAACGTTGACAAAGCCGGTGCGATCGCCCGAGAGCCCATGAGAAATCACAATTAGCGGGGCGGGCGAGCTGTCTGGCCGAGCGGGCAAATAGAGATCGGTCGGCAAGGTGCGATCGCGCTCACTATCGTAAATTTCCAGGGTTTGAACGCTGACCTGAAAAGGCCCAGGCTGAGTCAGGTCAGGTAGAGGGCTGGTCGGCGGAAAGGCTGATTGATCCGACTGATTTTCGATGGCGGCGATCGCCCGGGTCGTCTCTTCGACCAAATTTGTTAGCGAACCAAGGATCTGAAACCCTCGCAGCGAATCGATCCGCACCGTTCTCGTCGGAAAGTTTTCAATCACGCCCAACAGCGACAGACCCTCAGGTTCCGCCGCTGCCAACACCAGCGCCCCTCTGAGCCCTTTAGCCCCGTCACGCCGCCCGGCAGTCCGCACTACGCCGCCCGCATAGCGCAAAATATTTTGCCCGATAGAAGAATATAAAAACTGAGAAAGCTGGGCCGGGCCGATGTTGTTCTGACGCACTTGCAGGGCCTGACGGAACTGCGATCGCTGATCCTCACTCAGCAAGCGCAGGTAGGGAGCTAGCTCCGCATCGACCGTGCCATTCTCCCCATAGGCCCGCAGCGCCTCTACCGAGGTAGAAATCTCAAGAAAGCCATAGGTGAGGGTGACTCGTTCAGCTGCCGCTGCCGATTTGACCATTGTCAGGGGCAGCAGTCCACTCAGACAGAGACCGCTCAAAAGCGCGGCGGTACGAACCCGAAACCGGGATAAACCAAGGATCGTCAGAGGATGGGTTAGTTTTCTCATTCAGCGCTCTTAATTCCAAACGTGCAGAAAAGCTATGCAGATGCCCCGGCGAAATTTTATCATCTAACCTAACGAGCTTAGCGCTTTCGTTAAGTGGAGCTTTACCGGCAGCACGCCTTCACGCAACCCCTTCTGCTCATGCAGCCAAATAGCTTGGGCAAACCGAAAGCGACCAAAGGCGGTAGCGATCGCCTTAAACGTCAGATACGGCAGCCCTGGCTGCGAGATCAGCGCCACCTTCCGCCACTCAGCCAGCTGCATCTTTTGTACCGCCTCAATCTCAGGCTGACGCTCCGCCTGAATAGCTTGCAGAGTCTCCGTCCGGATCGGCCCATCTGACTCAGCAACACCAGCCAGGTGATTAGCCACAACAATCGCATCGCGCAGCGCCATATTGATGCCCTGAGCGCGGTTGGGAGCCATCGGATGAGCCGCATCGCCAATCAGCAGCAGACCGGGAATGCTCCACTGCGGGCAGCAGCCAACCTGCACATCGAGATAAATCGGGCCTTCTAGCTCATCTTTGTGCTGGCGAAAGTGAGCGGCTAAGTCAGGCGGCAGCGCCTGCGCAAATTCTTCTATCCAGTCGCGATTCTTCAGCTTAGCTAGTGCTTGCTTTGATTTTTTTTCAACAATCCAGCCAATCTGCAAGCGGCCATCCCAAGAAGGATAAAAGGCAAACTGTCGCTGCGGCTGCAAACAGGCGACAAACGGCGTTTCCTCTGCAAGTGAAGGCGGGGCAGGTAGCTTAAACCAGAGCACATCAAACTGCGCAGATGACTTATCTATTTGTAGTCCTGCGAGCTGACGCAAACGAGAATAGCGACCGTCGCAGGCAATCACCGCATCTACCAAAAAGTCTTGGCTTTGGCCTTGACGAGCCGCTCGAAGGCCGATCACTTCACCGCGATCTCCCCGTAACAGCTCACTCACTCGCCAGCCCGGATAAAATTCAAAATTTGACAGCGTCTTAGCCTGCTCCACCATCGCGATCAGCAGTGCCCCCTGATCGATAATCTGAGTTGCCAGCCCTCTCCGATCGGGTTCTACCACGCGCATTCGCCGTCGCCCGCCCACGTAAAAATCCCAGGCGTCTAGCTGGCGAGACGGAATCTGCGCAAACGTCTCTTTTAGCCCCATCTGATAGAGCGCGTCTAACCCGGCTGGCATCAGCCCTTCACCGCGAAACACCCGGTCGAAGGCCGTTTCTTGCTCTAGTAAGGTGACCTGCATACCCTGTTGAGCCAGCAGTAGGGCGGTGGCTGCTCCGGCAGGTCCGGCTCCGGCGATCGCAATATGTTTCATAGATAAAGCGTAAGTCAGCAGGCGGCTGAACGGAAACCCATCCCCTATATTCAGGCATCTGCCGAAATTGAACCTCTATCGTTTGAAGAGAACGGTGCTGGCCCCGCACCAGCGATTTGCAACTTAAGGAACCTCGTGGTCAAACCCGAAGCCAAACCCAGAGCCAAAGCCAAAGCCAGAGCCAAAGCCAAAGCCAAAGCCAAAGCCAAACTGACTCTCTGGAGACGCTTGGCGCTGTTTTTGGTCGCCCTGTGGGGAGCGATCGCCCTCTGGCAGGCCCCGGTCGTGACACTCGTTGCGACTGACGAGATCAGAGGCGTGTGGATGACCAACCTGGGCGCATCGATGATGTACTACACGCTGCGCACTGACGAAGTGGTAGCAAATCTGGCTAAGCACGGTCTGAATACGCTTTACCCTTGCGTTTGGAATCGGGGCTACACGCTCCACCCAAGCCAGATAGCCAAAGCCGCTGGCGGCGTGCTGCGAGATGTGACGACCGATCTGCCGCTGGTGCCCGGAGATGACGTGCTAGCTGGCTTTGTGCATCAGGCGCATCGTCAGCATCTGCGGATTGTGCCCTGGTTTGAATATGGGCTGATGATACCGGAGACAGCAGCGATCGCGCTGGCTCACCCCGACTGGCTCACCACCAACCGCTTTGGCGAGACCGTACAAAATCCGCTGACGCCAAACCCCCTACCGCCCGAACCCATCAGAAACTTCCAGAGGGAGATCATAGGGGGCAACCTGGCCTGGCTAAACCCCTTTCACCCGGAAGTACAGCAGTTTCTCACTGACCTGATTGTCGAAGTTGTCGCGCGCTACCCGGTCGATGGCATTCAGCTAGACGATCACTTTGGCCTGCCGGTTGCCTTTGGCTACGATCCTTATACTGAGGAGCTATACAAGGCCGAGCACGACGGCGCAGCGCCCCCTACAGACGAGAACAATGCAGAGTGGGTGGCCTGGCGAGCCAATCGGATCACTCAGCTTTTAGAGAAAATCACACTCGCGGTTAAGCAAGCCAATCCTAAAGCGATTGTCTCGGTCTCTCCTAATCCGCCTAATTTTGCCTATGGCAAGTATTTGCAAGACTGGGTGCGCTGGGTCGAGTTAGGTCTGGTTGACGAAGTTGTTGTCCAAATCTATCGCGAAAGTCTCGCTACCTTAGAAAATGACCTTTACAACAGCGGCTTCTATAGTTTGCGCGAACAGGTGCCCATCGCTATTGGTCTGTACACGGGGCCATTCTTACAATCCAAACCGATTGAGCAGCTAGATAAAGAGATTCAGGCTGTTCAAGCGGCGGGCTATCGCGGGGTTGCCTTTTTTTGCTGGGAGACAACGCTATGGATATTTAAAGGCGGCAGCGCTCAGACAGTTTGGCAAACGCTGTCAGAGAGATTTTCTTGAGAATTTTGTTGGCGATCGCACCGTTCTCTATAGAACTTTTGTACGGTGAGCTCTACGATCTAAAAGGGCTGTACCGTTGATGCGATCGCAGTCGTCAGCATTATCTATTCTCCTAACAAGCTTCAGTTAGCGTAATCTACGCTTAGATGATCTGCGCAGACTAGCTTTATCGGCTAACCTGTGTAGGTCAACTTGCCGTAGGCTTTTGTAAGGAGTATCAGCATGTGCGGAATCGTTGGATATATTGGCACCAGGGCCGCTAGCAGTATTTTAATCGAAGGGCTAAAAACCTTAGAATACCGGGGCTACGATTCGGCTGGCGTCGCCACCATCAGCGAAGGCCGGCTCCAGCGCACTCGGGCCAAAGGCAAGCTTAAAAACCTGCAAACTAAGCTAGAAGGGCTCGAAGACCCAGCTCGCTTAGGTATCGGCCACACCCGCTGGGCGACTCACGGCAAGCCAGAAGAGCACAACGCCCACCCCCATACCGATACCCAAGAGCGAATTGCTGTTGTACAAAACGGCATCATCGAAAATTACCGCGAGCTACGCGCAGAGCTAAAAGCCAAAGGCCATCAGTTTCGATCAGATACCGATACCGAGGTGATTCCGCACCTGATTGCTGAATACCTAGAAAATCCTGCGAGTCATGACCCTGCGATCACGGAGCTCACTGAGCAGTCGCACCTGCTAGAAGCTTCGCGTCAGGCGGTGAACCGTTTGCGCGGGGCCTTTGCGCTGGCCATCATCTCGGTAGACTTTCCCGATGAGCTGATTGTGGTTCGTCAGCAAGCGCCGCTGGCCATTGGCTTTGGTCAGGGCGAATTTTTCTGCGCCTCCGATACGCCAGCGATTATGCCCTACACTCAGGCGGTGCTGACGCTAGAAAATGGTGAACTCGCCCGCCTGACGCCGACAGGTGTAGAGGTCTACGACTTTACCGGCCACCGGCTAAAGAAAAAGCCCCAAACTCTGAACTGGAACCCCATCATGGTGGAAAAGCAGGGGTTCAAGCACTTCATGCTCAAAGAGATCTATGAGCAGCCAGGCGTGGTGCGCACCTGCTTAGAGACCTACCTGGATACCGATTGGACGACTGAAAGCAAGCAATCTCCTATTCGCCTCAATCTCCCCGACGCCCTTTTGGACGACCTGCAGCATATTCAAATTCTGGCCTGTGGCACGAGCTGGCACGCGAGCTTAGTCGGCAAATATCTGCTAGAGCAGGTCTCGGGCATTCCAACCTTTGTACAGTATGCCTCTGAGTTTCGCTATGCGCCCGCGCCGCTGATGCCCAACACGCTCACCATCGGCGTCACCCAGTCGGGAGAAACTGCCGACACTCTGGCTGCGCTAGAGATGGAACAAACCCGTCGCGCTGCCAGCGGCGAGGCGCAATTTGCCCCGCGCATGTTAGGGATAACTAACCGAGTAGACAGTTCTCTGGGCCGATTGATCCCTCATGTAATGGGTACCCAGGCAGGTATTGAAATTGGCGTTGCCGCGACTAAAACGTTTGTCGCGCAGCTGATGGCGTTTTACTTTTTGTCGCTAGAGCTGGCCTACCGGCGACAGACGATTTCACTGACTCGCCTGGCTGAGATTATTCAAGGGCTGCGGCAGTTGCCTGCGCAGCTGGAGCAGGTTTTAGAAAGTCAGGAGCGCTATGTAGAGGAGCTGTCTCACAATTTTTCGGAGACTCAGGACTTTATCTTTATTGGTCGGGGCATTAACTACCCGATCGCGCTAGAAGGCGCACTCAAACTCAAGGAAATCAGCTATATCCACGCTGAGGGATATCCGGCAGGCGAGATGAAGCATGGGCCAATCGCACTGCTCGATGAGAAAGTGCCGGTGGTGGCGATCGCCACTCTGGGCAGCGTCTACGAAAAGGTGCTCTCCAACGCACAAGAAGCCAAAGCCCGAGACGCCCGGCTGATCGGCGTCGTGCCGATGAATGACCCGGAGGCCGAAGAAACCTTTGATGCACTGCTGCCCGTTCCGGTTGTCGACGAATTGCTTTCGCCAGTGCTTACCGTTGTGCCGCTGCAGCTGCTGTCTTATCACATCGCTGCTCGACGCGGTCTAGATGTCGATCAGCCCCGAAACCTGGCAAAGTCGGTCACTGTAGAATAGCGCCGAAAAAGTATTAAGGAATACAATTTTTCTCAGGATTGTATCAGGGAATACTAATATTTCTCATCAAACTCTGGCAGGTTTCTCAGAAAGGGTTCAGGGAAGCTTCAGCCGCGCGGGTCATCCTAATAAGTGACGAATTAAAAAATCTCGCTATTAGGAGACACCCATTATGAAACGCCTTATCCTTTCTACTTCCATGGTGATGTTAGTGGCGGCAGCCTTTGCCCCGATTGCCTCTGCATCTGGCCAGATCTCAACTACTCAGAGCCTGCCAGAGGGCGCTAGCCTGACTGACCTGGTTCGTCACAATCGCGACGCGCGCGGTAATTAAGTCATAGCGGCGGACATAGCGGCGGGCGGTCTAGGGCTTGCCCCACCGTTCGGTTAAATTCAGGTGCATCGCTAGTTTGTCTGGCGGCCGAGGTAGAAATGTCTTGGTCGCCAGGCATGCGTTTGGTCGCGCGCAGGCTTGACTCAAAAGTGCCAACCCACAGTATCGTTTCTATAGTTTCTCTATGGCGGCCTTGCCGTATCCTGCAGCATGATCGATCTCTACTATTGGACAACGCCCAACGGTCACAAAATTACGATTTTCCTCGAAGAGGCCGACCTGCCCTACACGATTCACCCGATCAATATTGGTAAAGGCGACCAGTTTGATCCTGAGTTTCTCAAAATTTTGCCAAACAATAGAATTCCAGCGATTGTAGATGCCGATCCTGAGACGGGAGATAGCCCTATCAGCGTTTTTGAATCCGGGGCGATTCTGCAATATTTGGCTGAGAAGACGGGTAAGTTTATGCCTGCAGAGGGGCCTGGCCGAGTAGAGGTGCTGCAGTGGCTCAACTGGCAAATGGGCGGACTGGGGCCAATGCTAGGGCAAAACCATCACTTTGCCATCTACGCACCTGAGAAAATTCCTTACGCCATTGAGCGCTATGTCAAAGAAACAGCGCGGCTCTATGGGGTGCTCAACCAGCGGCTACGTGATCGCGAATTTGTGGCAGGCGATTACTCTATCGCCGATATGGCCTGCTACCCCTGGATTACCGGCTATGAGCGTCAGGGACAAGACCTCGGCGATTTTCCCCATCTTAAGCGCTGGTTTGAAACGATTCAGGCACGGCCAGCGGTGCAGGCTGCTTACAAAATAGCTGAAGCGATTAATTCGTAGCTGCCTGCTCCAAAGCCCTGCAGCCCTATTTACCTGAAGACCTACTAAAAAGCCTGACGGGAAACGAGCTTCTCAATGTCAGCCTGGGTCTGCTGCAGCATAGACTGGCGCGGATCGGGCTGGCCCTTACCGGCAGATAGAGTCGGGACCAAATTACGCGCTTGCAGAGCCATATGCAGCTGCAGATGAGCAACGTATTCGCTAAAGTCTTCGCGGTCTGCCGTGGCTGACATTGATGCAGTCTGCTCAGAAGATGGCTTTAAACTAGGCACTGTCTTTTTCTCCAGAAGAATTACGTGTAAAGGCAAACTTGTCTGTCAGAGGAATGTATTAAGAAGCTATCACAGCGCTTAATACAAGACCCAACTGTGCGTAAAGAAGCTTTACACGCCGATGGATAGTTTGCCTTGGCAGGTAAGTCAAAACCCTGATGGTGCAGTTTTGATGCGACAATAGAGCCTGATTGAGCGCTGATTTCTGCAGGATTTCCTCAACTTATGAAAGCAATTGTCATCGGGGGAGGCGGACGTGAGCACGCGCTAGCCTGGAAGCTGCTGCAATCAGCTAGGGTGACCGAGGTTGTCTGTATTCCAGGCAATGGCGGCACCGCTCGGCTGCCCGGCTGTCGCAATGTGGCAATGGTGCCTAGCGATATTGAGGGCATTGTCCGCTGCGTGCAGGTCAACAATATGGCTTTTGTCCTGGTGGGGCCGGAGCAGCCGCTGGCTGACGGTCTGGCAGATGCCCTCAGAGCGCAGCAGGTAAAAGTATTTGGCCCGGGTCAAGACGGCGCGCAGATCGAGTCCAGCAAGGCTTGGGCAAAAGCGCTGATGGCCCAGGCAAATGTGCCGACGGCAGCCTCGGCAGTATTTACCGATGCCGAGCAGGCGATCGCCTACGTCCAGCAGCAGGGCGCACCGATTGTCGTCAAAGCGGACGGGCTAGCAGCCGGTAAAGGCGTGACCGTCGCTAAAGAAATTGAGGATGCAGTAGCGGCCATTCACGCCGTCTTTGACGGTCAGTTTGGGGCGGCTGGCAAGCAGGTCGTGATCGAAGAATTTTTATCAGGGCAAGAAGTCTCCGTGCTAGCGGTGACCGATGGCCTGACAATCAGGCCGCTGCTACCCGCTCAAGATCACAAGCAAATTGGCGAAGGCGATACCGGCCCAAATACAGGCGGTATGGGAGCTTACGCCCCGACCCCGGTGATGCCGCCTGATCTGCTAGCGCGAGTGCAAACAGAAGTGCTAGAGCCGACGCTGAAGGGACTGCAGGCGCGGGGGATTGACTATCGCGGTGTGCTTTACGCTGGGCTGATTGTGATGCCCGCTAGCGAGACCGGAGCGGTGGAACTTAAGGTGATTGAATTTAACTGTCGCTTTGGCGATCCGGAGACGCAGGCGGTACTGCCTCTACTAGAAACGCCTTTAGATGAGATTGTTTTGGCCTGCTGTGAGCAGCGATTGGAGAATCTACCGCCTTTTGCCTGGAAGGATGCGGCCTCGGCCTGTGTGGTAATGGCAGCTGAGGGCTACCCGGGTGACTATGAAAAGGGGCTGTCTATCAACGGGATAGACGCGGCTGAATCTGCCGCTGACGATACGATGGTCTTTCACGCAGGCACCCGGCTCAGCCAAGGTCAGCTCAAAAGCACAGGCGGCAGAGTGCTGGGGATAACGGCTATGGCACCTGACTTCGATGCGGCACTGGCAAAAGCCTACAGCGCGGTTGATAAAATTGACTTTCCAGGTAGCTACTACCGCCGTGATATTGGTTGCCGGGTGAAAGGCTAGGCAGGGCGATCGCCGTTTAGAATAGAACCACCCGCCCGTGATCACCCGTAATGCCTACTTCAGGACAATGCTTTTTCGGCGATAGACAGCCTAGCTGCGTCTAGCCAGAAATCGCAGAACACAGCCGCCATGCAACTTTTCAGTCAATTTAAAGCCTTATTTGTCAGCTGGTGGAGCGATTTCACCCTGCAGACGCGGCTGATGGCCGGAGCCACCCTGCTGGTTTCGCTGATTATGAGCGGCCTCACTTTTTGGGCAGTCAACACCATTCAACAAGACGCCCAGCTCAATGACACCCGCTTTGGCCGCGACATAGGGCTGCTGCTAGCTGCTAACGTCGCGCCGCTAATCGAAACCAACGACCGCTCAGAGCTGGCCCGCTTTTCGTATAGCTTTTACGAAAATACCTCTAACGTTCGCTACATGCTCTACGCCGATCAAGACGGCGAGATTTTCTTTGGCATTCCCTACTCTGAGCCCGCCGTCCAAAGCTCACTCACACTGCGGCGACGGATGAAGCTACCGGCCCACTACACCAGTAGCGCCGATTCGCCGATGGTCCGTCAGCACCTGACGCCAGCGGGCATGGTCACCGATGTCTTTGTGCCGCTCACCATTGACGGCCAGTATAAAGGCATGTTGGCGATGGGAATCAACCCTAACCCCACTGTTGTCGCCTCCTCTCACCTCACTCGCGATGTCACCATTGCTGTCTTTGTCTCGATTTGGGTGATGGTGATCTTAGGCGCTGTGATCAACGCGCTGACGATTACGCAGCCAATTAAAGAGCTGCTGCTGGGGGTAAAAAATATTGCTGCAGGCAACTTCAAGCAGCGCATAGACCTGCCCTTAGGCGGCGAACTCGGCGAGCTGATCTACAGCTTTAACGATATGGCAGAGCGCTTAGAGCGCTACGAAGAGCAAAATATTGAAGAGCTGACAGCAGAAAAGGCCAAGCTAGAGAGCCTGGTCTCGACCATTGCTGACGGGGCAATCTTACTAGACGGGGCGACTAACTTGGTGCTGGCGAATGTTGCCGCCCGGCGAATGCTGGGTTGGGAAGTAAACACGGCGCTCAGCGGCAGCATTTTAGATCAGTTGCCGCCCGAAGTGCGCGCTCAGATAGCGCCATCACTGGTACAGGCAACCACAGGAGAATCGCATGAGGGCAGCGAGTTTCGCGTTTTCTTGGGCGAAGACAACCGGACGCTGCGAGTCTTGCTAAATACGGTACTCGACCAGTCGCGAGAAAACGTCAAAGGTATGGCGATCACGCTGCAAGATATCACTCGTGAAGTCGCCCTGAACGAAGCTAAGAGCCACTTTATCAGCAACGTTTCTCACGAGCTGCGCACCCCGCTATTTAATATCAAATCGTTTATCGAAACGCTGCACGAATACGGTGAAGACCTCAGCGAGACTGAGCGCAAGGAGTTTTTGGCAACAGCTAATAACGAAACTGACCGGCTCAGCCGTCTGGTGAATGACGTGCTCGATCTTTCCCGCCTGGAGTCTAGCCGCCGCTATGAGTTTGCAGCGGTAGAGGTGCATCAGCCCATCGATCAGGTGCTGCGAACCTACCAGCTAAACGCCCGAGACAAGCAAATCACCCTGGAAAAAGACATTGAAGATCAGCTGCCCGCCAGCCTGGGCAATTACGATCTGCTGCTGCAGGTGTTTGGCAACCTGGTAGGCAATGCGCTGAAGTTTACGCCAGCGGGCGGCCATGTGGTGATTCGTGCCTATCGAGCCCCGAGCATCAATCCGCAGCTGATTCAGAATGTGCGCATTGAGATCGGCGATACTGGGCTGGGCATTGACAAAGAAGATCAGGTGGCTATTTTTGATCGGTTTTTTCGGGTTGAAAACCGGGTGCATACGCTAGAGGGCACGGGTCTGGGGCTCTCGATTGTGAAAAACATTATGGACCGGCACAACAGCCAGATCAATCTGGTGAGCGAGGTTGGCGTCGGTACTACCTTTTGGTTTGATCTGCCGGTCTATGACCTGGCTGAGTATACGGTGGTAGCCACGCGGCCTGCCCTCAAGATTAGCTGACAGGTTTCATACCCTATTGAATGTCATGAAAGCGATAGATTGTCACTGATCTTAGCAGGTGTCAAATCGCCCGAGCTGATTGACTCATGTAAAGCGCGAATTTAACCATAGCAACGGATTGAGGCGGGTTCGCGCTGTGTATTCTGGGCGAACGCAATCTAAACAAAGTCTTTCGGGAGACGCTGATTAGGATAGGGCTGATTACAATGATGGGCAGACGAACACTCCGGAGAAGCCTATGAGTTTGCTATCTCAGCTAAAAGAAATGACGGTTGTCGTTGCCGATACCGGTGACATTGGCGCAATCGAAGAATTTACCCCGCGCGATACGACGACCAATCCTTCGCTGATTACCACTGCAGCTGGGCTGCCTCAGTATCAAAGCATTGTCGATGAGACGCTGCAGCGGGCCAAAGACACGCTCGATGCCGACGCCGCCGATAAAGAAATCGCTATGGAAGCGTTTAAGCACCTAGCGGTGGCGTTTGGTAAGCGCATTTTAGAAATTATTCCGGGGCGCGTTTCGACTGAAGTGGACGCTCGGCTGTCTTACGATATGGAAGGCACGCTGGCAATGGCCCGCGATTTGATCGCCGAGTACGAAGAAGCAGGCGTGAGCCGCGATCGCATCTTGATCAAAATCGCCTCTACCTGGGAGGGTATCAAAGCCGCCGAAGTCCTTGAACAAGAAGGCATCCACTGCAATCTGACGCTGCTGTTTGGGCTGCATCAGGCGATCGCCTGCGCCGAAGCTAAGGTCACCCTGATTTCGCCCTTCGTCGGTCGCATCCTCGACTGGTATAAAAAAGACACCGGTCGCGACAGCTACCCGCCTTCTGAAGACCCGGGCGTACAGTCAGTCACAGAAATCTACAACTACTACAAGAAGTTTGGCTACAAAACCGAAATCATGGGCGCGAGCTTTCGAAACGTCGATGAGATCAAAGAGCTAGCAGGCTGCGACCTGCTGACTATTTCGCCCAAGCTATTGGCACCGCTAGCCGAGACCGACGGCGAACTGCCCCGCAAGCTCCGCCCTGATATGGCTGAAAATCTCGATATCGAGAAGAAAACCATCGACAAGGCCACCTTTGACGAAATGCATGCGGCTGACCGCATGGCCAATGAAAAGCTAGCAGAAGGCATTGAGGGCTTCTCTACGGCGTTAGAAGAGCTAGAGCAATTGCTTGCTGACCGCCTGACTCGAATGGGTCAGCAGGCTGCCGCCGTCTAAACTGCTTAGATTAATGATTTGAGCCAACCTTTGAACCCGGCTATGTCTGTCATGGACTAGCCGGGTTTATGGGTGTAACTACCGCAGCGCGCGAATCACCTGGCGCTTGTAGTCTAAAAATTCGGTCGTTAGCTTCATCTCCACCTCGCGATGTCTCGGCAAGCTGATGCCTATCGTTTCGCGCAGCTTGCCGCCACGATCCATCACATGCACTTGCTGCGAGAGAAAGATCGCCTCTTCTACGTCGTGGGTGATCATCAGCACCGTGATCTGCGTTTTCTCCCAGAGATCGTGAAAGAATGCCTGTAGCTGCTCTTTCGTCTGCGAGTCTAGCGCCCCAAAGGGTTCGTCCATTAGCAGCACCTCGGGGTCGTTGGCGAGGGCACGGGCGATCGCCACCCTTTGCTTCATCCCACCCGAGAGCGCTTTCGGATAAGCCTGGGCATAGTCGCTGAGGCCGATGATATCCAGATAATAGGCCACCTTACTGCGCCGTTCGGCTTTAGATAGGCCCTGTAGCTTCAGGCCAAACGCAATATTGTCGGCCACCGATAGCCAGGAAAACAGCGTGTAGTTTTGAAAGACCATGCCCCGGTCGGCCCCTGGCCCGGGGACTGGTTCGCCATCGACAAAAATTTCTCCAGAGGTTGCCCGCCTCAGGCCAGCAGCAATATTGAGCAGCGTAGACTTACCGCAGCCTGACGGCCCGACTACGCAGCTAAATTCGTTCGGCCTCAGCTTTAAGCTGACATTATCAACCGCAATCTTTGCCTGCTTGCCTTTGCCAAAAACCTGAGTGATACCGCGAATTTCCAGCTTAGGGGCGGTTTGCTGAAGCGGCTGAGTCAGAGTCGTTGGAAAAGTTTGCATGAAAGAGCCACCAGTCTAATCTGGCAAATAGAGATCGGTTCTGGTCAGGGTTGCTGCCTATATTTCGATGCTAGAGGGCCGGTGCCCGCTCAAACTGTGACCAAACACACAAGTTAGCTAGCAGTAGGCTCAGCCCAGGGTAGCCACAAGCGAAATGCCAGCTTAAACGCCCAGTCTGTCAGCAGCCCAATGCAGCCAATCACTAAAATGCAAAACAGCACCTTGTCGGTTTGCAGCGTCCGCTGCGATCGCATAATTGTGTACCCCAGGCCGCTTTCTGCCGCCAGCAGCTCAGAAATCACCAAAAAGTTCCAAGCGCCCGCCACATTCACCCGCAGCGCATCGAAAATATTGGGCAAGGTCGCCGGGAGAATCACGCGAAACAGCACATCGCGGCGAGTCGCTCCCAGCGTGTAGGCCACATTGAGCGTTTCATTCGGAATAAATTTCACCCCGTCGGCCACCATAATCGCGTTGTAAAACACAATGCCCAAAAAGATAATCAGCACCTTAGGCAGCTCGTCAATGCCCGCCCAGATAATCATCAGCGGGGTAAAGGCCGCGATCGGCATATAGCGCACGGTCCCTACAAATCCGCCAAATAGGCTGTCCATACTGTAAAACGTGCCCATGGCAATTCCCATGGGCACGCCGATCAAAGCCGCCAGGGCAAACCCGGCCATCACCCGGCCCGAACTAGCCAAAATATCGGTGGTGAGACTGCCCGCTTGCAGCATTTCCCAACCCGCTGCTAGCACCGCCGTCGGCGTCGGCAAAAACGCATCACCCACATATCCGCCATAGCTCAAAACGCTCCAGAGCAACAGCGGTATCGCTAGCGCCACCAGTGTCAAGGTAGGCCGCAGCCAGAGCGGAAAGCCCTGGCGAATGCTCCAAAATACAGAGGGCTCCAGATATCTTTTTTTTGAGCTGGGCACGGCTAACTTTCCCTCATTAAGCAGAGAATCAGGTGGATGCGGCTTCAACAAACTGAGGGTCGAACGTAGTTGAAAGATCGGGCACCTCCGACTCGATTTGTCCTTCCTCCAGCAAAAAGGCAGCGAGTTCATTCAAGGGCTCGCCGACATACAGGTCGCTGTCTGGCTCAGTCATCATTTCAATGTTGGTTGCTTTGTCGGGCAGCTTGACGCCTTCTAGATCGCCCGCGACATCTGCGGGTTCAACATCTAGCGCAGCCGCCCCGATTTCTAGCGCTTCCTCTTCATTTGTAGAGAGGAAATCCAAACCCATGAAGATGCCGTTAACAAAAGCCTGTACCGCTTCCGGATTTTCCTCGACATAGGCAGCATCGAATAAATACATATCGATGATGGCCGTCGGCATTTTGCTGGAGTCGTAAATGATGCCGCCATCTTCTACCGCAGCAGCAGCCTCCTGAAGATAGGGGGCATAGGTCACCGCAATATCGACGCTGTTCGACTGAAAGGCCGCCGCTGCCGCTGAGGGCTCTGTGTTGACGATAGTCACATCGTCTTTAGAAAGGCCCGCTTCCTTGAGTACCTGAAGCAGGAAGAAATAGCTCACGCCGCTGGTATCGGCAGCGATCTTTTTGCCTTTGAAGTCTTCGACGCTGGTGATGCTGTCTTTTGCTAAGATGCCGTCACCGCCAACTGAGTTGTCTTGAATCAGAACAATTTTGAAGTCTTTGCCGCCGTCTGCCAGCGTCACCGCTTCAGAACTCACCAGTGAAACGCTGTCCAGGTTACCGCTCAAAAAGGCAGAGAGATAGTCGCCGCTGGTACCGAAGTTGCGCAGCTCAAAATCCAACCCCTGCTCTGCAAAGAAGCCTTTCTCCATAGCGATGTAGAGTGGCACCTGACCAACCCAGGGCGCGGTACCCATCGACATCGACATGGTCGTTTCGATGGCAGCAGTCTCCTCAGTTGCCTCAGAATCAGTCGCGGCGCTGTCTGCGGGTGCTTCGGTGCTGGGCTGACAGGCGTGGAGTAGCGCTGCGCCGGAGGCTCCTGCTAATAGCTGTAGCGCGTGGCGGCGGCGGATTTTATAGAGGGGATGAGTCATAGACTTGTCCTGTTCTAGGGAGCTGGTGAGGAGGTTAAAACATGTTGCTAAAAAACGTAGCGCTAAAACTGTATCAACAGAAACATGGCTAGCTTCTTGGAGCGATCGCCCATCTGCCGTGAACAGCAACGGTTATGAACTTGAATACCATACTTTGGTGCCACAAAAAGCTGAATAAGAGTCTAGCTGAGCTAGAAAACCGCCTTAAAACCATTCATCTTCGGCTTCAGCTTTGGTGTTGGTATTGCGCTCAGGGGTCTGCCGCTCAAAGTTGAGATGGATAGAGCGCGACTGCTCGCCGTCGGCGGCGACAGCCTGAATCGGATAGTCGATTTGACTGTCGGGGAAGGCGACGTGGAAACGAAAAGTGCCGTCAGGGTTGAGGGGTATCTCCTGATCGCCGACCGTCAGCGTGGCGTCGGGTTCGGTGGCCCCGTAGACAATCAGCTCAGCTTCGGCCACTAGCCAGAACTGGCGCGGACGCGCAGGCGGCATCGAAGCGCCGCCAATGCCTGACATGTTTAAGCCAGATACGTTGAGCCCTGACATATTCGGGCCTAAGGCCATCCCTTCAGGCAACACCTGGTGCATAGAGCCAAACAGAGAGCCCGCTACCCGAGTGACTGCTTGATCCTGACTGAGGGCCATCAGCTCACTGTAAGCAGGCGGCAGCTCTGTCACAGTAACATCGTCAGTTTTGGCATCGGGGCGACCCAGGCTACTCACAGTGCGGTCTACGAGGCTTTCCTCCCAGCCGATGGTGAGAAGCTGGTCTTTAACCCAATCTGAGGGGTAGATCGGTGGCACTCGCACCGGCGCAGACCGGGTCAGGAGCAGCCAGCGGTCGTCGGCAGTGAAGTAACCAATTTCTATGGTGTAGTCGCGATCGCTCACGGGCACTTCGACATACCAAGAGCGGGCCATCTCGTGGCATTCTTGCTGATGCATACTGTGGGGAGACTGGTGCTGCTGGTCGATATCGGTGACATCGTACAGCCTGAGCATCAGCCGCTGACCGCCCTGATTGCGCAGCTCCTGTTTGTGCTCGTTGGAGATATCCCAGTAGGCATAGGCCCACTTCGGATCGCGGGGTAAGAGCACAATGCGGCTATCGCCATAGCCGTCGGGTAGCTCGCTCAGGCCCTCATCTACGGTCGTCAGGTCTAGCTCAGCGGTACTGCGGCTAACCGGTCGGGGGTCGCCTGTCGTGGGGCTGTTTGAGATAGACCCTTTGAAGATGACAGCGCGATCGCCGATGATCGTCTCTCGGGTCGGTTCAATGTCTAAAACGGTCTCAGTTTCAGCGATGACGGTGTCGCGAGTTGGCTCAATGATGTCCAAGTTGCTGAAGTCATTGCCAGTAGCTCTACTTGTACTGGAGTCTGCTTCAACCTCCTCTCCAGGCGGTATCGTCTCCGCGCCAATCGCCCAAAAGTCAGCCATATCAGAAACAGCGGCCCCGGTCACCGCAGAGCCAGCGATCGCCGGATCGGGAATAGCCGGCGCAGAGGTGACTATCGGCTCAGCGATGCCAGCATCAGCAATCTCGGAGACCACCGGATCAGGGGTCATCGGCTCAGGCATTTCGGAGAGTATCGGCTCGGGCAGCACCGGTTCAGCGTCAGCCGCAGATTCAGTACTCAGCGGCTCATCATCCAGCGTAAGGTCGAGATTGTCATCCCAGATATCGTCGGTTTCGTCATTCTCTGGAGCAGGCGCAGACTCAAAACTGGCGGCGGCGATCGCCATGTCTCCGTCTGCCCCGCCCAAGGTCTCAGACGCGCTCAAATCTAAATTAGTCCCTTCTAAGTCAGGCGATTCTAAATCTGTTGATTCGTACTCGGGCAGGGTACTAGCGGCCATTCCTACCGGAGGAACGGGTAGGGGTTCGGCTGCAGGCGCGTTCGTTGCCGGAATCACCCGCGACTCATCGGTTACCCGGTCAGTCGAGATCACAGACTGGGCGCGATTGGAGACTTCGCGATCGCTTTCTACATCGGTTTCTGGCGGCGGCACCGTCGCGGTCGGCGCGGTTTGTCTGATCGGCTCAGGTTCATCCGGGCGACGCCGCCTGCCAAAGAGCCAAAAGCCTGCCCCGATCAAACCCAACAGTGGAATCAGCAGCCACGCGGGAGAGACGCCTTCGTCTACCCCATCGGTAACGACTATGCCATCGGCGGCGGCAGTTTCGCCAAAAGGCAAGCCATTGAGCCCCCACAGTCCGCGCTGCCCTTGGCTGGCGACAGAGAGTTTGTCATTCCCGTCAAAGGCCAGTTCGGTCACAGCGCTGCCATCGGGCACCGCGTCAAAAGCAGCGCCTTGAGGTTCACCCTCAGCGACAGTCCAAAACCGCACCTTGCCGGTATCTGCACCGGTTGCTAGCGTTTGGCCATCTTCGCTGAAGGCCAGGGCTGTAACTGCGCCACCTGTCTCTTCTAAAGGCACAGCGACCGGGCTACCCGTCTCGTCTTCAATGATCACCGCGCCGTCTTCAGTGCGCGCCGTGAGTCCCTCTGGGCTGGTCGCAGTTGGTGCACGCAGTGATTCTGTTTGAGCGAGCAGAATGGGCCGGTTGCTTGAGGCTAGCAGTGAGCTATCTACCTGGAGCCGGACCGGATGAGGAGTGGCAGCAGCTCGCTGAACCGGCACGGCGAGAGCTGTTAGCAGACACAGCTGGGCAAGGGTAGAACGGTTAGCGCGCATGATGAAGCCCGTCTCAAGATTGTGAAATTATCTTAATATCCCAGTGATTCTTCTGAGAGTCAATCTAGGAAATGGATCGGATGTACACCCTATTTGCGTCGCTTGCCGCTACGCTGGTTGCCGCCGGGCGGCGTCTGATGCGGCCCAAAGTATTTTTCACTGCGGTAGCGCAGCCAAATTCTGAGCGGCTGTGGAATCTTCTCTTTTTGAGCTTTGGTGAGCTGATTGTAGAGTACCAGGGCGCGATGGCGAAGCCTCTCCTACGGAGAATCGCGCTCCCCCCGACAGGCAGCGTTGCGGTGCGCATCCCACAGCCCCTTAGCCGCCCGAATTCGGCGAGTGGTCTCTTTGACCAGCGCTTCTCCTTCTAACTTTTTTCCTTCTAGCTTTTTATTGGGCAGGCCATCATCGGACGGGCCAGTCATTTTTCGCTTAGATTTAGCCATAGATAGGTTGAAAGAACATTTGAATGCTCTGAACGCTACCAAACGTTCTTCAAATTTAGAGTAAAGCCGGGTAAAACATCCTCGCCTGATAGCGCAGATGGATTGTCCAGAACTTCAGCAGTAGCCTCAGGGCGATAGATCCAGACCCGCCGCTGCTGACGATTGATCAGCCATCCGAGCCGGACGCCGCTGCCGAGATATTCGCTCATCTTGGCTTGAGCCTCTGTCAGCACATCGGACGGTGACATCAGTTCTAAGACAAAGTCTGGGGCAATCGGGGGGAATTTCTCTTTCTCCGCCGGTGACAGCGCATCCCACCGCGCTTGCCGGACAAAAGCGAGATCAGGAGCGCGATCGCCGCCGCCGGGCAGACTAAAACCAGTAGATGAGTCGAATAGGACGCCTAGCTGAGTGCGTCGATTCCAGTTGCCTAAGTCAAGGCCAATCTCAAAATTACGATTCCCGGTTTCGCCGCCAGTAGGGGGCATGATTAGCAGATATCCTCCGGGCGTTCGTTCAAATTTCACATCAGGATGGGCCTGACACAGGTCATAAAACTGCTGATCGGTTAAGCTAGCTAGCGCCTGAAGATCCGTTGTAAAAGTCATCGCGTTACCGCTTGGGCTGACAAACTGGCTAAGTCTAGCGCCTGTGTCAGCATCATAAGTGCAATGCTATCTATTTTATTGCTCCCATTGGCGACAGCTCAATTACGACCTAATTTAGGCTTATGCACACTCAGCACTCTTCTGCTCATAGTTGCGCTCAGGGCCACGCTCACTGCCACAGCGTGCCACCCTCTACACCGGGTCAGGTCAGAGCTTTGAGCGTCGCCCTGATCACGGTGAGCTGTTTTTCGGTAGCGGAGCTGTGGGTGAGCGCCCATAGCCACAGCCTGGCGCTGCTAGCCGATGCCGGGCATATGATCAGCGATGTGCTGGCGATCGCCCTTGCTCTCTGGACGGCTAATCAAGTACAGCAAGCTAAGAGTGACCGGCTCAACGCGGTATCGGCGCTGGTCAATGGCAGCCTGCTGCTGCTGGTCAGCGGCTGGCTAGGGTGGGAGGCGATCGCAGCGCTGCGATCGCCCCCGACTGGCATTCTCAGCGGCCCGGTCGCAATTACCGCCGCCATCGGTCTCGGCGTCAATGGCCTCAACGCTTACCTGCTGCACGCTCACGCCCAAGACAACCTGAATTTGCGAGGCGCTTTTTTGCACATGCTGGCCGATGCTGGTAGCTGCCTGGGCGTGCTGATAGCGGCGCTGCTAATCGCTCAGTTTGGCTGGTATTGGACAGATGGTGGCGTGGGGTTAGCGATCGCCCTGCTGATTGCTGCTAGCGCACTGCCGCTCATTCGTCAGAGCTGGGCCACCCTAAAGGCAATGCCTCAACCCAAACCGCTATCGGATTAAGACGCTATCAGATTAAGATACAGCGGCTTTATTTCTCAGCGCTGGACGGCACAAGCCCCTTTCCCCTTTTCCCCTTCCGCCCCTATGAAAGTCACTTCCTGGAATGTCAACTCTATTCGCACCCGCCTGGATCACGTCACCCAATGGCTACAGGCAAACCCTGTAGACGTGATGTGCTTACAGGAGACGAAAGTCATTGACAAAGATTTTCCGCTGCAGCCCTTTGCCGATATTGGCTACCAGGCATATTTTTACGGTCAAAAGTCTTATAACGGTGTGGCCTTGCTCAGCCGCGAGCCCCTCACCGATGTGCAAATGGGCTTTGGCGCAGTCTTGGGGGAAGATGCAGTCGGTGATTTAGACGATCAAAAGCGAGTGATTAGCGGCTTGCTGGGTGACGTGCGCGTCGTGAATTTATACGTGCCGAATGGGTCTGCGATTGGCAGCGAAAAATATGACTACAAGCTGCGCTGGCTAACGCTGCTCAAACAGTATTTGAGTCAGCAGCTTACTGCCCATCCGCTGCTCAGCGTCTGCGGCGATTTTAATATCGCCCTCGAAAACAAAGATATTTACACCGACAAAAACAGAGACAAGCACATTATGTCTTCGCCGGTAGAGCGCGAAACCTTGCGTGATGTGCTCTCAATCGGCCTGGCCGACGCCTTTCGCAAGTTTACCGATGAGGGCGGTCACTTTAGCTGGTGGGACTATCGCACCAACTCATTTGTCCGCAATACTGGCTGGCGCATAGACCATCACTATTTATCACCTGAGCTGTATGAAAAAGCGGTGGCTTGTACGATTGACACTGAGCCGCGTGGCTTAGAAAGACCAAGCGACCATACGCCAGTGACTGTAGAGTACTGAGCCACGGATAATTTCAGAGGCTGACAAGGCCACGATGATAGATCGGCGCTGAGAGGTGGTAGGGGCGATCGCCCTTACTGAGAGATAAACCCCGTCAGCAGCAGCGGAATCAGCAGCGCCGCCACCACAATGGCAAACGTTGTGGCAGGCGACAGCTTAATGAAGTTCGGATCGGGCTTATTCACTCAATAGCTCCTCAGTAGCGCCTCTAAAGATGACTCGCCAGCGCTTCACTAAATGTGGAATAGGGCTTCACACCAACCATCGTATCTACCAGTTCACCATCTTTAAACAGCATCACAGCGGGGATGCTCTTAATACCAAATCGCTTGGCCACCGCCTTATTAGAGTCGAGGTCGAGCTTGGAGACCTTGGCCTTGCCCTCGTACTCTTCTGCTAGCTGATCCATCAGCGGCGACACTAGCTTGCAAGGCCCACACCAGCTCGCTGTACAGTCTACGACCAGCACCGACTCGTCTTTGAGTAAGGCGTCTAGTTCAGCTTCGTCTTTAACGTACTCTGCGGCCATTGTGCGGTTGCTCCAGGCAAAAAATCACGTAGTCATCACCCTATGCTAGGTCAGGCAAAGGCCGAACGCATCAGGCAAAGGTCACATTCAAATCATACACCCGCAGCCATCTCCGCATTTTTAGATAGCCTTAAACTCTACCAGCTAAGCCCTCTGGGTACTGCGACCAAAAGGGCTTGCGTTTAGCTATTCAAGCAGGTTAGAAGTAGCGCCTACTTACCGGATAGCTTTTTCACTTTTTGCATGATGCTCTCAGGGTCGAGTCCCTGGTGGTAGAACTGCTCCCAGAGACCGCCGCCGCCTTCTTCGTGCGTGCCAGCGTGGGCAAACTTAGGCGTGTAGCCCCGCTCCAGCAGCCAGGTACCGTAGCGAGCGCCGAGGCCGGTTTTCTCGTTGAACGATTCAACTACCATCACCAGCGGCGAGTTACCGACCTTTTCCATCATCTGCTCATCGACGACGTTGAGCGTAGACTTGTTGATCAGGCCGATACTGAGCCCTCCGTCCTTGAGTCGTTCAACGGCATCGAGCGCCCGGTACAGGCCATCACCAAAGCTGACGATGTAGCCATCGGTGCCTTCGCGCACTAACTCATCTTTTCCGGGGACGAAAGTATAGCCGTCGCTGTAAAGCGCTTTGCCATCAGTGCCATTCACCATAGGTACTTTGGCGCGAGTAGAGAAGATGAAGCGCAAACCAGGGTCGTTAAACACCCTGTTGACGCAGGCTTTCATCTGATGCGCGTCGGCCGGGAAGTACAGACGCGTTTCGTAGCTGTCGTCTAACCCGTTGTCGGCAAACATGTTGTTAATGCCGAAGTGACAGGTGTTGTCGGCCATGTCGTCGATGCCGGAGTGCGAGAAGTGGCAGAGCAGGTTGGACTTGTTCAGCCGGGCCATGGTGATTTCAGAAATGCACATTTCTAAAAAGGCGCTGAAGGTGGCAAAGACGCCCTGCTTACCTTCGGCCATGCCGAAGCCCGCTGCCGCAGAGAGGTTGCCCCGCTCCATAATGCCGCCGCTGACAAAGATTTCGGGGTATGCCTTGTGAATGTGGTTGAGGCCGCAGGAGCCTTCGAGGTCGCAGTCGACCACCAGCACTTTTTCTTTGCGCTCGGCGTCGCTCATGCCGCCGAGCACTTCGACCATGGCCTGCCCGAAGACATTGCGGTTGGAGCCAACTTCGCTGCTACAGCCTTTGAACTCGTAGCTATGTTTGGGCTTTTCGATGTTCTTAAGGTAGTCAGCGGCGGACTGCTGCCCGTGCTTTTCCAGGTACTGGATGGCCAAATCGGTAGGAATCACGTCGTGGCCGTGAGTGGTACCTTCTAAGCCGTCGATGCCCACTGTCATGGGGCGCTTGCAGATGACGGCGATCGGGCCGTCAGTACTGATGGCTTCGCAAATGTTGGCATACAGGGCGTCAATGTCTTCGCCGTCGTTGACCAGTACTTTGAGACCGTGACCTTCTAGCGTGCTCTGGACGCTGTAGCCCTTTAGATATTCGGAAGGATGACCGGCGATGGTCACGTCGTTATCGTCGATGATCAGCTTGATATTGATGCCTTGAGCCACAGCTAAGCGGGCGGCTTCAGCGTCGTCGCCTTCCTGCTGCGCGCCGTCGGAACCGAGGAGAAAGGTGGTTTTGCCGGGGTTAGCGATCGCCACACCATTCACAAACGGCCACATATGCCCCAAACGCCCTGAACTAAACTTCACACCGGGCGTCAGGCCCAGCTCCGGGTGACCGGGCAGCTTAGAATCGGCGGCGCGGTATTGCATCAGTTGCTCAGCAGGCAGATCGCCATTCAGCGTGGCCATCAGGTACTGAGTGCCCACGCGGTGACCGGCTTCGTCAAAGAAAGTCGGCACAAACTTGTCAGGATTGCCCCGAAACAGCGCGTCCATAATCATCACTTCGGGCACCGTGTCGTAAGGCCCGCCCGTGTGACCGCCCACGCCGCGTGCCCCGCCCGTCGCTGTGAAAAACACAATCGCCTCACGGCAAAGCTGAATATTAGCCTTGAGGGCTTCTCGCTGCTCGTCGGTCAGCTTATGGGTAGAAGGGTCGAGGGTAATGCGCTTGTAAGCACTCAAATCGATAGGAAAAGCAGAGGTAGGCTTAACTTGGGTTGCTGTCATGGAGCGGTGTCCTAATACGTCTATGTCTCAAAGCTATAAAACATCAGCGCTATAGAGCGGTGTCTGGGCTACTGCTTTGAAAAAGTTAATAGTTCTATTCTCCCTGATCATGCCGCTGCGGTTAAGGGGGCTAGGCAAAATTTGTGCTGTGAGCGACTGTTTATGGCCGCTGGCGAGCGGTAGGGCGAGGAAAGTTTTGACGGAGCTGTGCGGTGCGCGATTCCCTTGGAAGGCTGCGCCATCGCCACTCACACCCCTCCACATGATCATTCACCAGCCCCATGGCCTGCATAAAGGCATAGGCCGTCGTCGGCCCCACAAACGACCAGCCGCGCTTTTTAAGATCCTGGCTCATTGCCGTCGATGCGGGCGTTTTGCTTAAGGACATTAGCGTTTCGTAGTCGCATCGCTGGGGTCGGGCAGCGGCTTCGGGTTCGTACTGCCAGAAGTAAGCCGCCAGAGAGCCAAATTCTTCAGCCAGGCCAGTGGCTCGCTTTGCATTATTAATCACCGACTCTATTTTGCGGCGATGACGCACGATGCCTTTGTCTTGCAGCAGACGCTCCACATCTGCCGGGCCGTACTGCGCAACCTGCTCAAAGTCAAATTTGGCAAAGGCCAGCCGAAAGTTTTCTCGCTTGCGCAATATCGTCAGCCAGCTCAGCCCAGACTGAAAGCCCTCTAAGCAGATTTTCTCAAACAGCTTTTTGTCATCGGCGACCGGCACGCCCCACTCCTGATCGTGATAGGCCAGATAGTCTCCCTTATCTCCAGGCCACCCGCAGCGCCAGCAGCCATCTTCACCTTTAACCAAACCATCCATAGATTGGGCTCTCACTACGCTGTCTCTTTTCATTCTCTCAGGGCACTGCTCTCAGCACCAGTCTCAACACCAGATAACGGCAACGCAAAAGCGACCATTGGGCGCAACTGGCACACCAAAAAACAACGAGTTTGCGTCCATAGACAGACATATTAGCTAGTCCACCCAGACAAAGTGTCCATACCATTGGCGCAGTCACTAGTCCCAAGCGATACAACTTAAACATGCGAAACGAAACAAAGGTTTCTAACCCAAACAACACTTTCTTTCGCAACCTTCTCTACCTTGCATTTTTGGTGTTGTGCCCCTTAGCAAAGCCCACCGAAAAGAGCAGAGGCCGCAGAAGTCCTACAGTTCACTCCTTCAACGTTCTCTGTTGTCTCTACATCTTTTGAGGATACTTCCATGAAATTTTCTCGTCTTTCTGCTACTTTCGCTGTCGCTGCTGCCGCTCTTCTAGCAGTGCCCTTCGGCGCTCAAGCTCAAGAAGCCCCTAACTACAACTACGTCGGCATCGGCGGCGGCGACAACGGCTTTGTTGTCAACGGTAAAATCTCTGTTGCTGATAACGTCTCCATCCGCCCTGAAATCGCGACTGACTTTAACTTCGGCGACAGCGAAGATGTCTCCTACCTCGTACCTGTCACCTACGACTTCAACACCATCGGCAACGGTAGAACCGCTTTTAACCCCTTCCTCGGGGCTGGCGTCTCTGGTGACATTGGCAACGACAGCAATATCGACTTCTCGCTCGTAGCGGGTTCTGACTACCGCTTTGCTGACCGCTATGTCGCCAATGCCTCGGTCAACTACACCCCCTTCGGCAACAACGACGGAGTTGGCTTCACTGTCGGGGTTGGCCGCACCTTCTAAGTATCGCCTGTAGCATCTACCGGCATAGCATCTGCCAGGGCGGCTAAAGCCAATACTTTGACGGATTAGCCGCCTGCCTCTCTGCATCGCTCTTAATTTATAACTACCTTTTGAGGACTGTTCCATGAAATTTTCTCGTCTTTCTGCTACTTTCGCTGTCGCTGCTGCCGCTCTTCTAGCAGTGCCCTTCGGCGCTCAAGCTCAAGAAGCCCCTAACTACAACTACGTCGGCATCGGCGGCGGCGACAACGGCTTTGTTGTCAACGGTAAAATCTCTGTTGCTGATAACGTCTCCATCCGCCCTGAAATCGCGACTGACTTTAACTTCGGCGACAGCGAAGATGTCTCCTACCTCGTACCTGTCACCTACGACTTCAACACCATCGGCAACGGTAGAACCGCTTTTAACCCCTTCCTCGGGGCTGGCGTCTCTGGTGACATTGGCAACGACAGCAATATCGACTTCTCGCTCGTAGCGGGTTCTGACTACCGCTTTGCTGACCGCTATGTCGCCAATGCCTCGGTCAACTACACCCCCTTCGGCAACAACGACGGAGTTGGCTTCACTGTCGGGGTTGGCCGCACCTTCTAAGCAGCTGTCTCAACTTTCCTCTTGCAGTTTCATAAAAATCTCCTAAGGAGTGCGTCCGCGCTCTAAACACTATCGCCTTCAGGGATTCAACCGAACTCTTGAAGGCGATTTTTTATTTTGCATTTTTTGTTTTGCTTTTGGGCGTGATCGCCCTTTCCCCTTTCCCCCTCCTATCCCTACTCCCCTACCCTCCGCTCATACCAAGCCACATCCCAATACCGCCCGAATTTACGCCCCACCTCTCGAAACAATCCCACCTGCTCAAATCCAAACTTCTGATGAACGGCAATAGAAGGCTCATTCGGCAGCGTAATCCCCGCATAGGCGCGGTGAACATCTTCGCTGGCTAGCGCTTCAAATAGGGCGCTGTAGAGCTGACTACCGATGCCTTTGCCTTGAGCGGCTGGGTGAAGATAAACGCTGGTTTCCACAGAGGTGTCGTAAGCGGCCTTGGTGCGAAACTTACTGCTGGTGGCATAACCGACAACCTGCCCGTCGCCCTCTGCTACCAGTAACCGATAGCGCCCAGTCGCTGAGTAGTGACTCATCCAGCTGGCTTGCCGCTGCTCAACGGTGTAGGGATGCAAGTCGAAGGTGATGGTGGTTTCGGCAATGTATTGGTTGTATAGCTCGGTCAGAGCAGTAGTATCTGCCAGGCGAAAATCTCGAATGAGCGTGTTCATGGGCAAGTTAGCCTCTGGTACAGCGTCAGGATCGTAGGACATGGGTTGCAGGGATAAGAAGAGTCGTCAGCGCGATCGCTAACCCCGTACAGTAGAATACGATTTTCTACCCCCTGGCAAGCTGTGGCTCATTCTGATTATCTAGAACGCATTTTAAAGGCCCGCGTTTATGATGTCGCGCAAGAAACACCGCTGGAGAGAGCCCCCCGGCTGTCGGCCCGGCTCGGCAACGAGATATTGCTCAAACGGGAAGATGCGCAGTCGGTGTTTTCGTTTAAGCTACGGGGCGCTTACAACAAGATGGTGCAGTTGCCACCTGACTTACTGAAGTGCGGCGTGATTGCGGCCTCTGCTGGCAACCATGCGCAAGGCGTGGCCCTCGCAGCCCAAAAACTGGGCACTACGGCTGTCATCGTCATGCCAGTCACCACCCCGCAGGTAAAAATAGATGCTGTCAAAGCGCTCCAGGCAACGGTTGTGTTGCATGGTGACGGCTACGACGAGGCCTGCGCCTATGCCCGTCAGCTAGAAACCGACAAGGGGCTAACGTTTATTCACCCCTTTGACGACCCGGATGTCATTGCCGGGCAGGGCACGATTGGCATGGAGATTTTGCGGCAGTACCAGCAGCCGATCCACGCTATTTTTGTGGCGATTGGCGGCGGCGGGCTGATTTCTGGAGTGGCGGCCTACATCAAGCGGCTGCGGCCCGAAATCAAGATCATTGGGGTGGAGCCAGTCGATTCGGATGCGATGAATCAGTCGCTGCGCAAGGGCGATCGCGTCTGTCTCGATCAGGTGGGTCTGTTCGCCGATGGCGTTGCCGTCAGGCAGGTAGGCCAGGAGACGTTTCGCCTATGTCAGCAGTTCGTTGACGAAGTGATGCTAGTCACCACTGACGACACCTGCGCGGCGATTAAAGACGTGTTTGAAGATACGCGCTCGATTTTGGAACCGGCTGGGGCGCTGGCGATCGCGGGCGTCAAAGCCTATGTGGAGCGCGAGGGCATTCAGGATGAGTGTTTGGTGGCGATCGCCTGCGGGGCCAATATGAACTTTGACCGGCTGCGCTTTGTCGCCGAACGCGCCGAACTCGGAGAGCATCGGGAGGCGGTGTTTGCCGTGACGATTCCAGAGCGACCGGGGAGCCTGGGGAAGTTTTGCGATACGGTAGGCGATCGCAGCATCAGCGAGTTTAACTATCGCATTGCCGACGAAAACAGGGCTCATATCTTTGTTGGCATCAAAGTCAAAGGCAGAGCCGACGCTCAGGAAATTGCCCAAACCTTCAGAAGCAGCGGCTTTGAAACGCTTGACCTGACCGATGACGAACTAGCGAAAATGCACCTGCGCCACATGGTCGGCGGCAAATCGGCTTTAGCTAACAACGAACTGCTCTATCGGTTCGAATTCCCCGAGCGGCCCCGCGCACTGACCAACTTTGTCTCAACCATGAGCCCCAACTGGAACATCAGCTTGTTTCACTACCGCAACCACGGCGCTGACTATGGCCGCATTGTCGTGGGTATGCAGGTACCACCCACCGAAATGGAGCAGTGGGAGGCTTGCTTAGAGACGCTAGGCTATCGCTATTGGAACGAAAGCCAAAACCCAGCGTACAAACTCTTTTTGTAGACGGGTCAATCTGTGGATGGGGGAGACAGTAAACAGTGGACAGGAAACAGGAGCCAGTGACCAAGAGTCAGAGGCGCTACTGCCTACTCCCTACTCCCTACTCCCTACTGTTCACTACTTTCTCCCTCCCGCAAATTCACTCCAGTAGCATACGCCTTCCCTTCCATGCACTTCACAGTGGCCGTCACGGGGGTACCCCGCTCTAAATGCTCAAAAATGTCAGCGTTGACATATTTCTGATGAAACAAAATATCTTTTGAGCCGTCGTCGGGTGCAATGTAGCCGTGGAAGTTTCCTGGTTTTGCGGTGAACAACAGCTTGACTATCCCTTTTTTGACCGGTTGTTCTGCGGTGGGTAGGGGCTCAGCAGGCGCTTCTATAGCGGGCGCTAGGTCGGCAGGCGTGACGGCCTCTTCATGGGTCTCTTCAATCTCAATAGATATTTGAGCAGGCGCTTTAATCTCATTCTCCATCGGGTCGGCAGCAGACGGGTCTGCCCTCATCGGGTCTTCCGGCAAGGATAGCTCAGCGGGTGGCTCTGCTAGTAATGGGGATGAGTCTGCTACAGATAAGGCTAAACCAGAGGACAGTTCCCTTATTTTAGCCGATTGATAAGCCATCTCATCTGGTTGGGCAGCGGGCTTCGGGACCGTTTCTGCCCGGTTTGGTGGGGCGATCGCCTCAGAAGCAGGCACCTCACTTTCGGTAATATCAAAGCTAAAGAGAATAGCTTGCTCAGGAAGTTTTGCTGGCTGAGGTGAACTAGCGGCTACGAGCTCATTTTTTTCTACAGGCGGTTCAGCTTTTTCTAGCAGCGGCTCAGTCTCTACCGGCCACTCTACTGGCTCCTCAGGCTCCATCGCTGGCAGCAGGTCGTGAATTTCTGGAAGCTGGCTAGCGTCTTGAATTTCTACCGAAGAGTAGTCAGCAGTCATCAATAGCAGGGAAACTTCCGCAGAGACCGCCGTCTCTATCGGCATGTTTTGAAACACCAACGGGATCTCATGCATCACCGAGTCCGGGCCTGGCTGAGGCAAAACATCAGGTTCGTAGCCTGTAGAAGAGGCGGCATCAGCCGGGTTGGGCAGCGCAAAATGATTGAGGGAGAGGGGTTCTGTTGGGCGAACCGCCGAAGAGCGATCAGTTTCTTTCTGAGTAGACACAGACGGGCGGATGCCGCTACGCCGCCCCGAAAAAATGCTAAGCACCTTTTGCAGCCGATGCAGTAGCCAAGTCATAAACCGTTTTAACATAGCGGTTGGCTCCTGTAGACCTTTCGCTCGTAAGCATGCATGTCTTTTATGTTACCAGTCCTGGGATAGGCGATCACGCCAATCCGAAGACATTCGCCGTACAATAAGGGCCCAACTCAAACGGCCTTCGAAGCTATGGTAAAAGATCGCTTCCATGACGCAGTGAGAGCGGGATTGGAGAAAGAAGGATGGATAATCACTGCTGATCCCTATGAAGTAAGCGTGGGGGAAGTCGATTTTGAAATCGATCTGGCGGCAGAAATGATAGCTGCTGAGAGAGCAGGTGAAAAAATCGCGGTAGAAATTGAGAGCTTCATTAGACCTCTTGCAGAAATGATTATGTGATAGACTAACGCGCCTCGCTGAGACTACCAAGCGGCTATCGTGCGTTCATGATTGTAGAGGGCCGCAATCA
>NZ_NRTA01000043.1 GCF_002286735.1 Leptolyngbya sp. BC1307
TGATAACTACTCCTTGATTGGATAGCGAAATAAAAGCCCCCCGCACGCTGCTTCTGGCAGGCCGTGCGGGGGGCTTTTTGTTTGATTTGATTGGCAGCTAGGCAGAGGCGGCGAGTTTATGTCTGCAGCTAGACCGACAGTGCAGCCAAAAATCTATACACTGCAAGTGCCATTGGTCAGAGGAGTGTGTGGAGTGGGTCTGATAATTACTGTTTTTCAATGGTTGCTTATTGGGCTGGTCGTGCTGGTTGCGATTGTCTTGCTGAGCTTGTACATCCGGGGGGCGTTTCGATGGCGGCCTCCCTTTCATATAGAGCATGCGATCGCCCCTAAAGACCCTCGATTTCTGCTAACGGTGAGCAGCCTGACCAAGTCTCTCTCTTCAACGGGCAAGGTGATCGGCTTCTGGAACACAGCTGACGAAATTCAAACAGCTCGCATAGCGGCCATTAACAGCGCTCAGCAAAGCATTCAGTTTGAAACGTTTATCATGACACCGGGGAAACGAGCCCAAGATTTTTCGGAAGCGATCGCCCGTCGAGCCACCGAAGGCATTGAAGTACAGCTACTCGTCGATAGCTGGGGAACCCGGAAACTGCCGATGAGCTACTGGCGGCGTCTGCAGTCAGCCGGAGCGCAGATTGTCTTTTTTAATCCGTTCGATTTTAGGGCCCCTGCTAACTATGCCGGGCGAACTCACCGCAAGCTGCTAATTATTGACGGTGAAAAGGTCTGGATAGGTGGGGCGGGCATTTCAGATCTGTGGGACGGCGTCGAGAAATCGGACGACACTAAGCCCTGGTTTGATATCGAAGCGGCCTTTACGGGCGAGGTTGTAACCGTACTATCGACTGTTTTTCAGACCCACTGGCAGGGGTACAAGCGATATAACGATAGCCAGGCGACGGCTGTCGATATGGCGAAAATTTATCCGGCGGTGGCTCAGCGAGAGGCGTCGTCGGCACGTTCAGCTTATCGGCCACCCAATACTGCTAATCGTCACTACGCCAGGCAGACGCCGCCGGAGGCTGAGACGCCAACGCTTCAAGACAAGGTTGATAAGGCGGCAATGTTGGTAACTATTGGCACAAAGCCGGGCTACCGAGAATCGCCTATCGAAATCACTAAGCAGACATTGATTGCCTGCGCGCGGCGACGGATTTGGCTATCGAGCCCCTATCTTTTGCCCAATAGGAGTACTCGGGAGCTGCTGATTGGCGCTCAGCGGGCTGGGGTAGACGTGCGGATTTTGACGACCAGCGTTCGGTCTGACAAAAAGCCGGTTTATTACGCTTCTTATGAGGTGTACGGCTCGCTATTAAAAGCTGGTATCAAAATCTTCGAATATCAGCCCAGCATGATCCATGCCAAAATGCTGATCATTGACGATGAGTGGGTGAATATGGGTAGCGCTAATATCGACTATCGCAGCTTTTTACACAACGATGAGCTGGATATCATCTCTGATAGCGCGGAACTATTCAATCATGTAGAACAGGCTTTTGAGCGAGGATTCGCCGAATGTGAGCAGATCGGCCTGCGGCAATGGAAAAGGCGCTCTTGGCTGAAGCATCGGCTACTGGGCAATGTGGTGCGCTTAGTAGAGTGGCAGCTTTAGAGCCTCAGGCATGAGCGGTTCAGCTGGGTCATACAGCTCTATGCCAATACTCAATGAAAGCGATCGCTGAGTACTAAAATGAAAGCAACCCGTGCTACCGGTTTTAAGCAATGATGGCACTTACCTTAGATATGCGCGCCGCTGACCTCGCCCTGAGTGAGGCCGAGTTTTATCGTCTGTGTCAGGCAAATCCGGATTTAAGACTCGAACTCACCGCAGAAGGACATTTAATACTGATGCCGCCGACCGGATGGGAGACAGGCAACCGAAATTTTGACCTTGCCCAGCAGTTTGGTAATTGGGTGAAGCGCGATGGCAGCGGACTGGGCTTTGATTCGTCTACGGGCTTTAGATTGCCGAACGGGGCGATTCGCTCCCCTGATGTGGCTTGGGTGCTAAAGAGCCGGATAGAAGCCTTATCTCCCGATCCCAATAAGTTTTTGCCGCTGTGCCCCGATTTCGCCGTTGAGCTACAGTCTGCGAGCGACACGCTATCAGTGCTGCAGGCAAAAATGCAGATGTATTTAAACAATGGCCTCACTCTAGGCTGGCTAATTAGCCCTCAAGACAAAATTGTCGAAATCTATCGTCCGGAGCAGCCGGTTGAAACGGTGCCGCTGTCAGGCACGCTATCAGGTGAACCAGAGCTACCTGGCCTTCAGGTCAATCTAGACGAAATTTTTTAGAAAGTTGCTAAATTTCCTCTATCTTTTTTCTTTATTTTCTAAAGGGGCCGACCCAGATGGCTGCGCCCGTAACCAGGGGAATCAGGGCAAAAATGCCGCCAAACACGAGCGGATGGGTTCTGGCAGCAGGGAAGCTGAGCAGCGTGCCCATGACCAGGCCGCAGTAGAGCAGGGCAGCGAAGGGGACAGCGCAGATCAAGATGATCATCAAGCGGTCGTTGGATTCTATCGGGGCCATAGGCGGGCAGGTGAGGGATTAGGCGGCAGTTGGGTGTAGCTGCTCTACACAGGCCAACCAAGTCACAGGAAGTTTGGTTAATATGACCTATGTTAGTAGATGCTTTCAAGCAAGCCCTCTGTCTGAGCCCGCCCTTTAGCACTTAGTTCCTTTGTTTTTACAGCGTTTGATGCAGCGAAAGACCTCAGAAAGCCCGGAAAATACTGCTGAAAACCCATCCAAAAAGAGCTTAAAGAAGTCCCGGTCTCGCTCTAAGAAAAAGTCGGTTTTAGATGGCATGGGGCCCATTGGCTTGACGATGCTGATGTTTTTAGGGGTGGCTTGGACAATTCATGGGTGGTCATCAGTGCCATCGGCTGAAGAGGACCTGCTAGAGCCGACGGACTATGTCGCCTCGCCGCTGCCTTTGGTAATGGAGGGAGGCGACCCCTACCTGCGAGCCCTGATGCGAACGATCTCAGCAGCAGAATCCAACACGGCAGACCCTTACCGACTGCTGTACGGCGGACAGCGAGTGGAGGATTTGAGCGTGCATCCTGACGAGTGTGTGGCGATTGTGAATGGGCCAAATCTGGGAGACTGTACGACGGCGGCAGGCCGCTATCAGTTTTTGACAACGACCTGGGAGAGCCAGGCCCGATACTACAATCCTCAGCGGCTGTCCTGGTACGAGGTATGGGAGCAGCCTAGCTTTGAGCCCGAGTATCAAGATGCAGTGGTGTATGACTGGCTGGCTGATTCGGAGGTGTGGGGCGTAGATGTTGTTGAACTGCTGCGCCAGGAAGAGGTAAAGACAGTGCTAGAGCTGCTGTCGGGCACCTGGACTAGCCTGGGCTACGGCATTGAAGACAACAGCATGTCTGACCTGCTGCCTCAAATTTATGAGCAGATGCTGACAGAAGAGCTGGCAAATTGATCCGTAAGGCAGATGCGAGCGCTGGTGGCGATGGCTAACATATAGCGACTTTAAGCGGCAGTTGGTGGCTCTGGCCATACAAACAGCAGACTATGTCAACGTATCGGACGGTGATCTTAGAGGCTCATGATGGCTCACGGTGGCGATCGCTGTCCGAACTTCCCACTTTTGAAGACTCGCGCATCAATCAGTATCTGCTATGGGAAAACCCCAGCCTGTCACCCTTGCCCCAGAGTGCCAAAGATTTTCCGCCCCTGCCAGATGATTGCAGTGAGGGCGCGCGATCGCGCTTAAAAGAGGTGGCTTATCTGGTGACTACCTGCCTAAACCTGTCGGGGTTTCGCTTGGGCGTAGAAAATGTTGCCCGCGCTTACAAAGGTCACAGCTCGCAGGCAATGACCGAACTAAGAGGGGCGATCGCTATGGCCGAAGTCCTATCAGGCGGCAATATTCCTGTCCGGTTTATCATCTTGCTAGATCACTAAAAGCTTCGTCCAGGGCGCTTGGGCGCGCTGCTTGGCTCCTTCACCCGGCGGCGGGTCAGAGAACTACGCAGGCCATGACGTAGGAGCCTGCACATTAGGCAGCTTCGTCAATGGCGGCTCTGATCTCGTAGAGCTTATCTTTGACAGCGTTGTTGGTTAAGAGGGATTCGCTGAGTTCAAACCCGGCTGCTAAGCTATCCACTCGACCGACGCGCCACAGATAAAAGCCACTGTTCCACACGGCTGAGCGGCTGACTTCGTTCGGTTGCCCCGTGAAAGCCGCCTGGTAGTACGCTAACAACTCTGCTAGCGGGGTGATCTCTGGGTCTGACCCATGAAAGCCATAGTCGCGGGGATGTAGTAGCAGTCGTTCAGTTTCTAAGGTGCCAGCTTGCAAATGATTGAGGCCGATAATACCAGTGCGATCGCGGGCAATATCACAGCTCCCTTCTAAGCCCTTGACCGTCGTAAAAAAGGACGTGCCGCGCTGGGTGAAGGCATCCTGAGTGCGCGCTTCGGTGGGGGGGTGCACATAGCCGCTGACCAGGTTGCTCTGGCCGATGTAGGGCGACCACATAATCTCAACGGTAGCCAGGGTAGGGCGCTTACCAATTTGCTCGCGGTAGGGCACCATCGCCTGCGCCTGCGGGAAGTGAACCGGCTGGTAAACAAAGCCCAGACCGGTCTGAGCCAGTACCGTTTGTACCTGGTCAATGGTCAGCGCTGGCCAATTAAGCCCTAGCCCCTGCCAAATTTCTGCCGTTGGCAGGCCCATTTTGGTCGGCATGCGATCGCCGCCAGCCATCACCACCGGGGCACCCGCTGCAACCATGATCAGCGCCGTCAGGGGGGTGATAGGCGCTGTACGCGATCGCCCATCGTAAGGATTGCAAAAAACAGTAACCGGATAAGGCGCGTCAATCTCACTGAGGTGAGGGCCGAGCGCGTCGTAGGTATCGAGCATCCCGGCGAGTTCGGTAGGGGTCGGACGCTTGATCCGGTGGGCGATCATAAAAGCGCCAATCTGAGCGGGAGTGGCCGCTTCGGTCAGCATCAGCACAGTGGCAGTCGCCGCTTCCTCGCGGCTTAGCGACTTGGCGGTATGGATGCCGCTGCCTATTTTTTTTAGCAGGTCTCGAAATTGGTCACTCAAAGACTGGTTGCTTGGGTTGTTCTGGTTGGTCAGTGGGGCATCGGGGAGGTAGCTCATAGGGACGGTGGTGGGACCGCTAATTGGCACCGGCTAGCTGGCGGTAGGGAGGACGGCAAGGTCGCTGACTTGGGTAAATTGGTCGCTGGCCTGCTGACGCACCAAATCGCAAAACTCTCGAATAGGCGGAATCATCAGGCGGTCGTGGGTAGTAACCATCACCACTTTGCGCCGCAACACAGGCGCACCGGTTGCCCGCACGGTCAGGTCGGGGTCGCGGCGGCTTTCGATCAGGGCGGAGCGCGGCAGCAGGGCTACCATATTACCCTGGCGGACAACACCCCGAAAGGCATCGAGCGTATTGAGTTCTAAGGCGATCTTGAAATCTGCGCCCTGATCTCGAAACTGACTTTGGACAATGCGCTGCATCCCGTAGCCGTCTTTAAACACCACCTGCGGATAGCGAGCAATTTCTGCCCAGGGCACCGTCTGGTGGCGGCTCAGCGGATGATCTGCCGCCATCAGCACTTCGACAGGCTCTTCGTAGAGCGGCACCACCACCATTTCTTGATTGTTGGTAAGTAGCGGGTTGTGCATGACGATAGAGACATCGACCAGGCCATCGCGCAGTACTTTGAGGGAGCGATCACTGCCCAATGCCGTGATCCGCAGCTGCACATTGGGGTGCGTATGGCAGTACTGCGTGACAATCGGTGGCAGCAGATATGCGCAGACCGAATGAATCCCAGAGATGCACAGCTCAGTCTGCTTCCCCTTGACCAGATCGCCAATTTCTTGCTGAGCCTGCTGCCACTCTTTGCAGATACGCAACGCTCTGGGCATCAGCGTGCTGCCAGCTAGGGTGAGCTTAGCCTGAGCCGTCCGGTGAAACAGCGATACGCCAAAATCATCTTCAATCGCCCGCACCTGGCGGCTAATGGTGGACTGGGTAACGCCGCACTGCCGCGCCGCCGCCTGAAAGCTGCCAGTTTCGGCGACCGCTAAAAAAGCCTGCAACTGCTCTAGGCGCATAAAAATTACAGAGTGATACAGCTGCGTAAGGTCTAGCTCATGGGTTGAAGCATGCGCTGCCCCTGATCTAAACCCTCATCTCTAACTGTAAAGCGCAGTCATATTTGGTTTTGTAAGGGTTGCTACGGCCCAGCCAGCAAAAAAGTGTGGGCTTCCAAATTTACTTCAGGCCACCCCCGATTCGGATAGATTTGGGGATTGGGTAGTCGCTGAATTTGCCATCTTAGCAGTGCCTAGGCAAGTTACCAGGCGGATAAACTCTCAGTCACTTGCTGTCGCCGCAGCGGGGGTGTGTTTTCGTCTTCTACATATTGCTGAATTTTGGTTTGGGCAGCTTTGGGATCAATTTGCTTGAGGGCGCTCAGGACGTGCATTCTGATGCGAGAGTCGGGGTCGCTGAGCATGGGGATCAGGCTGTCGAGGGCGGGGCGAGCGCTGAGTCGGGCCAGAGATGAAATGACGGCTTGCTTGAGGGCTAGGGCGCTAGGGTAGGTTGACAAGTCAGTTTCTTTAGAGCGATCGCCGACCTCGACCGTTGGGTTCGCTAAATTATCGGCCTGAAGCCAGCCAAGCAGAGGCTGAGCCGCTTGCAGTTTGAGAGTGGCAGAGCGGGTTTGGCCAAGCGATCGCGCAATCTCTTGCTGAACGGCAGGCATGACGACCGGCACGGCGCAGTCAAAAGCATGGGTAAGGTAGGCCACGGCAGCTGGCGTATCCATCCAGCCCAGAGCCCGGACGATAGCAACCTTGACCGCTACGGGCTGTGGCTGGGTAAGCGATTCTCCCAGTGCGATGACGGCTGCTTCACCCCCGAGCCGTCCTAAGGCCACGGCGCTTTCTCGGGCGATCGCTTCGTCTGGATGATACAGACAGCGCTGCAGCGAACCGATCAAATCAGTCGTAGTGAGCAGATCAGCCCGCCGACCCAGCGTGCGGATGGCTTCAATGCAGACCGGGCTCACATCATCGAGCGCGGCCAATAGCACTGGTGTAACCCGAGAATCGTGAAAGCTGCCGAGGGCTTCGACGGCGATCGCCCGAAGCTGAGGATCGGCGTCAGCAGCAATGCTCAGTAGCGGGGATATGGTGACGCTGCGGCGAATGCGAGCCAGCGTCCGGGCCGCTAAGATTCGGCGAGCCAGCGGCTGATGCGGGTCTAGCAGGTGAGTAAGGCTAGCGATGGCACTGCTACCCAGCTGAGTGAGGGCTTTAATGGTCTCTAGCTGAAGGTCTTCGGCAGTCGTCGTCACCAGCAGCTCTGCCAGCGCTTCGACCACTACCGGATGGTCAAACTGCGCCAGTGCTCGCACCAAAAACCATTGATTTTCGGGATCGGTGCTGTCTTCCAGACGATCGATTAAGTAAGGGATAGGGCGATCGCCCCACTGCACAAACTGCCGATCAAGTCGCTTGGTTCTGTCCCATTTACTTTGAAAGTCACCTTCGACGAGCTGGGCGATCGCCTGCTCTATTTGCCTTTCGGTTTCGTGCTCGGCTATGGATTCTCCGTCAGGATTATCTTTTGGGTGAGCAGCAGAGTCGGATGAAGAGATAGATTCCGCAGACGACATAAGACCTTAAATAACTCCTCAATATAATGAGCGCATAATCGGTAGCAATAGCTAGCCTTCATAGTCGAGCGCTGCTCTCTTGTGGCCGAAGCTAAGGCAGATTCAGAGGCGTCTAAGGTGGCAAAGCACTCCCAACAGCCCGAAGTACCTCGCAGCTTTCTCTGAATATTCCTGAAAATATTACGGTTGCTGCTTAACCTCAGTATCTACCAGGCTATCAGATGACTCAAGAATCAACAGCTCGAACGAAGCAATTGGGTCTTCACTTAGCTCTCAAGTAGTTTTGGTTGCCTGTGCTACCAAATTCTGTCTGTGACTGGCCAGGTGATGAAGCGCCTAATAGCCCAATCAAGTTCGATGGTTCAATGCTGATAGCAGATAGCCTGGAGCAACATAAACGCTGAAAACTGGCATAGAAAGGATGAAAACATTTCTAAATTGGTTGCATAGGCTATCCGAACGCTAGCTTCATGTCTCTAGAGCGATCGCTCCGAGCCAGTATTTTGCAAAAAACGCATCGTAATAATGCAGCTAATGCCACAGATGAGCCTAATGAGGTTAGAAGCGTATCTGTTAATACAAAAGGCTCTGTAGATTTTTCATATGTTAGGAGCAACTCAACAGCAGATGAGTTAGACAAAACCCTAAAACGGTTCCTTATAAGCGTGGTGGGCAAGGGCACCCGTCAAATATTTAACAAGTCTTTGATAGCTGTACTTGCCACTTTTCTTCGCCGAGTCACTTCGGTTGTGGTTTCTATAAAACTGCACAGGCTTATCATTAGAACCCGTTAAAAAAAGGTTTGAAAGGCCGCTGCTGTGTTCTACACCTTGAATGAATTGACTTGCCACTTGGCGAAAAAACAGCGAAGGCAAATTGATGATTTCAAGGCGAAATTACTAAACATTTGGGTATGGCATGGTTACTTCACCAAGCGTCGCAGACAGGGTGGAAAAAAAGAATAAGTTTGAGAAATACAAAGCCGAAAAAGACGGTTTAGCGGTTAAGGACGAACTTGATAAGTTTGCCGAAATGGGCTGGGAAGCGCTCGATAAAACTGACCTGACTGGCCGACTGAAGTGGTTAGGTGTATTCCATCGGCCGGTCACCCCAGGCAAGTTCATGCTGCGCTTGCGGATGCCTAACGGCGCGCTCTCTAGTCATAAAATGCGCATTCTCGCTGAAATCGTCCAGTGCTACGGTGACGACGGCTGCGCGGATGTAACCACCCGGCAAAATCTCCAGCTGCGCGGCGTCCGCCTGGAAGACATTCCCGATATCTTCGAGCGCTTTAAGCAGGCGGGCATTACCTCTATTCAGTCGGGCATGGATAACGTGCGCAACATTACCGGTTCGCCAGTAGCGGGCATCGCTGCCAATGAACTGATCGATACGCAGGGTCTGGTGCGTAAAGTGCAGGACATGATTACTAACAATGGTGAAGGCAATTACGACTTTACCAACCTGCCTCGTAAGTTCAACATTGCGCTTGAAGGCAGCCGGGAAGATTCCATTCATTCAGAAATTAACGACATCGCCTTTTTGCCAGCATTTAAAGACGGTGTAGAAGGCGGCGAACTCGGATTTAACGTCATTGTCGGCGGATTTTTCTCGGCTAAACGCTGCGACTCGGCGATTCCCCTGAATGCCTGGGTGCCTGCTGATGACAC
Source organism: Leptolyngbya sp. BC1307 (assembly GCF_002286735.1). Classification (GTDB taxonomy): domain Bacteria; phylum Cyanobacteriota; class Cyanobacteriia; order Phormidesmidales; family Phormidesmidaceae; genus Phormidesmis. Next base: position 9,367 of record NZ_NRTA01000043.1, read on the forward strand.
GGTGGTGGAGATTTGCCGCGCCATTCTGACAGTATTTCGCGATTTGGGATCGCGGGGTAACCGACAGCAGACGCGCCTGATGTGGCTGATTGAAGAAATGGGCCTGCAAGAGTTTCGCGCGGCGGTAGAAAAGCAAATGGGCCAGTCCTTAGCGTCTGCGGCCCCAGAGAACGCCATCACCGACGAAGGCAAGAGCGATCATCTCGGCGTTCACGCCCAAAAGCAGCCCGGATTGAACTACGTGGGTCTGCACATTCCGGTGGGCCACTTCTACGCCGATGACATGTTTGAAATTGCTCGCCTCGCGGAAGTGTACGGCAATGGCGAAATTCGCCTGACCGTCGAGCAAAATGTCATCATCCCCAACATTCCGGACTCTCGCCTGGAGGCGTTTTTGCAGGAAGCGCCCGTGCAGAAGTTCTCGATTGACCCGTCGCCGCTGGTGCGCAGAAGTGTTTCCTGCACCGGGTCGCGGTTTTGCAACTTTGCTCTGATCGAAACTAAGCAGCGCGCCCATGCCTTAGCCCAGGAGCTAGATGCGCTGTTTGAGATAGATGAGAAGGTGCGCCTGCACTGGACGGGTTGTCCTAACTCCTGCGGTCAGCCGCAGGTGGCTGACATCGGGTTCTTAGGAACAAAAACTCGTAAGGATGGCAAGACCGTGGAGGCTGTCGATATTTACATGGGCGGTCAGGTAGGTAAACATGCTCAGCTTGGCGAGCGGGTGATGAAAGCCGTGCCCTGTGAAGATTTGAAGGAGGTCGTTGCTGACCTGCTGCAAGAAAAGTTTGGGGCAATTGCCAAATGAGTCTCTGTTGACTCATGTTTTCCCGGCCTGACGGCTGCTGTCGATAGTCATTATTGGGGCAGCAGGTCGGGCCACCAAAAAAGAAGTCTTGAGGTTGCCGCCTCAAGACTTCAGTTAAGTAGCCTCGCTCCGGAACCATCCGGGGCAGGGCATATCCATACCTAGGAGCATAGCGCAAGATGATTGGAGAGTTGTTTACGAAAGCAACTCAGGGCAGGTATAGAATATTACACCTGACCTGGTTTGCCTTCTTTTTATCATTTGTTGTTTGGTTTAATTTCCCACCGTTCGCGACGACTATTGTTCAAGAGTTTGGCCTGACTCCCCAGCAGGCGGGCACTATCGGCCTGTGTAACGTGGCTTTGACGGTACCGGCTCGGATCATTATCGGGATGCTGCTCGATAAGTACGGCCCTCGCGTTACGTATACCTGTCTGCTAATTTATGCGGCAATTCCCTGTTTGATCTTTGCAACGGCGACGAGCTTCAACCAGCTGGTTGTTGGCCGCTTGCTGATGGGGATTGTCGGTGCGGGCTTTGTAATCGGCATTCGCATGACCGCAGAGTGGTTCCCCCCAAAAGAAGTGGGTACAGCTGAAGGTATTTACGGCGGCTGGGGCAACTTCGGATCTGCGTTTTCTGCCTTCACGATGGTGCTTTTTGCGATGGCGCTGAGCTTCTTGCCCGGTTCGTTTAACTTCGGTGAGCCTCAGCCCTTCGAAGTTTTGGGGATGTCCTTCAGTAGCGAAGTTTTGAATTGGAGAGCGGCGATCGCAGGCTCCGGTATTGTGACAGCGCTATACGGCGTGTTTTACTACTTCAATGTCACCGACACGCCTCCGGGTAAAGTCTACCGTCGTCCTGCAAGCGCTCGCGGCATCGAAGTGACTACCGTTCGCGACTTCTGGTTCTTGATGGCCATGAACGTCCCTCTGACGGCCATCTTGATGGTGATTGCCTGGAGACTGCAACAAGTCGGCTTTCTTTCTGTTCCGGCAATGTTTATCACCATGCTCTTGCTACTGGGGCTGTATGCGTTTCAGGCGTACAACTGCTGGATGGTCAACAAAGATCTCCTGGCCGGACGCAAACGCTACCCCGCAGAAGATCGCTATCGGTTTAAGCAGGTTGCGATTCTAGAGCTGACTTATGTTGTGAACTTTGGCTCTGAGCTAGCGGTGGTTTCCGTGCTACCTGCCTTCTTTGAAGGCACCTTCAGCCTGGATAAAGCAGCCGCTGGGATGATTGCCGCGAGCTATGCGTTTATGAATCTGGTCTCTCGTCCGGGCGGCGGCATCATCTCCGACTCGGTCGGTAGCCGCAAGTGGACGATGACGGTACTGCTAGGCGGCATGGGAATTGGCTATCTGCTCTTTAGCATGGTCGGCAGCAGTTGGTGGTTGCCGGGGGCAGTGCTGCTGGTGATGGCTTGCTCCTTCTTTGTGCAGGCAGCAGAAGGCGCTACCTTTGCCCTCGTGCCGCTGGTGAAGTCTCGGATTACAGGACAGGTTGCCGGCAACGTCGGTGCTTACGGCAACGTCGGCGCAGTCGCTTACCTGACAATTTTGCTCCTACTTCAACAGGCGCTAGTTCCTGCCGGTGATGGAGTCGATCCAGCCGTTATCGCCGCTGGAACGGCTCGGGCGAATGCGCTCTTTTTCCAGGTGCTAGGGGTAGCCGGTTTAATCGTCGCCTTCCTCTGTGCGTTCTTTCTGGATGAACCCAAGAACTCCTTTGCCGATGCTCACGAGGGTGAAGAGGTGGCCATTCCGGTTGCGCCTGCTGCTGGTAATCCTTCTGTGATGAGTTAAGAGTTGTTCAAGGGTAAAGATTGACACAGGTTTTTGTGTCAGTTTCCACTAAACCGGTAGGGGGCGTTTGATCGTCTCCTACCGGTCTGTTTATCAGCATTTATGGGGAAGGTTCAGCGGTGTCACATTCAGCCAAAACAGGTTCGACCAAAACACTCTCAACCAAAACACTCTGTCCCTACTGCGGCGTAGGCTGCGGCCTAGAAGTTTTTCCGCCCGCTCGCAAAGGCCGGGGAATCACTCGTGACAGCGAAGGTCGGCCAATTTGGCAGGCGGTAGGCGATAGAGAGCATCCTTCTAGCAAAGGGCAGGTGTGCATTAAAGGCGCTTCGGTCGGCGAATCACTGAATAAAGACCGGCTCAAGCACCCGATGATACGGGAGTCGCTAGAGGTTCCTTTTCAGCAAGTAAGTTGGGAAGCAGCGCTCGGTAAGATCACCTCAGAAATTCAAAAATCAATTGAGCTGCGTGGCCCAAACTCCATCTGTATGTACGGCTCGGGGCAGTTTCAAACCGAAGATTATTACGCGGCGCAAAAGCTCATCAAAGGCTGCATCGGCACGAACAACTTTGATGCCAATTCGCGTCTCTGTATGTCTTCAGCGGTGTCGGGCTATATTCAGAGCTTTGGCTCCGATGGCCCGCCCTGCTGCTACGACGATCTAGAGGAAACGGACTGTGCCTTTTTGATCGGCACCAACACCGCAGAGTGTCATCCGATCATCTTTAACCGCTTGCGCAAGCATCACAAAAAAAATAAAGGCGTCAAGCTGATTGTGGTCGATCCGCGTCGTACGGATACTGCTAAGAATGCTGACCTGCATTTGGCGATTAAGCCGGGTACTGACATTGCCCTGCTCAACGGCATTGCCTATCTGCTCATTCGCCAGGGCAAGCACGATCCTGTTTTTATTGATTACTGCACAGACGGCTTTACCGAATATGCTCAAGTAGCCGCTCAGTACCCGCCTGATCGCGTGGCGGAAATTTGCGGTATTGCCAAAGCAGATGTGGAAAAGGCCGCTAAGCTGTGGGGCGAGTCTCAGCGGGTGCTTTCGCTGTGGTCAATGGGTGTTAACCAGTCGAGCGAAGGCACGGCCAAGGTGCAAACGATTATTAATTTGCACCTGATGACCGGCAACATTGGCCGTCCGGGGGCGGGGCCGTTCTCCCTGACCGGTCAGCCCAATGCGATGGGAGGCCGGGAGGCGGGCGGGCTGGCGCATATATTACCGGGCTACCGGTTGGTGAAAAATCCGGTTCATCGGCGGGTGGTTGAGCGGGTTTGGCAGTTGCCCGAAGGCAGTATTTCGCCGGAGCCCGGTTTGGCCGCTTGGGATATGATGCTGGCGCTGGAGCGTGAAGCGGTAGGCGTGCTGTGGGTAGCCGCTACCAACCCAGCGGTGAGCATGCCCGATATTGAGCGGACGAAGGCAGCGCTGCTAAAGTCGCCGTTTACCATTTGCCAGGATGCTTACTACCCGACTGAGACGGCAGCTTACGCGCATGTGCTGCTACCTGCGGCCCAGTGGGGCGAGGCTTCGGGCGTGATGACCAATTCTGAGCGGGTAGTGACGTTTTGTGAGGCTTTTCGAGCGCCGGTGGGCAGTGCTAGAGCGGACTGGGCAATCTTTGCTGAGGTGGGTCGCCGCCTGGGCTTTGAGAAGCAGTTTGATTGGTCGGATGCAGCGGCGGTGTATGACGAATTTGTCAGCCTGACGGCAGACCGGCTGTGCGATATGAGCGGGCTCAGTCATGAGCGATTGGCTAAAACAGGGCCGATTCAGTGGCCCGCACCGGTGTGTGAAACAGCACAGACGGCGGCGACTAAGTTTGACAAGCGGCTGTATACTGATTTCAATTTTTTGACGGAGAACGGTCGGGCGAAGTTTGCCGCGTTTCATATCAAAGGGCTGGCGGAGCCGCCCGATCCGGAGTTTCCGATGGTGCTGACGACCGGGCGACTGCTCGGGCACTGGCATACGCAGACGCGCACCGGGCGAATTGAGAAGATTGCGAAGAAGTACAGCCAGCCGACACTAGAGGTCAATCCTCGGGATGCGCAGCAGATGCAGTTGCAGTCGGGAGATTGGGTAGAGGTGCGATCGCGCCGAGGCTTTGCCCATCTCCCCATCCGGGTCACTCAAAATATCTGCCGGGGCACCGTCTTTATGCCGATGCACTGGGGATTTTTATGGGCTGACAATGCTGAAGTAAATGGGCTTACCCATCCTCAGTCATGTCCGATTTCTAAGCAGCCAGAGCTGAAAGCTTGCGCCGTACAGCTCACGCTGATTGCTTCCCAGCCGCCGACCGCTGCGCCCACGAGCGCTGAGCAAATTATGGCGATGGTGCAGTCGCCGCCGGCTGTGACTCAGCAAGCTGCGATCGCCTCTCAGCGAGATCAGGTGGTTGCTCGATGACTGCTCGCAAGGTTGACCCTACCTGTAGTATTAGATTGAATCTACACAGCAAGGGGCAGCGTGAGCAATCGATTTATCAGGTTTCTTCGCCGTCATTCGAGCGACCAGGGCTTTTTAAAGAACTTAGAGCTGTTTGAGAGCCTGGTTTCTAAGCTGCTCTCGATTGCGATGGTGATAGTAATTATCGTCGTTATCGTAGATCTGGGACTGTATTTGGCCGATGTCCTGTTCAACCCTGATCCCAACACCTTTTTGGGGACGACGCTGCTGAATATTTTTGGGTTGTTTCTCAGTGTGCTGATTGCGCTAGAAATTTTAGAAAATATTACGGCCTACCTGAGAAAACATGTCGTGCAGGTAGAGCTGGTAATTGTCACTTCGCTGACGGCAGTGGCGAGAAAGATCATTATTCTAGATCTGGAAAAGGTGACGGGGGTGAGTTTGATTGGGCTGGCGATCGCCATTCTCTCGCTTTCCATCAGCTACTTTATTGTTAAAAACGTGCATTCGTAACCCCGGCTGGCAATGAAACTGCTGTGCATCAGTAACGGCCACGGTGAAGATGTAATCGCGCTGCGCATTCTCACGCCGCTGCGTCAGCTTTGCCCTGAAGTGAGTCTGTCGGTTTTGCCGATTGCCGGGGCAGGCAACAGCTATCGCTCAGCGAATCTGCCGGTAATTGGCCCGGCGCGATCGCTTCCCTCTGGGGGCTTTCTCAACCGCGATCCGCAGCAGCTCGCCCGCGATTTGCAAGGGGGATTACTGGGTTTAACGCGATCGCAGCTCGCCGCTATCAAAACTTGGGCCAAAACCGGTGACGCCATTCTCGCGGTTGGTGACGTTGTCCCGTTGCTATTTGCCTATCTCAGTGGCTTGCCCTATGCCTTTGTCGGCACGGCTAAGTCGGAGTACTGGCTGCGAGACGAACAGGGTAAATTGCCCGCGACGAATCTGTGGAACCCGCTAGAGGGCTGGTCAGGTTCTGTATATTTGCCCTGGGAGCGCTGGCTAATGTCGCGTGATCGCTGCCGCGCGGTCTTTGTGCGCGACGCTCTCACCGCAAAGCAGCTAGAGCATTTAGGGGTGAGGGCTAAATATGCGGGTAACCCAATGATGGATGGCCTCAGCCCGACCGGGACGCTATCTGCTCAGCCAATGCCCGCTGACGCCCTGACGATTGCGCTATTACCCGGCTCTAGGCCGCCCGAAGCTTACGACAACTTTGCCCGAATGCTGGCGACATTGCCGGGTCTCATAGCGGCGTTTGGCGATCGCCCGCTGACCTTACTGGCGGCGATCGCCCCTAGTCTCTCTCTCCACAAGCTGCAAGCTTACCTATCTGACTGGCAATTTATTCCCGGTGCCTATCCTGCTTACACCCGCCAGACGGCCACGATTGTATTGATATCTGACGCTTATAACGACTGCCTCGATCAGGCCGAAATTGCGATCGCCACCGCTGGCACGGCTGCTGAGCAATTTGTCGGGCTGGGCAAACCCGTCATTACGCTCCCCGGCAAAGGCCCTCAATTTACCCCGGCGTTCGCGACTGTGCAGGCCAAAATGCTCGGCCCCTCGGTACAGATGATCGACGATCTTGAGCAGGTGGGGATGGCGATCGCTCAAATCATGCGCGACCCCGACCGACTGCGAATGATTGATCAAAACGGCAAGCAGCGCATGGGAGAGAGTGGGGCGGGCGATCGCATTGCCCAGCAATTAACCCAGGCTTTATTGATAGACTAAAAGCCTACTCTTTTGCGCTATCGCCATGAACGCTCAAACCAGCTCGCCGTTTACCAATAGCCCCACGTCTACGGCATTGCCGCTGGTGGCCATTGCTCAGCAAACGCAGCAGGCCGCTCGCGAACTGGCTCAGCTTTCGGCTGCGGCTAAAAATGAGATAATCGAGGCGATCGCTCAGGCTTTAGAGGCGGCGGCTGGTACCATCACTGCGGCCAATCAGGCAGACCTGCAAGCTGCCCTCACAGAAAACCTGGCCAAGCCACTCTACAGCAGATTAAAGCTCGATGACATCAAACTCAAAGGCGCTATTCAGGGCGTCCGCAGCGTAGCGGCGCTGCCCGACCCAACCGGCCACATCACCATTCACCGCGAACTCGACGACGGCCTGACACTCAAGCGCATCGCCTGCCCGCTCGGCGTTTTAGGTATCATCTTTGAATCGCGCCCGGATGCGGTCATGCAAATTTCTGCCCTGGCCATTAAGTCTGGCAACGGCGTGATTCTGAAAGGGGGCCGCGAAGCGATTCGCTCTTGTACTGCGCTGGTCACTGCTATTCGCCAAGGTACTGCCAATGCCGGGGCAAATCCTAACGCCGTTCAGCTTTTGACGACCCGCGAAGAAACCAACGCCCTGCTGGCGCTCGATCAGTACGTCGATTTGATCATTCCTCGCGGCTCTAACTCGTTTGTGCAATACGTGCAGGCCAATACTCGCATTCCGGTACTGGGTCATGCTGACGGCATCTGTCACCTCTATATAGACAAAGCCGCTGATATTGAACAGAGCAAGTCAATTGTGGTTGATTCTAAAGTGGGCTATCCTTCGGCCTGCAATGCCGTCGAAACGCTTTTAGTTCATCAAGAGATTGCCGCTAAAGTGCTGCCAGTTATTGCTGAAGCTTTGCAAGCCGAGGGCGTTGAGCTACGGGGCGATCAGGAGAGCCAGCAGATTTTGAGCAATATCAAACCGGCAACAGAAGATGACTGGTCAACTGAATATAGCGACCTGATTTTAGCGATTCGCGTGGTCGATTCGCTAGAGGCGGCGATAGACCATATCAACACTTATGGATCGCGGCATACGGAGGCGATCGCCACCACCGACCAATCTGCCGCCGACATCTTCATGGCTCAGGTTGACGCTGCGGGTGTGTACCACAACTGCTCCACTCGCTTTGCTGATGGCTTCCGCTACGGCTTCGGCGCAGAAGTCGGCATCAGCACTCAAAAAATGCCCCCTCGTGGCCCGGTAGGGTTAGAAGGGCTGGTCACTTACAAGTATCAGCTTGTAGGAGACGGTCACATTGTTGCGACCTACTCCGGTGCAGATGCAAAACCTTTCACTCACAAAGATTTTTTATCAACGATGAAGTCAGAAGGATGAACGATGAGTTTAGATCTGTTTAGCTCGCTTCTCACTTCGCGAATCACTTCATCGTTCATCACTCATCCTTCACACTTTCCCCTATGGATACCATTCATATCAACGGCATCAAAGCCTTTGGCTACCTCGGCGTGCTTAAAGAGGAAAATGTTTTAGGCCAATGGTTTATTGTCGATCTCAAAATCTCTATCGATCTCTCTGCGGCGGGCAAAAGCGATGCGCTAGAAGATACGCACAGCTATGTAGAGATTGTTCAAGAGACTCAGCGGCTGATTCAAACAGAGAAATTTAAGCTAATTGAGAGTTTGGCAGATGCGGTTGCGACTCATGCCCTTAAAAGTGACCCTCGTATTCAACAAATCAATGTAAAAGTCACCAAACCCACTCCACCTATCCCCAATTTCAGCGGCACTGTCGCTGTAGAAATTACGCGCCCGAACTAGAACAACACGAGTTTACAAGGCAATAGCGTGGTCGATGAATGAGCAATGGCTCATATCGCAAAGCGCGAATGCCTCCGCATAGCTGACGCCTGCTATGCCTTCTTCAAGATGCGTACTGCCCCCGACTAGCTCAGCTCTCGGAGCCTTGCCCGCCTTCCTGCGCAAATTCGATCTTAATACCGCCATCTTCAGAAAACACAACGTCGCCGCCTAATGCTCTAATCTGAGCAACGGCTCGCTCACGAGTTGCGTCGTCTATTGCCGTGGTGAGAATACTGCTCCAGGCATTCACCTTAGCCTCCATACTCTCTGGATTGGCAGCCAAATACGCCGCCGTCTGCGCGGATAAAGCCGCCATCTGCTGGCTACCGGCATCGTCAGACTCAGCCGCCCACTGTGCTGCCATCTCAAAAGAGTGTTGTGCTTCATCGCCATCGTTGAGAAACAACAGCTCATCAGTGCCCTTATATCGCCAGATGTAGTAGCTGTCGGCAGGCTTTTGCTGCCCAAATGAAGAGAGTCCTTTGTCTATGATTTCTACTGTTTTATCTGGCATGCCGGCGTAGAAGGTCGTGCTTTCAGAGAGAAAGATGTAGAAGGGCCGGTAGTAAGGATCGTGATTTAAGACTGCTTCCATGTAGTTAGGGCTCAAACCATAGCCGCTAGTCTGACGGTTTTGGTTATCGCCAAAATACTGTAAGAACTCCAAAAAGCTCCAGTTAGCGACAACGTTTCTAAAACCAAAGCTCGGCCCCTCGCTGAGTAACTTGAGCTTTTCTAGCTGACCGGATAGCTGTTGATCAGTCATGAGAGCTTGTGAACTGCTAGTCTTCAGCTTATTCAGAGCAGAACTTTGCAGTACACCAACTGCACTAGAGACGGCTAAAATAAACGCGATGTTTTTGATTGCATTGATCGGCTTTTCAGTCATAGTCAGAGGTGGGAGATATATACTAACAATCTGTTTGTACGTATGGAATATACCTAAAAGCAGCCAAGCGGTTTTATCCTACTTAGCTGCTTTAACACTATCTAGTCAGATGAACTTGCCGAACAGCGCGTTCAAGCGTTAATTCACGGGCTTGTAGTTGGCCGTACAAGAAGTTGCAGGAACTGTCGTGTTTCCATAAGCGACCGTTTGGTTGCCATCAACGTCAGCAGGCGTACCTGCAACAGCCTTTGACTCATTGGCTTCACAAAGTATAGCCAAGGTAGTCGCTTCATTGTCATTGACCGTAGCAAGCTCAACGCCACCGATATATGCCTTAATAGATGCTGCTTCTACTCGGGGCTTAGCTCTGTTGGTTACACCGACAGGTGCAACAGTTGTAGGAGCTGTAATTTCGTATTCGTAGTTGCTAGTCTCGGAAGCAATGCCTAAACCGAGTTCGCCAAAGTTATCAGCACCTGCAAACTCGTCATTCTCCAGGTAGTAAGCCTGCTGAGCGCGGTTCATGGAGCCAACGTAGGTCTTAGCTTCAGACTGCTTGGCTTTGTTGGCCTGGTTGAGGAAAGAAGGCAGGGCGATGGCCGACAGAATACCGATGATGATGATAACAACGAGAAGCTCAATGAGCGTGAAACCGCCGTTGCCCTTTTTCTTTGCAGAGAAATACTGAAGCATTTTGGCTTTGAGTTCGGTTTTCATGGAAGGTGTCTCCGTGATGTTTTTGAGGTAAGTGCGTATGCTTTATGGAAATTAAGCTATCCGCCTGCGCAGTAGAGGCAACCGATGATGTAACCTCTCTGGGCGGGTCGATGTTGACTTGCTTTCCGCTCCGAACTTACTTTGCCCCTCAAGAAAACTTGAACAGTCAGCCTATTTACACAAGACACCGCCCACCCACTACTCATTAAATCCGTACTTTTCCGGTACCCGCTTCAGAGTTTCAGCCACAGAGCGCCCCCAACGAACAGCCACCCTCAGGTTTCCCATTCTCTCATCAAAATATTTTGTTTTTTCTAAAAGGGAGCCATGCAGCCATTGTTTATCCTTTTCATATAGCCCCTAACGATCTTCTCCGCTAAAGGTACTGCATTTACAACGGTCGCCTCTGGCCTTATCAAAACAAATCCAGCGGGAAAGGCCCATACGTCCCGTTGACTTGCTCTAGCTCAGGTTCAGAAGTGTGATAGGTCATCAAAACACCTCGCGATTTGCCGCTATAGCCATCCAAATACCACGCATTCTTAAGCGTATTAAACTTAAGATAAACAGCGCCTGCCCGGTCTGGAATGTCTAGCTGAATCGGCTGACTGAGTGCGGCAACGTAGCTTTCAAGCGCAGCTGCTGCGGCTGCAAGCGTGTCGGCACAGATGCCGAGCGTTTGATACTCACTGATTTCGTTGAGCCACAGCAGATCTGAGCAGATGGCCTGCCTTTGTTCGGCAGAAAGGGTAGGGGGTGTCTCTGCCAGGCTGACCTTTATCAGCGCCTGACGGACGGTTTTTAGCTTGGCAGACATTAGCTTGGCAGATAGTGCCTCAGGCGGTTGTTCAGACGACATCGCAAAATAGCCCGGTATCTTCACCTCAGCTTACGGTGTTTTGAGAGCGGTTTCGGGCTCACTGAAAAGAGTTCTCTGCTTGCTCACCCTTATGACTTATAGCCTGCGAGTTGCTGATATGGCCGAGGCCGAAAGACCTCGTGAGCGGCTGCTAGCTCACGGTGCCAAGCGTCTCTCTGCCGCTGAGCTGGTTGCCATTTTGCTGAGCACAGGTCAGGGGCCAGGCAAACTATCGGCAGTCGGGCTGGGTCATTTTTTGCTACAGCACTTGGGTAAAGATCAGCACAGCGGCGACGGCCTCTTGGCCCTGCGAGATGTCACCGCAGAAGAATTAATCGAAATTTCGGGGGTTGGCCCCGCCAAAGCTGCGACGATTTTGGCGGCGATAGAGCTAGGCAAACGGGTTTTACAAAGCCAGCCGCTGAACCTCACCGTAGTAGATGATCCGAGCGTAGCGGCAGCCGCCCTCGGTCACGAACTGATGTGGCAGTCTCAAGAGCGCTTTGCTGTCTTACTGCTAGATGTGAAGCATCGCATCATCGGCTCTAAGGTAATCACCATCGGCACCGCCACCGAAACCCTGGCCCACCCCCGAGAAATCTTCCGCGAAGTAATCAGACGCGGCGCAACTCGCGTGATCGTCGCGCACAATCATCCTTCAGGCAGCTTAGAGCCCAGCACTGAAGACATTCATCTCACCCGACAACTGCTCAAAGGCGCTCATCTCCTCGGCATTCCGCTGCTAGATCATCTGATTTTGGGCAACGGTGATTTTGCCAGCATTCGGCAGACGAGCGACCTGTGGAATGAGTCGATGGAGTGAGCTCACAAACCATCGCGCTGGCCGTATTGGCTGGTCGCTCAGACCGTTTGTAAACATGTTAAAGTGAATAGCCAAGGGCGATTAGCACAGTGGTAGCGCGCTTCCTTCACACGGAAGAGGTCACAGGTTCGAACCCCGTATCGCCCATAATTACGTAAATGACTGAAACCGTTGACTTGCAGCACTCAAAGGCTTGTAAATCAATGGTTTTGAAAGCTGGTCAAATTCCTTTGTCAGGAAGCGGCTTTGTAACAGTTGGTCATTTTTAGGCGACTTTAGCTCCCGTTTGACTATCATTTGACTATCAAAGATGAGTACGTTAGTTCGCTATCGATGTACTACTTTTGAGCACTCACCATGTACAGCAAAAAATCAGGCAGAGCACCCAAAGGTTCTGTAGGCATTGAATCCTTTCGCGGCAGATTACGGATACGACTGCCCCGGCACCTGTATGACGGTAAGCAAAAGTATCTTTCGACTGACCTGGCCGATGCTGCCATCAACCGGAAAGTGGTTGAAGCCAAAGCCAAGCTCATGGAGTCGGATATAGCCCTTGAGCGCTTTGACTATTCTCTGGTGAAATACGGCAAGCCCAAGCCAGCTCAGCTAGCCGCGCTAGAGCCCGCACAGCTTCAGAGTATGAAGGTTATGGAACTTTGGGAGCGATATGCCGCTGACAAACGGTCTGGGTTGAAGCCCAAGACTCAGGAAAAGTATGACAATCTCACTCGGTTATATAGGAAGTTAGGGGAGGTGACTATCGACGAGCCTTTGATAGTCAAACAAAAACTGGAGCAGGTCACTACCATCTACCGCACGAAGGATGGGCTCATGTATTTGGCTGCGGCCTGCCGCTGGGGCAAGAAACACAAGCTGGTTTCGTCTAACCCCTTTGAAGGGATGGCCCAGGAGCTGCCTAAATACCGTTATCAGGTCGATCCTAAGCCGAATGCCTTTACTGAAGAAGAGCGAGATCGGGTTATTGAGGCGTTTCGGCGCGATCAGCGTAAAGGCATGAACTATAGCCACTACGCCCCATTCGTTGAATTTTTGTTCTGCGTAGGTTGCAGACCGAGTGAGGCAATTGGTTTGCAGTGGCAGCACATTTCAGAAGACTTTGGCACCATCAGCTTTGAAGGCTCGCTGGTACAAATCGGAAACCGCCGGATTCGCAGCAAGGGGAGCAAAAATAATAAAACTCGGCAAATCGCTGTTTCCAGGCGAGTTCAGGCTTTGCTAGAGTCGATCATGCCGGAAGAACCACGGCCCACTCAGCTTGTTTTTCCTTCGCGGGATGGAGACTCTATCAGCTATCGTAACTTTTCTCGAAGAGCCTGGACTCGGATCGTCAATCCTATCAAGCCTGATACGACTCCCTACTGTTGTCGAGACACATTCATTACGACGCAATTAATAAAGGGCGTACCGAGTACAGTGATCGCAAAATGGTGCGATACCTCGACTCAGATGATCGATAAAAACTACGCAGATAAACTCAAGCTTGCGCAGATTCGGCCACAAGATTAGGGCTGATCTCGTGTTTGGGGTCTATTACTCAACAGCACTTTGAGGGGATTGAGTGAACGATCTCCGTGTTGGAGATCGCCTTGTGGCTGGAAACTGGCCGTTGTTTTAACGTTTTCTGACAAAACCGGCACAGCGGAGATTTTTGGGTAAAGAAGCTTTAATTAGCGAGCCGCATAAGCCGAAAAGTTTATAGCCGCTGCCTGTTCGTGCAGATTTTTCCTTAGCTACTGGGCACTTTCTATGAAAAGGAGCCTAAGGAACATGTTTGAAAAATGAGCGAGGTGGATTTTTCTCGGTCTGGACGAGCGGAACAGGTTTGGCGGAAGCTTAGGATTGAGAGCAACTGGGGCCATTTTAATCGTCCGTCAGGACATCGCTTCTTGGGTAGCCTTCGATTATCAAAGCTAGACTCAGATCAGCTATTAGACATCACCTCAGAGAACCTGAACCGGTTGAGTTCGGTAACTTTTAAGCGGTTATGCGATCGCTTCAACCTGAACGACCCTAAGAAATACTGGATCCGCATTGTCACGCTGGCGCTATCTGAATATGCCTACTATGACGACGGTGAAGATGGTTTTTGGCAGGGGGTGTGCGATCACCTGAGTGTAGAAAACAGCCAAGGGATTCAAAACGCGCTCAGAGAAGTGCTTAATCAAGGATTCAATCTGCTTGGTCTAGTGCAAGCTCAAAAGAAAAATCGCTATGTTTCAACGCTATGGCTGCAAAGTGGTATTCCTCAGCAAAATTTGGCTCAATTTGCTCAATTGTTAGCAGAACTCTCATCACAGTACGATTGGTGGGATATTAATGATGCGGAGCCGGAAGATCTATCCTGTTTGTTGTACGATTTTTGTCAGGAACACCATCCTCAGTGGGGAAAGCTACTCACTTTCCTGAGCAGTAGCTGTGCGAAAGATGACGATAGCGTAGAACCTATCTCGGGGCAAATACTCAAGGGGATTGCCTTTGTCGCTAAGTCTTTGGAGCAAAAAGGTCTAAATCCAGTAGTACTGAAGGATGCCCATGAACGAGAAAGACTCCTTCAGAACTTTGGGTTGTCTAATACTTTTTTCCTTCGCGACTGGGATGATTTCGTCAGCGTACTTACACCGCAAAGCAATAGTTTGCATCGTAGGCGCAGTATTGTCAGCCATCGTAAAAAGCCTTTGTCGTTATGGCTCGATATATTTGACACGGAGGAAATTCAGCTTGTTTTGCCTGCTCAAACACTTCAAAGTTCAGACTGGAAAGTCTTGAGCGATACCTATGTGAATATTCCAGAGCGAGGCTGGGAGTCAACGTTTTCAAGGAATGGAAAGCTAGAGATTTCAGAAGACGTTACGTCGCTAGTCGAACAAGTCGCTAATGAATGGGTTTGGCATTTGCGATCGCACAGCAATACGTCTCTAACAGAGTGGTGCTGCGAGGGGACTTCACCTGCTTTACCGCTTTTGTTTTTCGATGCTGAGACAGGCGATCACCTGTCACCACATGATGGGTTGAGAGGTATTACTGATATTATTGTTTTCCACTCTAGAGACGTTCAAATAGCGTTATCTAAAGGCGTTAAAGTCGAAAAGAGCTTTGTTCCCTGTAGTATTGCTGGTTGGCGAGGTCAGCAGATTCGGTTGGCTGACGAGCAGGCACAGCTAACAGTTCACGGTGCTCAATCTACAAAAGTTGTTCCGTGGGAAAGATCTCAGGAAGAATTTCTTCAGCTTCGAGGACTTAAGCTGAAGCACAAAACACCAATTTACCTGGAAGCGCCTTCTGTTTGGCATCCATCTGTCCTTTTGCCTAAGACCGTGAGTATTCGGATTGAGAATCTGAATACTCGTAAAGTACTCACTGAAGCAGATGAGCAAATTCGATTAAAAGCTAGCGACACTTGGCAGGCAATCGAATTATCAAAATGGATTGATAGTAAGGGCAAGTATTCCGTGCTTATCTGGAATGAGAATGAGCGCTGGCATGAGAAATTTGAGCTTCGCTCTAGTTTTGAGCTTGAGCAATCCTTACTTATCGATCAAGCTCAGGCGTACGACCTCGACGAGCAACCTCTCTCTATGCCAATTTGGGTCTCTTCAACTCAAGACTTTTGGTTGGAAGAGCTAAAGTTGAAGAACTTATGGCCACTAGAAGAAGTTATTTTTACACTTGAAAGCCAGAAAGAAAAGCATTCCTTTACCAGACATGCTAACTCGTTTGGCCTACTATCTATATCGTTGGCATCTTTTCGGGATGACCTACCTGAGTCAGGTAGGTATGGCTTGAGCTATCAGCGACAGGGTGAAGACCATCAAAGCCTATTAGATGTGTCTTGCGAAGAGTCGATGGACAATATCGTGACAGAGCAGAGATACCTTTTGCCAAAGGCAAGTGCTGATGAGCTGTCTTCAGATAAAAAGCGGACGAGTGTAGAATCTGAACCTCAACAGATAACTTACTCTCTTAATATCAAAAACAACACACGTGAAATACGTAAAGCATTTTGCACGAGGTTCTCGAATCAGCTAAAGAAAACTGGATTGACACAGCACAATATCGAACTCATCAAAGATCCGATTCTGAAAGATTTGATTTTGATTAAGATCGGAAGTCAGCAGGACTTTACTATTCTAGAAGATACTGCAAATGATGTTGCGTCTACTCTCTACACGAGTATAAGTCTGATCGCTTGGGGAAAACGATGAGTAAGCAGCAAATCATAAAAATATTAAGCAATCACCGACACGCTCACTGCTTTAGTCTGGCAAAGCCGCTAACGTTAAATGCGATTACAAAGCTTCTTGAATCCAGTTTGCCACCACACCACGCTACAGAGGCTCTCAAAAGTAACGTCTATGAAAGCTTGCTAGAACTGCAAGCTCAAGGAGAAATCCTCATAGGTATGGGCAATCAATTTTGCATGGCTCCGCCTACTGTAATTACAGAAGATAAAACGGATTTGATCGGGATTTTGTTTAAGGGCGATCGCGCATATCTAAAGCTGGCGCATCAAGCTCTAGAAACTGGACAGCCTTGTGATCGAACTATTCTGCATCCTAAACTTCAGAAGTTTGATTGGCTCGAAGCGCGTCTGAAAAATTGTCATATCCGGCTCCTGACCGTCTCAGACAGCGTAATACAGTTACTTAATCCTGACTGTCCAAAACGCTCTCGGCTACTTGGGGCAGAGTGGCCCGAAGATCCATTTTATACACTTCAAGGAACAGTCAACGTTCAATCATACATTCCTGAGCTTGGAGCAGGGCAGTGGGATCGATGGCAATCCACTACCCGACATCAGATCGCTGATCGCTCGCTTCTAAGATTGCCTACGGGTGAATATCTTTGGTTTGAAGAAGCGCAGATGTATGAGCTGACTCCTGACGAAGCCTGCTTAGCTATGTTTTGGCTAGACCGGCAGATGGATTGCCCTATTCTCCTTGCTTGGGATGAAACACCGGGCCGATTAAATTTGCAAAAGACTACGCTGCCTAGCACCTACGCACAGTGGCTTTGGCGGTTGTCTGAACCCGATGAAAATCAACCCAGGACGCGACGCTTTCAGCCATCTCATCGTCCATTTGTGTGTGAAGCGCTTGCTCGGTTGGGCTGCAAGTTAGTTTGAGCCTTATTTATTGTTCTTAGTTATTTACCTTTATGTCTGACTACCTCAACCCGATTGATGCTGCGCAACAACCTCGCCAGAACCTGATTCGCTATCTACTCACCGCGTATCCCCTACGCGACCCGCATCTGAGATATGGCTTCAAGCAACTGTTAGAGGAGCCAGGGGCGATCTATCAATATCCTTATCTTGAGGGAGCGCAGCCCTATCAAGCAGGCACCAGTCTTGAGAATCTGGTGGCACAAAAGATACTGCATCCGTCAGTTCTCAAGATGTTTGATCCGACGCGCGTACTTTATAAGCATCAGGAAGAAGCCATCATAGCGGTTGCAGCGCGACAGGAAAACATCGTCGTTGCGACTGGAACTGGATCGGGCAAAACAGAATGCTTCCTCATTCCAATGATGGATTACCTGCTTAAGCACCCGCAAAAGGGTGTACAGGCTTTAATTTTGTACCCGATGAATGCGCTGGTCAACGACCAGGTAAAGCGGTTACGGCAGGTGCTTTGTCATCAGGGTGAAGAGCAGGCGCTGGTTCGGTTTGGGTTTTACACCAGCCGCACTGAAAAAACACCTCAAGATGCCAGAGAGAGTCTTAAGGCAGAGCTAGAAGCCAGTGATCGAGAAGAACTTTTAGCGCTGTTTACAAAAGAAGAAAAAGCATCGTGTAATCTCAGTCGCCCTGAATATCTTGTCGATGCTGCTATAGACAAAATTATGAGGGTACAGGCAATCTCTAGAGAAGAGATTTGGGAAAACCCGCCTCAAATCTTAGTCACAAACTACTCCATGCTGGAGCATATGCTGATCCGTCCGCAGGAGCGGGAGTCAATTTTTGCCAGCGCTCAGCATTTTAAGATGCTGGTGGTGGATGAAGCGCACTCCTACAGCGGCTCAACCGGTACGGAGGTAGCTATGCTGATTAAGCGGTTCAAGTCTGCTGTTGGCATTGAAGATGAAGGTCAGATGCAGGGCATTGCAACCAGTGCCACGCTAGGCGATCGCACAAAAGAAAACGTCGTTAGCCAAGTGAGCGAATTTGCCCAAGACTTATTTAGCGAACCTTTTGAGCAAGTAATTTGGGGTGATCGCATTCCGGTAAACCAACGGTTGGGCACTCCCTACAATCTGCCAGACGGCCTGACAGAATCCGATATCTACGAGCACTTTTACGACTTAGACATTCCTGCCCTAGATAGTTCAATGGAGGAATGGCGAGAGGAGTTGAGTTATCTCATCCCTGAGCCGACACTAGAAGATGCCGCTAATCAGGCCAGGGATATTCATCATTTTCTGTGGTTGGTTTTGGGACGAAACCCAACCATTCACCGTTTGATTGAATGCCTTGGCAAAAGCCCTCAGCCATGGAATCAACTAGCGCGATCGCCTCAACTCTGGGAAGTGCCTACAGCATTAGATGGTAGCCTGCCATCACAGGTAGACAAGAAGCTAGAGAAAGCGCTTTCTAACTTAGTCAAACTCGGAACCTTAGCCAAAGAGAACGCGCATTCGCTGCCGCTGCTTCCGGTGAGACTCCATCTACTGTTTCGCAGTATGGAAGGGCTTTATGCTTGCGTTGATGCCAAGTGCAAAGAAGCGGCTGTTGACCCATCTGTGGGTGAGCGTTCCAACTGCTATGGCAAGTTGTATCTCAATAGCAAGGTTGATTGTGAGTGCTGTGCGTCACCTGTAGTAGAACTCGCTAGCTGTCGTAAGTGCGGCCAGTCGTATGGATTGACTCATTTGGGCCAAAGCGATGAGCTACAGCTATTGCCCCGTTCTTTAGAAGCGCTAGAGAACAGTCATTCAGTTTACGTCCTTACCGCTGGGAATTTAGATAGTGTCACTAATGATGAAGGAGACGATAGCGAGGAGATAGATACTACAGAAACAGCGGTCAAAGACACTGTAGGAAGCTTTGAGATTTGCAAAAGCGGACGGAGCAATGGCTGGATCGGGAAGAAAAGTGGCAATCCGATTGATGAGTCAGCTTCATCAGCACATCAGTTGGTTTGGCATCGCCCGCCCAAAGCCGTTAATCTTGAGGGGGGCTATCTCAACCAGTGCCCTGCCTGTGGGGCAAGGCGATCGCACGCCTCTCCTATTGGGCGATTTGTCTCTTATACCGATGCGCCCTTAGAAGTCATGCTTGATAGCTTGTTTGAGCTGTTGCCCCAGCCAAAAACAGAAAAAGACTCTTTACAAGCGACTGGACGTAAACTTCTCACTTTTTCCGATGGGCGGCAAGATGCGGCTTTCTTTGCTTCTGATTTTCAGCGCACCCATACCGAGGCTCTCTACAGACAGCTAATTTGGCGAGCTTTTGAGGAAGTACAAGAGAACAATGTCACCTCAGTCAACCAAGTAGAAGAAAAGTTAGTTGAATATTTCTTAGAAAGATCTATTCCTCATCCAGATAGAGAATCTGATAAACATCATCGTAGCTATGTTGCTGATGATACGAATGAAGAGAGTAGTCTGAATCAAATCGACTGTGCAAAACGAGCACGGAGCCGTGCTAAAGAGCTGCTGATTCGGGAATTTGGGGTGCCGTCTGCTCGTCGGTTTTCGGTTGAGGCACTAGGGCTGCTGAGCTGTCACATAGAAGATTTTTCTCCCTCTTTCTTAGCGCAGGTAACCGAGCAATTCAAGTTGCCAGTGACTGAGAATTTTATGATCGCCCGGATCTTTCTGACGGGGCTAACAGATATGATTCGGCTGATGGGTGCGATTGACCTTCAGGGAACGTCTCGCTATTTCCCAGAAACAGGAGGCGTCAGCGGCGGACAACCTGCCAGATTTGATGCCAAAGGTCGCTCTCAAAGTTACTTAAAGCTAGAAAGAGATCCAAAAGACACGCAGGCAATTTCCTTTCTCTGGCGGAAGAAAGCAAACGGTGAACCGGCACAGCGGCAGAATCAGATTGTCATGTACTATTGCATTTTTTTGCAGGGCCTTCCTTCTGAAGAGAGTTTGTCGTGGCTATTTGATGAGCTGCTTCGGCAGGGTACTTTAGTTAAATACAGAGATGGTCGTCAGCTTCATTGGGAGCTGGTCAATCTCAGGCAGACTGCCCACGATTGGCATCAGTGCAATACCTGTCAGCAAATCTTCCAGGTTCCAGGACTTTCTGAGGTTTCCAAGCAATCTACAGTAGGCGTTGATCGCTGCTTAGCGCCTCAGTGTGAAGGTGTTTTACAGCCTTTCAATCTCGATTCAGATTATTTTTCAGACCATCACTATCGGCATTTGATTCAAAAGCGCAAAGCGCTGCCGCTGCGATCGCAAGAACACACCGCTCAGCTAGGTACCGAAGAATTAGCCAAGCGCGAAAACCGTTTTCGGCAAGGCAAAATCAACCTGCTGAGCTGCTCAACAACGCTAGAAATGGGGGTAGATATTGGTGAATTGCAGGCAGTCGCGCTGCGCAACTTTCCGCCCCATGTGAGCAACTATCAGCAGCGGGCAGGCCGAGCCGGTAGGCGAACAGACGGTGTGGCTATTACGCTTATGTATGGCCAACGCCGGCCTCATGACCGCTATTATTTTGAGCGTCCTGAGCAGCTAATCGATGGCAAGAATCAGGTTCCCAAACTCGATCCTACCAACTTTGAAATTCAAAACCGGCATATTCGAGCCGAATTGCTGGCCTTGTTCCTGCGGACAGAATACGGTGCCGGGGCAGAAAAAATAATGATGGCTGGGTTCTTGGGTCTTCCTGAAAACCTTATGCAGCTATCTAAAATTCCGACAGAATCTATTTTGCTACGGCTCAAAGAATGGCTACATGGGCAGAAAGCGGAGACTTGCGTTCAGCAATGGTTGAGTCAACTGAAGACACAGAAGCCCGCCGGTTCTGTTCTTGAGCAGTTTGAAATAGACCTGAAGGCATTTCAGACTGCTCAACTGGAAGATTGGAACGCCTTATCAAACTTACTGACCGGTCTAAAACAAGCAGTTCGCGACGCTGAGGACGCGAATGAAAGCAAACGGCAGAAAGGCTTTGAATACAAGCGCGACCGCATTAAAGAGGAACTGACGAAAATTCAGAAGCGACAGCTTCATGAAGAGCTAGCGAAAGCAGGCATTCTACCAATATACGGGTTTCCGATTGACGTGGTGCAACTGCTGACCAGAGAGAGCCAACGCTTCTCGAAAGGACAGGGAAAGCATCGACTACAGCGCGATCGCCGTCTAGCATTAGGGGAATATGCTCCTGGCCAAAGCGTCGTCGTCGATGATCGCGTCCACAAAAGCGTCGGGGTCTTACGGCCCGATGACCTGCCTAGCCGCGCTTACTGGGTTTGCCAATCCTGCAACTTTTTTATGGCAGGCAGTACAGACTTAACGCTGCTCGCTAGGCTAGGTGTAGAAGACGGCGATCCTAAATGTCCAGTTTGCGCAGTAAAGCTGCCCGCTGCTAACCAAAAGCCCCGGCATTACAAAGTCCCTAAATCCTTTATCACCGACTGGAGCGAAAACCCAGCCGTCACACCTCGCAGAAAACCTATGCGCCAGCCCACTTCGCAGGTTTTTCTGGCGCAGGAAGGCGATTCTTCAGAACCGATGCTAGAGCCGTTTTTTGAACTCATCACCAGCCAGGGCGGTCAGTTCTTTCTGGCCAATCAAGGCGGTAAGGGCGGCAGGCATCAGGGCTTTGCGCTGTGTCGGCGGTGTGGCCGTGACCTGACCGAGCTGCGTAATAAGATTTCTCGGAAAAAAGCTTCGCAAAGAAAGTCCTCGCCGCTCCCTCATACTCACCCCATTACGGGTATCGCGTGTGAAGGATGGCACGAACCTACGCATCTGGGCCACGAGTTTCGCAGCGATTTGCTGAAAATTCGCTTTACGCCTGCGGCAAAGCCTCAAAGCTTATTTGGGGCGGTGACTCATTTAGATGGCGGACGAGAAATTCATTCGGATGCTGACTCAGACGTGCCCGTAGACGGGTCTGCTTTTTGGCGGTCGCTCACCTATGCCCTACTCGCTGCCGCTGCTCAGATAATTGACGTTCCTCGCTCTGAACTAGATGGCCTATTTAGCCCGCTCGAACAGAGCTTTGGAAACGTGGCAGAAATTATTATTTACGACAACGTTCCCGGCGGGGCTGGCTACAGCCGACGCATTGCCGATCAGTTCTCAGAAGTCTTGCAGCGTGCCTACCAGCTAGTCGAGTCCTGTAGCTGTAGCAGCAGTTGTTACGACTGCCTGCGAACCTATACCAATCAGGCGTTCCACCATGAGCTTAATCGACATCTCGTTTCAGAATTTTTGAGCCCAATTGTAGAAGATATACAGCCGGACGCGGTGCTGAAAGCCTTTGCGCCGAATGCGAACCGGGTCGATTTGCTGCGAATGTCTGAAAGGCTAGACAGCTATTACGCTATGGCTGGAGCGCGCAGTATTGCCTATTTGCCTGCGATCGCTGCCCCATTCACTCTCCAACGATTGACTCAAATGATCAACGCGCTAGGCGGCAGCACATCGCTAGAACTTATTGTGACTGACCTGCCTGAACGAGGTGAAGACGATCAGGTCAGGGTTTTACGCAAGCGACTGTCTCAGTGGATTGACCAGGGGACATTGAAATTGTATACCACAGCTCAGCGGCAAAATCCTCTCTTGTGTCTGAGCAGTCAGCTCTCACATAGAATAGCTTTGCAGCTCCAGCCCGCTTCAGATGGGAAACCTGTAGAATGGCTGCAAACTCGGAGTGAACAAGGGGTAGCGTCTGTTTTTCAGAAGTTGCAAACGTTGAAAGAGGATGCAGCAGTTGTTGAATCTGAAGCGCTAGAAGATCCTAATACGCAGGTGATCTTTTTAACGCCTGATGGGAAGCTACTCACGCTTGAACAGCTCAGAGAAGTGATGGGGCTATCGTCAGTTCTAAAAGGGAACCAGATCAAGAAGCTGATTTATAGCGATCGCTACCTGAACAGTCAGCAAAGTCCTAGAGCCAACATTCTAAAGTCACTACTTCAGAGTGAGTGGACAACTGCGGCCTCTCACCTCACCATCCACATACAGCAACTGAAGGCTGAATACGACAGCCGCAGCACACATCGCCGTAAAGATATTGAGGAAGAACTATCAAGGCTACCTGGACAGCTCAAAGTCGAAATGCGTCCATATCCAAACCGCCACAGACCACCTTTTCCTCACCAGCGTGAGTTGACTATCTGGCTCACTAACAATGCGACTTACCGTATTCTTTTCGATAAAGGGTTAGATTTTCTCGATCAAGCGCCCAATGGAATGTACCGTATTACAGAAGCCACGTACATTGTGATTATTAAGGCATCTTAGCTCTCTATTTGCCGTAGCTCGACAGGGTAATGATGAATCGGGGTATCAACTCAAGGCGGGAAAAGCAGAGCTTCTAGTCAAGTAACAAATAGCACATTGGCCAGGCGGATAGAAAAAGCTCTGCGGCGAAGCCCAGA
>NZ_NRTA01000044.1 GCF_002286735.1 Leptolyngbya sp. BC1307
TCAACCAGTCTCGAACATTCCTTGCCCCTTGGGTATAGGGATGTTCGTTACTTTTAGCGTTGGCTCCGCCTCTCCTATGGAGAATCGCATTTCGCACTTCAAGAAAAACTTCGCACTGTCCAGTAACTTACACGGCGCTTGTTGTGATCGACTTCGGCCATCATCCCGGCTAGTTCGCGACGACGGTTCTGCTGAGTTTAACCAATACCTCATCAAGAGTCTGGCAGCAGAGCCATGACCAACACCTTATCGACTCGGGGGCCATCCATATCCACCACCTCAAACCGCAGCCCGCCCCACTCAAAGGATTCACCCGATTGGGGAATGCAGCCCAGGGCGTGAACCACGAAGCCCCCTAGGGTGTAGAAGTTGCCGGTGGCCTCGTCGGGCAGTTTTTTTTGCTCGAAGCGATCTTTGAATTCGTGGATATCTAGAGCGCCATCCAGCAACCAGGAGCCGTCTTCCCGCTGGATGACCTGGGGTTCCTCCTGGTCTTCGAGGGAGGGCAAATCGCCGACGATCGCTTCCATCAGGTCGTTGAGGGTGACCAACCCCTCGATGCCGCCGTACTCATCGGTGACCAGGGCGATATGGACGCCGGTCTCCTTAAACTGCTCGATCACCTTCAGGGCGCGAATCGTCTCGGAGAGATAGAGGGGGGGCTGGGCCATGGCTTCTAGATCAATGGTTTGCCCAGCCAGTTGGGCCGACAGCAGATGGCAACCTCGAATCACGCCAATGCAATCGTCGAGGCTGCCCTGGCCCACCGGGAAGCGCGAGTAGTTGCTGCCGCTGACCATTTGTAAGTTGTCGGCGATGGAAGCCTGGGTGTTGAGCCAGGTGATTTCGGTGCGGGGGGTCATAATGGCGCGAATGGGGCGATCGCCCAGGCGAAACACCCGCTCGACCATGGCCTGCTCGGACTCCTCAAACATGCCCGACTCAGCCCCCTGACGAATCAGCACCTTGATTTCTTCCTCAGTGATGTCGGGCTCATTGGAGGCCTGAATGCCCAGCAGCTTGAGCAGGGCATTGGTAGAAACGCTTAACAGGTGTACCAGGGGGGCGCCCACCCGCGACAGGGCGCGCATGGGCGATGCTACCAGACAGGCCAGCTTTTCTGGATTATTGAGGGCAATGCGCTTGGGCACCAGTTCGCCAATCACCAGCGACAGATAGGTAATAGCCGATACCACAATAGCGACGCTGATCCCTTCGCTGTAGGGTTGCAGGGCCGGAATATCCTCGAAGAGGGGGCGCAGGCGCTGGGCGATGGTGCCCCCCCCCACGGCACCGCTGAGAATGCCGATCAGCGTGATGCCAATCTGCACCGTGGCCAAAAAGTTGTTGGGCGCATTGGCCAGCCGCAGCGCCTCTCGGGCCTTGCGATCGCCCCGTTCCACCAGCTGCTCTAGCCGCACCTTGCGGGCTGAAACCACGGCAATCTCTGAGCCAGAGAATATGCCATTGGCCACAATGAGCACCAAAATCAACAAAATCTCAAGGGCAATCGAGGACATGGCAGGCCATTAAAAACGAGAATATATTGGCAGTTGAGAGTTTGTTAAAAATCCAACCTAGAGCATCAATCCTATCAATTGATCGGATCAATCCGTTGCCGGATCAGTGCCCAGAGAATCACCGGCAGCCCTGCCGCAAGCGCCAATAATCCCTGCATCGGAGTTAACGGAGCGGTGTCAAACAAGCCATTTATCACGCTCCACTGGCTAAAGAGCAATTGCAGCACCAGCAATACCCCAATGCCAATAGCTGGGGCATAGCTGATAGGCTTGCGGTGGCCCATCAGGTTAGACACCAGGTTGGGAACTAGCCGACAAATACTCAACAGGTAGAAAATTTGACGTGGTTCATTGTCAACGTACTACTATTTGCTGAAGGGAGTAGAACACCGCGATGAAGACACTTGGGGATGGCATCTTCTAGATGTGATGGAGCAAGGCTTCGACATAGTCATTCAGCAGGTGAGCGCGAACCGTCGAGAAAAAGGGCTGCTGGCACTCGCTGGCCCATCCCTATCAGTGCGGCAGGAACTCTTCGGCTTCATCGCCTGTGAACCCCAACAGCGGGAGGGCAAGCAATATCCTACAATTCGTAAACTGAGTAAGGCATTACATAACCAGCGCGATCAGCTACTGACCTTTGCCGGTGTCCTCGACCAGAAGCTGGAGGCGATCGCCCAACGCTTGGAGCTACCGTTTCGGGCGGTGCGCGATGTTTGTCTGCTACATCGCAAACACAGGACATCCAATGCTTACTGGGAACGGTGGAATCAGTTGTATAGAAGACTCTCCAGCAAATTTTACGGGCTGATGGAAGCAGTAAGTGAGGCACTCAAAACGACCCCGAGGGCCAGTTCCATGGTGGAAAATCTCAACTCCCGGCTACGAAACTTCTTCTTCCTGCGGCGGAGTCCGGGTGATGCTTATCTGAGTCTTTTGCAATTTTTTCTTGAACCATCGCTGTTTCCTTCGCTCTCGGGTGCCGGAACGGGTGGGGAAAAGTCCGAAGCAATTATTGCCTGGACAGCCTCACCCCCACTGGCTAGAACTGCTGGGTTTTGAACCGCCCCATCTGGCCTTGCTCCATCTGGCCTTGCTCCATCGACATTGCCACGACCAGACTCATGCGAAGTGTGGATGACAACCACCAAACTTTTGAGGAGCCGTGTGAAGGGCTAAACTTTCAAGCACGGTTTTATAGACCAATAGTTTTATAGACCAATAGGGTTGGCGACGGCCCTGCTGAGTTTAACCTAAAAGAAAACAGGATTGTTAATACATTAAACAGTCCGCTTAAGAAAGCCAGCCCGAGCGCTGATTGAGCTGTAGACCCGTTGGCAGTAGCACAGCGCCAGCGCTCGACTGAAGATCTGTTGAGCTAGGACTGTTCTGGAAACTATCAGTGGGTGATGAGCTGCGAATATCCAGCAAAATATCAGCGACTCGATCTGGATTAGGCGCGGCTGCAAATTCCTCAGATAGTTTATTGACTTCTTCATCTATGATGGCTTGAGCCTGCTGGTCACTGGTGGCCGTGTTAAGACGAGTTAAAGCTGTTTCTAAGCCGTCTTGCAAAAACTCAGCATCTTCAGAGTCTGGCAATTGGGCCAAAACTGCCTGAATTTCTTTTTCTACGGCTGCTATGCCCGCAGACTCTTGATTGGTAGCAAGGGTTATCAGCGCTGAATCATTTACAGTCTGAGGAACATTAGCTACAGGCATATCAGATACCGGAACAATAAATGTGAAAGTAGAGATTATTAGGCAACCTACACACATAGACTTGAACTCTCTCAAAGAAAAAATAGTGAATTGTAGTGAGCGATAAGGAAAAAAATCTCCCCATAGTACGACACAAAGCACAAATATACCCTGTGCCCATAAAACATACCAACTGCACTTAATCAATATTGCCAGATCAATCCAGCAATAAAACTGTCTGTATGATGCATGGCTTGAAGCAAACCTCTGAAAGTAACCTCTTACCGCTCCGTCTCATCGGCAGGTTCATCTAAATGTTCAGCGGCTTCTCGGTAAAGGTTGAGAATATGGTGATCTTTTAGGCCGTAGAAAACATTGCGGCCTTGTTTGCGATAGCGCACCAGCCGAGAAGTGCGTAAAGTCCGCAGTTGATGAGAAACCGCAGATTCACTCATGTCAACAGCCGCTGCTAAATCTCGTACTCGCATTTCGTCGATGGCCAGTGCTGACAAAATCCGCCAGCGATTGGGATCGCCTAAAACACTGAAAAATTCTGCCATTCGCTGCGCTTTTTCGATGGAAAGCAGTTGTGGTTCGATTTTTTGGCTCATGAAGCTGATTTGGGAGCTGATTCGGCAAGATGATTAAAAATATTAATGAATGAACAGGCATTCATATGTTAAGGTTGAAAGCATGAACATATGTTCAAGTGATGAATAAAGTGTACCTTTAAAAGGAGGTTTTCCATGACAACCGTAACCCAAATGAAATGTGCTTGTGAGTCTTGCCTTTGCATTGTGGATGTGAGCAAAGCGGTTCAGGCCGAGGAGCAATACTATTGCAGCGAAGGCTGTGCTAATGGACATGCCGACAACACGAAAGGGTGTGGTCACACCGGGTGCAATTGCCACAGCTCATGAGCTATGGCAATTTGTGCTGAAATAACAGGCCAGTTATGGTGGGGCTGATTGTAGGCTGAAGGCAGATTCAACCTATGGGCAAGTATCAAGCGGCTCGTGCAAGGCTGGACTTAGTAAGGGCTGGGACAATGCGATCGCACGCTAATTTCGCCCCAAACAAATTTCTCGCTACCGGCCCCACCTGCAACGCCGTCCAAGGCCCCATCAAAAACAAATCGCACCCTGGCCAGCGCAAATGCTCATCTAACACGGGCAATCCGTTGACAATTTGCAGAGGATATTGCGCCAAAACCTCTCCTAAAATCGGATGCGCTGTAATATCAAGCTGCGTTCCGGTAGCCAGCCAAATTCGATCAATCGGCTGATGTGCAAAACAATCATGCACTGCCGGATTGTCGCACTGTATCTGCCAGTGAGCCCCTTGCCACCGCGCTTTAGCGACCTGGCACTGCTCATAAAGTGACAGGCGGCTTTCTCGGGAGAATTTTCGCAGCCGCGTCAGCGCCTCGGGCGTAAATGAGCCTCCATCACGGGCCTGCTGGATCATGTGCCAGCGCTTGTGCCAATCCGGTTCTGTGTCAAATCCTTTCAAATATTTTGGCCCTAGCCAACCGGGTTCCGCATCAAAAATCTTTTCCTTAAACTGTCGTCGCCCCATCAGCAGCACCCGTGCGCCACGTTTTAGTGCGCCCATCGTCAAGTGAGCGCTCGTCAGCCCACCGCCGATAATGAGCACCGTTTCTCCCGTCAGCGTAGGCAAGGCTGGAAGATGAACGCCTTGAGCATGGCAAAGCCGCTCGGGTGGGTAATCACTTACTTGTTTTGTCCAGTCTGGCATTTTAGCGGTTGCTGCGCCGGTTGCCACCACCACTCGTCGGGCGATCGCCGTTTTCCCATCGGCCAAAGTCAGGCGAAATCCTTCCTTTTGAGGCGTTAGCCCCACGACCTGAGCTTTCGTTACCTGATCTCGCAGATGCCAGCGGTCGATCACGGTTTCACAAAAATCTTGAAACAGCTTTGTCCCCGGTCGGTTGTACGGATTGTATAGCTCATCCTGACGCTTATCGGCAAAGGTTAGCAGGGTATGGGGGTTGCAGTCGGGGTGGTGGACTGCCGGAGAGCGCAGATGAGGGATTTCTTGGGCGGCAAATTGTTGATGCCATTGGGCTAGCCAGGTGCCGCTCGGATCGAATACCTGAAAGCCGGGAGAGAGGCCAGCGTTGAGGCGATCGCGCATTTTCTTTTTCTTTTGCAGCAGGTGAGTCACCAGCGTCAGCGCCTGTGGCCCTGCACCAATCACAGCAATATCAGTCTTGAAGATGCTCACACCTGACCTTCCTAGTGTTGAAGAAATAAAAGAATTTGCTAATTTGCGCTAGTGAATACTACCCCATATAATATGATAATGATTATCGTTTTCATATAATTTCAAACAATTCGCCTATGTTAACCGTCGTAGCAGGATCTTTAGGGGCCGGAAAAACCCGTTGGATCTGGGAGCAAATGACCGCGCAGAAAGGTTCAGAGCCGCTGCTGTATATCAATCCGCTCACGGTCGGGGTAGATGCTTACCGGCTGCTGCTCGACGTGCCCCATCTGCAAGTTGAGACCGATTTATCCAAAGCGCTACCAGTAACCGAAAGCGGGGCAGTAACCGAAAGCGGGGCAGTAGCCGAAAGTGGGGCGATATATCTAGAGCTAGGTCACCATCTCAGTCTGGATTTGCCTTTGCTTGCTCGGGTGCCTCACCATCGAGTTGCGGTGATTAGCGCCGATTGTCCTACCCGTTCAGACTGGGAGCAGTGGGCAGAGGAGGTGGTGATTAGCAACGTTAAAAGCCCAGATGCAAGCCCAGATATCACAGATGCAGAAACCGACCTATGGCAGGCTTCGCTGCAAGGCCAGGTACTCGATCCTGCTAGCCTGCATACATTTTGGCAAGAGCTGGTACAGGGAGCCTATGGCCAGATGATTCGGACTAAAGCCGTTTTTGAGCTGGCTGACGGTCAGGCGATTTATGTCGATCATTTGCCGCAGCAGGAAACTACCTACCAAGATTTGCCCTTGCCCAAGTGGTTAAACGGTCGTCCGCAGCGGTTTAGTGGCATTGAAATGATGGGGCAGGCTTTGGATAAGGCGGCGATCGCAGCCACCCTGCAAGACTGTTGTTTAACCGATGCAACCCTCGCTTCTCATCAGGCCGCGCTCCAGCAATCTCAAGTTTATTCACCTCAGGAAACCGCATGAAAATAGCTGTTATCTCTTGTATTCACGGCAATTTAGCCGCCCTCAAAGCCGTCCTTGCCGATATTGACCAGCAAGGCGTAGAGCAAACCTTTTGCTTAGGTGATTTGGTCGGCTATGGCCCCTATCCCAACGAAGTGGTGGCGATGATTCGCGATCGCCAGATTCCTACCTGTCAGGGCTGCTGGGATGAAGATATCATCGACGGCCTCAACGCCTGCGAATGCAGCTATCCCTCGCTCCTCGCTGAAAAGCGGGGTCGCCTCGCCCACGAATGGACAGATGCCGAGGTCACCGCCGAAACCCGCGAATATCTCGCCCAAATGCCTCTGGCTCTGCGCCACGAGAATCTGTGCTTTGTCCACGGTAGTCCCCAGAGCCAGCACGAATATCTCCTGCCCGAAACCAGCGCCTTCATTGCCCTGGAGCGGGTACTGTCAACTGGGGCCGACATTCTCTTTTGCGGGCATACCCATGTGCCCTATGTGCGCACATTGAGCGATGGACAGCTCCAAATTCGAGTGGTGAATGGAGCCGAATCAGCGTCAAAAAACACACCACAAAGCATATTAAAAAAACTGCCTGAGCAACACAGCCAAACGCTCACCGCGCCCCTAAAGCGAATTGTCAACGCCGGTTCTGTCGGCGAGCCGCGCCACGGCAAACCCCAAGCCACCTACGTGATTTACGATACGCTCAGCGAGCAAACGATTTTTCGTGAAGTCGATTACGACTATGCGCAAACCTGCGCTGCCATTATCAACAAAGGGCTCCCACCCATATTTTCCTGGCGGCTGTCCCAAGGGCTAGAGTTTGCTGAAAAAGCCGACGATCCGACCCACGTTTGTGAACGTTAAATACCTGCATTAATTTTCTCGTTATTCTTCTACAAAAAACACTGGCTATGGTTTGGGCGATTCTCAGCGGCATTGAGGGCAATTTAGCCGCTTACAAGGCGGTGCTAAAAGATATTCAGCAACAGCGCGTCGGCGTGGAAGAACTCTACATTTTGGGTGATTTGATTGGCCCTCGCCCAGAGTCGGAAGAACTGGTGGGGTATATTCGGCAGCAGCGATCGCTCCCGCCTCAAATCTGTCTTGGCTGGTGGGAAGAACAACTCTTTAACCTCCACGCCTTAAGACACGATCCAGATGCGGTAGCGCTCAAAGAAAAGTATGGCGCTGAAGCCGTTGAACAGCTTTGGAATGCGGTTTCTCGCGATACAACAAACTGGCTACGCGGTCTAGACTTTGGTTTCTTTGAGCTAGACTGCCTGCTTATTCACGGCAGCACCCTCGGTTGTGATGACGAACTCACCCCAACAACCAACCCGCTCACCCTGCTTGACCGGCTGCTTCGCACCGACGCCAATTCTCTCTTTTGCGGACGCTCTGGGTTAGCCTTTCAGTATCAGCTATCTGAGGCTCAAATCACCTCCACGGTTGAAACCCTCGGCGCAGCTCAGAGCCCTGGCATCCCCCAACAGCACAGCCTGAAGCCTCGGCAAATTATCGGCGTGGGTAACGTAGGTCGCCTGGCCGGTTATGCCAGCTATACGCTGTACAATCCTAATACAGGCAACGTTCAGTTTCAGCAGGTGACCTATCGCGAATCGCTCAACCCAGTTTCAGCTTCTGGGGCAAAGGATTCGCATAACACCGGAAGGACTGATGCCTGAGTCTGTTAAAAACAGTGACTCAACATTGCTAAACTGGCAAAAAATAACTGCCAAAAAGAGGATTATGGGTTTGTGGCATCAACGTTGGCGCAGCAGTGGTTCCTATCTGTGTGCCTTTTTATTAGGTTGTTTGTTAACGCTTGCACCGATGGCCTCTGCCTCTGCTCAAAGCACTGTCACCTGGGATGATTTACAAGCTAGCGAAACCCATCTGCAAAACCCTTACGAACACCTCACAACCAAGCAAACCTACCGCCTTTCTAGCCTGTATCAGCTAAAGGTGTGGGTAGAAGAGAATCAGCCTGCATCCGATAGTTTTGAAGCTCAAGAACTTCAGCGGCTAGAGCAGTCGTTCGCAGATGAAGGGCTAGATACGACAGCGCTGCTCACCCATGTAGAAGCGGCCCGAGCTTACTGGCAATCACAATCGCAGCTCACAAATCCCGACTTAGAAGGGCAATCTGTTCAACTTTCTGGCTATGTTTTACCGCTGGGTGAAAACGAGACTCAGCAGGTAAACGAGTTTTTGCTGGTGCCCTACGTCGGTGCTTGCATTCATGTCCCGTCGCCGCCGCCGAATCAGATGGTCTATGTCAAGCCAGCGGTGGCAATTGATAATCCGGGTTTATTTTCGCCGGTGTTAGCAACCGGGCAAATTAGAGAGCAGATCACTAGCTACGAGCTGTTTCGAGTCGATGGCTCACAGCAGGTAGAGGTGAGCTATGTGATGGATTTGCAGGCGATCGCTCCAGATCCAAACGCACCTTCACCGCAGATTACGGGCTCTTGGTGGCAAACCCTACCCGCTAAAGTTTCAGGCGTTTTAACCCAGTCGCTGGGCAACTTGCAGCGCCAAACATCGCCGCGTACGCTGGCTTTAGCCATGCTGATGTCGTTCAGCTACGGGGTGCTGCACACGCTAGGGCCAGGGCATGGCAAAGCAGTGATTGTCTCCTACTTTGTGGGCAACGGGGGTAGCCTGCGGAGAGGAATGGCGATGGGCGTACGGATCGCCATTTTCCATGTGCTCTCTGCTGTGGTGATTGTTGTGCTTACCGATGCAGTCGTGCAGCGAGTGGGTGGCAGTAGTGCCGGGAGCTATCGGGTGGTGCAGCTCATCAGCTATGGGGCGATCGCTCTCATCGGCAGCTACATGCTCAAGCAGGCACTGCGAAAACAAAACCATCCGCAAGCGCCCGCGCATCTAGATACCCATGCTGCGGAGATTGTGCTGTACCCCAGCTTAAGTCAGCAAATATCAGCAAAAGCCGATCAACCTGCGCTGGCGGCCTGCAACTGCTTTACCTGCGATGAACGTCAAGGTATTGGCGGGTGGTTGGCCCTAGCAGTTGGTGCGGTGCCCTGTAGCGGCGCTTTGCTTGTGCTGCTGTATGGGCTTGCTAACGATCTACTATGGCCAAGTGTGGCCATGGTGATATCGATTTCGGTCGGAATGGCATTTACCTTGGGCTGGATTGGGGCGATCGCAATCATAGGCAACCGCTACGGTCATCAGTTTGCCGCCCGCTGCCAAGAAAAAATGCCCTGGAAAAAACAGCGCAAAAAATCACGATTTTCGCTGATTCAAACAGGGCAAATTATTGGCGCTAGCTGCGTATCGCTATTGGGCATCGGCCTGTTTTCGCTGACGCTAATAACAGGCAGCTAGCCCTACTCGATCTACATACCAGTCAGCCCCAAAAAGTGAAGAAATCCCTGCCCTGAAAAGACTTCCACCAAAGCCGCCGACACAAAGCCAATCATTGCTAAACGCCCGTTCCAAACCTCAGCGCTGGGTACAAAGCCGAACTTAAAACCCGTAGCAGTTTCAGCATAGGGCTTGTTCACTTCTGGGGTTGCAGTTGTTTTATTTGTCATGGTTTGACTTCTCCAAAGAAGGTTACGAGATTTAAGTTAATGAAAGTTTACAAAAGCAGTCTCTATCTAAAGGCATAGATCGAAAGGAATAGTGTCAAGGGATCTCGGCTACGCAACCGTTAGCTAATAGCAGATTAGGAAGGCATTGAAATTCATGCCGCTATTTACGGTCGCTATCGTATGATAATGATTATCATAATCAAAACGCAAGGATAGCGCTATGCCGAACACGATATTTGCGGATACTGCCCCGACTACTGTGCCAGTGACCGTCCTGACCGGTTACTTAGGATCGGGTAAAACGACGCTGCTCAACCGCATTCTCACCCATGAACATGGTAAAAAGGTAGCGGTGATTGTCAATGAATTTGGGGAAGTGGGCATCGACAATCAGCTTGTGATTGATGCCGATGAAGAAATTTTTGAAATGAATAACGGCTGCATTTGCTGCACCGTGCGCGGCGATCTCATTCGCATTATTAGCAATCTGATGAAGCGTCGCGATAAGTTTGATCATCTGGTGATTGAAACCACCGGATTAGCAGATCCGGCTCCGGTGATCCAGACCTTTTTTGTCGATGAAGACATGAAAGATCAAATCAACCTCGATGCCGTGGTGACGATGGTCGATGCCAAGCACATACACCAGCACTGGGATGCTGAAGAAGCTCAAGAACAAATTGCCTTTGCCGATGTGATTTTACTCAATAAAACTGACCTGGTGAGCGAGGCAGACCTTGCGGCGCTAGAGGAGCGGATTTTGGGAATGAACGCTATGGCGAAAGTGTATCGCACTCAGGATGCGGCGGTGGAAATGTCTGCGGTGTTAGGGGTAAACGCTTTTGATTTGACCCGAGCGTTGGAAATTGATCCTGATTTTTTGGGCGAAGATGCTCACGAGCATG
The DNA here is from genome assembly GCF_002286735.1 of Leptolyngbya sp. BC1307. GTDB lineage: Bacteria > Cyanobacteriota > Cyanobacteriia > Phormidesmidales > Phormidesmidaceae > Phormidesmis. The sequence goes on from NZ_NRTA01000044.1 coordinate 10,847, forward strand.
ATGAAACCGTGGGGTCTGTTGCGCTAGTAGAGCCCGGTGAAATTGATGGCCAAAAGCTCAACGGCTGGCTGAGCAACTTGCTGCAAACTCAAGGCCCGGATATTTTTCGGATGAAGGGGATTCTAAATATTCAAGGCGAAGATCAGCGGTTTGTGTTTCAAGGTGTGCATATGCTGTTTGATGGACGGCCTGATCGCCAGTGGAAGCCAGACGAAACCCGCAAAAATGAGCTGGTATTTATTGGTCGAAATCTAAATGCTACCCAACTAAAAGAGGACTTTCGGGCGTGCCTGGTTTAATAAAATCCCCCCTTTTGTCGCTGAGCTGGCAGGGGCAACTGCAAGACTATGTGACGGCGATGAATTGGTCGCCCGATGGGAAATGGCTGGCGCTCGCCTCCGGTTCTGGCGAAGTCATGTTGTTGCACATCCCAAGCAAACAAACCATCGCCATTGAGCCATCGGCGGCTGCATCGATTGACTGTCTAGGATTCTCTTATGACGGTCAGTTCTTGGCGGCGGGCGGACAAAACGGGCAGGTAAAGGTATGGCGATTGGCAGGGGATTCGACACCAGATTCGACGCCAGACTCGACACTGCCGACGCTCGTAAAAGTGCTAGAACATTCTCGCACCTGGGTAGAGCACTTGGCCTGGAGTCCTACCCGGAATGAGCTGGCTTTTGGGCTGGGGCGCTATGTTCAGGTGTGGGATATAGCGCGTGATGAGATGGTGACAACGCTGCCATTTGAAACCTCTTCTGTGCTGGATATAGCTTGGCATCCTGACGGAGAACAGTTGGCAGTAAGCGGCCATTTGGCGGTCAAAATTTGGTCACGCTCAAATTGGGATAATGATCCAAGGGTGCAGGAACTGGTAGCGGCTGGGCTAGCGATCGCCATCTCTCCCGACGGTCAATATCTCGCTGCGGGCAATCTCGACAACACGCTCATGGTGTGGGGCTGGGAAAGTCCCTACCCCTGGCGTATGACCGGCTTTCCAGGGAAAGTCCGTCACCTGGCGTGGGCCAATACAACCCGATCCGCAGCGCCAATCATTGCAGCGTCTAGCGGCGCAGGCTTAATCATCTGGCGTAAGCTGCCGACTGACGACGCAGGCTGGGCCTCACGAGCTTTTGACTTGCACCATGGAAAGATTGTCGCACTAGCCTTTCAACCCGGTACTTCACTCCTGGCTTCTGCCGCTGAAGATGGCCGGGTGATCCTTTGGCCCAAAGCAAAAAATCTGGGCCAAATGTTAGACGGTGCGGCTCAAGGCTTTTCAGCTTTGGCCTGGAACCCTCAGGGTAGATTACTCGCAGCAGGCGGGCAGCAGGGAGAATGGCTGGTTTGGGCTCAGAGCGGTCGCGGCAAAGGCTTTCTCCGTTGAAAAGTTGGCAGATCGCTCAACGACAGCTCAACCCTACCGCCCTCAACAGTATCAATTTATCCTAAGTTCACTATCCAGCCGTAGGTCAAAGCTAGGGTCATCAATGTCAGCGGTAAACCAAACCGCAGGTGTTGCCAGAAAGACAGACGGTAACCTTCAGCCGCTGCTGCTTCCACCATGATCAGGTTCGCGACTGACCCAAATAGCGTTAGATTTCCGGCTAGGGTTGCCGCCGCTGCCAGCAATAACCAGCTTTGAGTGGCCTCTGACGGAATCAACTCCTGCAACAGTAGCACCGCTGGCACATTGGAAATCAGATTCGATGCGATCGCCGTCACCGCTAGTAACCCTGCCGGATGCGTCACCCAGTTAGCGACCCCGCCTAACAGGTCAAGTTTCTGCACACAGCGGGTGAGAATAAATAATCCTGAAAACATCACCAATAACGACCAATCAACCTGCGACAACACCCGCTGGGACTTGATGCGACGGGTCACCAGTAGGGCCGCTGCTGCCAAAAACGCTGATTCGGCCAGAGGTAGCCCAACCACAAACGCCGTGAGTAGTAAAGTCGTGACTATCAGTGTTTTGACAAGCACTGGACGGTAGATTCGCAACCGAGAGGTTGGCGGCGGTGGACAAGGTTTAAGCGATCGCACCTCAGGGTATAGTAGCCACAGCAACCCTACTTGGAACACCAAGCCAACGACAGCAACCGGGGCCAGCGCCTGGGCAAACTCGCTATAGCCGATGCCCGAAAATGACCCCACCAAAATATTCTGAGGGTTGCCGCTAAGGGTAGCCAAAGACCCGATATTGGTCGCTCCGGCGATCGCCAGCAAATAAGGCACCGGGTTCAGCTTGAGCGATCGCGTCAACTGCAACGTCAGGGGCGTGCTCACCAATGCCAGTGTGTCATTCAAGAAAAAAGCCGACAGTATCCCAGTACCCACCGTCAACAGCCCCAATAACCCTAAGGGACTGCACGTCAATCGCAGCAGATACAACAAAGCTAGCTTAAAAAACCCAGCGTAAGACAGGTATGCATTCACCACCATCATGCTCAGTAAAAACACGATGGTATCGGCATCAATCGCCTGCCATGCCTCGTCTAAACTGAGGGTGCCTAAGGAAACCAGCACCGCTGCACTCACCAGGGCAATCGTGGCCCGGTTCATCCGTAAACCGGGCACATAGCCGAGGCCCAGGGTCAGATAGCTTAACCCCAGCACAGCAGCCTGCACCCAAATTGGCGCGTGGATCATGGCTGAACTCGTTCATGGCTAAGCAATTATAAGGGTCAGACGTAACCTGGTGCAGTAGCCAGGAACTTGTCATCTATTAATTGCCTCTTCGCTCACGACCACCAGCCCAAGAGGGAGGTCCACCCGCTTGACGAATTTGAATGACCTCCCCGTTATCCCGAGTGATTGTATAGGCATCGAAATCATATTCGTTGCCAACAACATCGCGAATCTCACCTGAGATTGAAATTCCTGGATTGTTTCAGCGGCACAACGACTACTGATACTACTGATTGGGTAACAACGCCTGAGCTGCCGCCTGATCACAGGTGCCCCCTAAGCCTGTGACGATAGTGCAGGTATTGCTCATTAGCATACCCTGATAGCTTGCGGCTGGCGTTTCAGCGTCGCCTAGTCCATCGGCATAAATCGGATCTTCTGAGACCGCAATATCAGTCTCTCTAGAAACCGTTTCAATCAGGCCCGGATTGCTGGTAGATTCCACAAAAATTCTCGATACGCCCTTCTCTTCTACAACCGCTGCTAACCCTTTAATACTTTCTGCTGAAGGCCGTGCTTCGGTGCTAAAGCTGTCGAGCACGGCTTCAATCTCAAGACCATAAGCGTTGGCATAGTAGCCTAGGGCATCGTGGGTGCTAATCAGCGTACGCCCAGAGGCAGGCACCGTGTCAACCTGACTCTGAATCCAGGTGTCGAGCTGTTCTAGTTGGGCAATCAGAGCTTCGGCATTAGTCTCATACAGTGCGGCATTATCCGGAGAGACTTCGCTGAGCTGCCGCTGAATCTCTTTCACCATAGCTACACCGTTTTCAGCATCGTGCCAAACGTGAGGATCTGGCTCCATTTCACCTTCAGCATGTTCTTCGCCTTCAGCATGTTCTTCGCCTTCAGCATGTTCTTCGCCGTGATCGTGATGTTCGCCCAACAGTGGTTCTGGCACGGCGACTTCTGAAACAGCGACTTTGGGCGCGGGGGTGTCGGTTGCTTCCACCATTTTAATAATTTCAGGCTCAAACTCATAGCCACCATACAAAACCAGGTCAGCCTCTTCAACCGCCCGACGATCCGCAGGGGTGGCGCTGTACACATGGGGGTCTTGCCCCGCGCCAATTAGGCAGGTCAAATCTACGGTGGCCTGGGCAATTTGCTCAGTCAAATCGCAAAGCACACTATAGGATGCAACAACCTGGGGCTTTCCTTCGGAGGGAGCCTCAGCCTGCGGTTGACTACCTGTATCTTGGGCTTGATTGCTTTCGGTCTGGGCGCAGCTCACGACAGTCAGCGCAAATGAAAGTGCAGTTAATTTTGAAAGGAGGCGAAGTGATTTAAGCATAGAGTCATAGTTTGATAATGATTATCATTCTTGAATATCTTATCTCAAGAAGTGCCCTTTGCAACTATCAGCGGACTGTTAGCTCCAATCAGAGTTTCTAACGGCGTACTTTGAGACCATCGGTGAAGTGCAGTGACGGCTGGCCGCTAGAATACTCAAAAACCTTGGTTTTTTCTAACGCACTGGATCAATTGAGTGTCGCTACAAAAAATACCGCTACACATAGAGCTTTATTCCCTATAGTGTGCAAGAATGATAATCGTTATCATTCTGCCCAGTGCTGCGAATAGCATTCATGAAGTGCCTCTCAAGGACTAAATAACCTGCCCTGCCAATAATTCTCTAAAGAATTGAGGAGGCTTTAGCTATGATCCAAGCCTTGACCCGATTGCCAGAAGCCCAGAAAGTTTGGTGCCGTTACCATAATGACACTCGCCACGTTCAAGTCGCGCGGATTGAAAATATTCCCTACGCTTATTTTGAGAGAGTCATTTTTCCGGGCGATCGCTTAGTATTTAAAACTTTCCCTCATGCCTGGTTAGAAATTTACACAGGTGAGCTATGCAGCGCCCTGCTGTCTGAAAGGATTTTGTGCGATCGCCTCAAGATCGGACTGGCTGGGCTTTATTCTGGCACTAGCCATCATTATTAATTTGCTATGAATTGGCTGTTAGATCCCTTTAACTACGAGTTTATGCGTCAGGCGCTGATGGCGGGCGTCCTGATTGGCATTTTGTGCCCGATTATAGGCACTTATCTGATCGTGCAGCGGATGGCGCTATTGGGCGATGTGGTGGCTCATGCGGTGTTGCCAGGACTGGCGATCGCCAATTTCCTCAGTCTGCCTTTGCTCACCGGAGCCTTCATCTCTGGCATGTTCAGCACCTTTGTCACCTCCTGGATACGCGCGCAGTCAAAGGTCAAGGTCGATACGGCGATGGCGATTACCTTTTCTAGCTTTTTCTCATTAGGTGTTGCCCTGCTCACCGCACTGCGCAGTCGTCTAGATCTTGAAGATCTACTTTTTGGCGACATTCTTAGCATCACCCCCGCCGATGTGCGAGAAATTGGGTTCATTACCCTCGGCGTTTTGCTCGGTGTCAAGGTATTTTACAAAGAGCTGTTGTTCTTTACTTTTGATCGGCTAGGTGCAGAAGCGATGGGCCTGCCAGTGGGCGTGATTAATTTTGGACTGATGGCCGCAATTACGCTGACGATTGTTGCCAGCATTAAAACGGTGGGGGTAATTTTGGTGGTGGCACTGATGGTGAGTCCGGCGGCGGCGGCTTACTTGCTGACCAAAGAGCTGCACTGGATGATGATAATAGGCGCAGGGTTGGGCGTGTTTTCTTGTATGGTTGGCATGTACATTAGCTACTATCTCAATACACCGTCGGGGCCTGCGATCGCGCTCACCCTATTCGCCTGCTTTTTGTTGACTTTATTGTTTAGCCCGAGTCAGGGGATTTTGACCCGCAATCATAAAAAAACAAATCAAAAGCGCAATCGTTCATCTAAAAGCTCACCTGACATCTAAAGCAATAACTGACATAACAAAAAGCACTTACGCTGATGCCCCCCCGGCGGATGTTGCCTTTAAAAATATTCTGCTACGCTCTGGTGACATAAACTATGGGCACCTACATGACCGCAGAAGAACTTTTGCAACAATATCGACTCGGCGAGCGAGATTTCCGTGGCATTAAGCTCAAGGGTGTTTTCTTACGCGATCAGTGCCTGCGCGATATTGACCTTAGCTGCGCTGATCTCAGAGGCGCGTCGCTTATGGGTGTTGACTTCAGGGGGGCCAACTTGAGACGGGCTGATTTTACCGGAGCCTTTTTAATTTTGGCGCAGTTGAACCAGGCCGATCTCACCCAGGCGAATTTGACGAATGCCTTTTTGATATTGGCCAATCTACAACAGTGCTGCCTCGCGCAGGCCAATTTAACCCAAGCCAATCTCACTAGAGCCAACCTATCAAGAGTAAGCGGACTCCCCGAGGGACTTCTTAGCGGAGCTGTCTCGGCCAGCAATAATCTCCCTCAGAAAATGAGAATGTCTACTCTCGACGCTGTATCGAAAAAACTCAGCGATCGCGTCATTTCGAGTTTCCTTTACGCAACAAAGCCATCAAAAATATTGCCTGAGGGTGTTTTTAAATTCTCAGTCAGACTTTAAAAATAGGCCGCTAAAAAATAGGTCGTTGCACCCCGCCGGTACAAACCGCACAGGTACAGCCTAGCGCGTCTATGATTGGGTTAGATTCATTTTGAACCAAAGCAGGCAAGCCGTAATCTAAAGAAGCATCAGGGATCGTCACTAAATTTGCCGTGACTGGGTTGGCAAGCGCCGGACTACCCATCGCCAGCACCGCAGCCAAAGAACCCGCACAGCCCAGGGCCGTCAACACAGTCTGCTGATTGCTCATAAAGCTTACCAAGATAGGTGTGCTTTTAGCATAGCCAACCTGCCTAATCCTGGCAATAGGCACCGGCATAACGGTAAGCGTCACCGGCGGCAGGTAGCATTGAAACGAAGCCTGAGATTGCCAGTCCGTCCGGTGCACGCAAGGGTTAGCCGGCGATCGCTGAAGTGGTGGAAGTCATCAGGTAAGGAGTTATAGCGAAAGGAGATCGCACTGTCACACGGGGACGATCTCCAAACTCTGCTTTTACTCCATCAAACTAGAAGCACCACTATCTTGCAACAGAATTGCATATTCTAATGTTCCCTAGCTTCTTACAAGAGTACTGCGTTTTAATCATGCTTTCTCCCGCTGTCACAAAATCATTCCAATTCTCCATCATAATTTGTTTCTGAGCCTCTCTTGGCCACCAGTCAGGTACCTTGTCCAAATGCGCAAATGAGCCATCAACAATTAGTGCCGGCACTGTTTTGGCGCAGTCAAGAATATGCCTAAATCTTTCAGGAGAATAGAAAGGATACTGACCAAACTCTGGGCACAGGAGTTTATCATTGGCTGCTCCGTGTGGTATCACACTAGAGTTTTGACCAAGCCTTGCAAATCCTGCTCCATTTGGATATATAGCCCTGAAAGCTTCGGTTTCAGGTGACTCTTGAGTTAAGTATGAAGTCTTTGTCATTATTACCCCTGAGGATGCAACATAATGACGCAAGTTAAGTGTCCCGCTGAGTAGGATCGCTAGAACTACAATTGCAATTCCAAATGATGACTTAGCAAAGGCTTTCTTTGAATTAAGGCTTATTGCTATGTAAATCAACATAAGAGTTTGCGAGAAGTATATTAGCTGGTGGTGGTGATCCCATATACCTGTCAACCCCAATACTATTATTGAAATGATGTACGTTGCGAGTGTGCCAATCAAAAAAGCCTTGATCTTTTTCTCCACCCTGGATTGAGTTGCCATATATCCAGAAAAGCCCATGCTTGCTATTACTGAGAATAGTAAAAGCAACTTCGACTTGGATCCCAGGAACATCGTCCGAAGATGCGAAGCAAAAGAGTTTCCAAGGCTGCTATTGTCTACCAACACACTGTTGGAATATAAAAAGTTATTTTGCTGAGCTTGCAGATAGCCAAGTAATTCATGCCTAGTGAGAAGTATTATGATCATTATCGCGGAAACGGACATGAATCCTATGACTATGCGATTGAAATGTTTGCGGCTAACTTTATTATCCCACAAAATAAATTCATAAGTAAGGCAAAAGGCGGCGGGCAGAGGAAACATGATCACTTTCGTAAATGCAACTAATCCTATGCATCCTCCGGCAAATAGCATCTTTTTTCTGAGAAAGAGCGCGCATGCCAATAGGCTGAATGCTGTAGCGGGCAGATGCGTATATCCTGGAAGCCAGAAAGTCCCCGTTACAAGCAGAGGTACTGCAATCAGCAGAAGTCTTTTACGCATCACGCCAGTGTGCTCGACAATGCGCGAAATGTCATAAGCGGATACTGCTGCTATAGTTACCATTAACAACTCAAATAGGTATTCACCTAACGGTCCGAATAATCGTTGCATTGACACAGCATAAAAGAACAAAGGGTCTTTATTGTCATAAATGTCGATATAAAGCCGATTTCCTGAGAGTAGATACTCTGCCACAGAAACAAAAATCGCTCTGTCTAATGAGGGGTCTGGGATTAGTCTAAACGTAAAACAAATAATGAAAATTGCTATCAGTATTCCAATAGCAAAATGACGCTTTGAAGCTCTTCTTTTGACCCCATATATAAGGGTCTTTGAAAATGCAAATAGATCCATTGATTTCTAAGCCTAATGTTTACTTGGTTTCAGTTACGCGCCAACTGAGCTTGAGATTGATCCAGAAGTTCCAGATGGTGACGGCGATAATTGCCAGGAAATTTGCTAAATAGGCGTTTAAATGTAAGCCATTAAAGAGAGCATTTAATAGCAAAACCTTTAGAATTAGTCCCATCAGGCAGATGATGTTGAACTTCGCCAATCGTTTAAGCACCTTACGCCGTTGCCGCTGATGCTGTGAAAGGTCTCCAAAAGTCCAAAGATCGTTCCAGAAGAAGTTGTTGATGATTGCAAGCTCCGCAGCAAGAATGGCACTGCGGGTAAGCCCTAAGCCTAAGACATCGTAAAGTAGATATAGGGAACCCATATCAACAGCAAGTCCGGTAAATCCAACCAGAATAAACCGGATGAAGCGACTAATCGGAAAGTCAATCCGTTGCCGAATCTGTCCCAGCCATCCGGTTGAAAATCGTAGTCGCAACAGGTGGTGGATGTATTCCTTATGTTGATTCCGAGTAACTTTACTTTCTCCCTCTTCACGCTCATGGAAGCTGTAACCGGCTTCAGCAATCCGTTCGATATCTCCACGACCCAACACTTCAATCAGAATCTTGTATCCTAAAGGATTCATGAGTTTTCCAGTGATCGCGCTACGCCGCACCATGAAGTAGCCACTATGGATAGGTACAGACAGTCCGAAAATGTGGCTAGCGGAATCCACATCTCGATCTCCCAAAGGAAATCCAGAAACTTGAAGGGAATCGGAGGGAGCAGATAGAAATGACTCGTTTCGTGCGGCTCTCATAAGTTAAGTGTAAGTGCTGAAGTAGGAGAAGGAGATCTATGTAGTGGTGAATGAAGTACCAAATGGCACCCATATGATTTTCCAACTTCTTAGAAAACGACAATGTTTCACGCACTAATCTCGATACCCGTTGACGTAAGGTGCAATTAAAGCGTTCGATGCGGTTGGTTTGTCCCGTTTCTTTTCCTACCGGGCGGTGACGTTTGCTCGGAATGACCTGCTCGTAAGCTTCCCAGAAGTCTGTGTAAGCGACAGCACACTGTCGGTAGATAGGCGGCAGCGAGCGCCAGAGTCCTCGTGCGCCGACTCGACTACGCCGACCGATAAAGACCCCGACAATCTCTCCGGCTGCTGCGTCAATAGCCAGCCAAATCCACTGCTTGTTGCCCTTATTGCCGACAAAAGACCAAGCTGCGTCGCACTGAATCGTCAAGCGGCCTTTTTTTTGGCCGAACGTTCACTTGGCGGGGCACCGAGGCGTATTTTTCATTGACATACCCTTGCAGCCATGGCTCAGAAACGTTAACGACGCTAGCAATGCCAGCCATCGGAATCTTCTCTAACATCTAACAGAAGTTTATCAATCAGCGACTTCGTTTCGTCGCTAATAATCTTGTTCTCAGGGTTCGCTACGAATTGCCGCCCGTAATCTTGACAACGATGATTCTGTTTACCGTTGTGAATAAAGCCATTTTTAACGACAGCTTCAGAATCGCAACTGGGACAAGCGGGCAAAAGGGAAAACACGGAGAAGGTTTGGATTGCTACGCCTACATTATCGGTAAGGGGGGAGCGATCACACATCCCCTAATTGACAGAAATATCCTTACTCGTTTAGGACTACCCTCAATTAGACTTCAAAAATAGGCCGCTAAAAGATAGGCCGCTGTACCCCACCGGTACAAACCGCACAGGTACAGCCTAGCGCGTCTATGATTGGGTTAGATTCATTTTGAACCAAAACAGGCAAGCCGTAATCTAAAGAAGCATCAGGGATCGTCACTAAATTTGCCGTAACTGGGTTGGCGATCGCCGGACTACCCATCGCTAGCACCACAGCCAAAGAACCCGCACAGCCCAATGCCGTTAACACAGTCTGCTGATTGCCCATAAAAGCGTACCAAGACTGATGTGTCATTAGCATAGCCAACCTAACAAGCCTTGACAATAGCCACCAGCATACAGATTAGCCGTCTAACGGCTAAGTTGAGCGGCGGCTATTCTCTTCGGCATCCTCGTCAAGATCTCCCGCCCGTCCGTTCCAACGTGTTGTTAGACCGCGCTTTGGCGGTAAGCTGACAACCTCTCTTCCGCCTTCTGACTGTCTTCTTTGCCAGTCTGCAAACATTGCATCCAAATCATAGTTAAAAGACTCGGCATGTTCTTCACGAATCTTATGAATCTCATCTAGAATCTCATCTTGCCACATCGCTCAATCTCCTAGTAGTTCGTAGGGAGTGCAAATTACAGGTAACTGATATCCAAAGTCAAAGCTAATCTCTTCAAGTTCCCTCTGAATCTGTGCGTTTGCAATATGCTTACAATTCCAGGTTAACAGGTAATCCATGCCGTGGACGGTAGCAGCAGCAATGTGAACTGCATCATCAGAAGCCTTGGGAGGAAGGTTGCTTCGGGAAAGAAATTGGGCGGCTAGACTTCGTACAGCCGGATTGAGTTCAACCAAGGGAACTTCATTGAGAATTTCCAAACGATTAGCCGCGATCTCAGGATCTCCCCGCGCCACCTCATCTAGGACAACTTTTTAAATATAGAGAGTGAAGGCACTTCGGCGAGACTCCCACCACTCCCTTGTGACTTCTATGTTTGCAGCCAGGATCAGGTTTTTAGTTGATCTGGCTGTGAGATATCCCAAGATGCTGGTTTCGATGTAGACAGTTTCACTCATATGGAATGGGGTTAGGGGTCTTTCTATTTTAGGGCTGTCTGGCTCAGCGCACATTGTTAGACCACTATCTGTCGAGGCGACTACTTTTATGGCGGAAGATTACCTATTAGCAATCTGCCAAAGTTCGCCGTTATATGCTTCAGTTGAGGGATTGTAGGGTTGGTCTGCCAAATTGATAATTCTGCCTGCTATCCCGTGGTTTAGCCAGTAGCTACCGTGGGCAGACTTGATAAATACCCTACCGCCTCCAGCGTCAACAATCTCCCAAAGTTCACCGTCATATACTCCAGTTGAGGGATTGTAGGGTTGGTCTGCCAAACTAATAGCTCTGCTCGCGATGTGATGGTTAAGCCAGTAATTACCGTGAGCGGACTTAATGAATACCTTGCCACCTCCAGCATCGACAATCTCCCAAAGTTCACCATCATATGCTCCAGTTGAGGGATTGTAGGGTTGGTCTGCCAAACTAATAGCTCTGCTCGCGATGTGATGGTTAAGCCAGTAATTACCGTGAGCGGACTTGATGAACACCTTCCGAACGCTGATAGGAAAGCTAACCGGCGTATAGGAAGCTAGCACGTTGCTGATCCGATCCAAAATTTGACGCTGAATGTAAGCATCGCTAGGCATCGGATTATGAGTCAAACGTTTTTGCTTAGTCCCGTTGGAGCCTCCGGGCCAAGGCTGATACCCATCACAAGTGATCTCCGCTGAACCACAAGAAACCCTAATCGCTGAACCATCTGCATTTCTAGCAAGATTCTCCGCCTGTTGATCGCAAGTTCTAGCTTGGCAACCATTAATTGACCCACTTCCCCGGCTGTCAAAGGGAACTATGTTGTCTGTAGCAAAAGCATTCTCCTGCCATCGATTAAAGAAGTAATCAACGTTAGAAGGGACGCCATGATTCCGAATAGGAGTGCGAAATCCTCCAGCACCAACTGGATCAACTACTCCTAGAAACTGAATTTTTCGGTTAATTCGATGGGCTAGTTTTAGTACTGAATCACCGCCGTAACTATGACCAATGATAATCAAAGGACGATTCTGGTCAAGTTGATTATTAATAAAATCAGAAGCTTGATTAATAAAATCTCTGTCGTTAGATGTGGAGTAGCTTCCCAGAAAGCCAATATCAATATTCCGCCTTTGTCTTCCTCCATGTTGAAAGTGATCCCAGGCGGTCATTCTAAATTCAGCATTTGGTATATTCCAGAGCTCATCCATATACAAACTGTTGGTTTCTGCCCAAACGCAACAATCTGCATTACCGTTGACTAGAATGACATAAGGACGAGGCACTGCTTGAGCCTGAACTTGGTCTACAAATAATTTACCTACTCCTAATGGATTAATGATTAGGAGAAAACTTAGTAGAAATGCGCTGAGACAAAATAGAGCGTTGCGGCGAATTTTCATAAAAGTGAGATTGTAGGGCTATAACTTCTTCGTTCAAAAACAAGCATCCTGTAGAAGGCTTCGTCTATACATAGACAATTTCCGGATAAACACCAATGGATAAACTTGCAAGCCACTGCCTCAACCGAGGTTTAGCAGTCTAACGGCTCTGGTCAGCGGTTGCCGATAACTTTTCAACACCGCAAGCGGTTTCGGTCAATCCGCTGCACCAGAATTGTTAGACAGCGTGTGGACAACACAAGCTCTACCAAAACACTATATAGTTTGTTCTATGCTATTAATTGCCGAACTCCGTGTATATGGCCCTAACTTCTGTTGCTGCTTCTCTAGCGGTGCTTAACCAATCCCGCCATCTATCACGCGGATTAGTGGTGTGGATGATAGCATATCCTCCTACCCGACCAAGAACATTTGAAGGCACTGCATCAGACCACTGCTGAGTACGGTCACTAGAACCAGGACAACGACGGCAATCAACGCCATAACTTTGAGGTACAGTGACGTGTAAAACATTGCCAGCAGAATCAGTAATCACGACAGCAACGGCACCAGTAAAACCCTTCAATTGTTTGTCCGTCCAGATACGAGTTACACCATCTACACGTCCATTGTTAGAGATAGTGACACTCGTTTCCATTCGGCGGTGATCACCTAGTTCCGTAAACTGAGAACCTTGCAGTGGGAATGCCTGTTGAGGAGATAGGGAATTAACGGCTGTACAACCAATAAAGTAGTTGTATCCTGGCGCTGTTTGACATGCCGCACTGTTGGCTAAAGCAAACATGTTATTCCCAGTGCCACCAACCCCTCTAATTTGATAGAGAACTCCTGAACCGTTGTCAATTTGTAAGTTACCGTTGTAGCTCATCCTACTAACCGTCATCAACTGTGAACCTAAACGGTAGTTGTATCCAGGGGCTGAACCACCATCTGAAGTCAGAGCAAACATGTTATTTCCACCGCCGCCAGTAGAGCGAATTTTCACGAGTACAGGTTGATTACTACCCTCCAAGATACCTGCTACAAAGAGAACACTGTTTGAAGGCTCCCACATCATGCCGTAGAATTCTCTAAAGTTCTGCTGTCCTCTCTGTTGCCCTGTGTTTGCATCAGCCTTAGTAAGAACTCTACCATCACTGCTGATAGAAAGATTTACATCGCCAATCCTCAAGTTTGAGGTCGAGAATACACCATCAGCGTAGGCAGGAACTGTTACGAAACTCATTACCGCTGTTGCGAGACCAATTACTGCTGTTGTCTTGAACATAAATTCCTCTTGAAACTTAGTTGGGTTAAATCCAATCTCTACATACCTGCCTCGTCAGTCTTAGGGGGGTGTAATTAAAAGTGGCAGTTTTTTCAGAAATTCATATTGAAAGCCCATAAATCGGTAATGCCTGCTGTACGTATTTTCAGGGCTTTCAGAATCTTGACTGACACTTTTAATTACACCCGTCTTAGGGAGTCAGGAAAAAGTCATAGAAAAGTCAGATGCATCCACAGATAACTTTGAAGAACCACCTCAACCGAGACCTCAGCGGTCTAACGTTCCGGCTGAGCGGCTGCAAGTAAACTTTGCAACACCACCAAGATCTTCCAACAGTCCGCTCCAGCCGGGTTGTTAGGCTGCGGGCTACAACATGACTGCAATAGTCGCAACTGTTTCAATTGTTGCTTTACCCTCGTCTGAATTCAGCCAGTCCAAAAATTGCTCTGCTCTTTCTCCTGCAAGACTTAACCACTTAGGATCATGTTGCTGGAGAATTGCATATCCACGAACTTGATTGATAATGCCTGAAGGTACTGTCTCGCTCCAGTTGTCGTGCCTATCATTGTCACCTACCAACTTGCCATCAACACCATACTTTCGAGGAGGTAAAGCCCAAAGTAGTTTTTTATCACCATCGGTTAGCACAACAGCAACTGAGCCAGTGAATCCTTTTAACTTCACATTCGTCCAAGTTCTTGTTACGGCACTTAACGTTCCTCCTACATCGAGAGAAAAGTCTGTTTGCATGTGCCCCCCTGCGACATCATCGTGTCGAGATCCTTTGATAGGAAAAACAGGTGGAGTAGATGAAGGATTTATACTCCCACGCAACAGATTCCCATCAGGTGTTGCCAGGTAAACAAAGCCATCAGCAACCGCGATAGATCCAGTCCAACCACCTTTACCAATTACTGTAGTGTTTACAGAAGAGTCGAGTTCACCCTTTCTTAGATCCCCCGCCGCATCTGCCAAATAAACAAAGCCATCAGCAACCGCGATAGATCCAGTCCAACCACCTTTACCAATTACTGTAGTGTTTACAGAAGAGTCGAGTTCACCCTTTCTTAGATCCCCCGCCGCATCTGCCAAATAAACAAAGCCATCAGCAACCGCGATAGATCCAGTCCAACCACCTTTACCAATTACTGTAGTGTTTACAGAAGAGTCGAGTTCACCCTTTCTTAGATCCCCCGCCGCATCTGCCAAATAAACAAAGCCATCAGCAACCGCGATAGATCCAGTCCAACCACCTTTACCAATTACTGTAGTGTTTATAGAAGAGTCAAGTTCACCCCTTCTCAGATCCCCTGCCGCATCTGCCAAATAAACAAAGCCACCAGCAACGGCGATAGATCCAGCCCAGCCACCGTTTCCAATCAATTCATTAGCCCGTACATCAATGCTCATAAAGTTACCTAAGTTCTAAAAACAAATTCAATAAGAAACTCAGATACACCCTAGAAAAACCTCATCACACCCAGCAGAGAAATTAGCAGCATAACTATTAATTAGAGGGAAGCTTCCCACCTAATTACCCTATATAGCTAGTTAGATGGAAATAATTCAGCCCAATCACCCTGTGAGGACACATAGGTGGGAATTTGTCCGTCTAATCACCCTATATCGCAGACTAGGTAGAAAGTTTCAGTATAATCGTCCCTGCGATGCCAGATAGTTTGCTTAAGCTTTATTTACATTCAATCGCCAATAATCTAAGCAATGCAGCCTTCTCTTTACCTCGCGCAGACAAGCTGAAAATTATGCAGTTTCTGAATGCGAAGTTAGCGAAAGAAGAGAAGCCAACGCTTCAAAATGATGCAACCTACTTGCTTTGGTCATCTCTCAATTCACACGAAGCGGCTCACAAACTCAGTCAACTCCTAGAATCGAATCTAGAATCGAATAGAAAATCGTAAGCTTCACCGCTAGCAGGCGAAAGGGATGACATTCTGATTGTGTAAGGCCGCTGAAATATTTGCGCCGTAGGCTTGCTGAATATTCTCCATGGTCATCACCGCTTGGGGGGTGTCGTTGGCCAGGACGCGGCGATTGAGCAGTAAGAGGCGGTGATAGCGATTGAGCGCCTCGCCCCATTCATGGCTGCAAACGAGCAGCGTTTTACCCTGCTCGCTGAGGTCGGCGAAAATGCTTAGCATGATGGCTTCGGTTTTTTTGTCAATGCCGCTAAACGGCTCATCTAGCAAAAATAGGTTGGGCTGTTGGGCCAGGGCACGGGCGAGAAAAATTCGCTGCTGCTGACCGCCGGAGAGCTGGCCAATTTGGCGGTGCCGCAAGGGTAGCATTTCGACGCGATCCAATGCGTCGCTGACTAATCTTTTGGCTTTGGCGTTAGGCGATCGCCCAATGCCGAGGGCCGCTGTTTGGGCCATCATCACGACATTCCAGGCGGTGATGGGGTAGTCCCAATCAATTTGCGATCGCTGCGGCACATAAGCCACCTGCCGCCGCTGCCGCTTCAGCGTCGTCCCGTTTAATAAAATCTGTCCTTTGTAAGGCATCAGGCCCAAAATAGCCTTGACCAGGGTGCTTTTCCCGGCACCGTTGGGGCCAATTAGGCCCACCCATTCACCCGGATTCAGAGTCAATGAAACCGATGTCAGCGCCTCAATTCCGCGATAGTTAACCGATAGATTATGAACCGCTAGCATATGTCCGATGAGTCAAGATGTTACAGAAATGATAATCATTATCGAAGCCTACGAAAAAGCATAGCAGATTATTTTGACGCTGCCTTAATGATCGTGAACTGCCAGCAATATGCTATAAGAATGATAATCATTATCAAATCTTAAGTTAATTCGGGCGTTTGCCTATGTCAGCCTCAAAATCCAATCAGGCGATTCTCCCCGGGGGAGGCGACGCCATCGCGCTACCCAAGCAGGGAATGCCGGTCACGGTGATTACCGGCTTTTTGGGCAGTGGTAAAACCACGCTGCTCAACCACATTTTGAACAACGCTCAGGGGCTGAAGGTAGCGGTGCTGGTAAATGAATTTGGCGATATCAATATTGACGCTCAGCTCTTGGTTTCGGTTGAGCAAAATATGGTGGAGCTGAGCAATGGCTGTATTTGCTGCACTATTAACGAAAGCTTGGTGGATTCGGTTTATCAGGTGCTAGAGCGCGAAGAGAAAATGGATTATCTGGTGATAGAAACCACCGGACTGGCCGATCCGCTACCGATTATTATGACGTTTGTAGGCACAGAGCTGCAAAATTTGACCCGGCTAGACTCTGTTTTGGGTGTGGTCGATGCTGAGATGTTTGGTGCAGCACTGTTGAAACAGCTGGTGTATACCAATCAGCTCCTTTATAGCGATGTGATTTTGCTGAATAAAACTGATCTGGTGAGTGACGATGCGATCGCCGCCATTAAGCAAGATATTCATCTTTTAAAGTCTAATGCACGGATCTTGAGCTGTAGTCTGCAAACCTCGTCTGACTTGCCGCTATCGGCCATTTTAGATGTGGGATTGGCAGATGTTGAAACCTATGCGCTTTCAGAGAGAGAGCTATCCGATCACCTGGTCACTGATCGCTTTGTCTCGATTCCTTTTCGCAGCGATCGCCCCTTTGATTTCACCAGGTTTGAGCATTTTCTCATGCACCAGCTTTCCGAAAATATCTTTCGTGCCAAAGGCATTCTCTGGTTTGAGGGGCAAGACCAGCGATATATTTTTCAGCTAGCAGGCAAGCGGCTTAGCCTTTCACCCGACGCTCAGACTCGCCCCACCCAGAACCAGCTCGTAATCATTGGCCACCAGCTAAATCCGCTACAGCTTCACCAGCAGCTCAGCAATTGCTTAACCGGCCAAACCGCTGCCTTCGCCCTGTCGTAGCTTGCGAGCTTGGAGTCTTGACAAAATCTTACTTACTAGAGAAATCAGCCATGTCAACAGATTTAATTTTACCTATTGATGACAACCGATTGCCAGTCACGATTATCACCGGTTTTTTGGGCAGTGGTAAAACCACGCTGCTCAACCACATTTTAGAGACCTTTGAAGACTTTAAAGTAGCCGTATTGGTAAACGAATTTGGTGACATTAACATCGATAGCCAGTTTATCGTCCAGCTTGATCAAGACATGATCGAATTGACTAATGGCTGCATCTGTTGCAGCATTAATGACGACCTTCGCAATGCGGTTTACCGGGTGCTAGAGCGCCGCGATCGCATTGACTACCTGGTCGTCGAAACAACGGGTGTCGCCGATCCGCTACCGGTTACCCTCACCTTTTTGGGCACAGAACTGCGAGATATGACCCGGCTCGACTCGATTTTGACCCTGGTAGATGCAGAATCTTTTGCGCCTGATCTTTTTAACTCTCAGGCGGCCTTTAGCCAGATAGCCTATGGCGATATCATTATTCTCAATAAAACAGATCTGGTGAGTAGTGAGCGATTAGAAACATTAGAGGAAGGCATTCGTGGCATTAAATCCGGTGCCAGGATCTTGCGGGCTGAGCAGGGAAAAGTGCCGCTACCGTTGATTATCGATATCAAAATAGGAGAAAACGGAGCCTACCAGGAGAAAGCGGCTGAGGCGATCGCCGCCCAATCTCACAAGGCTCAACACAGCGACCACTCAGGGCATCATCATGATCACTCAGGGCGCGACGAGCATCATGATCACTCAGGGCATCATCATGATCATTCAGGCCATCTAGAAAATGATGGCTTTATGTCCGTTTCTTTTCAGCGCGATCGCCCCTTCACCCTCAGACAATTTCAACAGTTTCTAGATAATCATCTACCCGAAAATGTCTTTCGCGCCAAAGGCGTTCTTTGGTTTCAAGAGAGCCCAGCTAGACATTTCTTTCAGCTCACGGGCAAGCGATTCCAGCTTGAAGATGATGAGTGGTCAGGCCCTCGTGGCAATCAGCTCGTGTTCATTGGACGCGACTTGGACAAAGACGCTATTCAACAACTGCTAGAAGACTGTATAGCACCTGTTTCTTTGCCGGTGTAGCGGCACAAGCCTATGGGCTCTCAGTTTCTAAACGCCCAGTGCAGGGAGCGCAGAGCCCAAAAAACTCCAGGGTATGGTAAAAAATCTGGAAGTGAGATGACTGGCCTAATTTTTCTTCTAAAGAATGTACCGGACAGTCTTCAACTGGAACGGAGGTGCCACAGTTTAGGCAGGTCAGGTAGTGGCTGTCGTCAGAGGTGAGGCCGTACACCCACTCGCCATTGGGCAAAGCTCTGGCCTGAGCGAGTCCTTTTATCTGTAGCGATCGCAATGACCGATAAACCGTCGCCAGTCCGGTCGGCTGCTGCTGATCTTTCAGCCGCTGATAAATCGCTTGAGCCGTCAGCGGCTCGCCAGACTGCTCTAGTAAACAATGAATCTGCTTTTGCGCACGGGTCAGACGAGAGTTGAGAGAAGAAACGGTTTTCATAAGATGCCTGCTCACTACAAGGAGTGTAACAACTTGTTTAGTCTTGCGCCCTAGTCAGACAGGTGAACGCGATCCTGGTATATAAACTAACAATGATTATCATTCTCATTTTAGTTCGCGAGGCCACAAATGTCACCCACTCTTTCTATCCAGCATCGGCCCCGGCGGCTGCGACGCACAGCCGGACTCCGCCAAATGGTGCAGGAATCTCGTTTGACAGTCAACGATCTGATCTATCCCGTATTTGTTATGGAGGGGAGCAACCTCAAGGAAGAAATTGCTTCGATGCCGGGTTGCGATCGCTATTCCTTAGATTTGCTGCTGACGGAAGTTGCCGCTGCCGCTGAGCTAGGGATACCGGCGATCGCTCTGTTCCCGCTCATCCCCTACGACCAAAAAGACAACGCGGGCACCGAAAGCTACAACCCTCAGGGACTCGTGCCTCGGGCCATTCGGGCCATTAAACAGGCCGTCCCCAATATGATAGTGATCACCGATGTCGCCCTCGATCCCTACAGCACCGAAGGACACGACGGCATTGTGCAAGACGGCCAAATTCTCAATGATGAAACGGTCGCTGTGCTCGTCAAACAAGCTTTGTGTCAAGCAGAAGCAGGCGCTAATTTGGTCGCCCCTTCCGACATGATGGACGGTCGGGTGGGAGCGATTCGCACTGCCCTTGATGCTGAAGGCTGGATCAACGTCGGCATTTTGGCCTATTCCGCCAAATATGCCTCGGCTTACTATGGCCCCTTTCGCGATGCCCTCGACTCTGCCCCCAAGTTTGGCGATAAAAAAACCTACCAAATGGATCCTGCCAATGGCAAAGAAGCCCTCAAAGAAGTCACGCTCGATATTGCTGAAGGAGCCGATATCGTCATGATAAAACCGGCTCTCGCTTATATGGACATCATCTATCAGATTCGACAGCAGACGAATTTGCCCATTGCTGCTTACAACGTGAGTGGCGAATACGCCATGATCAAAGCCGCCGCTCAGCAGGGCTGGATTGATGAGAAAAAGATTGTTTTAGAAACGCTTACCGGCTTAAAACGAGCAGGTGCTGATTTGATTTTGACCTATTTTGCCAGAGATGTGGCTCACTGGCTAAAAGATTAAATCTCTTATAGGACTTACGCATTGACAGAGCAGGCAGATTATGGGTGGTAAAATAAATCACATCCTCTTAGCCTTCTGGTCAGCATGCGCCAGCGATCAAAACCATCTACAGCCCAGTGTAATAGCCCTCTCTACACCTTATTCCTACTAGCTGAGCCTAAATACGTCAGTTGTGTACGGCTCTCAGAAATCTTGGCAGAGGTAAGCCACGACAGCATCAATCGGTTTTTACTGCGTGAGC
>NZ_NRTA01000045.1 GCF_002286735.1 Leptolyngbya sp. BC1307
CTATTTGCCTATTTTCGCAGTAGTGAGCACAAGTCCCGGCAAAACTATCTCAAGCTCCTGCGTCATCCGTTTGAGGACTATGTGCTCAACGAATATGCCCAAGCCTACCTGAGCGCTCATGGGCTAGCGTCTCGCCATTTAGAGAAACTGAGCTTTTCTGAGCAGGTGATTTGTCAGGGTGAATCGGCATGGGCAGCTTATTTAGAGCGCCTTGATATCGTCACCCCGCTCGCGGTTAGGTTGGTCACCGAAGCGGCTTTGCTCGGCAGTGTGATTAGCCATGGGGTGTCACCTGAGTTGATTATCCTCAGTGATGGTGCGCCGCAGTTTGTCTTGTTCGTCCATGCCCTGTGCTGGATACATATGGAACGTACCCTGCGCAAATTGAGCGGCGAAACCCCTGCGCAGCTCAACGAAATTGAAGCCCTGCGCTATCAGCTGTGGGCCTACTACCAAGCCTTGAAGTTTTATCGCCAAGACCCCTCTGCTGACGATATACCTGCATTCAACCGAGGCTTTGATGCCATCTTTGCACAGACCTTCGAGGACAATGCGCCCTTAAACGCGGTGCTCAAGCAGTTTACCAACCACAAGGCAGAACTCCTGCGCGTCCTGGAGATGCCAGCGCTGCCTTTGCATACCAATGCCGCTGAATCTGATATTCGCGAGATGGTCACTCGTCGTAAGATTAGTGGCACCACTCGCCATGACTTGGGCAGGCAGGCGCGTGACACCTTTGTCGGCCTCAAAAAAACCTGTCGCAAGCTGGGCTTTTCGTTCTGGCAATATTTGACCTCCAGGCTCAAACACGATGACACTGTTCCCTTGTTGCCTGATGTCATTAGACAAAGAGCGGCTCAGGCAACGGCTCAGGCCCTGCCTGCTGAGTCGGCTTGTTTTGTTGCAAGCTAAAACAAGCTTGCCTTCTACCAGCGGTTATTGAGCTATTGCAGATACAGTTCCATTCCTATATCTGTCATCATTTTCATGCGTTTTAGTGTGACGACTGTACCTCCTCCACGGGCCACCTCTCTTATGTGAAAACCGAGATCTGCAATGTATGAACTTCTAGGAATAGAGGCGGCGATCGCACCCGTTTTTTCACTTGACTAGATAGAGCAGCAGATGATCCGCGCTGGCCTAAAGATTGTTGGCACCTCGTTTAAGGAAGCGCGGAAGCGAGGGAGTATTGCTTGAGGGGCGATCGCCCTCGGCTTCATCGGCCTACCCCTGGCAATCTACTTTGGTTTGATTGGCTAACGGCTCAAATCACCCGCCGCAGATAACCTCGAACTCCAAACGCTAACCTCTCGGCGGTCGGTGTGCATTGGGGTTGTTAGCTGACTGGCACATAATTATTATCCATCACAAGACCATAATTCTTTGCAGACTTCAACGAAATATCTGGAAGATTACGAAGCATATCATCCCATGTATTTTGTGCTTGCAACGCTTCTACGATAATTTTAAGTGGTTCAGCAAGAACTGCCTGAAAATCTGCTTCTTCAGCGAGCCTGATGTTAAAAGCTAGCTGCTCCTGGGGCGGGGTAAATTGAGCATTGACTCCTTCTTTATTACCTCTGGCATCAATTCGATACCAACCCGTTTCAGCTAGATAGATTGCATTAAAACCGTGCAAGCTGTACGGCGCACCTTTATCATAAACACTCAATCGCTGATAACAAAACCCTGCTGGAATTTGGTTTGCCCGTAGCAATGCTGCCAACAAATGGCTCTTAGCAAAGCAGTAGCCTGTCTTGTATTTTAGAACGTCAGAAGCGCGACAAGTTATAGGGTTCATCTGATAGTCAAAGCTGTGACAAATTTCGTCTCGTACCCACTCGAAAGACGCTTTTGCGATCGCCGTTGATGTTTCATGTCCTGATGCAATTTGTTCGGCAAGCTCGATGATTTCAGGATGTGACCAATCAATAACTTCGCTAGTGCTCAAGTATTCTTCCATGTCAACTGCTACAAATGCTGTGAACCCAATTCTACGCTATCAACTAATGATCTCAAACTACTGCCACCACCTGCAACAGAAGCCAGCTAACTATATATTCAACGTCAGATCTGCTGAATAATACCCTAAATTTTTAGTTTGCCTGACACTTTTGCGGGATAACGCCCCCGTTTACAGAAGTTATCTGATACTTCTGCGGTATAAGTCCGTAGAAGCAGCCCTTTCAAGGTCAATTGAATACTTTCAATAATTCATACAATCTTGTCTGGATAATGATCTCAGGATTCCACACTTAAAAAAGTGCTTTCTACAAGCTGAGAGCTTCCCAATAGGAATAGCGAAGCCTTCAGAATGAAATGACTGAAATACTGATAAGTTCGTCAGTCTTATTCGTGATTTAGTACATCTGATCTTTCCTTGAGCAAGGGGAAATACAGCTAAAAGCCTTGCTGAGTATTGTTTTTGGTCAATTATTAAGCTTACGAGCGATCACCTTTAGAGGGCTGGTCCGTAGAAGTAGGGTGTTATCTATCACTTTCGCACTGTTTAAGTATGGGTATGAGGCGCTTATCAGGCATAACTGCTGCATAATCACCCAAATTTCCGACTTATACAGCAGTCAGTATGCCGCCATCTAATTCACCTCGTCTGCTTGACCGGGTTCGAGAAGCCATCATGCTCAAGTACTTTAGCCTGTCAACTGAGAAGTCATACGTCTATTACATTCGCGATTTCATTTTGTTTCACGACAAGCGCCATCCGCAGGAAATGGGGCAGACGAAATTAGGGCATATCTATCGCATCTTGCCCTGGAGCGGAGGGTCGCTGCCTCTACTCAAACGGTGGCGCTGAGTGCGTTGTTATTTCTATATCGACAGGTCTTGCAGGTAGAGCTTCCTTACATTGGCAATATTGAGCGGGCAAAACGTCCCAAGCGCTTGCCTGTGGTGTTTACTCGCGCCTTAGCGTTACTCTTTAAATGAGCGTTAACCCGATGTAGATAAGCCATGCCACTCGATGCCCGCGTGCCTGACGGCCCCCTTCCTGAAAAATGGGGCAGCTTTAAAGACCATTGCCATTTGGTCAATCCTGGCAACAAGCCCAAGCATACGGTGCTGGTGGTGGGTACTGGGCTCGCGGGCGCGTCAGCCGCAGCTACTCTCGCTGAGCAAGGCTACCGGGTCAAAAGCTTTTGCATTCAAGATTCGCCGCGCCGCGCTCACAGCATTGCTGCTCAAGGCGGTATCAACGCCGCGAAAAACTATCCCAATGACGGGGATAGCGTGTGGCGACTGTTTTACGACACGATCAAGGGCGGTGACTATCGCTCGCGCGAAGCGAACGTTTACCGGCTGGCTCAAATCAGCAACCAAATTATCGATCAGTGTGTGGCTCAGGGGGTGCCCTTTGCCCGTGAATATAGCGGCCTGCTGGCGAATCGGTCTTTTGGCGGGGCGCAGGTCTCTCGCACGTTTTATGCGCGGGGGCAAACCGGGCAGCAGCTTTTGCTGGGAGCCTACGGCGCGATGATGCGGCAGGTAGCGGCAGGGCGCATTGAGCTATTTCCTCGGCGGGAAATGCTGGATCTGGTCGTGGTCGAGGGGCAGGCAAGGGGTATTGTGGTGCGCAACTTGCTGACGGGCGAGTTTGAGCGCTATGCGGGCGATACGGTGGTGCTGGCCACCGGGGGCTATAGCAATGTGTACTATCTTTCGACGAACGGCAAAAATTCCAACGTGACAGCGAGCTGGCGGGCCTATAAGCGAGGGGCGCTGTTTGCTAATCCTTGCTTCACTCAAATCCACCCGACCTGCATTCCGGTGTCTAGTGAGTTTCAGTCGAAGCTGACTCTGATGAGTGAGAGTCTGCGCAACGATGGGCGGGTGTGGGTGCCGAAAAAGGCGGGGGATGAGCGATCGCCCCAAGACATTCCCGAAAGCGATCGCGACTACTATCTAGAAACGCGCTATCCCACCTTTGGCAACTTAGTGCCGCGCGATGTGGCTTCTCGCAATGCCAAGCAGGTGATCGATGAAGGCCGGGGCGTAGGGGCGACCGGGCTGGCGGTGTATTTGGATTTTCGTGAGGCGATCGCCTCCCAGGGCAAACCCGCCATCGAAGCTCGCTACGGCAATCTGTTTGAAATGTATCAGCGGATCACGGGCGAGGACCCTTACGCGCGGCCCATGCGCATTTACCCGGCGGTGCACTACACCATGGGCGGGCTCTGGGTAGACTACCATCTCATGAGCACGGTGACAGGTCTGTTTGTGCTGGGAGAAGCGAACTTTTCTGACCACGGCGCAAACCGGCTGGGAGCCAGTGCGCTGATGCAGGGACTGGCGGACGGCTACTTTATCATTCCGTATACGCTGGGCAACTATCTGGCGACGACGGCCTTGCCAAAGGTCGATACGGATGGCGATGCTTTTGCCGAAGCCGAGGCCTCAGCGAGAGCCCGCACGCTGAAGCTGCTGAGCATTAAAGGCGATAGAACAATGTTGGACTTTCACCGGGAATTGGGGCACTTGATTTGGAATGGGGTGGGGATTAGCCGAACTCGGGAAGGGCTGAAGGAGACGATAGAAGGGGTGCGATCGCTTCGAGCCGAATTCTGGCAAAATCTGCGCGTCCCCGGCGAAGCAACCACGCTCAATAAAAACCTGGAGTTTGCGGGTAGAGTCGCTGACTTTATGGAACTTGGTGAAGTCATGGCCCGCGACGCCCTCGCCCGCGAAGAGTCCTGCGGCTGTCACTTTCGCGAAGAATTTCAAACTGAAGGCGGTGAAGCCCAGCGCCGAGATGATCAGTTTTCCAATGCAGCGGCCTGGAAATATCAAGGGCAAGAACAGCCACCTGAGCTAGTAAGTGAGATGCTGCGGTTTGAAAATGTGAAGCTGACACAGCGGTCTTATCAGTGAACAAGTGTGAGTGAAAAAATATTATGAGTGAAGATATGAGTGAAGAAACTATGCCTGTAGGTATCAATGGGCAACTTTCAGCTATTAATCGGCTCATGCGGCCCAAGGAAATCGAAAGCCTCTGCGTACATACGATGACACCAGAGCAACAACAGGTTTTGCTCGATTGGGGAATGAGGATGTATTCCTTAGGGCAACAGGTTATCGAGCCTATCAGAACGATTAAGTACGACGGCAGACTAATCATCTTAGAAGACGATTCGAAGTGGGAAGTCGGCGATGGAGATGCTTATACGGCTGAGGATTGGAACATCGAAGACAAGGTATTGGTTGTGGATGACATCATGTATAACCTTGAAAAAACGGAAAAGGTAGAAGTTCAGACAGCGGACTTTTAGACAGACAATTAGAAGCTGAGGTTGCACGAGCAGCGACTACTGCTGGCGAGTTCTACGATATGGGAATTTCTCGATAGGCATTGGACTTAGAGACTCACCGGAGGAAGGCTAATGAAAAATATAATTGAGTACAGAGGCTATCTAGGCAAAGTAGGGGTAGATTTTGACGATGGGTGTATCTATGCCTCTGTAGCTAATGCAGAAGGCCTTTACCTTACCGCCGAGGGAAATACCCCGGTTGAGGTTGAAGCCGCATTCAAGTCTATTATTGATGACTATTTGGCTGGCGCGCAGGCCAATGGATGGGTAATCATTGAACCAAAGACAATGGCTACTCCCTGACCAGCAGACGGAAAGTTATATAGACATACTATGCGAATCAATCTGAAAGTTTGGCGACAGGCTAATCCCGAAGTCGAAGGCGGCTTCAAAAACTATGCTGTCTCCAACGTCCAGCCTGACCTTTCTTTTTTAGAAGTGCTGGACATTCTCAATGAGCAACTCATCGCCGAAGGTGGATTGCCAGTCGAATTTGACCACGACTGCCGGGAAGGAATCTGCGGTTCCTGCGGCATGATGATCAACGGTCAAGCCCACGGCTCTCAGCAGCGCACGGCGGTCTGTCAGCTCTATATGCGCCACTTTCAAGAGGGCGATACGGTAACCTTAGAACCCTGGCGCGCTAAAGCTTTCCCGGTGATCAAAGATCTGGTTGTCGATAGGTCTGCTTTTGATCGCATTTCAGCAGCGGGCGGCTATATTTCAGTGAAGACGGGCGCGGCTCCGGATGCAAATGCGGTGCTGGTGGCTAAGCCGGATGCGGACAAAGCCTTTGACTACGCGACCTGTATCGGCTGCGGCGCTTGTGTAGCGGCCTGCCCGAATGCGTCGGCTTCGCTGTTTACAGCAGCGAAAATTTCTCATCTGGCGCTGATGGCTCAGGGCAAGCCGGAGCGTCAGCAGCGCGTGGTGAAAATGACCGAGAAAATGACGGCTGAGGGCTTTGGCGACTGCTCCAATCACGGGGAATGTCAGTCGGTGTGTCCCAAGGGAATTTCGATTGCGGCGATCGCCCAAATGCGCCGTGAATACATCCGCGCTAAACTGCCCTTTGGCTAAACAATCTGCTTTAAGGAACAGTGAACGATGGCAACGGTTGAGGCAATCTACACAGATGGCGCTTGCTCTGGCAATCCGGGGCCAGGCGGCTGGGGCACCCGGATAGAATTTGCTGATGGTCAGGTACATGAGCTAGGCGGACGGGACGCGGCCACGACGAATAACCGGATGGAGATGCAGGCAGCGATCGCCGCCCTAGAATTTCTTAGCCAGGATGACCTCATCAGCGGCCCGGTCATTCTCCACACCGACAGCGAATATCTCAAAAACGGCATCACCAAGTGGATCAAAGGCTGGAAACGCAAGGGATGGAAAACCTCAACCGGCAAGGCTGTTTTAAATAAAGACCTGTGGCAGCAGCTCGATCTGCTCACGCAAACGCTCACTGAGCATCAGCTCAATATCGACTGGCGATACGTCCGTGGCCATACTGGCAACGCCGGCAACGAGCGCTGCGACCAGATAGCTCGTGCCTTCTCTCACGCTCAGCCCATCACCCTCAAGCAGCATACGCCCTCAGCCAGTACTGCCAGCGATACGGCAAGTTCAGATGAAGCATCTCCTCACCAGCCAGACGGTCAAAAAGAGTCATCACTGAGTAACCCAGAGATAAATGACCCCATTACGCAGGAAGCATCTTCGGAACCAGCGCTAAAATCCTACGAGAGTGACTCTCAAGAAGGAAATCGGCTCATGACAGCGCAATCTGAAAAAAACATCGGCAACCCCGAATCGACTCGGGTAGATCGCCTCAAAAACGCTCTGAAGACTCTGCAAGTCACCGATGAACTGGCTAAACAGGGCTACCTGATTACCAGCGCTGAGCTTGCTGACCTGATGGATGTCAATGCCAGCGCCGTCACCAGCCGGGGCGACTACTGGGCCTGGCGCAACTGGACGGTTTCGCGCATTCGCCGCGAAGGCAACCAAATTCTCTGGCAGCTAGAGCGGATTGACGAGTAGGTGGCCTCTTAGCCCGGCGGCCAACCCAACGCCCGCCCGCCTAATAGATGCAGATGTAGATGAAAAACTGTTTGCCCGCCGTCTTCACCTGTATTGATCACCACCCGATAGCCACTGTCGAGCTTCTGCTGACGGGCAATTTCGCTGACGGCAAAGATCAGATGACCCAAAAGGGCTTTGTCCTCTGCCTGAGCCGCCGACAGCATCGCAATGGGCTGCTTGGGAATGACCAAGATATGGGTCGGTGCCTGCGGTGTGATGTCGCGAAAAGCCAAACAAAGGTCATCTTCATAGACAATATCAGCCGGAATTTCTCGACGGATGATTTTACCGAATAGGGTGTCTTCGCTCATAGGGCCAGTTCGCAGCTAGACTGCCTGAATTACAGTCTCAATTTTACCGGTCTACTGCTTGTCTATTGCACACTCATGGGCAATGAACTGATTAAAGGGCCGCGCTGTCTATCTGCAATCGTTTTAACTCCATCTAGTCCATCGCAAAGTCAGCACTAAAAACGAGCCCATAGTCACCCATCACATTGCCCAGATTGACTGAAATGGGTAAATCCATCCCCCAGTCAAAATTGCCTTCTGCATCTAAAAGATCGCCAATGATTGGGATGTCAGCCAAATTCAGGTTGGCTGACTCGTCTGCAGAGGGGTCATCAGTAAACTCAGCATTGATGCTGTCGGCAACTCTCTGGTGGGCGATCGCATCCATTTCCATTTCCCCTATAGCTATCGTTCCTGGCTCCAGCGGTAGCAGCAATGCCTCTCGCTGGCTCGGCGCTGGCACGTCTGGCGCTGACGTTTGCGCCCAGACCCGATTTGCGCTCAACATTTGCACAACACACAAGGTAGTAGCACCCGCAATCAAGCGACAGGCAGACGTTTTTAGCATAATGAGCGATCGTGAATAAAGATGTTTGGTCAACCTGTAGCAAAGCGCAGATGCATTCGCGCTTTGCCTGTTGCTACATATGGCCTACAGCCAGTAATGCCGCATAAAGTAAAGTGCCGGAAGCTATAGCTTACTCAGGGCAGCGCCCTCGCATCAGGTGATATCTGCTGATTAGAGGCTGTCTTCTTTGAGACGACCCCATACGTATTTACGCAGAGCCCTTTGCCCCTCGATAGCCTGGCCGTCAAATCGAGTCAGCTCAAGTGCTAGACGGTTCTACCAAATAGCTATTTTTTACGTAATAGCGTTGCTCTCTGGGTGCTGAATTTCTGGCAGCACAACCTCACTCGGCGAAAACCTGACCTGGCTGTGCAGCCACTTAGCAATTAGCTGCGGACAATTTTTCCGACTCCAGCGCAGCATAAAAAATCGAAAAATCGGCTTAGATCGCCGAGCAATCACCTTCATAAAGCGATTCAACGGCTGTGAATGCACGCGCCGATTGAGTAAATTAGTCGAACCGACATCGTAGAGACAGTCGGCAATCAGCCTTAAGGTCACTTCTTCTCGGCGAAATAGGCTCTCTAAAAGCAGCTCTATGTCGTGCATTCGTTCATCTTCTAGGCGCTGCTCACGAACAACGACAGCGGTTTTGGGTGATCTCGATAGCCTTAACATAGTGCGCGAAGTGATATGCAGAAATTGGAGTAAGCCGTGACGCTTCAGAATCTGCAAACGCTCAGCAGACTCTTTCAGCAAAAAACTGTGTCCATACTTCACTTTATAGCTTACAGACCGTCCTAAAAATCTACACCAGGGCAAATTTTTATATGAACTAAGCGATATTTATCGATACCTGACTGCGCTGGAGGGCCCAAAACTTTTGCGCAACGTGTAAGGAAACAGCCATAATCTCCCCAGTTTATCTACAAATCTTCTCCACGAATCTATAGCGTTGGTCACTTTGCTGAAGTCCATCACACCGGCTGAAAGCCTGATGTTGCAACGGGTAAAGTGACTCGCGGTTCCCGAATGCATCCAGAAACCGCTATATCCCCTACTTAGCAAGCCATAAAACAGGCCGAGCTAGTCAAAGCCCAGCCTGTAAACTCAATCTGCCTTTCATAGTCACCGCTCTAATAAGCACCTTGTTTCTTAAAAACAACCTGAACTGTCTTAAAGATCAGCGCCAGATCGTAAGTAACAGACCACTTACTTTGATACAGCAGATCCATCTGTACGATCGCGTCAAAGTCTTCTACAGTTGAGCGACCATTAGCCTGCCATTCACCGGTCATACCGGGCCTTACCAGCAGTCTTTTGTGGTGATAGGCAGTATAGTTTTTTACCTCGTCAGGCGTTGGGGGACGCGTCCCGACCAGACTCATCTCTCCCTTTAGCACGTTCCAAAACTGAGGCAGCTCGTCTAGACTTGTGCGTCTGAGAAACTGACCGACACGGGTCACTCGGGGATCATTGCGATTTTTAAAAATATGGCCAGAGGCTTCGTTCTTGACCTGCTGCTTGAGCGCATCGGCATTGGTCACCATCGAGCGAAACTTCCAGATCCGGAAGCTTTCACCTTTAAGACCGCAGCGTAGCTGGCTGTACAGAATAGGACCCGGACTATCTAGCTTAATCGCTAGCCATAAGGGGATAAATAAGAGACCTGTGATGCCCAATCCGACTAGGGCACCAGCAATATCGATCAGACGCTTAAATTTGCTGTTAATGGACGGATGTTCGCAGTAGCTGATGGTTGGAAGTTCTAAAAGAAGTCGCATGTTTCTCACGAATAGGAGGCCAACAGGCAAATGCACTCTCCGCGTAATCGTAAGCTGGGGAACATTAGTCCACTCGTCCTAGCATAGAGTTGTTCTTAAAAAGTGCTGGGCTATCAGGGACACTTTGTAGCAACTTCATAAAAACAAAATAAGTTGGTAGAACGGGTAGTTCCGACCGGAAGCCATAAATCGGCAGAAACAAAGGCGTTAGCGCAGCTTTGCTACTTTGCCTTGTGCCTCCAGGCTTTCTGCCAGCCCTTTAAGCGACCAGTCATTTTCCGGATAGATGGTTAGATCGGCTCGATAGGCTGCTTCAGCGGCTGCCGGACGATTGGGCCTTTAGCAGCACTTTACCCAGCGTCTGACGTACAGGAGAGTACCAGGGAGCGGGTTCGTCGTAGCTGAGACTGTCTTCTAGCTTTAGGTCTTCTAGCTTTAGTGAGGCGGCGCTAGAGCTTGGAATCTCGCAGTCGGCGGTGAGTCATGCGATCGCATCTCTAGAAGACTACCTGGGCATTGTTCTATTTTCGCGCGGTCGCTACGGGGCGCGGCTGACACCGGTCGGCGATCGCGTGCTAGCCCATGCCCGCGTGATTGTGGAGCACACACAAGATATTTTGCAAGCGGCGGCGATCGCCAAAAGCTTAGAAAAAGGGCAGGTGCGTATCGCCAGCTTTCGCAGCATCGCCACTCATGTTTTGCCGGCGGCGATCGCTAACTTTCACCAGCGCTTTCCGGGTATTCGGCTCAACCTGTCTGAGCATGACGACTATAACCAGGTAGAGCAGGCGCTGCGAGAAGGCCGCGCCGATATTGGCATTACCGTGTTGCCCGCTGGCAAAGACCTGTCAGCTTGGGAACTGCTCAAAGACGAATTTGTAGTGCTTTTGCCGCCTGGTTTTACCCTCGAAGGCGATACGCTCACCTGGCTAGTGCTGGCTGAGCAGCCCTTAATTATGCCGCCGGTCGATCACATTATGATGCGTCCGGTTTACCGGCATATTAACGGGTTGGGCTACCGGCTAAAGGTGGTTAATGAAGTGAAGACCGACGCCACGATTGTAAAACTGGTGGCTCAGGGGGTTGGGCGGCACGATTTTGCCCCGGCTGGCGGCAGAACCGATCCCTGAGGGAGTGCAGGTATATTCTTTGCCGGTACCGCTAGAGCGGCAGGTGGGGGTTGCTATGCTCGCTGAAGCGCTCCAGCCGCCTGCTGTATATGCGCTGCTCGAAACCCTGACCGGACCAGTCAGTGTGAATCCTACATAAAAGGAAATGAGCGAGCTGCCGACATCCTCAAGAGCTGTTCGCGAGTCCAGCCGAGGCCGTTGGCGCTGCCCTCCTGATTTTCGCTCATCACCCCTGCGCCATAGGCTGCTTCTAAGTTTTGGCCGAGGCGCACAAACCGATCAGAGGTCCACCGACTTGACTGACGGGAAGTTTGGTTCGCTTTGTTTTTCATGGTTTTCTTTCCTCAAGAAGTGTTTCAGTAACCTCTTTAGAATACAAAACCGTAGCGAATTATACCAAAACTAGCTCGCATCTTTCACATGAGTAGAGTAGATGGGTGCTAATAGGGCAACCGGGCGCTCAGAGGGCATCGACCGCCGGAAGGACTGATAGTAGTCTTTGCAAGATTCTTCAAAGAGCAGACGCAGCGTGGCAACGGGCTGATCGTGGTGGTCAACGCGCAGATCTAAGTGCGGATAAACGTCGGCATCCATAACGTATATAGATGCTGACTGCCGCCCGCGCTTATCGCCCCCGGCAGCGTTACCGGCTTCGAGAGCTGAGAGCAGGCGATCGCAAAAAGGCTTGGCACCAGATTGCTGATAAGCCGCCGCCATTGCCGACAGTGTTTCTCCTCCGACCAGCATATTGCCCGCCACCGAGAAATGCGGAAAGGTAAAGTGACCGGCCCAGCCCACGCATTCTTTCCCCGTCCAGGCGGCGGTCTGTCCCTGGCGGTCTACCAGATGAAGCTGCCGCTGCTCGCGGTCAGGGTCGTCAAATAGCAGGCGCTGTAAGACTGATTCGGCATTGCCGGTGGGATCGGGGCTCTGTTCGAGCAGGTGCAGGCCGCGAATGCCCAGCAGCGGATTGGTTTGGGCTTGAGTGGCGATCGCCCCTACCTCCGCTTTCACATGAGGCACCAGCGCCCCCACTGCCAGATGCTTCGTCGCCACTGCCACGCCCGTCATGCCGGTTACCGCATCCCGAGCAACAATCGAAAAAGTCATGGGGTGACACAGTCCTTAAAGTCTTTTTAAAAAGTACCCCATCATCTTATCTACGGTGCCAAGCTCAGACTGTGGCGTAGGTTACGCTTTTAAGTCGCTCTTTAGGAAGGCCGTCTCAAAGGCCTCTGCCGGTAGGATGAGCACCAGTCCATTCAACCAATTTTTATGTGCGGTATTGCAGGCATCATGCATCACGAGGCAGATCGGCCCATCGACCCAGATCGGCTAGTGGCGATGGCGGCCATTCAGTATCATCGAGGGCCAGATGGCTTTGGTTGGAAGACTCTGCCTGAGTGCGGTGTGGGCTTTTCTCATGCGCGGCTGTCAATTATTGACCTCAATCCTGACCGGGGACGCCAGCCTTTTCGGTCAGATGATGGGCGCTATCTGATTGCTCACAATGGCGAATTTTACGACTACAAGCGGCTGCGGGCTGACCTCACTTCGCGGGGCTATCAGTTTGCGACCAAGAGCGATACGGAGCTGCTAATCCATCTGACTGACCGGCTAGGATTGGCGGGTGCGCTGCCCCACTTGCGGGGTGAGTTTGCTTTCGCGCTGTACGAGCGGCAGGCCGAGCGGCTGAGTTTGGTGCGCGATCGCTTTGGGGTAAAGCCGCTGTACTGGACGATGACCGCCGAAGGGCTGGTGTTTGGCTCAGAAATCAAGGTGCTGTTTGCTCACCCGGCAGTGCAGCGGGCCTTTTCATCGGAAGGGCTCTATCACCAGTTGATACAGACGATGGTGCCCGGAACAACCTGCTTTAAGGGCATTCATGCGGTACAGCCGGGTCAGATGGTGATCTGCGAACGGCACGACGGGCGGCTGCAAGTGCGCGTACAAACCTACTGGGATCTCGACTTTCCGCTCACGGATGAACGGCCTCAGCGCAGTGAGAAAGACTCGATTGAAATGTTGCGCCATCACTTTGTGGAGGCGATTCAGCTGCGGCTAGAGGCGGACGTGCCGGTGGCCTGCTATCTCTCCGGCGGGATTGATTCTTGCTCGATTTTGGGGGTGGCAGCGGCCTGTCAGCAGTCGCCCGTGAAGGCGTTTACGATTGGTTTTGACGATAGTGACTATGACGAGACGGCGATCGCCCGCGAGATGGCAGCCGCTGTCGGCGCAGATCAAGATATTCTCACGGTGCAGGGCAGCGATCTCTACGACCACTTTGCCCGCACCATTTGGCACACTGAGCGCAGCATTTACAACACGTTTACGGTCGCTAAGCTGCTGATGAGCGAATATGTGCAGCAGGCGGGCTACAAAGTGGTGGTCACGGGTGAAGGGTCAGACGAGCTGTTTGCAGGCTATCCGCAGCTGCGCCTGGACATGATTTTGCACGGCATGGATGACGCTACTCCGGCTGAGCGCTCTGAGCTAGAAGCCTGGCTGCAAGAGAGTAACCGGCTGTTTCAGGGCAATCTGCTGGCGCAAAAACGGCTGGACGATCCGGCCCTAACTGACCGCGTCGGCTTTACGCCTAGCAGCTTACAGTCGTGGCTCTCTTCAGCGCCGCAGGCGATGTCGCTACTCCAGGCGGAGCACCGGCAGCGGCTACAGGGCTATTCTCCAGGAGAGGCGATCGCCCACACGCTAGACCCACAGCAGCTCGCCGGTCGCCATCCGCTAGACAAGGCGCAGTACGTCTGGATCAAGACTCAGTTTGAATCGCAGGTACTGGGCTGGGCGGGCGATCGCGTCGATATGGCCAACTCTATGGAAGCCCGGCCCGCCTTTTTAGATCATCCCCTGGTAGAATTTGCTGTCACTATTCCGCCGAGCTTGAGATTTCGCGGGCAAAAAGATAAATACATTTTGCGAGAAACTATGCGCGAGCTGCTGCCAGAAACGCTGTACAAGCGGCAGAAATTTGCTTTTATGGCTCCCCCGGCGCATACCGATCCGGCCAAACAAAAGGCAATGTTGGGCTTGAGTGAACAGTATTTGTCGCCTAAGGCGATCGCCACCGCCGGACTGCTCGATCAGTCTACTGTTCCAGCCCTGTTCGACCGCTATCATCAGCCCGAAACACCCGTGGCAGAGCAAGTACAGCTCGATGCGATGATCAATCATCTGCTGAGCGTACAGATTCTCCATGAGCACTTTATCGCGACTGATATTCCTAAATTGGCTGAAGAGAGAGCCCGAAAGCTGGGCTGGCAGGCGGATGCAGTCAATCAGCGAGACTGTCGGTGAGCTATTCGATGAGATCTGCCAAGCGGAACTGAGCAATTTTGGAGATTTCGGCGAGCGATCGCGCTATCTCCTCTGCTTTATCGTTCTCCAGACGCCGCTCATACATCTGTAAAATACTCTCTTTGTCGTGACCTTTAACCGCCACGATAAACGGAAAGCCAAATTTCTTTTTGTAGGCGCTGTTAAGCGTTTGAAACCGCTCGTATTCCGCTGGGATCAACTGATTTAATCCAGCTCCCGCTTGCTCCTGCACCGAGGCATCGGCCATCTGTACCCGACTCCCTAGTTCTGGATGCGCCTGAATCAGCGCAAGCTGCTCAGCCGACGGCATGTGCTCAACGACAGTCACCATCGCTTGATGCAGCGCTGACACATCTGTAAAAGGTCTTGCGGCCCAAGCCCTCGTAGCTACAGCAGGCGTCTCTTCAAAAACATCACCGAGTAATTCTACAAACTCAGCCTGGCTCAGCTGGTTGACTTCGGCGATTGTATGGGCCATAGCGATTTCACTTCTGAGCTTGACTTGCGTTAAGTCGTTTTATCATCGATTGTGTCACGATGATAGGGTAGGCATCGCGGCATGGTGACATCGCATGAGTATGGCAGACGCAGCTCAGCTTCAAACCCAGTTCGAGTCGCAGCTGCCTGAGGTGAAACTGGTGGTCTTATTTGGCTCGCAAGCTAGACAAAAAGCAACCGATAAGAGCGATTGGGATATTGCTTTTTTAGCGACGCCCGACACCTACATAGGAATGGAGCAGTTCACGCTGCAGCAAGATATTGCCCTGCTGCTCGACCTACCCTTTGACGATATTGATCTAGTTAACCTGCGGCGCTGTTCACCGCTGCTAGCCTTTGCCGTTGCGCGAGAAGGCAAACTTCTATACGAAGCGGCCCCCGCTGCCTTTCGTCTGTTTCAGGTGAGAGCTAGCAAAATCTATGCAGACACTGCCAAGCTCCGCTATTTTCAGAAGGTCTACTTAGGCTACGGGACGCAGGCACCATGACTCAGTTCGAGCTAGCTGTTGTCCTCCGTAAGCTCAGCAATATAAAAAAGTATTTAGGCCAGCTCAAAACGATTGCTCAGTCCGCTCAGGCGGATAACGGCGGAGACTTTATTCAACAGCTTGCCATAGAGCGGCTGTTACATCTGCTGGTGGAATCCGCCATAGATATCAATATGCATTTGGCAGTGAGAAACGATCATCTGCCGCCAGATACCTACCGTGATTCTTTTATTACCGCAGGTAGAATCGGGGCGATCGCCGTCAATTTAGCCCAGCAGCTAGCCCCCTCCGCCGGATTACGTAACCGCCTCGTGCATGACTATGACGAAGTCGATCCAGAAATTGTCCGGCGGTCTATAGCCTTTGCGCTGGAACTGTTTCCGCAGTATCTCCAGCAAGTGCAAGACTACCTGCGGCAAATTGAAGCAGAGTGATTGCGCTTCTTGAACGGGTGCGAAGGTTTTGCTGAAAGGTGAGCCCGCTAGAGGTGTCTCTGTCAAGATGCCAGGCAGTCTAAACTAAGCGAGTAGCGGCTTATCACTACCGAAAATTGTCAGGGTTAAGCGGACGGCTGGGCTGAGCAGATGGACGGAGGGCGGAGCCTGTGCCGCCATCGGCTGTATCTAAGAAGGGTTTGAGGTTAATCGCGTCGGCGGAAGTACCCGATGACGGAAAGTTTAGAATTTCGCCGAGCTGTCCGAGGATGTTGCTGCCATTACCTGTGAAGGTATTGACGACGGTCGTGTCGCTGCCAGCGTCGGCTTGGGCCAGGTTTTCAAAGACGCGATCGCGGGTCACTACCGGATTTTGACCGGGGGGTACGGTAAAGACAATCTGACACTGTCCGGGTGTTTGCTCGGTGGTAGCGCAGACGATATCATAGCCGTTTTCGACGCCGACTTGCAGATCAACTAGGCCCTGAGGGCGGTACGATTCTAAGCGATCGCTGATGGTGTAGCAGCGTCTTTCAGCCGTCCAGCCGCCGCCCATTTCTCCGGGGGTGGCCCAGGGGTAAGCCTGTTCAGGCTGGCTTTCGGGCTGATACATCACTGTGAATTCGCCCTGATAGAGCTGGCAAGCAAACCGGGCATCGGCTGGGAGTTCGCTACCTTCAGCCGCTGGCTCTACTTCGGGAACGGGCTCGGTGCTCTGAGCATGGCCAGGGAGGGCCACCAGACCAGACAAAAGCCCTGTGCAGAGGGCACTGCCGACCAAAGTGCGACCGCGCCGACCAGGTGTATAAGCTTTCATAGGAGAGTGTCTTTTACTTCTTGCTCAGGTTAGCGCGCCGACCAAATTTTAGGGTGCGGCGATGGACAATCTGGGCCAATTCTAAAACTGGCTGATGGGCGATCCTGCCCTTTATGGCCCTCTTTATGGCGTTAGCGTGTTGCATAATCGGCTGGCGCTAAGGAGAATGGAAGATGTTTTCACCCCAGGGTGGCAGCAGCTCTTTTTATTCTGCACTCGATTTTGCACTTGTATTATGGTCAACACAGCGCCGTACGGATCTTGGCGATCGCCCATCACCTCAGATCTAATCGTCTCTAGTTCCTTGCGGCTGGGGTCTGTACGGCTAGATGGCGCAGATATCTACTGGAGTGAGCTGCGTCCGACCGAGGGAGGCAGACAGATCGTAGTGCGTCATGGCCCAGAAGACGCCCTGGGCAGCGTTACCGATATCACGCCCGATCCTTTCAACGTGCGCACGCGGGTGCATGAGTACGGCGGTGGGGCGTATCTGGTAGATCAGGGCACGGTATATTTTTCTGATTTTGCCGATCAGCGGCTCTACCGCCAGCAAGCAGGCTCAGCACCCGAAGCGCTAACGCCCGCTGTGACGCCCGTTGCCGGGCTCCGCTATGCCGATGCAGTGGCCGATCCGCTACGGCAGCGGCTGATCTGTGTGGTAGAAGACCATCGACAGTCAGGCGAGGCGGTAAATGCGATCGCTACCGTATCTTTCACAGGTGGCTCTCCCCGCATTTTGGTTAGCGGTAACGACTTTTACTCATCACCCCGGCTCAGCCCAGATGGCACCCAGCTCGCCTGGATTACCTGGAATCACCCGCAGATGCCCTGGGATGGCACTGAGCTATGGCTGGCCAAAGTTAGCGAAGACGGCAGCCTGAGCCGACCGCAGCGACTGGTGGGCAATGTCAAAGAGTCAGTCTGTCAGCCGCAGTGGTCGCCGGGCGGAGCGCTACACTTCATCAGCGACGCCACTGGCTGGTGGAATCTATACCGCTGGGAGGGCGAGCGGGCGCAGCCGCTGTTTCCGATGGAGGCAGAGTTTGCCGGTCCGCAGTGGAACTTTGGCCAGAGCAGCTACGGCTTTGAAGATAGGCAGACTATTCTCTGCACCTATATATACGAGGGGACGACGCGGCTCGCCCGGTTTGATACGCTGGCTCGCTCTATGGATGAGCTAGAAATGCCTTATTCGGGCATTGGCAGCTTGCAGGTAGGAGACGGCTTTGCGGTTTTCTTAGCGGCCAGTACGACCAAGGCCAGCGCCCTGGTACGGTTTGATCTGCTGACCCAGAAAATGACTGAGCTGCGCCAGTCCAGCAGTATTACGGTAGATCCGGGCTATGTGTCAGAACCGGAGGTGATTTCATTCCCGACAACAGGCGGATTTAACGCCTATGGCATCTACTACCGGCCTCAGAATAAAGACTACGAAGCGCCTGTGACCGAGCGACCACCGCTCTTGGTAAAAACTCACGGTGGCCCGACTGCTGCGGCTTCTAGCGCGTTTAATTTGGCGATTCAATACTGGACGAGTCGGGGCTTTGCGGTGCTAGACGTAAACTATGGCGGCAGCACGGGCTATGGCCGCGCCTATCGCAACCGACTGCAAGGGCAGTGGGGCATTGTCGATGTGGATGACTGTGCCAATGGTGCCCGCTACTTAGTTGAGCAGGGCAAGGCCGATGCTGACCGGCTGACGATTGACGGCGGCAGCGCGGGTGGATATACGACGCTGGCGGTGCTGACCTTTCGCGATGTGTTTAAGGCGGGGGCGAGCTACTACGGCGTGAGCAATATGGCGAGTCTGGCAGCGGAAACGCACAAGTTTGAGTCGCGCTATTTAGATAGTTTGGTCGGGGCCTATCCTGAGGAGAAGGCGGTTTATGAGGCGCGATCGCCTGTCAACGCAGTCGATCAGCTCTCTTGCCCGATCATTTTCTTACAGGGCTCAGAAGATAAGATCGTGCCGCCCAACCAGGCCGAGACGATGGTGAATGCGCTCAAAGAAAAAGGTATTCCGGTGGCCTATCTCCTGTTTGAAGGCGAGCAGCACGGCTTTCGCAAAGCAGAGAATATTAAGCGATCGCTAGACGCTGAACTCTCTTTTTATTCGCAGATATTTGGCTTTGAGCTAGCTGACAAGATTGAGCCGGTAGAGATTTTTAGGAGAGATTAGACAATGGTGGCAGAAGGAGAGAATTTGGGTGAGCTGATGGCCGACTCTATCTGGCAGATGAAGCCGTGGTGGTGTCAGCCCTGGTCAATTGTGCTCACAGGCGTCGCGATTCCAACCGGTTCCTGGCTACTGTTGCATCGGCTGTGGATAACGCTGCCGGTAGCTGGCGTCATCGCGCTCTGGTGGGTGTTGTTTTTAGGGCTGGTACCGGCTCAGTATGCAGCGGCAGTGAGAGAAAATGCCCGGATGAGAGAGAGCTGACCGCTTCATAACAAGCGCTGCCCATTGAAGATTTGCAAACGTAACATAAGGAGACTTGTCGGATGGCCGAGACCGAGAATGTATTAGGAACTAAGCTGCAAACCTGCTGCACGGCACCGATGACCGGCTTTTATCGCGATGGCCTGTGCCAGACGGGGCCGCAAGATCGGGGGGTGCATGTGGTCTGTGCGCAGCTAACAGAGGCTTTTTTGAGCTATACCAAGGCTCAGGGAAATGATTTGAGCACGCCTCAACCGGCCTATGGATTTCCTGGGCTGAAGCCGGGAGATAAATGGTGCCTGTGCGCGGCCCGATGGCAAGAAGCGTTAGAAGATGGCGTGGCTCCGCCGGTAGACTTAGCGGCGACTCACAAAGCAGCGCTTGAGCACGTCAGTTTAGAAGTTTTGGAGGCTAATGCGATCGCAGCCGACTGAGCTTTCATGGCTGCTCTGCCGTAGATAGGTGGTCAGCCAAATTTATAACTGGTTGCCAAAAGCACTGCCACAGCGGCGTCTAGAGGCTGATCGTAGCTTAACCCAGTCGGCCAAAACACTAACCGGCCCTCAAAATTCACCAGCCTGGTGATACCGATGAGATATTGAGAGCACTCTACTCTGAGACATCGGGACTTCGTCATGTTTGGTCAAAATAAGTACGTCAATACCGCAGTTGCGCTCTCCAGCGTCCTGACGGTGAGCATGGTGACGCTACCGGCGTCTGCGCAAACCCGCTTCAGCGATGTCGGCAGCAGTTACTGGGCCAGTCAATACGTGCAGTCGCTGACGGCTACTAACGCCATTAGCGGGTTCCCTGACGGCAGATTTCAACCCGATGCACAGATGACGCGAGCACAGTTTGCGGCTGTGATTAGCGGGGCTTTTGTCAGCGGTAATTTTCCTCAGCCGGTCGTGCGTGAGCCGATTACCTTTAGCGATGTGCCTGCAAACCACTGGGCCGCTAGCGCCATCTCTACGGCTTACTCTAGAGGCTTTTTGAGCGGCTACCCCGACGGTACGTTTGGGGTGAATAAGCCAATTACCCGCCTAGAAGTACTCGTGGCGCTGTCCAACGGTCTGGGCATAGAAAAGCTGGGTCAGCCCGGTGAATTATTGAATGCTTATGCGGCTGGTTTGGGCATTGCTCAGCCGGTGGGTGAAACTGAGCCGCTGTTGAACGTCTTTAGCGACCGGAGTGAGATACCGGCTTGGGCAAGAGATGCGATCGCCGCCGCTACCCACTACCAATTTGTCGTCAACTATCCCAACGTGCAGCAGCTCAACCCTCAGCGCAATGCTAGCCGCGCCGAAATTGTCGCGATGGCCCACCAGGCGATGGTGCTCACTGGAAAAGCCAACCCGATTGCGTCTGCCTATGTGCCTGCGACTAGCCTCGCTGTAGAGCCGCCGACTGAGCCGCCCGCTGAGCCAGTCTCAGGCACACCTACCGAAATTACCGCTGACCTGATCGCGTCTTTAGAGAGCGCCGACACCACCGTACAGCAGGCCGCCGCCGATACCCTGATCGAAACTGGCGCAGAGGCTGTGCCTGCCCTGGCAAATGCTCTGGAATCTGACAGTGCGCAGACGAGAGCGATCGCTGCCTACGCCCTCAGCGAGATTGGCACTGCCGCAGAAGCTGCTACGCCCGAGCTTTTAGATGCCCTGCGAGACGATGACGAACTGGTGCGTGCCCTGGCGACTAGCGCCCTGACAAACGTAGGGCTAGACCAGTCAGTGCTGACCAATATTTTAGTATCCGCCGTTCAAAACGAATCGGGCCTGGTCAAAGACATTGCGGCTGATGCGCTGGTAAATATGGGCAGCGATGCCGTGCCGGCGCTGGGTCGCTTGCTGGCAGACAATGCGACTAACAGCATTGCCCGGCAAACCGCCGCAACGCTCATTGGCAACATTGGCTCGGCTGACGACCTCGGTACCCTCGCTCTACGCTCAGCAATTCCCATTCTGGCAGACCAGCTTAACGATAGCGACAGCAGCGTCCGTCAGGCTGCGGCTTCTGCCCTGGGCGACTTTGGCCCGCTTGCAGGAATCGCCCTGCCGGCTCTATCGCAAGCGCTGCTAGGCGAAGACGCTACTGTCAGTCAGACGGTTGCAGGCACGCTGCTAAAAGTGGGGCCTGAATCGATTCCTACCCTCACCGCTGCGCTCAATAGCGACAATGCGCTGGTGCGGCTCTACGCGGCAGATGCCCTGTGGACGCTGACTGAAGACCGCGATTTGATCCTGCCAACTTTAGTCTCGGCGGCGACTTCTAGCGATTTTCGAACCCGTGAGCTGGCGACCTTAGGGATTGCTTATCTGGGCAGACAGGCCGTGCCAGCGCTGCCCTTCTTGAATCAGCTGCTAGGTGATCGCGACTCTCGCACGCGCGGCATTGCCCAAACTGCCCTGGAAATTGTCGGCAGCAACCGACAGCCCGCTTCTAATCTCGGCATTATCGGCAGACAGACCCGCAGACTCACCAGGATTCCGGGAGCCGTGCCAGCAGTCGTGAGAGCGGTTACCCGGCTGTGGCGCTAATGCTTCATCTCCGTAGGGTCCCGTGAAACCGCTATCTTGAGCAGTCGGGCGAGCGCTATGATGATGCCTGACTGCTCGTTTTTGCCTACTTATTGACGGGAGCTATGTCAACGGGTTCTAAGACCTCCATTTACGCGGCGATGGCGGCTAATGTTGCCATCGGCATTGCCAAATTTATTGGCGCTTCTATCAGCGGCAGTTCTGCCATGCTCTCAGAAGGCATTCACTCGGTTGTCGATTCGGTGAATGAAGTGCTGCTGCTGTACGGGCTGAAGCAAAGCGAGGCGATCGCCGATGAGCAATACCCGCTAGGTCGTAGCCAGGAGCTGTACTTTTGGTCACTGATAGTAGCGGTGCTGATTTTTTCGCTGGGGGGTGGCCTGTCGGTGCTGCAAGGAATTCACAGCCTGCAACAGCCCGAAGCCGCTAGCAATCCGCTGGTGAGCTATGGCGTACTCGGGGCGGCAGCGCTGTTTGAAGGGGCCGCGCTAACAGTCTCCATTCGGGAATTTAAAAAGGCACAGACTAACCCTGACCTGGGGCTGTGGAAGGCGATTGGCCAAAGTAAAGATCCGGGCGCTTTTATTGTGATTGTCGAAGACTCGGCGGCGCTGGTGGGGCTGGCGATCGCCTTTGCTGGCGTGTGGCTGAGCGAATTTACGAGCAATCCGGTTTACGATGCGATCGCCTCTATCTCAATTGGTATTTTGCTGACGGTTGTCGCAACCGCGCTAGTCGCCAAGACAAAAGGCTTGCTAGTCGGAGAAAGCGCCTCGCCCGAGACCCGCGAAAGCATCAAGGCTATTGTCCGCGCTGATGTCGCCGTCTCCGCTTCCGAAGCCCCGATCACCCTGCATTTAGGGCCGCGAGACGTGCTGCTAGCGCTAAATATTGAATTCAACGACGAGCTTTCTTCTGATGAGATAGAAGCAGCGGTACGACGAATTGAAAAGAAGATTAAAGCGACCCATACAGAAGTAAAGCGCATTTTCATTGAGGCGGCTTCGATGGTGTGATCTCTCTTACATTCCCTTACTCGCTTGTCTGCCTGCGTAAGTTTTCTGAAACCTGACGCTGTCTAACCCATCCGTCAACCCGCCTTTTTGCAATCCTCGCGAATCCTTTATAAAAAGGCATTTTCCTGGTTTGAATTATTACTGAGCGGCCCCGTCTCTAGATTTCGCCCGTGATACTATCGGACATGGCTCGCGGCCAGCCTGATATTCCGATATGTCCTTCCGCGCATCGCTCTACCCATGTGAAACAGACTATGGCTCTCGCAGATCAAGCACACAGTCAGCCACAGCCGGGCCTAGATGTTTCGGTTGCTATCCGCGCCTACAACTCTACAGAGACAATCGGTAAGATCTTAGATAAGCTCAAGTCACAGACTGGTACAGAAGGAATCAACTGGGAAATCATTGTCGTTGACAACAACAGCACCGACGACACTCAGAAAATCGTGCAAGACTACCAGGCTAGCTGGGATCGGCCCTACGCTCTAAAGTATTTTCTCGAATCTAGACAGGGCGCTGCTTTTGCGCGGCGGCGAGCGATCGCCGAAGCCACTGGAGAGATCATCAGCTTTCTCGATGACGATAATTTCCCCGACAGTCACTGGGTCGCCGAGATCTATGCTTTCGGTAAGGCTCACCCCAAGGCAGGTGTATTTGGCAGCCGCATACGCGGAGAATTTGAAGTCACTCCTCCCAAAAACTTTAGAAGCATCCAGGGATTTCTCGCAATTAAAGAATATGGCGAAACTCCTCGCCTTTTTAACGCCGATAAGCTTGACCTGCCCGCTGGCGCAGGGATGGCCGTCCGCAGACAGGTGTGGCTCGACAGCATACCCGACCAAATGCGGCTAAAGGGGCCAGTCGGCAAGTCTTTAGCTTCTAAGGGTGAAGACTTTGAAAGCATGGTTCATATCAGCCGGGCGGGCTGGGAAATCTGGTACAGCCCCAAAATGTGCATCTATCACCAGATTCCGGCCTGCCGACTGGAGAAAGATTATTTGCTCAAGCTGGTGCGCTCTAGCGGCTTGAATGTCTGTACGCTGCGCCTGACCAAGGCTAAGCCCTGGCAAAAGCCGGTGATCGTCACCCGGATCGTCTTGGGTAATTCGCGCAGAGCCGTCAAGCATTTCTTTAAGCACAGAGGACGTTTTGAAGACGATGTGGTAGCTAGCTGCGAGATGGCATTTTTTGTCAGCAGCCTGATCAGCCCACTGAATCATCTAAAAAACACCCGATCAGCTAAATAGCTGATCGGGTGTAGGAAAAAGAGAGAAGTCAGCAGAGATCCTGTCGTCCTACTGTGCTAGCGGTCTCTTCTCTCGCTTTCTTTTGTAGAACTGTGAGGCGGCAATGCCAAAGCTGTAGAGAATGCCAGCGTTGCTGCCAGCACCGACGGCTGCGCCTACTAACGGCACCAGCTCAACTACGCTCAGTCCGGTCTTAATAGCGCTAGAGGTGCCAACAGAGAAGGCAAAAATAGTCAGCGCTTCGCCTTTGCGAGCCGGGTCATCCGCATCAAAGCTGTAGGCGGCAGCAATCCGGTAGAGCATTTCTGACTGGAGAGCGGCGATCGCAGCTAGATCAACGGCAAACAACCCCAAAGCCACTGGCGGAATAATG
The DNA here is from genome assembly GCF_002286735.1 of Leptolyngbya sp. BC1307. GTDB lineage: Bacteria > Cyanobacteriota > Cyanobacteriia > Phormidesmidales > Phormidesmidaceae > Phormidesmis. The sequence continues at coordinate 24,365 of NZ_NRTA01000045.1, forward strand.
TTAGTCGCTAAGCCAATACCGCCCGCTTTGATAGCCGTATCGACGATAATGCGGTGGGCCAGGTCTTCGGCGGATTCAGTCGGATGCTTCGCTTTGAGCTTGGCGACATCGGCCTCAGCCTTTTCTTTATCGACCTTACCTAAAGCGCTGGTGAGCCACTTAAGACCGGGAATTTTGGCAACATAGTCAATAGCTGGGTTTTCGGCAATGGGGTGAAGGGTTTTACCAACGTTCTCAGTCGTTTGCTCCAAGGCAGTATGGGCAGACTCTGTCGCTGCTTCACCCACACGGCTGGACGTATCAGCAGCGGCGGTAGAAACTTTATTGAAGATCTGAGTGCCAACGGCTGAGACCAAGCTGCCAAGCTGCTCTGCCTGAGCAAATGCTTGGGTGAGGCTAGCAGTCATCTGGTTTTGAGTGTCGGTCATAGCGCTGCACAGAGATAGCGGTGCGGTTAAATTTGACTCATAGAATATCGAGTTTGTTGAGTAACCGCCTCTGCTATAAGACAGGCTTTTGTTTGCCGACGGGCGAATGTCTGAGGGCAGCGAATAGCGGTAAGAGGAGCAGATAGGCCATGTAGGGGATAAACCCTGGGCCGACGGCTAGCACTGTGGCTGGTATCAGTCCGGCAATATTCCAGGGGATGATGGGCGCGATTACGACGGCGGTATCTTCTAGCGCAAGGGCTAGCTGCTGGTCGCTAATGGGTTCACTCTGCCAGTAGGCTTGATAGTGGGGCTGCATGATCTGCCCGGTGAGCAAAATGGCGATGGTCTGGGTGCAGCCAAAAAGATTGGTGAGGGTCGCGATCGCTACTGTTGCCCCTCCCAACTGACGGCGCGTTTGAATGCGGTTGAGCCAGATATCAAGGCAACCCAGCACCCGGCTCCCGGCAAAGATGCCAGCAAAGGCTGTAGAAAGTAGGACGATCAAGGTGGCTTTGGCCATTGGTAGCAGACCGCCGCCTAAGAGAATGGTACTAAGCGGCGTAGCGTCGTTGAGGTGGTAGCCAAATAGCGTGAATTGAACAATCTCGATAAAAGAATAGTGTTGGAGATGATGGGCGATCGCCACTGCCAAACCAATACTCGCTAGCATTGACAGCTTGACATCTACCCGCAGCAGCGCCAGCAGCACAATCGCAGCAGCGGGTAAAAATGTAGTGACTGAAAGATCGAAGGCTTCGGGCAGCGCAGTGGTGAGGGTGTTATCAGTGAGCTGTACTGGATAGAAGATTGCCAGAGCAGCGTAAAACCCTAAAGAGAGAAACAGCGGCCATAGGCTACTCCTTATCATGTTGCGTAGATTGTTGTATAGCGATGTGTGGGTTACGCTCGCTACTAAATGAGCGCTAGAAGACATGGGAGAGCAGCGATCGCCTACAAAAGCCCCGGCAATAATCGCGCCTGCTACCGGGTCAACATCGCCGCCGCCGCTGCGTGCCATTACCATCAGCGCTACGCCCAAAGTGCCCACCGTGCCAAATGAAGTGCCCATCAGCACAGAAACAGCGCCAGTGAGTAAAAACGCCCAGAGAATGAAAAAGCGCGGGGAGATCAGGCCGGTGCCATAGTAGACCAGCGCTGGTACCGTACCTGCTGCCATCCAGACAGCAGTGACCATGCCGATCAACAACAGGACTTTGACCACAGGCAGAGACTGGCGAGCCCCTATAAAACCCATCCGCAATAGAGATTTCAGAGAGAAACCGCGCCGCATTAGCATGAGAATGAACAGAATCAGCGCTGCTAGCAGCGGATAGGCCATGAAGCTGCCAATCAGCGCACTGGTGACCAGCAGCGCAAACGAGATCAGCAATACGCCGATGAGATCAAGATTTTTGAACAGCGCGGTATCAGAGAACTTAGGAGACATGCTGAGCGATCGCTGCCTGACTGAGCCTGCATAGGTGAACCTGGGTTTGCAATTTGCCCCCCATGCGCTCGTAGAAGCGGATGCCCCCTTGGTTGTGAATATCGACCGTCCAGTCGATGCGGCCACAGCCATGTTCATGAGCAATCTGGCAGAGCCGCTGAATCAGGTCAGTACCGATGGACTGATTACGATGTTCACTTTTGATAAACAGATCGTCTAGCCAAAGGCTGGGCTGGGCGCGAAAGGTGGAGTAGGTGAAGTGATAGCTGGCAAAGCCAACGGGGATGTCCGAGTCGGTTTCTGCTAGCAGAACATGCGCCAGTGGCTGTGAACTAAACAGCGTGTTGTTGAGCTTTTCAGCGGTAGCCGTGACCGCCGCCGGGCAGCCATCAAACTCAGCTTTTAGATGAATTAGGCCAAGCAAGGTATGAAGATCGGCGGCGGTGGCTGGGCGGATGTGGTGGGGCATAAGCGATCGCCTGAGCAATTTTTCTTACTGTAGGGGCAGCGGTCTAACGCAGACAACGCATGGGATGGATGGCTCGTATCGACGGTATCGATGGCTCTGGCGACCGCTTTCCGCTCTACTAGAAAGGCGCAATTAAAATAGGCGTGATTAAAAGGGGCTATGGTCAAAACAGCCGACGGGCAACCCAAAATCTCACAGCTAGTGGCGCTGGTGGCCGTCGCTGAGCAGGCAGGGAGGCTTCAGCGCGGCGGCGCTGCAGTTGGGCGTAGCTCAGTCAACGGTGAGTCATGCGATCGCTACTCTCGAAGCTGATTTGGGCGTTGTCTTACTTTTGCGCAGCCATTCAGGGGCCGTACTGACTCCTATCGGCACGCAAATTTGTCAGCAGGCAAAGGGTGTACTCGATCAGCTTAAGGGCATTCGGCAGACGGCGAATCAGGCCAGAGAGCTGCATACCGGGCGAGTGCGGATAGCGACTGTGCGCACCGTGGCGACTCATATTTTGCCTAATGTGATCTCTCAGTTTCGGCGATCGCATCCCGGTCTGAGTGTAGATATTGCCGAGCACGATCTCTATGCCGGGGTAGAACAGGCGCTGCGAGAGGGTCGGGCTGATGTGGGCTTTACGCTGCTGCCGGTTTCGTCAGAGTTTCAGTCGTGGGAGTTGTTTCGAGAAGAATTTGTAGTGCTGCTGCCACCTGGCGAAGACCAGGGGCCGCTGACCTGGGAGCAGCTAACCAGCTATGCGCGAGTGGCTAATTTGCGATCGCATGCCCACAATCAGCTCGTCGATGTGCATTTATCTCGCTTTGGCCATCGTCTGCCGATAGATTACGAAGTGCGAGAAGATTCTACTTTGATGGGGCTGGTAGAAAAAGGGTTGGGCATCGCTGTCCTCGCTAGGTTAGAGGCCGAACCGATTCCGATGGGCGTCAGAGTAAAGTCTCTGCCCGAACCGCTAGAGCGCGTCGTCGGCGTGGCTATTTTAGAAAATGCGGTGCTACCTCGGGCGGTGTTTGTCTTTTTAGATGTGCTGCTGGCCATATCTATTTAGGGCCTGCTGAAAAAGTATAAACTGCAGTGTTTTCAGTAGTTTCTGGGGGTATCAACTCAAGGCGGGAAAAGCAGAGCTTCTAGTCAAGTAACAAATAGCACATTGGCCAGGCGGATAGAAAAAGCTCTGCGGCGAAGCCCAGA
>NZ_NRTA01000046.1 GCF_002286735.1 Leptolyngbya sp. BC1307
TGAACGGCATCTGAATGCCTTTACCGACAAAGTAGACCCCGACACTAATCCGCCACCCAAGCCTAAGCGCCGTGGGAAGAAACAGCCCGGTAATGCCCCTGACTTCGATTTGCGGACGCATCTATACCGCGTTAGTGGCGTAGACTTGACTCAAATTGCTGGCCTGGGAGCGCTCTCCGTTCTCGTCATCCTTTCCGAGGTTGGCCTAGATGCTTCTCAGTTCCCAACCGTCAAGCATTTTGTCTCCTGGCTAGGGCTTTGTCCCGGTAGCCGCATTACTGGCGGCAAAGTCAAAAGTTCTAAAACTCGGCGTGTCGTTAATCGCGCCGCTAACGCTTTCCGCATGGCCGCTCAAACGCTTTCTCGAAGTCAATCGGCATTGGGTGCTTTTTATCGACGGATGAAAGCTCGGTTAGGCGGGCCGAAAGCCATCACCGCGACCGCTCATAAAATCGCTCGCATCTTCTACCATATATGGTCAAAAGGCGACGCTTATGTTGACCCTGGCGTTGATGCTTATGAGCAAAAGTATCGTGAACGAACCTTTATCCAGCTACAGCGAAAAGCCCAATCATTAGGCTTTGATCTCGTGCCTAAACCTGATATTGCTGAGTGTGTTTCTTAGGAGATAGCAAAAGAAAATGGCAATTGAATGGAAATGGCAGCAGTTTTCTCACATGAGCTGTTACGAACTTCACCAAATCATGCAAGCGCGGCAACGGGTTTTCGTTGTAGAGCAATGCTGCATTTATCTTGATGCAGACTCTTTAGATATTAATGCCTGGCATCTATCAGGCATTGAGCCAGCAGGAAATTTGGCCGCTTACCTGCGGGTGGTAAAGCCGGGAGAAAAGTATGTAGAACCTTCCATCGGTAGAGTGCTTACCTGCTCTAATAGACGGGGTGAAGGCATGGGTCGCCAGCTGATGGAGATAGGCATTGAGAAAACGACCCACCAGTTTCCTGCAAAGGGCATCCGAATATCAGCGCAATTGTACCTGCAGCAGTTCTACGCCAGACTAGGCTTTAGCAAAGTAGGCGAAGTCTACCAAGAAGACAATATTCCACACATCGAGATGTATCGTATTTAGAGGCTGATATCAGCGGGCCTCAAGCCGTGATTAGCCGCGATCGCGCTAAAATGACTGTCGGTAATAGCCCAGTAATAGCCCAAGTACCCACACCATGGACAACCCCGCTGGAGATGATGCCTTAAACAGGCTGCCGCTATTGCTAGCCGGGCCGATTTTACGGCGCACCGAAGCAGATGCCGTTACCGTATGGGTAGCCCTCAAGCACTCTTGTCAAGTTCAGCTGCAGATACTCGAAACGCACCATCAAGGTGCGCAGCTAGGCCGCTCTATCTTGCAGGGACAGCGGGAAACTACCGCCCTAGGCCAGCATTTGCATGTCGTAGCTGTGACCGCTCGCGCCAGCGATCAGAAAACCCTCAGCAGCGATCGCATCTACGCCTACGACCTCCAGTTCACCGCTGACCAATCCTATTCTCTAGAGCAAGCCCTGGCAACGTCATCTGCCATGCCCTCGGCCCCTCACCCGTCCGCCCAATCGATTAGCTACTTCGCTCACCAAAAACCCACCTTCACCCTTCCTCCCGAACAGCTCAGCGATCTCAAAATCGTTCACGGCTCCTGCCGCAAACCCCACGGCGCCGGATTCGACACGCTACCCATCTTAGACTGCCTGCTTGAGCGTGCTGCCAGCAGTCCCAAAGATCGCCCTCACCAGCTATTTTCAACCGGTGACCAAATCTATGGCGACGATGTCGCCGATCTCTTGCTATGGGTGGCTACCCCCCTGGGCAATACGCTTCTGGGGTGGGAGGAGAGCCTGCCAGTAAATCGCAGCCACATCGATGACGAGCGTGACCATACCCGTCCTCAAAAGCTGCCTGCGGGTAAACGAGACCGGCTGGCCACTCAGCGGGCAGGTCTCACCGCCGGGCTCACCGATAAGTCAGAGCGAGTCACTAGCCACCTGCTCAGCTTCGGCGAATACTGCGCCGCCTATTTGCTATCTCACTCACCCGCCTGCTGGCCTACTCACCTCCCCGCTGGGCGCACCATGACCACGGGCCGCAAAGCCATTCGCCGCTGGGATAAAGACCAGCGGAACGTAAAACAGTTTTTGCGCACCCTTTGGAAAGTGCGTCGCCTCCTGGCTAATATTCCTACTTACACTATCTTTGACGATCACGATGTCAGCGATGACTGGAATCTCAACCAAGCCTGGTGTCTGCGCGTGCTGGGCAAACCGCTAGGGCGTCGCACCGTGCAAAATGCAATGCTTGCCTACGCCGTCTTTCAAGCTTGGGGCAATACGCCCGAGCAGTTCGAAGCAGGAACCGCCGGCGCAGCCTTGCTCAACGCTACGCAGCAGTGGTCTCACTCAGCCGGGCAAGATCAGCCGGCAGAAGCAGCGATCGCTACTCACCTCGGCCTACCCCCTACCGATCCGCACACCGGCCTGCCCCAATTCATTGAAGACAAGCACGTCTGGATCTTCAAGCGTTCCTCGCAAGCGCTCACCTGGCACTACACTATCCGCAGCGCCTGTCATGAGGTCATCGTCCTTGATACTCGTACGTGGCGGGGCTATCCGATCGACGCGCCGCCCATTGCGCCGCCCAGTCTGCTTAGCCCCATCGCTTTTCAGCAACAGCTCGACGCGCCCCTCTCTCAGATTTCACCCGGGCCTGACTACGCTACCTTTGTCGTTGCCCCTACCAATGTTTTTGGGATGCGAGTGCTCGACCGGATCCAGCAATGGCACTTAGACCGACGTAAAGTCTTCACCGCTGATGTCGGCGATTCCTGGAACTTAAACGACGCTGCCCTGGCAACGCTGCTAACAACCTTATTTCGGCATCGCCAGAAGATTATTGTTCTATCGGGAGATATCCATTACAGCTCGGCAGTGAATCTTAACTATCACAACCTAAAGACTGGTCAGCGGGCAAATCTAGTACAGCTCACCGCCAGCGCCGTCAAGAATGAAGAGCTATTAACCCGGATACTGCATACCCGGCTCAAAGAGTGGCTGCTGCCAGAAAGACCCCGTCGCTGGGCCGGTTGGTCATCACCGCCCGCTATGGTAGAGCACCCTACTCAGCCATCGACCCCTCCTGACTGGCAGTGCCAGCTCACCTGGATGGGCCGTCAGCAGGCTCAGCCAACCAACATCAGCACCGACATTTTTGAGCTGGTGCCTTCACAGAAGCGATCGCCTCTAATCCACTGGATCAGCTGGTTGAAATTTTGGAATGCCCGCTGGTTCCAATCTGGCCAAGAAGTCGTCGGTGTCAACAACATTGCCCTTGTTCACTTTGCTCCGCGAAACTCGCCAGGCTCATCCCTTCAACTGACCGTTACGCAGGATCACTACTGGTTTTCTTTCGGGCTACCTACTCAGGTTGTTCGTAGCCGCTTCCAGTAATCTACAAGTAGCAAATCAGTGCGCTCATTGTCTTGGTTCCTACGCAGTCTTTTTTTACAAAGACGAGCCAAGACGAATAGGCAGACAGTGATTCTACTCTACTCGTCTTATCAATAGCCTAAGCTTCAGACTTTTGGCTCATCTCTTTTAACGGGTCGGCGATATAGCGGAAGTTTTCGTCCGAGTTCCAGGGGCCTCGATGATCTTTGGTGCCATTACTAGAAAGGTTATAGTAAATGTCTACCGTATCATCGGGCTGAACGTTGCCAAAGAAGGGGTCAGTAAGCTTGCCCAGCGACTCTAACGCATTCATAAACATCTGAGTGTGTGAGATTTCACGAGTTAGCAGATGTACTAGAGTTTCTTTGGTCCCTGCATCAGGAGCCAGCTTGATCAAAGATTCGTAGGTCTGACGGGCACCGGCTTCAGCCGCAATGTTAGCGCGCAGGTCACGCACAACGTCACCCCCTTCGTTCAGATAGGCTGCCGTCCAAGCAGACCCTTGAGAGTCTAGAAAGTGCGGCCCAACGCCTCGTACCGCGAAGAGGCTGCTATTAAAAGCGGCGGCCTGCTTGGACTGATCGGCATTCTTAGTATGAACTTCAATCAGCTTACCAACCATTTCCAAATGGCTAAACTCCTCAAGGGCAATATCTTGCAGCATGTCCTTAATCTCCTGATTTTCGACATGGAAAGACTGCACCCAGTACTGTAGAGCAGCCGTCAGTTCGCCGGTAGCCCCGCCAAACTGCTCTAGCAGGAGCTGTGCAAACATGGGGTTAGGTTCATCAACCTTAACTTCCTTGGCAATTAACTCTTTTTTGTGGAAGAACATAATCAATTTCCAAAAGTTCTAAGCAAGCAATCTTCGCAACAAGCAAGTCTTACTAAATCGGCATGCCTGCGACGGTTTCACGGTTTCTTAGGTAGCTTGCTAACTGTAGAAAGAAACAAGGAGCTGCTTCCTCTCCCTATAGGAGCATCTAGGGGCGAAGTATTCCTTAAGAAAGAATTCACCCGACAGAGTGATAAGATTGCGAACTACTCATCCTCTAAAGCAGACTGCAAATGCCGGGGCGACTTATCCACCCCCTCTATCGTCTCAATCGCATCACCACCACCCGCGCCCAGCTCTTGCAGCTTCCGCGCACTCACCAGCACCCGCCCCTCCAGTGAGCCAACCGCCCGATTAAAATTATCTACCGTCGAATCCAAACCCTTACGCATCTTCTGCATGTGCTTAGCAAAAGTGCGCACCCGATCATAAAGCTCCTTACCGAGAGCGCTAATCGCCTGGGCATTTTCAGTCACCTTTTCCTGCTGCCAGCCGTAAGAGACCGCCTTGAGCAGAGCAATCAGCGTCGTCGGCGTCGCCAAAATCACTCGCTGTTCTATACCCGCTTCAATCAGACCAGGATCTTGTTCTAGAGCAGCGCTAAAGAAGATCTCTCCCGGCAAAAATAGTACAACAAACTCCGGCGTTGGCTGAAACTGCTCCCAATAGGCTTTTTGGCTGAGCTGAGAAAGGTGACGGCGCACTTGCCTGGCATGTTCGCGAAGTTTGTTTAATCGATCTGTTTCATCTGTGGCTTCTAATGAAGCTAGATAAGAAACCAAAGGCGCTTTAGCATCCACCACAATCTGCCGTTGGCCCGGTAGCTGCACCAGCATATCTGGTCGCAGGCTGCCCTCAGCCATCGTCACCTGCTGAGTAAAATCGCAGTGCTCCGACATCCCCGCAATCTCGACGACTCGTTTTAGCTGAATTTCACCCCAGCGACCGCGCACCGTCGGCGATCGCAATGCCTTAGCCAAATTTGCCGTCTCCGCCTGTAGCTGTACCTGAGAACTGGCCAGGGCCGAAATCTGCTCAGTCAGCTGCGCATAGGCCGACACCCGCTGCCCTTCTATCGTCTGCAAAAAAGTCTCTACCTTACTGAGAGAAGACTGAAGAGGTCGCACTACTTCCTCCACTGCCTGCTGCTTCAAAGCGAGATCTCCCTTTGCCGCTGTCTGAAACTCACTTAACTGAGTCTGTGCTAGGGCGAGAAAAGACTGATTGTTTGCTTGTAAGGCTTCTGAGGAAAGCGCCTTAAACGTATCGGCAAACTGCTGTTGAGCCGTCGCAATTAAAGAGATCTTTTCGCTAGCCTGCTGCTGAACTTCGCGTAGCTGAGTCTCCGTTTGCCCAAGCCGAGTCTGAAGCTGAGCCTTGTCTTCTCTGGTCTGCTGGAGCATACTTTCTAGTTCGGGAATTCGCAAACTCTGAGCCTCTGCCGTCGCTCGCTGTGCTGCGGCCTGAGTGATCTGCTGCTGAAGCAAAGCTATGGTGCGATCGCGCTCCCCCATCTCCTGCCGCAACTCCTCAAGCCGCAGCTCTTTTCCCCGCAACTGCTCCACCATACTGGCCCGATCAGCCACCAGACTATTCTTTGCCTTTTCCCGCCCCGCCTGCATCTGAGCGCTCAGCACCCACCACACCACGCCGCCGCCTAGCACAGCGCCCAATCCCATCCCCCAAAAAAGTTGCATCGCCCGCAGGTACAGATTTACTAATGCAGACTACCACCTTAATCGGCAAAATCCTACTCAATGATTGGCTGGCGGTCTGATCTCGGGTTACTTTTTCTCAAACATCAGCCCTTTAGAGCGCCCTCAAGCAAATTAGCGAGAAGCCTCGGCTGGGCGATCGCTCCATTCCCAACGTACTTTAATTTTCTGTAATGACTACTGGCCTGGCCCAAATCACCAGTACAATGCAGCCTTCTTCACTGGCAATCTGATGACTGCTATCCGGCAGATTAATGACTAAAGTTCCGGCCTTGTGAGTGCCCTGATAGTCGCTTTGAGCGCCAGACAAGACGATGATGTGCTCATAGCCCGTATGACTGTGTGTGGGCACGGTCGCGCCCGGATCGTATTTGAGCAGGGCTGCTGAGGAGCCTTGCTGACCCTCATCGTACAGACGGCAGATGGTAACACCCGGGCGAAAAGGCTCCCAAGCTAGCCGTTCAGGGTACTCTGCTAGAGAAAAGAGATTATGTAGAATCATGGTGTTATAACTAGGTTGTTGCACCGCTGAAATCTGACAGTTTCTGACAAACTGTATCGACTGTGGATGTCCAGCCGATGATGCCACCTTGAGCCCGCAGCATTTCAAGGGTCGCCTGCTTGAACTTTGGGAAATAGCTAGCGGTGCAGTCTTCTACGAGCAGACATTCGTAGCCGCGATCATTGGCTTCGCGCATGGTGGTTTGAACGCAAACCTCGGTGGTGACGCCGGTTATGAGTAAGTGCGTAATCTTGTACTTTTGCAAAATTGAGGCTAAGGGCGTGTTGTAAAAAGCGCCTTTACCGGGCTTGAGAATGACGACTTCATTGGGGAGCGGTGCGAGGGCAGGAATAATGGCATTGCCCGGTTCACCCCGCACTAAGATACGACCCATCGCACTGCGATCGCCAATCCTCAGCGACGATTGCTCACGTTGGCAACTCCTGAACGAAGATTGAGCAAAGTCTATCAGGAGTAACTGAGTGGCGGAGTCTGGAAAGGTGCGCAAAATCGCCGCCTTGGAGAGAAGATTGTAGTTCTTGTTACAGTCTTAATCTCGCTGTTTGGCGGGCAAAGCTATCTCAAACTTCTTTCAATTCAGTTTTTAAGTGAGCGAGACGGTTTTATCGAGTGCAGCAGTTAGCTGCCGAAGGCGATCGCTCACCTCCAAGTTCACTTCTAGCTTTTTCAAATTGTCGGGTAGCTCTGAAAGTAGTAGAGGATTCTCACCTAGCCACTCATTCATCGCAACGCCGCTCCAAACTGCTTGTGAGTTAATAAATTTATCACGCAGTCTATCGAGTTCTTGTGAGCAGTACTGTCTAAAGCCAGCCGCTTCAAAAATCGCTTCTTTTAAGTACACTTCAACTGCCTTCAAATCGGCTTCTACTTCACGAACGAGCAGTTCTTCAGGCGTTAAAGCTGACTGAGCAACCTGCCCTACAACCTCCACAATCTCTTGAATGCCGAGAACTTTCTCTCTGATTGTCAGGTCGTAAAGCAGTTTCATGCCATAGTTGGCAAATCGCTTCAGAGTTTTGAATTCTGCACTTTCTCCACTGTAGTAGTTGTCTAATATCTCAATATCAGGGCCAAGTCTTTTGACGATGCTGCAACGCATTTCGCTATCTACCGGGCCGCGGACTAAGGCTTCTACCATTGGGCGAGCAAAGCGCAAAAATAGAACGCTTAAGCTGCGGTTGAGCGTTTCTACGTAGTCTTCGGCATCTTCAATCAGGCGCAGTTTCACTTCAGGGCTGTTCCACATGAGTGAAGAGATGTAGTCCACCAGCTCTATGGCTTCTTGGCGTAGCTCTATGGCTAGCTCTTTTGAAATGTCCTGAAGCATTTGGCTGATGTCAGCATACAGTTCTTCTCGCCAGTCAAAGTTGGTTTTATGGCTGTCGAACTGAACGACTGATTGCTGCTTGAAGATGAGTTCTCTGCGGTTTTTAGCGCGTTCTTTAAAGGCTGAAAATAGTTCGTCTACATGTGCTAGATAGCGACTATGAAAATTGGCCTGAGTTTTAGAACATGCTGCAAGCTGGTCTAAATTTTTGTGAATTCGATCAGAAGGTCGGATGTTGAGATCATAGTAGTCAGCCAGCTCAGCCAATATTTGCTCCCATTTGGCTTCCCACCATTCAGCAAAACTGATGCGTTTGCTGTCTTCTTCCTGCCGTTTGGCATCTTCTGGATTGTCTGAATATCGTTTACTGACGGCACTTCTAATGCTCTCTGAAGTAGATAGGATCTGACTAATTGAAGCTTCACAGCGCTTTTTGAGCACGTCAACTCTTTCGGTATTGATGTAGGCGTTGACTCTACTTTTTATTTTTCTGATGCCCGTCACTTGGTCAAGGAGCTGATCGCGATCGCCTATCCCGGTCAACCCTTCAAGATTTTTCCGAACCGCCTCAGGTGAACCAACTTCTTTCAGCGTTTGCTCACTGGCGACTCCACTGAGCACTAAATGCGATCCCGCTGTTCCGGCAACGATTCTACGGTCTGGCAAGTTGGCCTGTCTGATCCAGTCGGCTTTGGCTAAGGCGATGTGGTCTTTAATGGCCTCAGCGGTGTTTTTTGAGTCGATTCGGCTTAGAAACGCGAAGAGTTTGTCGGCGACTTTGACATTGCGATCGCCTTCTGCCGTAAATTTAATAATTTTTAGCTCAGCATCTCGTAGGCTTGGAAACATCTGCACGATGATGACGGCATCACAGTCAGCGAGCATTTCTTTTGATTCTTCTACATGCTTGGCTAGGCCGGAGTCGAGCCCAGGCACGTCATAAAAAACAATGCCTTCGGCGTGGGCGAGCTTGTTGGTATATAGCCAAATTTCATCAACGGCGTGGGCAAAGCGCTCGTCGGCAACATACTTCTGCAAAGGCTCTTTGATGTCTTCTAAGCGAGAGAACGGAATTTCTTTGTTGCCTTCGTCTATGACTTGCTGAAGCGTGGTGGCGTATCGGCTGATGGTTTCTAGATCTTTTTTGGCGTTTTCTTCTGTTTGCGCAGCCAGTTTTAGATCGCTCTGGAGCTGAGCGAATTGGGCGGGTGTTTTGGCTTTTACAGTCAGGACTTGCTGAGAGTCGGCCTGTACTGAGAAAATTTGCGTGGTGGTAAAGGTGCAGCGATCGCCTTTGGAAGGCAGCAGGTCACAGTCTAACCAGGCGTTGACGAAGGTGCTTTTGCCTGCTTTTTCTAGGCCGACGACAGCGATTCTAAATTCGCGTTTTTTCAGCCGCTCAAGCTGCTTTTTCGCAGGAATTCCCTCATCGATCAAAACGTTCTTTTCGTCTTCGCTAATGCCGGTTTGGGGTAGGTTGGCGAGGTTGAGGGCGTGACGTTGCACGTTTAGAGCGTCTGTTAGTTTTGCTTCGTAATAAGCCGAGGCTTCCTGCCAATCCATCTTTATTGCTTCCTAAGCTCGGTGAAATTTTTCTAAGTTGCTAAAATCTTGCTGTAAACCGATCTCTTGAATTGCCATCGGTTCTTGAGAAGAAAGCGCTCGTGACAAGCTTCCTGGCAGATCGATCTTCGTCAAATCTCCGCCATTAGAGATACGCAAGCGAATAAATAAATATCCGTCCTCTGGGAATTCTTTAAAATTCTCATCAAGCTGAAACATAGGTTCCTCGCGTGATTTTGCTACCAAAAAGTAGGCTGAGTTATCAACTAAAGTGATTGTGTCGCTAGCCGACAATTCTTTTCCTTGATCCATTTGGCTACGAAGATCTGACGCAATACGGTTGCATGGAATCACTAAACATAGATCTACTGAGCACTCCAAGACTTGTTGAAATATGATGTTATTCTCTTCTTCAAAAGAGCCACGGTTGTCATACATTCCCGGAGATAAGCTTCCATCTTGTTGAGGTTTAGATGTAGTTCTATTGCCCTTATTGGAAGATTTTTTATTCTTCCGCCCTATAAAGTATAAACCTGTGACTGCAAGGGCTATGACCACAATAGCTAATACAGGAGAGATATAATCAAAAAGATGCCTTGCCTGACTCAAAGCATTGTCGATTGGATTAGACGATTCCACGTTAGAAACCTGGATTTCTGCATTCATAGGATTTGTATGATCACTTGTTGAACTAGGTGAATGCATGAAAACATTATGAAAAAAGGAACTTACCGGATTGCTAACTATTGAGATTATTAAAAGGGGATTCAAAAAAGGTATTTTTTCCAGAACTCTAAGATCTTCGCTATGAGAATCAGACTTTTTAATATCGAACTGCCTTATGATTTTCTTCGCATGTCTTGGATCTACTAGAATTTCTATACATTCAAAGAGGACACCTTTTTCGAGATTTTTAACCCTGTTGAAAACATCTTTAAGAATATGGTTGTATTCATCTTCCTGTGTCATAGATACTTCACCATGTGTTTTTCTGCTTAATATAAAAGTCACGGCTTTGACCTTTTCTCAGATGATTTCCACTTTGTTCCTAATTGATTTACTCTAGAAGAAACTAATAGTGCTTCCTCGCTTAGTGGTTGCCAGATCTCCATTTTATTTTCGTAGTCCGTCGTGCTGTCTCGATGCGCTAGATTCAATCGCTCTTGGTATCTCTTCATAACGTCTGACTGAAATTCCTCTATCCCGCTATTGAACTCCTCTAGCTGCTTCAGCCACCAATTTGATATTTGTCGAAGGACTTCTTTTTCACCATCACCTTTTTGAAACCTCCAGCCTCTTTCAATATCTTCAAAAGATGGAATTGTAGCATTATCCCTAGAGCGCTTCTCCATTTTAGTTTCATACACGTCTTCTTCAAAAAAGAAAAAGACTCGCTTTGTTCCAACTTTTTCTGTCACTGGTTCTTTGTAAGATTCTTTAACTACAGGGAACCCGCCTTTAAATGAAAAACTTGGGATTGCTGAAAATTCAATTTTTATCAGTTCTGTCTGTGAAAAGTTGATTCCCAAATCAGGCGCAATATCTGCCACACTCTCTTTGAGAGACTCTAAGTGAAATTTAAAGAGCTTTTCTAAAGCCTCTTCGACTCTGCTTATTTCTCGACCAAGCACTTTCTTCGCAACATCATCCACGATTGATACCAACACAATAGAAAGCTCGTTGAGGTTTCTATTCAACTTTTCGAGCTTCTCTTTTTCTTCCTGGGTTCGTGCCTGAAACTTCTTGCCAGCATAGTTTAAGTAGTTTTCCTTCACTAGGTCTTTAATTCGTCCATCTAGCAAGGTAACATTAGTAGGCTTAGCATATTCAAAAGCTTTATCACCTAAAATGCTTCTTCCACCTACTAGGGACCTGAGAATGCTGGAAACAATCTTTCCTATTGCTGAAGCAAGCACAATTGACCAATCATACAAAGGCTTCAATTGAGCAGAAATACCTGGGCCAAAGCAGTCAGGCTTTCCTAATATTTCCGTTAGTTTATATATTGGGTCTTCTGCTCCTGCTTTTTTATTCAATGCATCCTGCAAAATCTTTTCAATGTCATCAAAAGGTTTTTTTAATGCTTGTGCTTTTTGACTGATACTTTGATCAAGATTTACTCTAATATTGTCAATCCTTTCGCACTCAGCTTGATACTTTTCTTCAGAGCTATTTATGACTGCGCTGGTTGTTTGCGAGGCCCATTCTATTAATTTAAAGACTGCATCATCTTTAAATTTTTCAAGAATTTGAGGCAGAATAAGTTGAGGATATTCATTTTGAATATGCTGCTTCAAGTGTTGGTGAAACGCCTCTGCATTTGTTTCTAGCCAAAGTGCATCGTAAAGCCGCTGGCGATCATGAGCTACCCATCTATCGGCTTGTCTGGGCAGATCGTTTAATATATCCTTTGGCATCAATTTCCCAAAAAAACTATCTAGTTTTTCGGAAGCCTCAATTTTTCCTGCCTCGCTGCCATTGACCATCTCCAATGAAAGCAGGGCAGGCAAACTGCTTAGCTTGACAATCTCTACGTCATCAATTTCGCTCTCATATTCTCCCAAATGTTCCTTTAGTTTGTTGCGAATATTCTGCCCAGTTTTACTGCAAAATAATTCTTCGCTTTCTGGCCAATTATTGTCGCCACGAAACACATCAATGCGGTTGAGTATAAAAAGCATTCTTGCAGGCGAGCCGCCTAATTCCTTAACTTGATCTACAATCTCTTGTAGCAAAGAGGCGACTTTCGCTTTGTCAGTTTCAGCACTGTTGTAAGTCACCAAGCATAAGGCTTCTTTGCATCTTCTTATAGCTTCAGTATTGCCCTCATCGTCATTTACGCCAGCTAGCCCAGGCAAATCCATTATCTTGACCGTGGTACCCTCCGGCAAATCTAAAAGCCCTGCCTCAGAAACAAGCCTAAACGGATAATAAATAGTCGATTGAGGACAAGTAATATCGATTCCACCCTCTTCTCTAATATTGCGGTAGGTAGTCATCACTCTCTCAAGACGAGAGTATATGTCCTCATTGCTAACGTTATACCAAGTGCCGCACTCCCATTGAGCACCCGGCGTTTCAGCAATCTTGATTGCCTTTTGATCGCTATACTCAATGGTAACGACCCCTGCACTCATCTCCTGCACGGATACGGGCATCAACTCCGCACCACACAGCAAATTCACCAGCGTACTCTTGCCGCTGCTAGTCGTCCCCGTCGTGGCCAAAATCAAAGTTGGATTATCCAGCCCATCGCACAGCGTCTCAACGGCCTGATTGAGCTTATCGGTCAAAAACGTAAGCTGAAGCTCAGGATCGATATCTGCTTCGTAATTTTGCGGCAGTTCGTTATAAATTTTCTCGCAGCACTGCCATAGCGCCGTCGAAAAATCTTTAGCCTCTTCTTTTACCGAAGCAAAAATCGCCTTAATATCATCAGCCATTGAGAGAGTCCACTTTATTAAGGAATACGCAAGCTATCAACAAGCAAAAATAAGCGATCGCACGATCAGCGCTGTTTTATTGCCAATCACAAATAATTAGGCATGACAAAACTACTTACCTCAGATCTTTGACCGCCAGCTAGCGTTAGGCTTACTGATATTTCCCGCTAGTTAGTTCAAAATCAACTGATTCATCAAAAAACATTTTCTAGAACTTCATTAAGCTCAGCCGTACAAAGTGCCATTAAATACAGCGCAAACTGTATTGATGCTTACAAAGCGTCACAACGCAAATTTCTAGAGTGCCCCCATGCTAGCGTTTTAGGTACTGCATAGCTGCTAAGGTTGCATGCCCTCTGAAGAAGCGCTTGCGCTTGTTGAACAAGCCATCTGTCACAACCATCGGATCAAAAGCGGCCTGAGCCCATTGCAGCGCACTGTTTTTTGCTACGCCTGGGAGTCGCGTGCTTACAGTGAAATCGCCAAACACTCAGACTATGAGCTGAGCTACGTCAAGCAAGCCGGTTCGCAGCTTTGGCAGTTGCTCTCACAAGCGCTAGCGCAAAAAGTCACCAAGCGGAATGTGCGGCTGATCTTGCAGCGGAGTTTGCTCCTACCCGAATCAGCACTACCATCTGTAAGATTGACGCCAGAATCAACAGCACCAACAGCGGTATCGACGGCACCCAATATTGACTGGGGCGATGCAGTCGATGTCTCCTGCTTTTATGGCCGCGAAGCTGAGCTAAAACAACTCATTCCCTGATTTAAGCCCAAGCCCCAGACTATATACGCCAGACGCAGACTCGGCTCATTCTCAAACCCATTGCCGACCGGCTGCTGGCGCTGAGCAGTCAGGCAAACTGGACGCAAACGATTCGGCAGTGGCTGGACGAACTGCGCCAAATTCCTGCTCAAACGGGCTATGCAGGCGGTAATTTGATCAACTTGCTGATCCAGATGCAAATTGATCTCAGCGGCTGGGATTTTTCACAGTTGCCGATCTGGAGCGCTTACCTCAAAAACGTCACCTTGCATCGGGTCAGCTTTGCCAGATCAGACCTTTCTCATTCCGCCTTTAGCGAAACCTTTAGTCAGGTATTGGCAGTCGCGTTTAGCCCAGATGGCAAGCTGCTAGCCGGTCGTGCCAACCAGGCTGTGCATCTTTGGGATGTGCAGAGTGGGGCTTTAGTTCGGAGTTTAAATGGCTATAGCGATCGCGTTTTTTCAATCGCGTTTAGCCCTGATGGGCAGCTACTCGCCAGCGGCAGCGAAGATCGCACCATCCGGCTTTGGAACCTGATAACCGGGGCCTGTCAGGCTATTCCGCAGGCCCACGACCGCTGGGTAAAATCTTTGACCTACAGCCCCGACGGCTCGACTCTCGCAAGCTGCAGTCAGGATGAAACTATCAAGCTCTGGCACGCCACACCCTTAGAATCGGTGCAACAACTGTTAATTGACACGTATTACCTCATTGATGGCAAGCAGCAGCAAGATTAAGGCAATTCTATATAGCAGTTCCCGGATGCATTTGGGAGTGGAGACGGGGCATCAGCAATGCAGGGACAGCCCAGCTATCGGGTTGCGTAGTCGAATAGAAGTTTGCTGACAAGGGCGGTGGTTACAGCGACGAAGATCGGCTTGATGAGTTTTGCGCCTTTTTGGGTCGCGAAAGTAGCGCCGAGAAAAGAGCCAATAACAACGCCCACAGCACCAAAAATTCCTCTTGAATAGTCAATGTTGCCGGTCACTGCAAAGGTGATCAGGGCAGTTGCATTCGCTAAGAAATTGAGAATCTTAGTAGTGCCGGTGGCTCGCAGAAAGTCAATCGGCCAAATTGATAGGAGTGAAAAGACCAAAAAGACGCCCGTACCCGGCCCAAAAAAACCGTCATGAAAGCCGATGATGCCGCCTGCCAGGAGACTTCCTAATATTTGTCTGATGCTGGGATTGGAGGATGCCTGGCTTAGCTGCTGGTTTGTGGCCTTAGCCATACCAAATCCAGGATTGAAAACAACAAACAGCGTAATGGCGACCATCAAAATAATGACAAGCGGCTCGGCCCAGGCAGAAGGGAGTCGGTCAATACTACGACTGCCGGCGTAGGCACCCAGGACCACCGGCAGGCTCATCAAGCCGCAGGCGCGCCAGTCGATTTTCTGAGCATGAGCAAATTTAAGAGTGCTGGTGAGTGCGCCAAAAGTGCCGCAGAGCTTGTTAGTCGCGATCGCCCCACTCACCGGCAGTCCCGAAAAAATCAAACCGGGCAGCATAATCAGGCCACCACCGCCAGCGATCGCATCGACAAATCCGGCGACCAGCCCGACGGCAAAAATTAGCAGCAGTACCACGCTAGCGCTGCCTCGTGCCAGATGACTCCACCGAAGCGCGCGAGCTATCCACTGTAGTCAGTTAGCCTATATATCTTTTGGTCTTGAAATACAAAGTCTGAATGACCGGTAAGCCGAAGGGTTTCACCCGCTTTCATGCCGTTAGGCAAATCCACCGCTAAAACGCCAGCGTATTCTATGTCTATTGATGCCTGATCGCCGGTCGCTTCAAACGTTTTGATGGATCGCTGACGCGAGGAAAACATCTTTTCAGATTTTTCTGCTAACACTCGAAACTGTTCTATGCCGGAGGCGATCGCGCTCACCTTCCCACCAGAAAAATTCTTAAACTCAATATCTGGATGAAAGGCCGCTATCATCCGTTTAACATCAAAACTGTTGTAAGCATCGAGATAGTATTCAATTAGGGCTCGCTTTTCGTGAGTTTCCATAGAACAAGCCACACCTCTGAGTAAACGCTGGTGACCACAGTATACAAGAGCGCTAGGCTTCTGGTTCTATTCCCAACTCTCTCAGCTGCGCTGCGAGTCTAGCTGCTTTTGCTTCAGCCGCTTGAGCTTCAGCGCTGGCTTCTTGAGCTTGGGTGATCGCTGCCGCTGTAGCCTCCGGTAGCGTAGGCACTAGATCTCCATTCTCTAGAAAATACCTGAGCTGCCCTTCGTGTATACCCAAAAATAACCCTAAAACCTGGCTATAGCGCTGACCGGCGTCATTGGGCGCGATCGCCTCATAGCGCTGATTGACCAGCCGGTACCCCTGAAACTCCATCGTCTCTGGCGAAAACCAAAAATACTCCGGTGTCCGAAAGCGATCCTGGTAAAGGTCTTTCTTGAGATTTCTGTCCACCCGCGCAGTAGAGTCCGAAAGCAGTTCGATAATAATGTCAGGATATTTGCCGCCCTCTTCCCAAGTCACCCAGGAGCGGCGATCGCGTCTCTCAGTATCTTTGACAACAAAAAAATCAGGGCCTCTAAAGTCTCTGGTTCTGAGCTGCTGCCGGCTAAAGTAAACGGTCAGGTTAGCGCCGATGAAGAAATTATTGCGGTCACGCCACAGCCACTCCAAGCAAGTCACCAACAGCGCGAGCTGAGCGTAATGCAGCGAACTTTCCATTTCTGGCTCGTCACTCTCCAAGTAGGTAGCGTTTGGCATTAAGTCCGCCAGCTCTCGTGCAGTCATCACCATGGATTGTGTCATCCTCAGCGCAAGGTAGCTTTATTGTACTGCCTTTATTTGGAGTACTCGAATGGTGGCTAGACCGTTGATGGCTAGACCGTTGGTGGTTAGACTGTGCGCAGAATGCTTCCCAGAACTTGAACACCCCGTTCGATTTGTTCAGGTGATAGGGAGAAATTTAGCCGCAGTGCCGGATAGCCCTGCTGCGTTGGGAAAAAAGCAGCGCCTGAGCCCACTAGAATTTTTTGCTCGGCAGCGGCAGTGCAGACATCTGCTAACGATACTTTGTCCGGTAGCTGAATCCATAAAAAGGTGCCGCCGTTGGGGACTGTCCAGGTGACGTTAGGCGGAAAGTGGCGAATGAGGGCGTTGACCATGTAGTCGCGGCGATCGCGATACAGCGCCCGCATTTGATTCAGCCGCCGCCGATAGTGCCCTGACGACAAATACTCTTTGACAATGGCCTGCGATGCCGCCGACGTGCGGAAATCGTGTAGCAGCTTGCGCTCAGTCAGGGCGCTGTTTTCTTTGCCAGTGACCGCCATATAACCGACCCGCAAACCCGGCATCAGCGTTTTAGAGAAAGTGCCCACGTAGATTACCCGGTCAGTCGTGTCAAACGCTTTGATCGGTGGCGGGGTGATGTCGAAACTGAGAGGCTCGTAGGCGTTGTCTTCGATGACTAAACAATCGTATTGTTCAGCGAGGGCGAGCAGCTTGCGGCGATGAGAGGTGCAGGTGGTAATGCCGGTCGGATTGTGCAGCGTGCTGATGGTGTAAATCAGCCGGGGGCGGTGGCTTTCTAAATACTGAGCGAGCAGTCTGAGATTCATTCCCTGCGGGGTCATGGGTATGCCAATGACTTTCGCATTCCGCTGCTGAAGAATGGAGAGAAAGCCGTGATAACTAGGCGCTTCGACGACTATCCAATCATCGGGTGAGAGAAAGTGATCCGCTAAAAGAGAGAGTGCCTGCATCGACCCATTGGTCACAATGAGATTTTCAGGAGAAGTCTCTAGCCCCTGCTGAATCAGAAGCTGAGCGATTTGACTGCGAAGGGCCAGGTCGCCTTGCGGTTGGCCGGGATGGAAGAACGTGTGTGCTTCTTTCATGGCGCGGCGGGCAATGCGCTGAAGGTCGTCTGTGCCAATCGCGAAGGGAAATCCCTGGCTGAAGTTGATGGAGTCGGGCTGACTGTGGGATTGCAGTGAGGCGTGGTAGCTCTCGGTGAAAGAGGTGATGCCGTGACGGGGGATGAGGACTTCTTGGGCGGGGTTGAAGGTGGACGGGAGTAGAGGAGCCGGGGTGAGGGGGGCGCGGAGATTGGGCGGGTTGATGAAGTAGCCTGCGCCTTGTTTGGCCCTGACGAGGCCGTCTGCTTCGAGGGCGCTGTAGGCTTCGAGAACGGTGAGCTTGTTGACTTTGACGGTCTGGGCCAGGGTGCGAATGGAGGGGAGCTGTGTGTCGGGTGAGAGGTGACCGGTGTGGATCAGATGCTGAATGCGATCGCGTATCTGCAAGTAAACCGGCTTTTTCGCCTGACGGTCTAAAGGAATCTTCATCGCCCTGCCCAAACAAACGTAAAACAAACGTTGATTGAAGCTTACAGGATTTACCAAAACCTTGCGTAGTACAGTTATGCCGTTTTTGACTAGAACAGTCAATTTTTTATAAACTGTTCTAGCTAAACTTGTCAAAAGCGTACCTTTTGCATTTCTGTAACAGCGGCCATAGTGAAAGTGTTGTAACCGCAAGGGTGAAAGACAGCGATGAATTCGGAATTGACTCCCGGTAGCTTAGAAGCAGAATTTTGTCAGGTGGTGCGCCAGGGTCGTCTGCGCTCAAGGCAGAAGAGAATCAGGCAGTGGGCTAAGGCCGTGATCGATTTTCTGACGGGGCAGCAAACGCTGTCTATCCGCAAGCAGCTATCGGCAGACGGCACGGTTCAATGGATGGTGTACGATCCAGATTCGGGTAGTCGCCGCCTGTTTAACTCTGAGCAAGCGGTTCGAGTTTGGTTGGAGCAGCGATATTACAGGAGAGAGTTCGATGGGACTGACGATTATTCAAGTAGACGCTTTTACCGATAAACCTTTTGCAGGCAATCCAGCGGCAATCTGTGTGACCGATGCGCCGCTGGAGGAGGGGCTGATGAGAGCGATCGCCCTCGAAATGAACCTCTCCGAAACCGCCTTTTTATATCCGGTCGAAGGCGGTTACAGCCTGCGCTGGTTTACCCCTGCTATCGAAGTAGCCCTGTGCGGCCATGCAACCCTGGCAAGCGCCCACGTGCTGTGGAGCGAAGGCCACCTATCTACTGAGCAAGTTGCCAGCTTTCACACCCAAAGCGGCTGGCTCAGCGCCCGTCAAACTGGCGGCTGGATTGAAATGGACTTTCCGGCTCAGCCTGTCCGCTCGGCCCATGTGATGCCGGAGCTCATCAAGTCTCTTAGCGACCAAGGCAACATTTGCGCTGTCGCTAAAAATGATACGAACTATCTAGTTGAGTTTCAAAATGAATCGGCGGTGCGATCGCTCGAACCCGACTTTACCGAGATGAAAAAGCTGCCGGTGCAGGGCGTGATTGTCACTGCTGCCGCCGACAGTGATGAGTATGACTTTGTTTCACGCTATTTCGCACCCCAGGCTGGCATCAACGAAGATCCGGCAACCGGCTCAGCCCATGCGTCCTTAGCACCCTACTGGCAGGCAAGGCTCGGTAAATCTAAAATGCTGGCGCGGCAGGTCTCTGCCAGAGGCGGGCTATTGCGAATAGAATGCCGCGATGTAGAAGAGAATGCCGCTGAAGGCGATCGCGTCATGATTAGCGGGCAGGCCGTGACGACGCTGAGAGGGGAGGTGCTGATTGCAAATCACTGATGATTTTGCACAATTTCACGCGATTATAGATGTTCACTCAATGTCGATGAATATCCAGATGCGTAACACAGAGTAGCCAATGAAACCGTCTCAATTCATACATTTCTAGGGCGGTGTAGAGTGATATTTGTATATTGATACACCTGAATATTACTTACGGCATTTCTCCCGCAGCATTGCTATGTCTTTTAAGGACTATGATCCTGGCGATTTTTATGATGAGCTGTTTACCGCACCAGGAATGCCCCGCAGCGCGGCGGCTCTGCTCATTGAGCGGATTGAGTCGCTCTCGATTGAGAGCCTGATTCGTCGTCAGCAGGCAGCGCAAAATGCGCTTTTTAAGCTGGGGGTCACGTTTAATGTCTATGGCGATAACCAGGGCGCTGAGCGGGTTTTTCCGTTTGATGTGGTGCCCCGAGTGGTGTCGGGCAAAGAGTGGGAATGGCTAGAGCAGGGGCTGCAGCAGCGAATTGTGGCGCTCAACTGCTTTTTGGACGATATTTACAATGACCAAAAGATCCTCGCTGATGGGGTAATCCCGCGCGCCACCATTGAGTCAGCCTCAGGATTTCTGCCGCCCTGTAAGGGGTTGAAGCCACCGCAGGGCATCTGGTGCCACATTACCGGTACCGATTTGGTGCGCGATCGCGAAGGCTCCTGGTATGTGCTAGAAGACAATCTGCGCTGTCCGTCGGGTGTCTCCTACGTGCTCGAAAACCGCTCGGTGATGAAAAGCTCATTCCCCAATTTGTTCAAAGCGCTCAATATTAAAGCCGTCGATAACTACCCTGGTCAGCTTTTAAGAACGCTGTTGCACTTGGCTCCTGAGAATATCAGCAACCCGGCAGTCGTATTGTTATCGCCGGGGGCGTTTAACTCAGCCTATTTTGAGCATTCGTTTTTAGCGCAGCAGATGGGCATTCCCCTAGTCGAAGGCCGCGATCTGGTGGTGGATGAAGGCCATGTCAAAATGCGCACCACCAAGGGGCTATCTCAGGTCGATGTGATCTACCGGCGGATTGACGATGACTTTCTCGATCCGACTGAGTTTCGCTCCGATTCGATGCTGGGCATTGCGGGGCTAATGTCGGTGTACCGGGAAGGGCGAGTGGCGATCGCCAATGCTCCCGGTACTGGCGTAGCTGACGACAAGCTCATATATGCCTACGTGCCCGAAATGATTCGCTACTATCTCGATGAAGAGCAAATTATTCCTAACGTGCCCACCTACTTTTGTGAAGACGAAAAACAGCAGGCGCATGTGCTCTCTAATCTAGATTCTCTGGTTGTCAAGGCTACTGACGCCTCTGGCGGCTATGGCATGTTAATCGGCACCCAGTCTACTCCACAAGAGCAAACCGAATTTGCCGAGAAAATTAAAAGCAATCCCCGGGGATACATCGCCCAGCCGACGCTTTGTCTCTCACGCGCCCCAACCCTGATAGATCGGACCTTTCAGGGCAGACATGTCGATCTCAGGCCGTTTATTCTCTATGGCCAGTCTGGATCGCCCTATGTCAACCCCGGTGGGCTAACCCGCGTGGCACTGCGGGAAGGCTCGCTTGTAGTCAACTCTTCTCAGGGCGGCGGTAGTAAAGATACCTGGGTCGTCACGACAGAATAAATTCTCATTTACAAACTGTTCTTACTCTTACCTTCATGCTAAGCCGCGTTGCTGACTCTATCTACTGGCTCAACCGCTATATAGAGCGGGCCGAAAATGTTGCTCGCTTTGTAGAAGTCAACCTCAATCTGCTGATGGATAACCCGGTGGGAGTGGCCGAGCAGTGGGACCCTTTGATTGCGGTGACAGGCGATCGCGAGCTGTTCAGAGAGCTATACGGCGATGAGACCACCGCTGAAAACGTGCTCAACTTTCTCAGCTTTGAGTGCAAAGCGCCAAACTCGATTATTTCGTCTGTTCGCGCCGCCCGTGAAAATGCTCGCTCTGTTCGCGAAGTGATCTCTTCTGAGATGTGGGAGCAGGTGAATGCCTTTTACCTCATGGTTGAAGAAGCCGCTGAAGAAGAAGAGAGTGTAAGAGATCTCTATGCCTTTTATTCTGAGGTAAAAATGGCGAGTCATCGCTTTGTCGGCGTGATGAATGCCACCATGTCTTGGAATGAAAGCTGGCACTTTGGTCAATTGGGTCGGCTGCTAGAGCGCGCTGACAAAACTGCCCGCATTTTAGATGTCAAATACTTTTTGCTGCTGCCTTCAGTCAAAGAAGTCGGCTCACCACTCGATAATTTACAGTGGACAGCTTTGCTGAAGTCTGCGAGTGCCTACGAAATGTACCGGAAAACCGAGCAAACCATCTCACCGGCTAGCGTCGCCCGGTTTTTAATTCTCGATCCGCACTTTCCTCGCTCTATCAAGTTTTGCCTGTTCTGGGCAGAAGAGTCGCTGCGCAAAATTGCCGGTCAGGCCGAATTTAAATCGCTTCCTAGCGAGCGCAAATTGGGCAGACTGCGAGCCGAATTAGAATATGCGACCTTTGACGAAATTTTTCAGCAGGGTCTGCACGAGTTTTTAGACAGCCTGCAGCTACGCCTCAATCAGGTCGGCGAGTGTATCTATACCGATTTTATTGCGCTGCCCGTCCATTCTCAATCTCAAGCTCAGGTCTCTTCTCAGTCCCCAGCTCAATCTGCTGCCCTCAAAGGAGCTAGCTAAACTGTGCGCTACCGCATTACTCACAAGACTGACTATCGCTATAGCGCGCCGGTTCGTCTTCAGCCCCACACGATCAGACTTTGCCCCCGCAATGATGGGACGCAGTGGCTTCAGCAGTTTGAACTCTCGCTCTCTCCTAACGCTAGTCAGCAGACCTACTGGCTCGATGCCTACGGCAATATTTGTCTGCAGGTAAAGTTTTCAGAGCCGATGGCGTCGCTCCATATCCAAACGGTGAGCGAAGTGACGACGACTCGGGACAATCCGTTTGACTATGTGAGTGAACCCTGGGCGCTCCAGCTGCCGGTTGACTACCCCAGTTCGCTAGCAGCTCAGCTGTACCCTTACTTGAACGCGCCGATTGGCTGGGGGACTGACGATGCGATCGCTCCCGAAATCGTCGCTATGACCCAATCTATTCGGCAAGAAGTCGATCACAACGTAGGCTTTTTCCTAACCCAGCTCGCTCAGATTATCCCTCAGAAATGTGACTATCAGCAGCGGCTAGAAGGGCCACCCCAAGCCCCGGCGCTGACGCTCGCTCAGCAGTCGGGCACCTGCCGAGACTTTACCGTTTTATACATGGCCGTCTGTCGGGCAGCAGGGCTAGCGGCCCGGTTTGTCAGCGGCTATCAGCAAGGCGACCTGGCCCAGGCCACTGATCTACACGCCTGGGCAGAAGTGTATGTGCCGGGCGGCGGCTGGCGCGGCTTTGATCCGACTTTGGGTTTGGCTGTGAGCGATCGCCATATTGCCCTGGCTGTCGCGGTCGATCCCAAGCAGGCGGCTCCCGTTTCGGGCGTTCTAGAGCCCGGTCAACGGGTAGAAACCACCTTAGAAAGCGATATTAACCTGGAGGCGATTTAATCGTTGCTAGGCATTCGGCTCAGCCGCTACCGCGATTCGATTCCACTCAATGCTAGGAAAGTTGCGAGAGGCTTCTGACAGCGCATTTTCCCAGTAATCCCGCATTTTGCGCAGATAGGGATCATTTTCCTGTAGCTGCACGCGGCTGCGCACCTCTAGCGCGTCGGTCTCGTAGAGCACCATGTCAATCGGTGGGCCGACCGAAATATTTGAGCGCATGGTCGAATCGATTGACAGCAGCGTCGTTTTTGCCACATCGTCGAGCGGTGAGTCGTAGCTGATGGTCCGATCTAAAATCGGTTTGCCATATTTGGTTTCGCCAATTTGCAAAAAGGGCGTCTCGGGCGTGGCCGCGATAAAGTTGCCCTGGCTGTAAACCAGATACAGCTCCGGCGCTTCACCCGAGATCTGTCCGCCCACGATAAACGTACTCTGATAGTCAATCCCGTCTTTCTCTAGCCAGGGTCGCTCTTTGTCTTGAATCTGGCGCATTTTTTCGCCAATGTGAGCGGCGACCTGATGCATTGAAGGGAGAGTGTGCAGGTTGACTTCTGCCTCAGTGGTGATATCTCGCTCTATTTGATGGATGACTGACTGGGAGGTCGATAGGCTACCGGCGGTGCAGAGAATGATGACGCGATCACCCGGCACCGAAAAGTCAAATAGCTTTTGATACGAGGAGATATAGTCTACCCCCGCATTAGTCCGTGAATCTGAGGCAAATACCAGCCCCTTTTCGACCGCGATTCCGAGGCAGTAGGTCATAGCTGAGGCTTAGGAAAAAGTACTTTGAGCGTAGCAAAAAGGAGGTGACTTCGCTCAATCAATCCTGGATATACTAAAGCTACGCCTGGAATTTAGACACACTTCCCCAGGCAGATGTTTATAGAGAGTATTTATGGCGATCGCGGCGGCTTACCAATATGAACTTGGGTCCAATCAAGTACTTTATTTGAGCAATCAAGACGAATTTACCAGCCTAACGGTAGCGAGCCGATCTGCCGGGCAGCAGCAGCAAAGCGGCAGCCGCTACTCAACTGGCAAGTGGACCGCCGCCCCCATGCTACACCGTCTGGCCGAGGGCATCGTAGTGACCATTTCAGCAGCCAAAGAAACCTACTATCTGCAAATTCAGGGCGGCCAGACTCAAATGAGCAGCGATCGCACCAGCGATTTCGCCGCTCAGCTAGCGCAGTCTCAGCCGACTCCAATGCAGCCCACCGAGGTACCGTCGTCTGCTATGCCGCCGATGAAACCGATGACGCCGATGCAGCCCATGCAGCCGATGAAACCCATGCAAATGAACGCCAGCCCGATGACAATGTCGATGGGCGATATGGAGATGAGTCCGGGCGATATGCGAATGGGCGATATGACACTGAGTTCGGCATCGGCTAAAAGCGCCAGCGCTGCCAGCAGTTCGCATCCAGAAGGCAGCGCTGCGGATGATGCTTCAGCTAAGGTCAAGCGGTTTTGTGCTCAGTGCGGGTCGGCTATTCAGTCAGGCGATTCTCCTTCGGAGAGGCTGCGCCAACGCTTCTGCGCGTATTGCGGTACCAGCTTGCAGTAGCTCCACGCAGCGAGATCCGGAACCGTCGCAACGCGCCGTGAAGTACCTTGTATGCCGTGAAGTACCTTTTATAAGGAATTGACTATCATGGCAATATCTACCGTCTAACCCATTCCTCAGTTACACCTTCTCTCTCTTAAAGCCAGCAGGTAAAGCCAACAACGTCATGAAAGACAAAACGGTCGCCGCCCTCTTAGCAATATTCTTAGGTTGGGCTGGCATACACAAGTTTTACCTGGGGGAAACGCTCGCAGGCATCCTATATCTGACCTTCTTTTGGACCGGCATTCCTGCCCTGATCGGCTTTTTTGAGTGCATCGGGCTGCTGGTCATGTCAGATCAAGACTTCAACGCTAAGTACAACCCTGGGCTTACAGGCCGTAGCGCGCCAGTATCGCTGGCCTACAGTAACGAATCTTCTAAAGATAAAGCGAGTACTCTGAGAGAGCTAAAAAACCTCTACGAAGCCGATATCATCACAGCGGAAGAATTCGAAGAAAAGCGCCGTAAAATCCTCGACTCTATGTAGCTTCAAACGCCATGACTCCCGCCAAGCTCACTGTCTCCAATCCTCAGCTATCGCCAAATGCCTTCTGGCTATCGTTTATTCCTCTCTTTGGCGGGCTGGCTATTGTTCGTGAGGGCAATCGCCTCAGTGACACCAAGTTTACTCAGCTGGGCTGGGTAGTGTTTGCCCTATCCCTGGCCTTGGCGGTTGCTGATGGGCTAATGCTGGCCTGGCTGTTGCAAATTGGCCTGGCAATCTGGTTCAAGCTAGAGTACGGCAAAGCCCCCGCTGCTCCGCTGACGCTCATCGACTTCAATACCTGCTCTAAGCACGATCTAGTGCGAGTATTGGATTTACCTATCGTCTATGCCAACGACATCGACCTGCTGAGAGTCGAAGGCTACTGCTTTACCTACGCTGAAGAACTGACTGAGATTGTCGGCATCCCCGAAGAGCAGGTGGCACGCATTGCGCCTCGCTTGATTTTTGCTTACCATGCCGCTCGCGATGGGGCGACCTCTTGGCGGCGGGTGAATTTTCTTTCTGCTGATGAGATGCAGGGGCTGGGAGTGGATGGGGCGATCGCGCAAAAGATTGTCGATGAGCGCAACCACAGCGGCGACTACCGCTCAGCCATAGAGATCAAAAGACGCACCGGCCTCGCCTTTCGCGCCTACAAAAAACTGTTGTGAGCCCGCTGCTATGAAAAAGCTACCGCTGAGCAAAAAAAACGCTGCCATGCTGTTAGTGGGCTTAGTCCTATTTGCCCAGGTCTCTCATACAGACTGGCCCTATCTGGCGCGTGAATACGTGGTTTTGCTCGTCATTCAGCTATACTTTTTCACCACTTACCTGATCATTCCCAAGCTCAAAGAAAAGCAAATTAAAGACAGCCCGCTCAAAGATCTGTAGGCTACCCGCGCAGAAACTGACGCAAAGTGAGAAAATCACTAGCGAAGCGATGCCTATGGAGCCAGTAGCCAGTGACCAACCTCAGCGTCAATCTCAACAAAGTCGCCATGCTGCGCAATGCCAGACCCCTGGCGATTCCAAGCGTTGTGAAAATGGGAGAAATCAGCATCGCTGCGGGAGCCCACGGACTAACCGTGCATCCCCGGCCAGACGAGCGCCACATTCGCCGCAGCGACGTGTACGAACTAGCCAAAATGCTCAAAAGCCACCCTGGCATCGAATACAACATTGAGGGCAATCCATTTGAGTCGCCCTTTATGGAAATCATCCGCGATGTGCGGCCTGACCAATGCACGCTCGTACCCGATGACCCCGATCAAAACACGTCTGACCACGGCTGGAATGTGACAGAAAATGCTGAGCGGTTAAAGGCAGTTATCAGCGAGCTAAACGAGTGGGGGTGCCGGGTGAGTTTGTTTATGGATCCCGATGTCGAACAGATTAAGCAAGTGCCTGAGCTGGGATGCAGCCGCATTGAGCTATATACAGAGCCCTACGCAACTGCCTACCGGGAGGGAAAAGGTGAAGAGAGTTTTGCCATTTATCAGCGGGCGGCTCAGTGCGCGCAAGACTTGGGCATTGGGGTGAATGGAGGTCATGATTTAAATTTGGAGAATTTACCTCAGTTCAGAGAGATTCCTAATCTGCTGGAAGTGTCTATTGGTCATGCGCTGACAGCAGATGCCTTAGAAATGGGGTTTGCAGATGCCGTAAAGGCGTATTTACAGGCTCTGGCAGGATAGCTCCAGAAAAAGAGAGAGGACATCGGGGTAGTCCTAAAGGGTGTGACCTAAATATGATGTTATATTCTCAGGAGAATCGAGAGACTGTAAAGCTTTATTTTATTGGAGTGTAGCGAATATGGGTGCATTGATAGT
>NZ_NRTA01000047.1 GCF_002286735.1 Leptolyngbya sp. BC1307
GTTATACCCAAGGCAGATGGGCTCAGTTTTGGGCCAAAATTAACCAATATGGATTTTCTCTCGCTTTTTAAGCCTACATCAAATTCAGGTCACACCCTTCGCCAGGTCGTCTTTGCCATCTCCGTCGAAGTCACCCGACAGCCACTGCTGGGTATCCCAGAAGCCACCCTGGGCCGTTGCCCATCGCTCTATGGCAAACGCGGCTCCCTCCGAGCGGTGAACATCAATCGAAGCTAATCCACCGTCAGTAAACGCCTTCGCCAGGTCGTCTTTGCCGTCTCCATCGAAGTCACCCGACAGCCACTGCTGGGCATCCCAGAAGCCACCCTGGGCCGTTGCCCATCGCTCTATGGCAAACGCTGCTCCCTCCGAGCGGTGAACATCGACCGAAGCTAATCCACCGTCAGTAAACGCCTTCGCCAAGTCGTCTTTGCCGTCTCCATCGAAGTCGCCCGACAGCCACTGCTGGGCGTCCCAGAAGCCGCCCTGGGCCGTTGCCCATCGCTCAAGCAGAAGTTTTTGATTGATTGGGGGGCGTCTATCGTAGCGAGCTGCCAACTTAACAGATCTGCTGCTCCTAGCCCCACAGAAGTTTGAAACTCAAAAACGGCCTTTGAACCCACGGTGGAAAACAGATCAATGTCCTCAGACAGGACTGGACTAGCGGGCTGAATCAGCGTGTTGCCTAGAAAAACATCTAGTTGATCGGTGAAACCGTCGTAGGTTATCCAGGCCGTTAGCGGGTCGCCGCTGTCTAAGTTTAGGGGGCTGTTGACTTGGTTCAGACGCTCGACTGTCGAGCTGGAGCGCTGAAGTTCGATGGTGTCGCCGGGCTGATCAAGAGAGATAAACGGATCAAAATTTAGCGATAGGCTTGAGGTCTGATCAGTAGGTAGAAATGATCGCACCCCAAATGCAAATCCAGCGTCCGTTTTCATTGACGGTAAGCGAAACTCAAACCGGGTAGAAAAAGAGAAATCAGGGTCAATCTCAATCTCATTAGATAGGGTGGCTCGCCCACCCGCATCATTGGCTCCTAAGGACAGTTTGAGTAGATTATTAACTGGGGCTGCGTTCCCCTCAAGAGCAATCATTCCCTGGCGGTCAAAAACTAAGTCATCTAGGACAAAGGTCTTTACGTCTTGGACAATTTGCTCCTGTAGCTGAGGCTGATTGAGAATACTGCGATGGGTAATGCCGCGATCGCCTAGCAACACCTCAGCGTTGATGTTTTCTGCGCCTCGAACCGTTTTTGCCCCCTGCAAATCGAAAGGGTCGTATCCAGGGGCAAAAACGTTGAAACGGTTACGCGACTGATAATAGTTAATCCCCTTAAGTACATTGGGCGGCAATAGTTCATCTTCTGAACTACTGCCGGTAAGGGGATCGTAGGACTCTACCTGAAGCTGTAGGTTCACGGCTCTAGGAGCCTGGCTGCTTGAAAAACGGGTGACCGATACGCCACCGCCGCTATAGCCTATGCCACCAGTGCTAGCAACAGTGTCAAATTGGCTGACCCAGGCCTGGGCCCGCTGGCTACCCACTTCCCTAAAGCCAAAGACATCGCCTTCATAGGAATCAAAAACTTGGCTGGTCCAGAAGTAATCCTGGAACTGACTTTGAAAACGATCACTTAAGGTGTCAATTCCTGATGAACCAGGATTTTCTGATGAGCCGAGCAGCCCCCCGGCTCCTCGAAAAAGGGCAACGACGCCTCGCTCGCCAAAATTAAACTGCTGGGAAGTCGTTATAGTAGGAGCCTCTACTTTAGCGATCCATCCTTCGATTAAAATTTGCACCCACCTTACTATAAGAGGTAATTGCTCAACTCCCCCAGAAGGGTATTGCAAAAAAGGCGAAAGGAATTAAGAAAGGTATGAAGCTACCTCACTACCAGGCCAAACAAGTAGCGGTCAATCGCAAGCGCCACTATGAGATAGAGGGTCACTGCTACCCCGGCATTACGACTATCTTGTCGGCGACTAAGCCCTACGAAGACAAAAAACGGCTCTGGGACTGGCAAGATCGCATCGGCAAAGCTGAAGCCCAAAGGATTACGACAAAATCGGCTCGCTCAGGTAGCCGCATTCACAAGGTCATTAAGGCACATCTTAAGCAGGAGCCTTACGAACTACCTGATGGATTAGACGGATTTTGGCAATCTATTGAGCCTGTGCTCACTAGCATTGATGAAGTGCTGCTGGTAGAAGGCGCGGTGTGGCATCCGCTGAAGTTTGGGGGTTATCCGGACGCAGTCATGCGCTACGAAGGTGAGCTGTGCGTCTGCGATTGGAAGACTGCCCGTCGTCCTAAGCGCATAGAGTGGATCGAAGACTACTGTATGCAGGTCGCCGCCTACTGCTACGCGGTGAACTGGGTCTATCGCGATACTGGCATCAAAATTGAGCGCGGTGTAATCGCCATCGCTCTCGAAGACTGTCCTGCCCAAGTATTCACGCTAGAAGCCGACGACCTCTTTCACCACTGGCGTAGCTTTCAGCAGCGGCTCAGACAGTACTACCAGCAGTGCCCCTGAAGGTCCAACAGCGAAGTTCAACGACCGGGGTTAACACTGCTTAACTAGCGATCGCTAATCCGTTTGGTATACTCTCCGTGCAGCTTGTCTGTACCGCTGCTGATTTTGCATTATTTAGGAGCCATAGCCCCATGACCGGACTGATTATTACCTGGATTGTGACGACCATCACTTTTATTATTTTGACCAAGCTGCCTACTGGCATCGAGTCAGAGAGTTTTGGCAAAACTGCGATCGCTGCGCTAGTCTTCGGCCTGCTCAATGGCCTCACCGGCTGGTTTATCAACAGCCTGTTTATCAACGTGCTCTCTTTGGGTCTGGTATTTTTAATTGGTAACACCATCCTGTTTGGCCTAGCTGCCCTGCTCGTTCCCGGTTTCAGACTACGCTGGGGCATTATAAGCGCCCTGCTCGGTGGGCTAGGCGTCGCCGTCATCAACGGCATTCTCTTTAAGATTTTAGCCGGTGTTTTATAACCGCAGCTTTCCAGCCGCCGCCTAAACCCTATCTACCGTCAGCCCGCGCTCTGCCAAAGTCTCTTCAAACAGCTCAGTAGACAGTGCCTGCTCCACCGGCCAAATGCCCGGCTTAGTCAATCTGCCCGCTAAAATTAGCTGCGCCACTGCGCCAGTGCCACTGCCCGCGCAGTAAGCCGTATCTGCATGGTCAAAAGTAGCTAAATACGTCGCGTTTTTTCCGTCTTTTTGCCCATCAATCTGTATCCGCATCGAAATCCCCACGCCCGTCTGTGGGTCGGTTACCTGCGTCATCCGGTAGCTAATGTGTGAAAGCGACTCGATTACCTGCGGATTTTTTAAGACGGCTTTAGGCATCCGTGCCATCAGCCAAGTGAGCCGGTTGTAGTAGTCCGGTACGGAGCCAAATTTAGTGATGATCGTCTTTACTTCCGGAAAGGTATCAGCCACCGTCAGCGCTTCTATCGTATTAAACCAGTAGACGCCGCCCTTGCCGTAGCGCGGAAACTCAATCACCTCGCGATCGCTATAAGGCTCAATCGTTCGCCACTGCCCCCCAATTTTTGACTGGAAAGGCGTCTGCAGCTCTATAAACGTGGTGCGCATCACCGTCACACCCGCCCCACCCGAGCCTGCCACCAGGTAGCTCAAATGCACGGCTTCAGCCTGATCGAGCTGCTCAATGCCCTGACGCACCATGCTGCCCGAAATGCCCGGGAAAATGCCCGTGCTAATCACTGCCGTAACGCCCGCTGCCTCAGCCGACTGCCGGTAGGTCAACGCCTCAGTGACATAGTCAGGGCTATCGGCCACGTCTAAATAAGGCTTTCCCTGCGCTATGCAGCTCAGCAGCACATGGTGATTGCGACTGCGAAACGGCCCTGCACTGTGAATAATCAGATCGTGCTGAGCGATCGCAGCTTCTACTGCCGCCTCATCGCCCAAATCTAGCGGCTGATAAATCTGCCGATCAGCCAGCGCAAACGCCGCTGCTGCCCGGCGACCGGTCACAGTCACCTGAGCCGCCGTATGGGTCAGAATATCAGCAGCGACACTGCGACCAATACGACCGTTTCCGCCCAGCACTAATACCGTTTGAGTCATCGCTTAGTCAGGCTGTAGAAGCTGCCTACAGCGCATATATGTTTCCTTACAGGCTCCCTTACATACCTAAGTCTGACAAAATATCATCCGCGTGAGTATCGGTCTTAACACTCTCATACACCTTTTTGATCACGCCCTTCTCATCGATCACAAAAGTGGCTCGCTTAGAATAGCCGCCGCCCTCAACTTCATAGGCTTGCGAAATCGTGCCGTCAGTATCCACCACCAGCGGAAACGGCAAACTGAATTTATCTTTAAAGGCTTTGTGAGAAGTCTCATCGTCACGGCTCACGCCCAAGACAACAATATCTTTGCCCTGATAAGCCTCGTAAGAATCGCGAAAGCTACAGGCTTGCTTCGTGCAGCCCGGCGTATCGTCCTTCGGATAAAAGTAGAGTACGACTGTCTTCCCCTCAAAATCTGAGAGCGTAACGGAATTGCCAGCATCGTCTTTAGCGGTGAAATTTGGGGCGGTAATGCCTTCTGAAAGGGCCATAGGTATCTCCTGTATATTTTTATCGGCAGCCAACCATCCGATAGACTTCCGTGATTCTATCAAGGACACGTCCCCGAGTGGCACATTAGCAAGATATTCCATTCCTTTAGTCCATTTCTTTAGATAGGAGCCGCGCCGCGCTACAGTCCGTTGCCAATCAAGATAAAGGCAGCCCAGTCATGCGGGTGAGAAAAGCGATCGCTCGCCATCAGCGTCATCTGTGCCCGCTGCAAAGCTTCAGCTTTTGTGTGCCCCTCACTCAGCGCTAGATAAAACTGGTTCATCAGCGCTGCTGTTGCCGTATCGTTCACTGACCAGAGAGAGGCGATCGCCGCCCCTGCTCCTGTCTGCTGCACCTGAAACCCCAATCCCAAAATTTCCTGGCCCGAACCTGCCAGGCTCACCGCCGTCTGACAAGCGCTAAAGACCACCAAATCTACATTTGGCAGTTGCCACTGGCCGATGCCTTGCATATCGACCGTACTGCCATCGCCAAATAAAACGAACGATTCCTCCGGCTGACCGGGCACAAACTTAGCGTGCGTCGCCAGATGAACAATCCGCTGGTCACCCACAGCGCTTAGCGTACTACCCGGTGAAAAGTCATGATCTAGTAGCGCCACCGTATTGGGTATGACCGCCGCCAGATTTTCAATTTCTTGCTTCGCAGCGGGCAATCCCTCATAGAGATAGCGCTGCTCCCCCACTTCCACCTGATAGGCCGGAATATCAGCGGTAAACGCCCCCGCTAGTACGCTCAGAGCTGAGTCTGGTTTTGCCGTCAGATCATCAATCGCTGCCGCTGTTATGTTATGAGACTGGTATTTTTGCGCCAGCCACTGTTCGCCATCGTACAGCGCCGCAATCGGCACATAGCGCAAAACGCCATCAGGTAAATAGATAATGTTTTCAATTTGGCGATCGCTTAACGTTTCCTCTAGCGGACGAATCAGCCAATCGTAGAGCTGCCCGGCGCTGGGCCTGGCATCAAGCACATCCGTACTGAGCATTCTTTTCAGCTCACCGACCGTACTGCTCAGGTCTTGTTGCGATACCGCCGTGGTGTAATGCACCAGCGGGCCATCAGCCGTGATCAAAATCAGCTCCAGGCGATCGCCCAAAATCAGCGGATAAAGCGCTGCCGACTTCACCGGCTGCTCAGCCAAAGCCGCCTGCAAGTCATCAATTGACCGTAGCTTAAAAGCACTCTCCGTCGAAGCTGCCGAAGGATCGCTCAGGGCGATCGCCGCCGACCCAATAAAATCTGCCAGAGAAATATCGGGCTTATTCCCTGCCAGCAAATCATCAAATTCGGCTGATAGCCCCGTCTCTGCTGGCGTATTTAGCCCCGTTTCCTGGCTAGCTTGCCCGCCGTGCAAATAAGACTCTACCTCTTGCAGCTTCAGCAGCTCCAACACCTGTAGCGCCTCGCCCACCCGGTTTTGCTGCAAAAGCAAATCAGCCAAATTGCGATAGAGATCTTCAACCGTAAACGTATAGCGCTGCTGCATCGCCTGCGAAAGCTGCCTGAGATCTTGCCGAATGCTCTCAATTTGAGCGATCGCTTGCTTGTAAAAGAAAATCGCTAAATCCGGCTGTGCCTGCCCCTCCATCAGCCAACCCAAATTCAGCTTCACCTCTATCTGGCCCTGCACATCGACTGTCTGTTGGCTCAGTCGCAGCGCCTGTAAATGCGTTGACCAAGCCTGTTCAAACTCGCCCGCCGTCCGCTGCAAAGCCCCCAAACTATTCAGCAAAATCGCCCGCTCTTGAGCATCGTCTTGCTCAGAGAGTAGTTCAAACCCTCGCGCCAAAATCTCTTCAGCCGCCGCCAGATCACCCTGATTGAGATAGACCGAACTCAAATTATTCAGCGCCCGCATCTCGCGGCTGATCTCGCCGCTGCTTTTGGACAGGGCTATGGCGCTTTGGTAGCTGGCGATCGCCTGCGGATAGTTTTGCTGTCGGTCGTACACCCAGCCCAGCGTAAAAATCGCGCTCGCCTCCAGACTCGTAAACCCCACCGCCTTGCTCAAACGAGCCGCCTCTTGCAGCGCCCCCTCAGCCTCAGCATATTGACCTATCTCCGCTTCCACTGCGCCGATGTTGTGCAGTAAAGCCGCTCGCGCCTCGGGTCGGGTAGCTGAGCGATCGCGCGTCAGCCCTCGCTGGTAGTATCCCAGTGCCGTCGCAAAATTCGCTATCTGATGGTGAACTTTACCCAGCAGGTTATACACAGAAACCAGAGCATCGGTTAAATCTGTAGGGCTAAAATTGGGATCATCTAGGGCGATCGCCTCATAGAGCGCCAATGCTGACTCCAGCACCGGCAGCGCTAGTTCATACTTTTCAGCATCTAAATAGGCACGTCCCAGCCCGCTCAACGCACTTCCTTTGAGCGCTAAATCTATCGGCGCTTGCTGGTCAATCAGCACCAGCGCCTGACGATAGCTAGCAATAGCCGCCTCAAAGTCTCCAGCCTGGCTCTGCTCACTGCCCACCGCTAACTGTTGAAGAACTTCATCTTCAGCGGCGCTCTGAGGCTCCTGCGCTAGCTGAACTGGCTCAACCTGGCCTACCTCAACCCGCCCTATCTCAACACCAAAGGCACTCTCAGCTAACGTGCGGGTCACCACATCAGTCACCGCGTAAGTAGAGGGCAGCATCGCCGCTACAGGAAACATGGGTTTTACTTCTCAGCGAGGAGCGATCGCCTCCAGTATACCGAGTCAAATGCAGCCCGCTAGCGCCTTCTACGCGGTATATAAAAAGGCTTCGGCCCGCGACTGGAAGTTCGAGACATTCCTGCCGCCATAATCTCAGGTGGGTTAGACGGCTCTCCCTCCGGATTGGCTGGGGTAGACCCACCCGGTAGCTGACCCAAGCGCTGACTCACAGCGCGTGCCAATCGAACCGTATTCTCAAAAGCATTGCGGATATTCATAACGTTCACAAGGTGAAAAACATTTTTAGCAAACCAGGCTCATACCCGCCGATCAGACTGACGCGCTGCCAGGCTGATCAACTTTTCCGTAGGTCAATAGTTAGTCAGGGTGCTTTCTTAAAATCTTTACCTGATGGCCTCAACTCACTTTTCGTCAGCATTGAGGCGATCCCGGTACAACCCGATTGAACTAGTCGTGAGCCGTTAGTAGCTACAGTTTCCAAAAACATCCGTAAATTCACAGGTAGTCTGGGCCAGAAGTCTCGCTGGCACCCTGTTTTGGGCGATACTGGACAAAATTAAGCGCCTTCGCAGAACTTACGAATTTGCACCTGATAGGTAATTTAAGCGTACAGTTTCAATGGAGGTCGAATGGGTGCATCTACACGTCAACACACCTTGCTTCAGCGTATGAACAGTTCACCAAGTGGCAACAACAGACGCAAGCGATCCGACCAGCTACTGCAGCTGGTACAAGCCGCCTGTCAGCATCCCCCCGGCAGCCAGCAGCGGCAAAAAGGGCTCACTCAGCTGATTCGCCTCCTAAATCAGCAGCTCTGGCATACCTCAGATGCCTACTATCCTGATGCCCTCCAGCAAACCTGGATATACTTTTGCCGCAACCTCTGTGAAGCCACTACCGGCAGGGCTTACGACCCCGAAGTAGCCAGCCCGGTTACCTGGCTCAACGCCTACCTCAAACGCCGCCTGCAAGATTTTCAAATTGCTGAAAACAGAAAGCGAGCGACTACTGTTTCTCCCGCTAGCGCGAGGATCGGCAGTGAAGGCGACCCCATTGATCCCATTGACCGTCTGCCCGCCCCGCCAGACGTGCCCCCCCTGCTTGCTCAGGTCAGCGCTTGGGCCAATGCTGACGCTGACGGCACCCTAGCTGGCCTGCACATTGCCAACCATCCCGAAGTCACCGCCCAGGGGCTCATTCTCAAGCGGCTACCGCCAGAAACCCCCTGGAAAGCCCTCTCAGCTGAGTACGGCATCTCCATCGGCACACTCAGCAGCTTTTACCAGCGGCAGTGCCTACCCCAGCTACGCGCCTTCGGTCAGTCTCAAGGTTACTTCTAAATTCAAGCTAGCGATCGGCCAAATCACTCCCCCTGATCAAATGCCCTTTCTCTTAATGCCCTTTCTCTTAGCGCATTCTCTACATCTTCCTTTTCTCACGCTATAGAAGTATAGAGAAAGAAATATAGAGAACTCACCGCTTATTCTGCCGCTGTTCAATGCTTGATTGAACAGTTTTCAGGAGAAGTCTACTCGCCCGGTTCACTTACCCATATCACGACCTATCAGGTATTCAACGGAGTTAAACGCATGGTCACTGAAAGCTATCGACAAACCGGCATCACCTTGCCCATTACAACAGAATTTAAGCAAATCGCTCAGCAGTTTGCCCAACAGTGCCCGCTGCAAGCAAAAGCCCAGCAAATATGGCGCAATACCATTGCCGTCTGTACCGTCAACGCCTATTTGCAGCTCATGGAAATTCCTACCCGCATTGATCGCGGCGACAGCTGGAATCCGCTCATGCAGATGCTGACCGATGTCGCCGACCTAGACGTACCGGCTATCGGACTTCTCTCCTGCCGGCCGCTAACACCTGAAGCAGATACCTGCTATGTCCCGCCCGAAGCCTGGCATCATCGCACAGGCTATATAGCTGTTGTCATTGACGAAGCTGCCAATCAGGCCACCCTCTTAGGCTTTACGCCTACCGTCGAAGAAGAACAAGTCGCCCTCGAAAGATTCGAGCCTTTAGAAGCTGTAATCGACCGGTTACACAGCCGCGAAACCGCGACAGCCTCATTCCCTGAGCAAGTACAGTCCTCCCTGACTCAGCTGAGCCAGTGGGCGCAGGGCATCATCGCCGCAAACTGGCAGACTGTCGAGGCCCTGATCAATCCAGCCGAACTAAGCTTTGCCTTCCGCACGACTGCTACCGCCATCAGCCGCGCCAGAACAATTGATTTAAGTCTACAGCTAGGCCAGTCCGTTCAAGTTGCCTTAGTTGTTCACCTCACCCAGTCAGAGAGCCGCACAGACATCATTTTGCAAGTGCGGCCGCTGGGAGAGTCTCCTTACCTGATGGCAGGGCTCACTCTTACCGTACTTGACGAGCATAACAACACCTTTATGAGCGTTACTTCGACTGCGATTGACAACTATATTCAGCTGCGGTTGAGCGGTCAACCAGGAGAGATATTTGGCGTTCGAGTCAGCGTGGGAGATGCTGATTTCCAGGAGCAGTTTGTCATCTAAGCGCACCCTCTCATTAGATAGCTCACTGCCGACTCAAGCAGTTGGCGCTAGCACAGCAATCTGAGAGACTGTAGACAGGGTGAAGCAGCGTTCCCCCAGAGCGATCCCCAGAGCGATCCCCAGAGCGACCCGACAGAGCGACCCGACAGAGACGCCAGAAAAAATAGAGGAGCTGTGAACAAACGCATCGTCATCAAAATCGGCCCCGGCAGCATTGAGACTGGCTATACCGCTGCGGTGCAAATTGGCGAAGAAGGGATGCCGCCTCAAGTCGAGACGCAGGCTCACCTTTTGGCGGCTCCCGATTTGCCAGATCTCTACCGGCGCTGGCAGCAGACTTACCGGCTTTTAGGCTTGCCCTACCGTC
The DNA here is from genome assembly GCF_002286735.1 of Leptolyngbya sp. BC1307. Lineage (GTDB taxonomy): Bacteria > Cyanobacteriota > Cyanobacteriia > Phormidesmidales > Phormidesmidaceae > Phormidesmis. Next base: position 10,201 of record NZ_NRTA01000047.1, read on the forward strand.
TCGAAGCCCACAGCGGTGTGACCAACGTTTCTAATATTTCTCAGGTAGAAGCCTGTCGTACCGCCAGCCGTGATCTGCGCGATCGCCTCCACCACTGGCTCAACAGCGACGCCTTTCGCCCTATTCGTGAAAAAATCCTAGAGCAGCTCAACCCCGAAGACACCGCACGCATTTTGCTCCAGACCCAAGACCCGCTCCTACAGCGCCTGCCTTGGTACGAGCTACAGTTTTTCCAGCGCTACCGACAGGCAGAAGTCGCCATCGGCTCCCTTGACTACCAGCAGGTTATCTATCCGGGAACCCGTTCCGGCAAAGTGAGAATACTGGCCGTCTTAGGCGACGCTACCGGCCTCAATACACAAACCGATCAAACCCTACTCAGCAAGCTACCCAACGCCGACATCCAATTTTTAAAGGAGCCCAGCCGAGAGACCTTTAATCAGCGGCTCTGGGACGCCAAAGGTTGGGATATTTTATTCTTTGCGGGCCACAGCAACAGCCGCTCGGACTGCGCCGAAGGCAGCGGCGAAATTGCACTCAACGCCACCGACCAGCTCACTATTCCTCAGCTTAAGCACGCTCTCAAGAAAGCTATCGACAGAGGGCTTAATACTGCCATCTTCAACTCCTGTGACGGTCTAGGACTCGCCGCCGACCTGGCCGATCTGCACATTCCCCAAGTCCTGGTCATGCGCGAACCCGTCCCCGATCAGGTCGCCCACGCCTTTCTCCAGGGATTCTTAGACGCTTTCTCAGCAGGCACCCCTTTTTACATCGCCGTCCGCGAAGCCCGAGAAAAGCTCCAGGGCCTCGAAGCCCGCTACCCCTGTGCCACCTGGCTACCCGTCATCGTCCAAAACCTGGCCGAAACCCCGCCCACCTGGCTCTCCTTACAAGGCAAATCCAATCGTAGTCAGGCTGCGATCGCCCCCCCTTCTCCCTTTCCCCCTTCCCCTTTTTCTCCTCTTCCCACCCGCAACCGCTGGCAACTCACCCTCACCGCTGGCCTCATCCTCACCGCCGCCCTTCTCATCTGCCGCCAGCTCGGTCTCCTAGAATCTCTCGAACTCAAAGCTTACGATCACTTCCTCCGCAGCCGCCCCACCGAAACCGTAGACAGCCGCTTGCTGATCATCACCAATACCAGCGACGATATCGACCGACGACCCAACACCACCGGCAGCAGTTCTCTCTCTGATGCCACCCTGTCAGCCCTACTCAACAAGCTCACTCTCCTAGAGCCACAGCTGATCGGGCTAGATATTTACCGCAATTTTTCAGCCCAAGATCCGGCCCTCGCTCAGCAGCTCAAAAATACTGATAATCTAATTGCAATCTGCAAAATTCCAGACCCGACAACAGAGGCCGTTGGCAAAGCCCCGCCGCCCGAAATTGAGAGCCCGTTGCGCATCGCCGCCAACGACTTTGTCACCGACAAAGACAGCGGCAGAAAACTGCGTCGCCATCTGCTCTATCTGGAGCCTATACCAGGTTTCCTTTGTCCTGGCGAGACTTTTAGCACCGTTATTGCCCAGCGCTATCTAAAAGAAGTTCATAACATTTCCCGTAGCAGCGGTCTCTTTATTGGGGCAGCGCCCCTGCCGCGTCTCAGCGGGTCTTTCGGTGGCTATCACAACTTGGACAGTGATGGCGTGCAGATCTTGTTGAACTACCGCATACTAGACCCCAAAAAGACCACCTGCGGCGAGGTAAAAGAGACACCAGCAGACTGTCTTACGGTCACCGAGTTTTTAAACCAAGATCCAGATCAGCTCCGCAGCAGCGTTAAAGGTCGAATTGTCTTGATCGGGACAACAGACATCGACTTTGGCTACCAAGACCGCTGGCTTACTCCCTATACAACGACATCTTTTCCAGAAGATCAGACTCCCGGGGTCTTTCTTCAAGCTCAGATGATCAGTCAACTGCTGAGCGCCGCTTTAGGGCAGATTCCGCTACTGACTAGCTGGCCCGAATGGCAGGAGATGATCTGGATTGCTAGCTGGGCGATGCTCGGCGGTTGGATTGGCACTAAGCGCTACGCTCGCTGGCGACTAGGGCTGTGGTTGCGACTGCTCATATTTGAAAGTCTATTGCTGTTAGCCTGCTGGCTATGGCTGGTGTACGCCGCCGTTTGGGTGCCTTGGGTGCCGAGCGCTTTAGCCTTGCCTGCTGCGGGACTGACCGCCCAGACAGCGCTTACTGTCAGATCTCGCAATCAGAAGACTATCCCCTCCGCAGAATAATTGCTTTCGAGCCTGATAGATTCATCATGAACAATCCTCGCCTGCTAATGACTACCGTCGCGCTAAGTACTCTCTCAGCGGTTGTTTTTTCCCCAGCCCTGCTAGTCCCTTCAGCGGCGATCGCCCAAGCCCAACCTACTCTCCCTACTCTCCCCATCCAGTTCAACCCAGATACGCTCGAAAATCCAGGTCGCCCGGGTGATCGGCGGCGAGGTGGCGGGTCTCGGGGTGGCTGTCAGGCTGATATTCCGCTGACGGCGATCGCCTACGCCAGCAGCCAAGCTGTCGAAGAACTCGGCGTTCAGAGCATTGAAGAAACGGTAGGCACCCTGACCACCCAAGCTCAGCCGGTGCTCTGGTTTTACCTGCCGGGGCCACTCCCCGAGGGCAGCACTGCCGAATTTATCGTCAAGGGCAGCCAGAACCAACTGCTTTACCAGGGTCAGCTAGTCGGCGAAACCGACAGTAGCGGCATCGTCCGCGTGCCTATGCCTTTCGATCTAGAACCTGACGCCAGCTACCACTGGGCTTTAATTCTCGACTGCGATGAAAGCGATCGCACTTGGGTAGAGGGTTGGGTAGAACGCCGTACAGCGGATTCTTTGCTGACTGACACCTTCGCTGAGACCAGTGCTCGCAACCGCGCTGCCCTCTATGCCAGCCACGGCTACCTGCAAGACACCCTCACCGAACTCGCCGCCCTGCGCATTGCTCAGCCTGAAGACGATGCGATCGCTCAAGACTGGGCCACCTTCCTCAGCGACCTCGACCTTCTCGATCTCACCGCCGCGCCGCTTCTAGACTGCTGCCAGGTAGAAAGCACGATGCCTGAAGGAAAGCCGTAGCGTCCTTTGGCAGCAGCCTGACCACTCACGCCGACCCTAGACGATTAGCTGCCAGAGCAAAACGGTGAACCCCACGGTCATGCCGTGTTGCGGGACGAGTTTGCGCCAGGACTGTCGGCCTATTTTCTGAGTGAGAAGAATGCTGAGAAAAGCGCCGAAGATTAAAGCGACGCCCTGTAAAAAAGCAATGACCGCCGGATGCGCGACTAGACTGCCACCGGCCATCGGCAGACCCCAGGTAGCCCAAAAGACCGGCACAATCTGCCCCGCCTCCGCAAGCCCAAGCAGCAGATAATGAGCCAGGCTCGCAAACAGCAGCAGCGGCAGGTAGCCATAGGCAAGTTCTAAAAAAGTGCGAGTGGCACCGGTACCCTGCAATTGCGATCGCACCCAATCTACGCCCACCGCTATCGCCCCCGGCAAAAATAAAGCGATGATAGCGGCGATCGCGTGCCCACTCCAGCTTTCTAACAGCCGAGCATCCCCCAATAGCAAAGTCGTCAGAGCTGGCAGTCGATGCAAAAATACCGCTCCCAATAGCAGCAGCAGCAGCGCCACCTCATAGCCGCTAGTCGCATGGCTCGTCCACAGCCCAATCCCCGGCGGTCTCAGGTTCAGCTCTACCGACTGATGCGGACAGGCCTTCAGGCAGGTCATGCACAGCACGCAGTTACGGTTATCTGTGAGCTGTGCCGGATGCGAATACACCGGACAGCCACCCGTCGCCTGTCCCTCGCCTTCTGCCGGGCCGCCCTTATAGCAGTGATAGGTATTACAGCTCGCCGAACAAATCCCCTGCTGCGCCCGCAATTCCACCATCGAAAGCTTAGCAAACAGACCATTCATCCCCCCAATCGGGCAGAGATAGCGGCACCAAAATCGCCGCTCAAACAGCACCGAGCAAACCACCGCTCCCGCCGTGATAATAATCAGCAGCCAGCCCGAGAGATAGGCCGTATTTTCCAAATTCCACAGCTCCTCCCACAGCAAAATCGCCGCAAAGCCGCCATAGAGTATCCAGCCACCCCAGCGCTCTGCCCAGGCTCTCGGCCAGCCCTGTAGCTGACGCGGCCAAACTTTGAGCGACAAAAACTGTGCCACTTCGCCATAGATCATAAACGGACAAACCGCGCACCACAGCCGCCCCACAAAGGGAAAGCTCAGCAAAATCAGCGGCCACCACCAGGCCCAAAACATGTTCAGCGCAAAATTCTGATCGCGCGTTTGCGGCCCCCACATCAGCACAGCCACCACAATCGGATAAAGCCACAGCGTCAGCCCGTAGTTGATCCGGTCTGGCCACCACGGACTCAGCGCAAACTTTCGGAGCTGCGGATAGCCCTTGAACAAGTTAAACCGAAAGCGTCGGCTCTGTTTTTCTTCAGCCCAAAAGACTTCTTCGGTCAGGACGCTGCTCTGCCCCGACTGGCTTACCGCCCGCTCCACCATGCTCTCTAGCTCGGTGAGATTGCCGGGAAAATCATAGCTCTGCAGCCGCCGTAGAGCCTCTGGTGCGAGTCGCCGCTTACACAGACCGCGCTGCCGGCACAGCAACTGAGCAAAGTAGTTCACCTGCGCTTCAATATCCGCTTTGCGCACCCGCAGCGGCGGTGATTTAATCTGCTTGGCCGATACCCGAGTAAAGTCTGGCAGGGCTTTCTCTGAGACCATTAAGATCCATGCCGGAGACGTTTTCTGAGGCATTGGCGCTTCGCCCTCGCGCGTGACTGGCCGATACTCTCCGCTCTCTACCAGCCGCAAAATCGGCGCTTTGAGGTCATCGCCAAGATCTTGCACATTGTTCAGCAGCAGCGTTCCTGAGCCCAACCATTCCAAAAGTCCTGGCTGCTCTCCGCGTCCAAAGAGATCTTGCGATCGCAGCGTCTCACAGTTCACCCGAACCATCGGCGCAGCCTTATTCGCCGAGCCAAAGTGAATGAGCGCTGCCAGATTATCTTTGCCCAGCCCCGGTTCACCAAAAATCAGCACGGGCGATCGCCGACCGTCCTGCGCATCTAACCGAGTTACCTCGCGAATATTTTGCCGCAGACGAATCGCATAGCGACTGCCCCCCACCACCCCGCGCTTTACCCGAGTCATCCGGTAAGGCAAAAGCGCCTGCTGCCGTTCCTGCTCATAGGCTAGCTGCTCAGAAACTTCTTCTAGCGCATCGGCCAGCAGTCGTGACAGATCCTGGTTAAGCGCCGGAAATTCCTCAGCTAGCTCTTGGAATCTAGTTTTGTCCAGCCGCCAGAGCCCGCAATCTGTCAGCGAAACCATCGTTTGCGCCGCGTCTTCATCCAGCAGCAGCTCTCGCAGATGAATGACCGTGCCGGGCTGCAATTCGGTAACCTGGGCTGCACTCGCGCGCCGGGTTCGATAGCTCTCTAGCCGGCCAGACCTGAGAATGTAGAGCGCATCGGGCGGCGTATCTTCCAAAACCAGGCGGCGATTGGCTTCAAAAGTGATCTCTTTCAGGCAGGGGGCGATCGCCGCCACCAACGTCTCCGGCAAATCCCGAAAAATCGTGTGGGTTTGGAGCCATTGTGATCGCTCAGCATTCATAGCACCACTGCTCGTAGGAGATAAAGGAATTATGCTTCATCCCACACTCGTAAGAGATAAAGAAATTGTGCTTCATCCCAGCTCTCGATATCGCCTGCCAGTTCGCGCAGCGCTTCACGATTGCAGGTTTTCATCGATTACTCTCCCCGTAGTTAGCACCCTTGCCTGTGCTTGGCCTGACGCGATCGCCAGTAATCCACGTACTTCTGCTCAACCATCCTTCACCTCCCTCTCAGGCACGCCCAAATGCTCAAAGCCTTTATCTACAATCGATTTCATTCTAGAGAGGGAGTGGCTACATCGCAAAAGCCGCTAGTTTGGGTAAAGACTAAAATCACCCAATAAAAAGGACTTTATGGCTGCGACTCAACCGCTGAAGGGCATTGCGCTCATTGACTGCGCCAAAGCCAACGCACAGCAGGGCGCAGAGACAGCAGCGCAGCTATGCGGCTATGGCAGCGATATCAGCAGTTTTCAATCAGCCCTCACCCAAGCGGGTAAAGACATGGGCGTAACGCTCGACGACATAGAAGATCTCATCACCGACCAGTTTATAGCCAAGCGCAATCCGGGCATAGAAGTCGCGCCCGACACGCCGCAAGATCTATAGATCTTTTACAGACAATGCTGACAGACCGCGCCTAGCTGCCCCGCCCCGGCAGAAAGCTCGTGCTGATCCGCTTGACCACCCGGTTAGCAATATCGGCGTAGCTCACCTCACCTGCTAAGATTTGCCCCAGTCGCTTGGTCGCAGTTGGTCGCTTAATGCCCACCCGATAGCCCACCTTAGGCAGCCGGAAAAACACGTTGGCAATCCGCTGTGCCCACTGCATATCCGCTCCCCAGCTCTCGTGAATGGTCTGGGTGTAGTCAATCAGCGCATCCGGCTCGCCGTTCAGGGCGCGGTCAATGGCTTGGGCCGCTACCATGCCGCTATACAGCGCCGGACGAATGCCTTCTGCCGTCAGCGGATCGACAATTGCGGCGGCTTCTCCAACCAGCAAAGCACGGTGGGTATGCAGCGCGTGATTGCCGTCCCACAGCTTCAGCGGGTGGGTGTACAGTTCGCCTTGCTCAAAGCTCAGATCGAAAGCAGTCGCATACTGACTCAGCGGCGTCTTGATATCTTTAGGCGGGCTGCCAATAAAATTGCCGATGCCCAGGGAGTAGCCTTGCCGTTTAGGAAAGCTCCACAGACAGCCATTCTTCACCAAGCCAAACTCAAAGCTAAAAGCCCCGTTTTCTACCGGATCAGCCGTCGCAATTTCTAAGACGCCCGCTTCACGTAGCTTGTGCCGCCTAAACCCAAGCCAATCTGCCATCGGCCCTTGGGCACCGTCTGCCGCGATCAGATAACGGCAGGTAAAGCTGCCATCAGCCGTGTTGACCTGCCATCTGTCACCTTGAGACTCAATCGCGCTTACCGCCATCCGATCTTTTACCTGAGCGCCCTGAGCCTGAGCCTGCTCAATCAAAAACTGATCAAACACCGCCCGGTTCACCATCCAGATCGGGTCGGTCTCTAGCTGCCCGTCTACCGCATCGCCTAGCTGCCAGGTATAGCGCACCCGCCGCACCTGCGCGTCAATAGCAGGCGCAAAGTCAAAATCAAACCACTGAGCAACGCTTGGAGAAACGGCTCCACTACAGGGCTTATAGCGTGGCAGAGCTGACTTTTCTAGCAGCAGTACCGTCCGCCCTGTTTTTGCCAAATGATAGGCGGCTGAACTACCTGCCGGGCCACCGCCCACGATAATACAGTCATACATAAGAAGCACCCATTTCTCCAAAGCGACGCACAAGCAACGCGCAGTGGAGGTCTATTTACTGGTTCAGAGCTTACTGGTTCAGAGCTTACTGGTTCAGAGCGTGGTTCAGAGCGTAAGATCAGACACGTTAGACAGTCTGGATCGCTTTTTCCTTGTCTGCTAGAGCCTCGTCAATCTGCTTGGTATATTTGTCAGTCAGGCTCTGCACTTCATCCTGCATATCTCTAGACTCATCTTCAGAGATATCGCCGTCTTTCTCCTGCTGACGTGCCAAATCAATCCCGTCGCGCCGCACGTTGCGCACCGAGACTCGGCCCTCTTCAGCGTATTTAGAAGCTAGCTTGGCAAATTCCTGACGGCGCTCCGTCGTCAGCGGTGGAATATTTAGCCGAATTAGCGAGCCGTCGTTATTGGGCGTTAGCCCCACATCTGACAGCGAGATTGATCGCTCGATCAGCGACAGCGAGCCGGGATCAAATGGCTGAATCATCAGCGTGCTAGCGTCGGGCGTGGTGATATTTGCCAGCGACTTTAAGCTGGTTGGGCTCCCGTAATACTCCACCATCACCCGATCTAGCAGCGAGGTGCTCGCCCGACCGGTACGAATGGTATTAAACGACCGCTGAGTGGACTCAACGGCTTTTTGCATCGCCTCTTCTACTTCACTGAGATCAGCTAACTTCACAGGACTCTCCCACAATGGTTCCAATTGATTCACCCATCATGGCGCGGTGGATGTTACCTCTCACCGAAAGGTTAAACACCATGATCGGAATGTTGTTATCTTTGCACAGCGCAATGGCCGTGCTATCCATTACTCTAAGATCTTTTGCCAAAACATGGCTGTACGTTAGAGACTGATAGCGCTTGGCATCGGCGTTAGTGGCCGGGTCGCTGTCATATACACCATCTACTTTGGTGGCCTTAAAGAGTACCTCAGCGCTGATTTCAGCCGCTCTCAGCGCAGCAGTGGTATCGGTTGTAAAAAACGGATTGCCTGAGCCGCCGCCAAAAATCACCACCCGGTTTTTCTCCAGGTGGCGAATGGCGCGGCGGCGAATGTAGGGTTCGGCCAGCTCCTGCATAGAGATGGCGGTTTGTACTCGGGTGGGCACATCTATCCGCTCTAGGGCATCTTGCAGGGTCATCGCGTTCATGATCGTAGCGATCATGCCGATGTAGTCAGCAGTCGCCCGGTCCATGCCTGCTGAGGCCCCTCTGACGCCTCTGAAGATATTGCCGCCGCCTACGACGATCGCCAGCTGAATGCCCTGCGCTACAACATCGGCGATTTCTTGAGCGATCGCATCGACAATAGCCGGGTCAATACCGTAGGCCAGCTCTCCCATGAGGGCTTCACCACTCAGTTTTAGCAGTACTCGCTGATAGGGTTTACCCATGCGTGCTCTATAGTTAAGTCAGTAATTTCTACATCAAGATAGCAGTCAAAGCGTTTGGGCGATACCCCGCCTGACGACCAATATCGTCTCCTCTTGTCTCCTTTACTGTTTCAATGCACGCTCGTTTTGCTCTGGCTCGCTGTCGTTGGCGGGCTGTCCGAACTGGCGCGCCGGTTGGGCTATGGCCCCGAAATTACCCGCAAAATTGTCCATATCGGCGCGGGTCATGTGATTTTGATTGCCTGGTGGCTAGCAGTCCCGGCCTGGGCAGGCATCGCGGCTTCGGTTCTATCTAGTGGGGTCGCCCTGCTGTCTTACCAACTGCCACTGCTGCCGGGCATTAACAGCGTTGGCCGCAAAAGCCTGGGCACGTTCTTCTACGCGGTTAGCATCGGTCTGCTAATCGCCTGGTTTTGGCCCCTGCAGCAGCCTCACTACGCCGCCATCGGCATTTTGATTATGACCTGGGGCGATGGGCTCGCTGCGCTAGTTGGGCAGCGATTTGGCCAGCATCCCTACCAGATCTGGGGAGAGAAAAAAAGCTGGGAAGGCAGTTTTACCATGCTGCTCGTGAGCTATAGTGTCTGCGCGGCGATCTTATTAGTTGTGCAGGGGCCAATTGCCGCCACTTGGCTGAGTGCGATCGCCGTTGCCCTCGTCGCCACCCTTTTAGAATCGGCTTCTAAGTACGGCATCGATAACCTGAGCGTACCGCTGGGAACTGCCGCCGTTTGCTTTTGGCTATCTCACTGGCTATCTCACTGGTTGCCGGCGCTGATCTAGAGCGCTACGTCACCCATTTCACCTGTCCGAATCCGGATCGCATCGTCCACAGCAGAGACGAAGATCTTGCCGTCGCCAATGCTGCCGGTTGCCGCTGCCGTCGAGATTGTTTCTAACGTCGTTTCTAGCTGGTCGTCAGGGACTACCAATACCAGCCGCTTCTTGGTCAAAAACTCAACCGTATAGGAAATGCCCCGGTAGGTGCTGGTCTGCCCCTTCTGCCGGCCAAAGCCTCGCACGTCTTCTAACGTCATTCCGGTCGCCCCGATGCTCACCAGGGCCGTTTTGACCTCCTGCAGTTTTTCAGGTCGCACAATCGCTTCAATTTTTTTCACACCGACGCTCCTTGGTTAAGTCAGATTAGATGACAGCGCATGTAATCGCTGTCATTGTTACAGTTTGGCTGAATCAAGACAACTGCCTAAGGGCTTCATTTGTGAAAATCGTTACTTTATAGCGGGTTATTGCCTGATTCGCGACTCGCCCAAATTATCTGATAGTGACTGCGCAGATCCTGAAGCTGGGCCTGAGTGCCAGTCATTTCGCCACTGCGGGCAATTTGCTCTAGCTGATGAGCCGCGCGGGCCAGGGCACTAGCGCCTACATTCGCGCTGGCTCCCCGCAGAGAGTGAGCAATGTCTTCTATCGCCCGGATATTCTGATGGGCGATCGCTTGCTCTAACTGTCTTAGACTCTCTTCAGCATCGTGTAAAAATATAGCCAACAGCTCGGCCTCAAAATCAACGTCTTCACCGGCTAGCTGCCGCAGTTGCTGCCAATCAAAGTCTGACTGAGCAAACGTATGATCTTTGACCATAGTATTTAGTAGGATTTAATCACCAAAACATCCAGCGGCTCAGCAAAAAAAGCAGGCCGCTCGTAAACAGGTTCGTAAACAGGCATGTGAACCACAATACCCAATCTTTCGGCCAGTTTTGGCGGAGATTACAATCTTTATGCCCGCTTTACGGCTAACGGCAACCGTTGCAGAGCCCTATGGCGCAGATGGTCCGTCATCTATGCACCAGGCCACCAGCGATAGAAGCGATAGCCCCAGCAGCCAATTCGGTAAATGTATCCAGCCCAAAAGCAGCTGTGGCAAAGCATCTACCCCAATAGAGAGCACCAACGCAATCCAAGCAGTTACTAAAAGTAGAAAAAGGCTCATGCTATACGTCTGCCATCCGCCACTGCCGGAAATCCTCATGGTCTGGGAAAGGATACACTCTCATCCTTTGGTCGTAGCGAATGGTCAGTTTGCGGTAAAACATCGGGTGAATGGCACACAAATGCTCTGAGAGCAGTGGCAATCGGCCTTCATAGCTGTATTCAAAATCGGCCTCGGCGTAGCCCGCTGCCTCGTTGAGATGGCGCACCTGGCCGACAATGCCCAGCTCACTCACCAACTGCCGAAAGCTGTGAGGAGAATAGTCGCCATAGGGCCACTCAGAAGCCGTAATCGGCGCACGCTTATCAAGCTGGTTGCCCTTAAAAACCATCGGCAGACCCGAGAGCGCTTCTACAATCCGGCCTACTTTAGGATAAACCGTGCTGTATGAGTTGATCACTTCTTCAGCAAGTACGTTTTGCCGATTTTGAACGGCGCTGACGATGGAGTCAGGATAAAATCGCGGAAACGTGCCTTTGAGAGTCGCCTGATGGGCGATCGCATTACACAGCACAATCAGCTGCCGAGGGCGCATTTGCGTATGGCGTAGCACGTAGGGAAACGTCCGCTCAGGCAGGTCATATTCATTGCGCAGCGTGCGGCCAAAATACGGATACCACATCTTTTCGAGCACGTCGGCAGAGCTATCCCAGTCAATCGGGTACGATTCGGGCAGCAGCAGATCGAGCGCCCGCAGGTAGCTATACAGCCGCCAGCTGATCAGCCGCATGAGATCTTTCGGTCGCCAGTGCAAATGCACCTCATGGCGCACTGACTTCAGCGGATTGAGAATCACTTCTTCTTTGAGCTGAGGAAAGACCTCCGCCATCGCAAAAATCTTGATATGTACGCCCCGATGGGCAAAGTCACGGTTAAATTCTGATCCACATTGAATTAGCGCTGCCGTCGCCTGCATCATGGTCGGATCGTGAACGGCGTAATTTTCTAGCGTGTCAAACGCGACAATCACCGGACGATGCCGAGCAATCTCTAGCACAGCGGCCATGCCAGCGCGCACCCGGCCATCGGCAAAAATACTCTCTAGCTCATCGAGCAGGTTGTCTTCGCTTTGCACCAGGCGGTCGAGCAGGGCCTTGAGGCAGTGGCGGATAAAGGTAGACAGCTTGCCCTCACGGGTGCCAAAGATGCAGGCGCTGCGGATGCGCGGATCGAGATCTTCCAGTTCGCGAAAGATCACCGACCACATGACCAAATGCCAGATTTTGGCGATTCGAGGAATGGCGACTTCGCGGCTATGGGGGACTTTCAGCGTAATGTCTTCAAGCACTTTCTCAAAGGCAGCAGGCTCATCGACATCAATGGCGATCGCCCCATTCATCACCTTTTGAAAAGAAAAAAACTGCCCCAGCGCCGTCTTCCCCGATCCCCGCCGCCCGATAATCAAAAACACCTTTGGATCAAGGGCCAGATCGTTAAACCGAGTGTGATAGAAAAAATAGCGGCTATAGTCCTGCTTGAGCAGCTTCACTTCTGACTCGCAGTCAGCTTCTCCAAACGGGCTGAACCGCTCTGCTGTGTCTCTTTGCATCACCCAGTTGGCTCTCCTACTCTACTTCGCAATCTAACATTGCCAGCTAGAACCGCTCTTCGCACTATCCCAGTTTTCTCGACTGTCTGCCCGGCTTCAGCCCTTTTCCAACCGCACTCTCTTGGCTGCTGCACATGACGCAACCCTCAGTATTTCAGAGATATCCGCGCTATTTCCGCAGATATTGCCTCTGAAAATATTGTTTTGTGAATTGCCATTACCCTTCGCTGGATGAAGATCCTCACCGATTTGCTCACCGCCCTTAGCGAAATGGGCAGCTATAAGGCCGTCGCTCAGGTCATGCGCAAGCGTATGCTCAGCTTTAATGCCAACGCCGATATGATGCGGGTGTGCTTTATGGAAGCGCAGTTTCATCCGGAGTTGCGCGATCGCGTCCAAGCCGAAGTCATCGACAAAATGACCGACGTGGCCGAAGCCTTCTTTCAAACCGGTATGGACAGAGGCACCTACCGCCAGATGAACCCTCGCGCCGCCGCCCTCATTTTCTTAGGCATGTTCACCGTTGCTGGCTTTAGCAATACGACGATGGGTGACGAACCTAGCTCTCCCAAAGATATGCAGGAAATGGCCGAAACCCTCGCCGACATTTTCTTAAACGGCGTCCTAGCAGAACCCGCTCAAACCCATCCCTAAAGGCAATCTGACCCGCGACCTTCTAAATCGCCCTGCTGCCGATACAATAGGGACTTGTTTGAGTCCTTTAAACGCTTTTTAGTCAATGCCTTCAGATCGTGCCAGTTCGCCTACTCCCAACGACAGCAGTGACTCCGGCCTGGAAGGCATTCGAGCGACCCGGCTGCAAAAGGTAGAGGCGCTAAAAGCAGCGGGCATGACGCCCTATGCCTACAGCTGGGACATCACGCATTCGGTCTCTACATTGCAGGCTAAATTTGCCGATCTCGAAGCGGGCGCAGAGGCAGACTTTGCCGTCTCCGTTGCTGGTCGCATCATGGCCAGACGAGTCTTTGGCAAACTGGCTTTCTTTACCCTGCAAGATGAAACCGGCACGATTCAGCTCTATCTGGAGAAAAAGACCATTCAGGCCGAGATGGGCGAGGCCGACCCGCAGGCATTCAACCATCTCAAGCAACTCACCGACGCTGGCGATATCTTAGGCGCTCAAGGCACTATTAAGCGCACCGACAAAGGCGAACTATCGGTCAAGGTAACGCGCTATGCCATGCTGACCAAATCGCTGCTGCCCCTACCCGATAAGTTTCACGGCCTCACCGATGTAGCCAAACGCTACCGTCAGCGCTACGTCGATCTCATCGTCAATCCTGAGGTGCGCAATACCTTTCGCAAGCGGGCACTGATCACTGCTTCTATTCGCCGCTATCTCGATCAGCAGGGCTTTATTGAAGTAGAGACACCTGTACTCCAGTCAGAGCCAGGGGGAGCCGAGGCCCGGCCTTTTGTCACCTATCACAATACGCTCGATATGGAGCTGTATTTGCGGATTGCCACTGAGCTGCACTTAAAGCGGCTGATCGTCGGCGGCTTTGAAAAAGTGTTTGAACTGGGGCGAGTCTTTCGCAATGAGGGCATTTCCACCCGGCACAATCCCGAATTTACCACTATCGAGCTGTATCAAGCCTACGCTGACTACAGCGACATGATGGATCTGACCGAGGCCATGGTGATCCAGGCTGCGAAAGACGTGCTTGGCACCACTGAAATCTCCTATCAGGGTGAGCAGATTAGCCTGGCTAGCCCCTGGCAGCGAATTACTATGCACGAGGCGGTGCAGGAAAAAACCGGCGTTGACTTTAGCCAGTTTACTGACTTAGCAAAGGCAAAAGCGGCGGCTAAGACCGCAGGAATTGTGAATGTCGATGACTGTGAGAGTATCGGCCACGTCTTAAACGAAGCCTTTGAGCAAAAAGTAGAAGAAACCCTGATTCAGCCGACCTATGTGGTTGACTATCCGGTAGAGATTTCGCCGCTGGCTAAGCCGCATCGCAGTAAGCCAGGACTGGTAGAGCGATTTGAGCTATTCATCGTCGGCAGGGAGACGGCCAACAGCTTTTCTGAGCTGACTGACCCGATTGATCAGCGCGATCGCTTAGAAGCCCAGGCTATGAAAAAAGAAGCAGGCGACTTAGAAGCACACAGCGTAGATGAAGACTTTATCACCGCCCTCGAATACGGTATGCCACCCACGGGCGGCATGGGTTTAGGGATTGATCGGCTGGTAATGGTGCTGACAGACGCGGCGAGTATCAGGGATGCGATCGCCTTCCCCCTGCTCAAACCCGAAAAGTCAGAGATGGATGGAAACAACCTCGCTTAGCTGATGAAGACTGTGTACAGCCTGCTGCATCATGAACATGCGCCTGAGAGAGAATTCTTTCGGGGAAACCTTGTTGAGTGCTTCGAAAAGCCTGATCGGGCACTGAAGATATTGCAGGAAATCCGCAAGCGCAGCTTAGGTGAGATTGTTACGCTGCCTGCTCCAACTGTAGAGAGTGGAAACAACAATCGAGAGGAATTTGTCGATTCTACTACAGTGATAGAGCCCGATGCTGATTTGCTCAGGCTCATTAAACTCGTCCATAAGGAAGCCTACATTTCCTTTGTTCGAACAATTTTTCAAGAGTGGCGTCGAGTGGTCCCGACTCAGTCGTATGCCCTACCTCATACCTTTAATCGCCTTGCGAAAGATCGCGCTGAACCCGCTAGTCCGTATGCAAAACTGGGCTACTATTCGTTCGACACAGGTACCCCAATCACAGCAGGTACCTGGAATGCAGCTATCGGATCGGCCTGGTGCGCATTTAAGGGAAAAGAAATTGTCCGCAAAGAGGGAATGGCGTTTGCGCTCTGTCGCCCGCCGGGACATCACGCTCACTGGGATATATGCGGGGGATATTGTTTTTTTAATAATGCGGCGATCGCAGCCGCAGCCTTTCGAACGCACGACCCCACCGCAACCGTCGCCATCCTCGATGTAGACTACCACCACGGCAATGGCACGCAGTCTATCTTTTACGACCGAGCAGATGTCTTCTTTGCCTCCATCCACGGCGATCCTACTCACGACTATCCCTACTTTCTCGGTTACGCCGACGAGACTGGCGGCCAAAACGCGCCGGGGCAGAATGCAAACTTTCCGCTGCCTCGCGGCACCACGTGGGACCAGTACACGCGCGTCTTAGACGCAGCGCTTGAGAAAATAGAAAGCCAGAACCCTCAATACTTAATCGTCTCTCTAGGCGTTGATACCTTCAGGGGCGACGCCATCTCTAAGTTCTTATTGGAAAGTGAGGATTTTAGGACTTACGCATTGACAGAGTAGCCAGCCTGTATGCTGATAAGAGCCCTTTTTTCTGAGTGATCGCTAGGCCATGCGTGAGCTATCAAAACCATCTACAGCCCAGTGCGATAGCACGCTCTACACCTTATTTTTGCTCTCAGAGCCGAAGTA
>NZ_NRTA01000048.1 GCF_002286735.1 Leptolyngbya sp. BC1307
ACTATGCTTCGGCGAAGGTGTTGAGACCGTTTCGAGCGCAGGGTTTACATTTGATCAGCCGAGCGGCGATTTCCACCGTGGCGCATGCCGACTTTTCAGCCAATTCGGATATTCGTGGACCCGGTCGGCCCAGAGTCTGGGGTTCTGACATAAAACTCAGAGAGCTATTTGCCCCGATGGATGCCTGCTCTCAAGCAGCCGTTTGGCTCTATGGTCAACGTCAAACCGTGTACTATCAGTGCTTTAAATTCTATTGGGACAGTCCTGATGAATTAGTGTTGTTCGTGCTCACGCAACTGCCCAATGGCAAACAGATTATTTTGCTCTCTAGTGACACCACACTCACCGGAGCGCAAGTGATTGAAGCCTATGGCTGGCGGTTCAAAATTGAGGTCAGCTTTCGCTCATTAGTTCAGTTGCTTGGGGGCTTTGACTATCGCTTCTGGTTGCGCTCTATGACCAGAGCCTCTGGCTGGCCCAAGAATCTTATCTTGGCTGACTTCGATGCCGATTTCCAGGCAAAGGTTGCCATTAAAGTTGAAGCATTTGAGCGCTTCGTCAATCTCAATGCTATTGCCTTGGGGCTATTGCAAGTACTCGCTTTAGAACTGCCTAACGTGGTTTGGGTACATTTTCCGCAATGGTTTCGGACGCTGCCAAAACATGGGTTGCCCAGCGAGCAAATTGTTCGAATGGCGCTTCAGCATCTACAACCGGTGGTTTTATCAAAACGTAGGCCCAATCTACTTCTGGCTAAATTACTCGCTGCCAAAATTCAGCCCCCTGAACCCCAACAACAGATACCTTTGGCCGCATAATTCTTCAACAGAAACTTAGGACTGTCTAGCTCATAAGCAGTCGGGGTAAACGTTTCCCACCGGCTAGGATCAAACGACTCTGGATTAGGATACAAATCGCGCATGTGGTGTGTTTGAGAAAGACTGACAAAGACTTCTGTCCCCTCCGGCAGACTATAGCCGCCAAGTTCGGTTGGTTTCGCGGTAACTCTTCCATTCCAGGGCACAGGTGCAAGCACGCGCATACTCTCTTTGACAACGCGCTCTAGCAGAGGCAAGCTTTTTAACTGTTCCAACGTTGGTGCAGCTCCTTTCAAAACAGCGTCCAGCTCGTCCAGCAGATCAGCCATAATTTTTGGATGTTGCGAGAGCAGGAATAAAGTCCAGGTAAGTGCATTGGCGCTGGTCTCATGCCCTGCGACAAAAATCACGCCGACATGCCCTAACAGCTCTTCTTCACTTAGTTTTTCCTGAGTTTCTTCATCTCGTACTTGCATCAGCATAGAGAGCACGTCAGGGTCGTCACATCCCCGCGCTCTTTTGGAGGCTAACAGTGCCTTCATCGCCTGCTCATACTCAGCTACAAGGTTTAAATAGCGATGCCACGGCAACCCCGGTAGGTCATACCGCATCAATCTCATAGCCAAGCTGCCTTGTATTGCTAAGGCTGCATGCAGAATTCCTCCGGTGCTAGCTCCTTCGGGGCCGATATCTTCGCCAAACAGAGACTTTGCCGCAATGCGAAGCGTCACCTGTTGCATGGTGGCAGATAAATTGCGCACCTGGCCAATCTCTAACTTGTTCAATTCATCTTCGGTAATGGCTACCATATCCTGGGCATAGCTTCCTAACCGCTGATGATGAAACGCCGGCATCATTAGCTTGCGCTGTTTTTTATGGGCCTCTTCATTGTCACCAAAGATGCCGACTAAAAAGTGGTTTAGGGGCTTTGCCCGCGCCGACTCATTGCGAAAACGATAGAGCGGACCGGTGAGCGGACACTTGTAGTAAACATCTGGCTGAGTGGCCACCTGGCGCACTACTTCGGGGCCGCAGGCAAATACAGTGCCGGGACAGACGGAGTAGGGTGAATAGAGCCGCGTGCCGCCGCCTTCTACTAAAGAGACTAGATTGCCATACTCTTCAAAGAGCTGTCGCGTGTAGGCAATCGGGTCTTTTGTAAACTGAATAATATTGAGGGTTGCGCCCAACAGCGGTGCCGGAGCCGGACCGGGAACGTTAAAGACTGGTGGATTGGCGATCGCGCTCGTCATGAGTGCACCTCAATGAATGGCTTTTGTATAGCTACAGTCCAGTCAGAAAGGCGAGAGCAGCAGCTAGAAAAGCTATCCAGGCTTTAGGGTTTGGTTAACAGAACCAGCTCCTGAATGGCTATGGCATCTATCATACCGGGCCTACTGCGCAAAGGCAGCTTTTTAGCAAACCCCGTCGTCAACCTTTGCTGACGCTGTTTGCCACCATCGACATGGTTTTTGGCGCTTACCATCCCCAGGTACCAGGGTCACCTTTGAAAGGGCCGACAATATCGTGGGTAATCCACCCGGCATAAAAACTGCCAGCCTGGGGTTTCACTTTCTCACTATCCACGTAGCAGGCATCCATCGGCCCAGGATAAAACCCGACATATTCTTTAAGTTCTTCGTATGCGGGAGAAATTTCAGGGTAGTACCAGGCAGCATTTTTCACCTGGCGATCGCCCACTCGCAGGCTGTAGTAATTGGCCTGTCCTTTCCACTCACAGTAGGTAGAGTGCGTACTCGGCATTAGATACGCCGTCTTGATGTCATCTAGCGGTATGTAGTAATTGGGCGGGTGACTGGTTTCTAGAACTCTTTTAGAGCGGTGGGTGTCGGCAATCAGCTCATGGTTAAAGATAATTCTAATGTGCTTAGGCACAGACTCAATCCGGGGAGGCCGAGGGTAATCCCATACGGATTCTTGACCAGGGCCGGGGGGAATGGGTTCAGGATGCATGAAGAGTAGCCTACTAGAGCGAATACGGCTTGTATTGCAAGCCTAAACCAGGATAACGACAAGCGGGCACATTGATAGCAGTACCAGGCTCTAAACGACGGCTGCTTTCATGCCTTCTTATTGCCGCCGCCGCCGCTTCGCTCAGCTCAGCGTTGGGCTAGCTAGCTTTAGCTTGGGAATGCGATTTAGGAATGCGATTTAGGAATGCGACTTCTCCAGCACTGAGCGGTAGATTTTCGTGAGCCTCTCACAGTAAAGCGTCAGATCCAGCGGCTCTATCCGTTTTCTAGCGCTGTGCCCCATGGCTAGCCTGAGAGCGTCGTCTTCAACTAGAGACTGCATGGCTGCAGACAGTGCCTTAATATCTCCTGGATCGGCCAGATAGCCGTTCTCCCCAGACACAATCACCTCAGGAATGCCGCCCACTGGCGTTGAGATGACTGGCAGACCCCAGGCCATTGCCTCTAGCATCGCCATCGGTAGCCCCTCGTTGTAAGACGGCAAAATGAAGACATCGGCATCCCAAAGCAACTGGTTGCGCTGTTCTAAATCAACCCATCCCGGTAGCTCAACATAGCCTTCTACATTAAGTTGTTTAATTAGCTCGCCCGCTTTCTCTAGCTCGCCATCTCCAGCCAGGGTGAGCTGCGCCTGCGGCAGACAGTCGGCAGGTAAATTAGCAAAGGCTTGCAGCAGGTCAAACGCGCCTTTTCGCTGGCCAATCCGGCCTAGAAAAACAAAGCGGGTCACCGACGAAGCTGACCGATCTGGAATGCTGGCCGGAATCTCCACCGGATTTGGTAAGACAATCACCCGATCTGGGTTCAGATCGCAGTGGGTGAGATAATAGTCTTTCCAGCTCTCTGACAAAACGATAAAGCAGTCGGCCTGCCGCAGTGCCACATCTACCCAATAGCGCAGCCAGCCGGGCAATCCGTCGTGAAACGTATGAAACTCGCAGCCGTGCGTGTGCATAATTACCGGCTTACGAAACGCCTTGGCCAGCAGCAGCAGCAAAATCTTACGAAGCACGCTTCCCTTTTCAGCAACGTGCAGATGAACCAGGTCGGCACCGCCGATTAGACGCTTCGTCAGCAGCCCTACCGAGGCTGCAAACACGCGCAGACGATGCATCACCGAGCCTTCGTCATGAGTCGAAACATGCTGAATATCGATTGATGCGAGCTGACTGCCCACAATCAGCTTCTGCACCGACGCCATGCCGCCCTTTTGCGCCAGGCTAGGCCCTACCAGCAAAATCTGATACGGTTTGGCAGGAGGGTACGCAGGGAGATAAACGCCCGCTCGGGCCGTTTCTGTAGACTTAACCATAACTTTGCCCTCAGCGCCTGTCAGCAATAGGCTAGCTGCTATGCCTCTTTCTCAAACCATATTAGCTCGCATACTTGCCCGCTTTAGGGCCTATCTCAGGCTGACTACGCCAGGCACCCAGCCGATCAACACAGCGCCTTCCCCAGACAATCATCCCCCCTCCCCCTGCGCCCCTTTACCCTCCCTCTCCAACCCAGACCTGCAAAGAGAAATCCGCGCTGAGCGCAAATTTTCCCTCGCCGAAGCCATCAGCCGAGAAGGTGGCGGCTTTATGAAAGGCGAATCAACTATCCCTCGCCCGCTGCGAGCCACTACTGAGATCAAGCAGTTCATTACTACTCATCTCGAACCTGCGGGCGCTATCTCTACTACCCTGCAAACCTGGGCCAGTAGTGATATTCGCCTGAGCCGTCAGCTCGACACGCCGCTGGTCGCCCTGAGTGAAATTATCGCCAGCATTCTGGCCGAGCCGACGACCCTGAGCGAATTTGCCCGGCAGGTCGCGATCGCTCACAGTCAGCTCACTGGCGATCGCCCTCAGTTCCACCGCCCCGATCAGCCACCCGACCCGACCGCTGCCCATACCCACTCATCCATCCGAGCAGCGCTGTTAAGCCTTCGCCAGCAGATTCCGTCAGATCTGTAGATGCCTTGTGGCAGGTGCCTTTTACGGACGCGGCTAACTGCTGAATTTAATATGATGCAGCCGGGCGAGAGTAGGTTTTGTTAGTCGGGGTAATGCCTTGATGTGCGATCGCCCCCCGCAAAAACCAAAAGTTGGCCCTGTAAGCTGAATGATCGCGACCGTATTAACAAACGTCGCACCTGTAGGCTTGGTGATCGCGATCGTATCGACAAACGTCGCCCCGTTATCAACGAACGTCGCGCTGGTGTAGACAAACGTCGCGCCCGAAGGCTTGACGGTCGCGCCGTTATCAACAAACGTCGCGCTGGTATCAATTAACGTCGCCCTTGTAGGCTTGACGGTCGCGCTTGGAGCAAATTTTCTTGATAGTTGAAGGTTGTGTGCTGGGGGAGGAGGGGCGATCGCCTACATCCTCCCAATCGCAATAGATCCAGTTCTCCCACGTAGGGCTACCCCGCCAAACACCCACCCATCCGCGCGACGCGGCATCCCTCAGGCAAAGAATACGGTCTCGTCTCGCACTGTCTCACCGCCGATACGCTCCACCTTTGGCTGACAACATTCGCACAAAAAATAGAAGCGAATGCTATCTTCCTCCGGATGGATCAGCTTGCTCAAACGGTTTCGTAACTTAGCGTACTGCGTAGTCGTCAGGCTACACTCAAACACGCTGAACTGCATCCACTGACCGTAAGACTTGAGTATCTTGTGAATTTTAGTCCGACGTTTGTCCTCGGAAATATCGTAAGTGATGACTACGTGCATAGGATAGTTGAGAACTTTGAGGGGCGATCGCAGCCAAAACCACTACTTCAAAACCAGCGGCGGATATAGCTCAGTCTCTGCCATCAAATACTTCGCCAGCAGTCGCGCCTGAATCTCAAACGCCTCCTGATAGGTACACTGACGACCCATCACCGGATGCTTAAACTTTGACTGCTTCTTGAGTTCATACAGCCGCAAAAACTTACGCCGCCCTTCCTCGCTCAGCGAAACTGCCCGACTGATCGGCTCTTGAGAAAAATCGTCGGGGCACAGCGCCTTTTTATTCAGAGCGGAAAGCACCATCGCATCCACCACTAGCGGGCGAAACTCCTCCATCAGGTCGAGCGCTAGAGACGGGCGACCGTAGCGCTGCGTATGCAAATAGCCCAGATAAGGATCAAACCCAACTATATTGATCGCCCCTTGCACATCGTGCGTTAAGAGAGAATAACCAAAACTCAGCAATGCATTCACAGGGTCAGTCGGCGGGCGACGGCGGCGAGTCGTAAAAGAAAAGCTGTCATTGCGAATGAGCCGGTTGAAATGGGTAAAGTAGGCCGCACTGCCCGATCCTTCCAAACCTCGCAATGAGTCGATTTTGAGTGTTTTTCCGATAGGGGCGATCGCCTGCTCCAACCGCACAATCCCCGCACTCAGATCCGCATTTCCCTCTCGCTGGGCCCGCAGCAGCAAATTTCGATAGCTCTTCAGCTTGCCCCGAACAAATCCCTGCACCACATGCACCGCCTGCGCACTCTCGCCCGCCGCCTGCCACTGCGCTGCCCGCACAAAAATGTTCTTATTTAGCTCCGGCTCTAACCGGCCCAAAAATCGCCCCGTGCCCGTCATAAAGCTCAGCGGAATTTTGCGCTCCAGCAGCTCAATCATCGCCGCTGGTGAAACCGTCGCTCGGCCTAATACAACAACCCCATCTACTTTGATCATGGGCACATCGAGTAAAGTCTCCTTGTTCGCTCGCACCCGCAAGCGCTCATCGGTTTTGCCGATAAACGCATCATCTGTTGAAATATAAACCGTTCCCATTGGGTTTCGCCTGTAAGGATTGATCAGTCAGCTTCTCGGTAGCGCCCTAATTTCTTCGCAGCCTGTGGCAGACACTGAGCGTAAAGGCTACAGCCTTTGCAACGCTTGGTGTAAATCGGGAGAGGCATGGTGCCCGTGTAGAGCAACGTGCGCACTGCTTCTATGGTGGCGATCGCATCCTCTCTCAGCTCAGCCGAAATCTCTATCGGCTGGCGCTGATGAGAATGCGCATAGTACACAAACCCCTGGGCCACAGCTCGCCCCGTCATCTCTTCCAAACACAGCGCCTGAGCGCAAACCTGAAGCGCATCGTTATCAAATTCGCCGCGCCGGCCTCGCTTGTACTCCACCGGGTAAAGCTGACCGTCACTTTCCTCAATCAGGTCGGACTTACCGATTAGTCCATGGCGATCGCTCTTTAGCCAGATCGCCCGCACCTGCCAGGTCTCTTCCCGATGCCCGCTGCCGAGCGTATGAACGCGCTCATGCAGCCCCGTCCCTTCTAGCGTGTATTGATTATCAACAAATTCTCCGGCACAAAACATTCGCCAGCAGCGATGCGGGCAATACGCGTACTGGTTCAGCGCCGCAATCGAAACATAGTCAGCTTCATTCATAAGTAAAAGAGAGTTTAAATAAGGCGGCGAACAATACCCATTCCCATCGGCGTCTTCCGGCCCACGCCCGCATACAGCGAAAAATCAGCCAGCGTATTCAACTGTTGAATCGTTACCGGCTCCACCTTACCCAAAATTTTGAACGTCATTTTGCCCACGCTACCGGTAAAGTTGTTGCGCGGATCTGTCCTCGCCCCGGTGTGCCGAAACTGTTCGCGCGGATCAACCGCTACTTCCGTGTGAATATTCAGGTGACTGTCTTGAACAACCGCCAAAATGTCTTCAGGAAACGTCATTCCGCTAAAATGATTCCACCGCCGTAGCAAGCTGCCAAATACCCGCTCAGGCGTCGGCAAAGACGAGTCATATTTGCCCTGACGAAAGGCAGTCGGCGTACAGAACTGAAGCGTCAGCTTACGATCTTCACTCGAAGCCTGCTCATAGAGCTGAGCATAATTACAAAAATTCGCCCAGGGCTGAGTACTCTGCGGCGTCCCCAAAACGCTGGTAATATGCAAATTTGCGGGCCCCAAATGCCACGGCTGCTCAGGATTCAGATTCAGCCAAAGCTGACTGAGATGCCCAAACAGCCGATCATCCAGCAGCGAAATCCGCCACCAACAGGGCGTCCCTGGTGCAATCGGGTTCAAATGGTTCCAGGTAAGCGGAGCCGAATCGTGTTTTGCGCCTTTCGTCAAAACCGGGCGGGCGGTACGACGCTCTCTTTGCAGCGGGCTCAGGGTAAAGGCTTTGTTGGCTTCGTTGGTATGGAGGCGATCGCCCGTATCCGCATCCACCGAACTCACCAAACTCAAAAACAGCGCATGCAGATGCTTCCCGGCAGTAAACCCAGGCGGAATCGGCGACTCAGGCAACAAATTGAGAACAAGACTGTGTGGCATAGCTGAAAAGCGATTAACTGCTAAAACAATAGGTCATCTGAGCCGGTAACTTTAAAGCCTCCAGCCCCGGGAAGGAATAGTGCTCTCCCACCATCCGCACGTTACGAATGAGGCTAACTGGCGGCATGTTAACGGTGTCGTAGCTCAAAACTTGATTGCTAAACATGACATCTAGCGGATTGAGCAGGTAGGGGAAAGTAAATTCACCCACCAAATTACGCTGGGGTTTGGGAAGTTCTGCGACAGTTAGCTCAGCTTTGCTCATCCATTTCCCTAGCCGAATCCAGTGGGGAAACATTAGGGGCTGACGAGCGATCGCAAAAAACTCAAACTGACTTTCGGGCGCAATCTCCTTAGCACGGCCAAAGCTAGGAATATTTTTCTGAGTTTTCTGCATCTCTACGTGGTAGCGGTTGTCCGCATATTTCCAGGTGTTAAGAACAGACGCATGACGAACGGCTCTGGCAGGCGTGATATAAATGCCCTGTTGGTTGAGCGGCGTTAGGTGCGCCTCATACAGCGGCACCTGTTCCTCACAGAAGTAGCGATAGGACTGTTCATCTGCGACTGTGGTGGCATGGCGATCGCTATCAACCAATCCCAGCGCATAGCAGAGCGCGTAGTTGTGCAGTACCGGCTCTGTTTCATAAAGCCGCCCAATTTCTCGGGTAGCGTAGTAAAGATTGTCGTGCAGCTCTAGCGTGCAGCGATAAATATGAGTCATGGCTATGACCTCGCTGCCGCTGCCTTTTTCTTGCCGATGTGCTTATCCGCATAGGCTTTGGTTTCGTCATCAGCCTGTTTGAGAATGGAGCGAATGCCTGATTCACTGGCCGTCAGAGCTTTGACTTCAGCTAGTAACGGCTGGCAATCTTCACCGATGAAATCGGTATGCACAATATATTCCTCACTCATGAGCGATTGAATTGACGATATAGCCGCCTGTACCACATCATCCTCATCAAGCGGATCGGGGGTTTTGAGCGTGTCATCTGCTTTCATCTGGTCGAAAATGGCCTGAGTCCAGCGCAGGTTGCTGACAATCTCGCCATCGGCAAAGACAACACCGATTAGCTCGTTGCGAACTCTGCCGGTGCGAGTGGTCTGTGCCCCATAGTGGCGAGTTCTGAGAATGTTGTTGAAGACGTAAAGAAAGCTGGCTTCAGTCGGATCTTTAAGCGTGACAATGCTGGGGAAGAAAACCTGCGGGCGAATATGATCTTGCTGGTTAATTCGGCTGGTGACTTCACCCGGTTTTGAACCATTTTCACCTTTTGAAGCCATTGTGCCGCTTTCATAGGGGGCGTTGAGCGTAAAGGTTTCGTGGGACTCGTCGAATGAGGTGATCGAAAACGCCGTATCAACCACAACTTTAGACTTTTCAGAACCTGAGTCACCAATGGCAAAGCCATAGATAATGCAGTCAGGGTTATCCATGCCAAAAGCAACGTTGTATTCGCACTCCTCAGGCTTCACAAATCCATAGGTGCGAAGGAGTTCGCGCCCCACCAATCGCTCTGGCGTAGACTGCTTACGCTTGAACATAGAGAGGCGGCTAATCGTACTTTTGTCTGCTATGCCTGCTCTGACGCGGGCCTTATTTAGCTCTTTGTCGGTTTGAAAAAGTGGATAGGATTCAGTTACGCGCACCGTCAGAAAATGAGCGTATTTACCCATCGGTTTGTAGGGGATCTCGGTGTGAAAAAATTTGGAGTCGAGTGTTTTGAGCAAAGTCATTGTTGATGTCCTTTATTGTGTAGGGTTGGTCTATTTTCCTGAAGTTTATTCGGCTTCGTCGGCTTCGGAATCTTTTCTGGCTTGGCGTTCCTGGTTCTCCTTATCTTGTTCTAAGCGATACAGAAACTCGCAGGTGTCTCGGATCAGGTTGATTTGCCGACCGGCAAGACGAGCGCGATCGCCTGAAAACGCTTCCTCAAATACGTCCACTACAAAGTAGCGAGCAAAGTCGAGAACCAATTGCCTTTCCTTTTCGCGATCGCTCACCACCCAGCGACCTTCCGCCGTCGAATTATGCACCCTGTCCATCAGCTTGAAAACTTCTGCGGCCACGACAGAGATCAGGGCATCTCCCTGAAACATAGTAGATTCTGCCTTGAGAATCGTTTCGGAAGCGATGTCAACCGGCTTGAGAACGGCGTTCGCTTTTGGATTGTAGGCTTTGTTTGCGCGGTAAAACGAGCGGTATAGATCGGTGAGCTTTTTAGGATGGTTAAGGGCAGATTGTGTTTTCAAGTTCCAGGTCTCCTGCGCGAAGCTGTAGGTTGCATAGGGGTCAAAACAAGGGTAAAAGTAATGGGCATAAAGCCTGATTTTGGCAGGGCTAGGCGCATCTGCTTTTTGCCCCCTGCTCCACTTCGCTAAATAAGAGAAGACGTAGAGCGGGCTAGTCTCAATGTCTTTAGCGAATTCTGTTAGTTTCCCCCAGTTGGCGTCATAGCCGTTTTTGCCTTGCTTAGCGTTAACGTCCATATGAATGGCATAGGCAGCAGTCAGCGTATTCAAGGGGGCCGGTCGCTTCAGCCCGCTGGCATCTGTCCAACCCTCTAAAATAGCGTCTAGCCGAAACCGATCTTGGCCGACCAGTGTACGAAACGCCTGAGGTGCGCTGTCGAGGAAGACACTTTCCTCAAACTCAGCGCCATCGGTAAAGGGGGGAATAGGCGACTCTGAGACGACGGTTTTAACATCTAAAATCATTGGGAAAGTGAGGGCTAACCAGCTCGGCATTACCCACGATTCGGTATCGGTGCTGTCTCGCCCCGGTGGCAAAGCCATAAAGTAAAAAGTCAGCGGTTTATCGTCAGGGTAAGTCAGCTTAAAGGTTCTGTCTCGCTTGAAATTAGGGTCGTCTGCGGGCAGTTGTTTACGTTGTTCCAACTCTTCGTCCATTAGGAAAGCATCGACAGTTTGATAGCGCGATCGGCTGAAATCGGCTTCTAGTGACTTGCTCACAAAGTGGTTGCGAATGCTGGTGTCAAAGCGGGTTTGCGCAATGTTGCTGTAAGCCTTGTGTAAAAAAGCGTTGGTCTCCGGTGTGAAGTAGTACGTCGGGTAAAAGTAAAGGTAGCGATATTTGCCATCTTCAAACCGTTTGCCGACTGCCTGAGTTTGGTTCATCAAAATTTGTCTCAGCATCATCTCGATGCCGGCGATACTAGAGATGTTGCGTTTAGCGTTAGAGCCGCCTAAATGTTGTTTATTGGTGTAAACCTGAGGTGTAAACAGCACGGCTGATTCCATCTGTTCGCTCACAGAGTAGGGTGAGTGAGAAATAGAGCAAATTAGCTGCCGCCCTCTGCCCGACTTTTTGGCCGCGCTGTAGGCGGCTAGCTCTTTTAAGAAAATATCGGCCTGACCCGATAAGGGCGTAGTCTGCTCAGGTAGCATGACCACCTGCCCGACCCAGAGCCGGATATCGTCCCAGCCGTCGGATATTTCATACTGGGCAGAGACAGGCTGCGTTAGCGCGGTAACGTAGGCGACCATATTTTGGCAGGTCTCACGCAGGTCTTCTATCCCAGGGTTTTTCTCTAAGAACTTTGCCGCCAGAAAGTACCACTCATAGGGAACACCGCCGGTATTGCCCTTGAGCTTCAGCGATTTGAGGGTTTCATTAATACGCTGAATTTCTCGAACTTGAGGCAAATAGTCAGATAGCTGCCAGCTTTCGGCGATTTTGCCGATCAGGCTAGCCGGTAAAACATCTGCCGGAATGTCAGGAAGCTCCGGCAGGTCTTTTTGCTTTTTGCGGGCTTTGGCTCGTTCTTTAACAATTTTCTCTAGCTGATTGATTTGCTCGCCCCAAATCTTACGACTGATCAAATCGCCAAACTCAGCAAGCTGATCAATGCGAATGTCACCAGTAGTGTCATCACCAAATTTGAAGTCATAGTCAGCTGAGAGAACGTTCTTTTGCTGAAAAGCGACCAGATTTTCGCTGCGTTTGCTGGCGACAGAGCCTTTGGTCGGATTGAGGATACGGCGAGTGGCATCTAGCGCAACTTCCATCAAACCTGGCGTGTCAAAAAACAAGCTGTAGTAGTCAGCATATTTCATGCCCTTACCGTCGCGACTAAACCCGGTCTGACGCAGGCGTAACTGTCCGGCACAGAGGCTTTTGATGCTGGCAACGACTCGATCTGGCAGAACGGCGGGGTTAATAGGGGGGGCTGCTCGGACAGTCAGATAAATGACGCCCGTTGGTAAATAAAGTAGAGGAAAGTAGTGTTCTTCCTCAGGGCTATTGAGATTTGTGTGAGCATCCATTAGGGCGTTGTTGACTACGTTAGTTAGGACGCCCCGGTTCTCAGAAATTGCGTGATAGGTAAATCGAAGCTGACCGTCGCTCAGCTTATGGATAATCTCAGCAAGTCCGTAGGCTTGTGCATCTTTTGGGTGCTTGATGATAGAGGCCAGGCGGTCAGCCAGGCAGGTGAGGTCGCTCAGGCAGCTCAGGGTGCGATCGCTCAAAACCGGATTCAGCCCATCCCCTGACAAATTGAGATTAGTGTCACTGCGTTGCTGAGTGTTGTAGGCAATGTACAGCAGGTCATCCAGGTATTGCTGCCAATCCGCCTCATCAGGACATACGAACCTATCGAGCGCCAAAGCTTTTACTAGCGTGGTAACAATCTCGCGGTGCGCTTCAACCGGCTGCTTACGGATATCTCGGGCCGGATCGCGCCGAATGGCTCGGTAGCCTTCTGCCATGCCAGGAATCAGCGCATAATCGAACTTTTCAAAGTCATGCAGAATAAACCCAGCAATCAGCAGTCGGCGCTCCTGTTCCTTAACCTGTCTTTTGACAGTAGTATTCAGCCGTGAAAGCCGCCGCTCGATCAGGTTGGCCGGAAACAATCCGTTGAGCAGATGCGTATTCAGGGATTGATCAGCCGCATGGGCGCGTCGGAGGGGTGCTTTCCCTTCGGCTATTCGCTGAGGACTAACAACGCGATCTAAGTATTCTGCGAAAAACTTGCCGCCCTTAGCTGTGACCCCAATTGTATAGGTCAATAGGTGGGGTAGAACAATCTTGGCAAAGTCTAGCATTACCGGATCGTCAGGGTTCTGCGATTGAATAGATGCTTTGAGAAGTTTTAGGGTGAGGAGTTCTGATTGGGCTGGGTTGATTGTGCGAGCTGACTCGTCAGCGCTTGTGCGATCGCCCTCTTCTTCAAACCCAAAATCGCCCTCTAGAAAGTCTAAATCTTGCTCGTCAGATTTCTGTGTCATTATCTTGTAAAGAACTTACGTAATTTTCTAGACAGTCCAAATAGCGCTGAAAGTCTATACAAATAGACTCAATATTTTCAATCACTACAAAAGGGTCAATCCTTTCATATTGATGAGCCAAAAAGTTTCTGAACTTGCTGGCCTCTGCCAGCTTTATTGCCAGGTCAGGCGGCAGAATACCGACCTTCGCAGCCTGGACAAAAACGTCTGCATTTGTTGTAGGTGCAATACCATATAGCTCACCCAGACAATGACGGTTAACGTCTATCGATGCTTGAATAATCAGCTCGTGAAGCCTTTCAACCGCTCGATACTTAAAAACATCATTGAAAATCTCTTCGGAATCCATTCCCCTAAGAAGGTTCATTTCTGCGAGATAGCCAGCGATCAACTGGATTCGCGAACGAACTGAGTTTTCGTCAAACGTCATTGCTTTACGGCCTGTCTCAGGTTCGCGATTGCTTGACGTGTTTCTTCTCTCATTTTCTGTCTGTTTTTCTTAAGTTCTTCTGGTGTCTTTAGCTTGTGTCTTACAAAGGTTTCAAATATACCTGGAGAGCGCTCATACAGAACCTTTCCTTCTCTAGCAATGGAGTGGGCCAGAGAGTCTGAGCAATCTTTCATCTCTATAGCGTCAATTTGGCTATCTCCAAGGTGATAGATATCTTGTAAGATGCCCCATACTCGTAAAAAGCTAAAACCGCCGTTTTCATATTGCTTCCGCTGCTCTTCATCGCACAAAAAAGCAAAATCCCAATCGCTGTTTTGCCCAGCGGTACCTCTAGCTCTAGATCCAAATAGAACAAGTAGCCGGATATAAGGTGCTTGTCCCAAGATGGCCGGAATAGCCGCTGCCAAATCTTCCCATGACGGCTCTGGGGGTGAGTAACGCACTAAACGTTGGGCATAAAGTAAGCAGGCTTGAATATCTTCTGGTTCTAGCCAGTCATATTGCGCAGACAAGCTTTCATAGGTTTCTCCAGCCGCTAACTGTCCTAAAACGGTCTCAACGGTGAGGTGGTGACCCCGAATGCTGGGTTTCCCATCAAAGATAGTGTCACGGGTAGTTATTCGCTCTAATAGCGCTTGTGTCGTCATAGAAACCTACCCTAAGTCTTCGTAATTACAGAACGCTTGACCATCAAGGGAATAAGGATGGCTTAAATATTCCTGTTCAGACAGTCTGTCGACTTTGTGCTGTACGTCACGGAAATCTAGCTCCAGTTTTGAGACGCGATCAGATAGCTGTTGACAGATCTCATATATCTGATCACCTTGCTGATTTAGTGCTTCTATCTGTTTGTCGCGAAATCTATCACGCACAGTGGAATCGACGGTTTGCCCAATTGTATCCAAATTACTATCAGCCTGTCTCATTCAGCTATTGCTCCTTCGATATGTGCTGAAATCCTAGCACGATTTATCGGTGTATATGTATTTACACTTCATGACCATCTGAAAATAGTCCTTTCTTTAGTATGGTATTCTGAGACTAGAAGGCAGCATGGTTTCATGGCTTTGTAGAGGCCAACCCCTCTTAGGGATTGAAAAATGAACTGTGAGTACGGTGAATACGGTTTGAGCCATGCTCTTTCTCAAGACTTCTTTATTTCTCAAGCAATCCATAGCTCACCCCCGTCGTGTTTAAAGCGGTGAGCTAGGGTCTCAATCAG
This sequence comes from Leptolyngbya sp. BC1307, assembly GCF_002286735.1. Lineage (GTDB taxonomy): Bacteria > Cyanobacteriota > Cyanobacteriia > Phormidesmidales > Phormidesmidaceae > Phormidesmis. The sequence continues at coordinate 15,025 of NZ_NRTA01000048.1, forward strand.
CAAGGCCGATTGGCCGAATGCTACTGAGTACGGTGCGTTAGCGTCATGGATGCTATACGAGTCGCTGATGGGATATATCTGAAAGTGCATCGGTAGCTGAAGTCTCAGGCGGACTTCTTGAGTGGGCTTGCGCAGTACGTAGCAAACCAGTGCTTGATTCTTCAGTCGGCGGTTAATTTCACCGACCCAGGGATTGTCTGGTTGCCAAATTTGCAACTTTTCTAGCACCTGTACCTTCCAGGCATCGGCAAAGGGTTGCAGGTCGCCGGGAAATGTAAACTTCCAGTTCAGTCGTTCCTCTCGATAGCCTCGCAGCCGCATGAAGCCCAGGCAATACTCAAAGCGTCCCTTGGCAATTGGCTGTCCTGTGCGCTCAGCGATCGCCTTGAGCGCTTCTAGAAACTCCTTTTTTGTCCACATTTCAATATTTAGATTGCTGAGCACGCCGGGTAGGTCGTAGGTTTTGAAGCGATCTGATTCGTTCGGTTCGGTCAAGTCGTATAGGCCGCACAGCAACGGGCTAGACCCGCGAAAGCTAGTGGCATTATCAACGATGGGATTTCCTTTTTTGCCTGAAGACGTTTGCCAATCAGCGGCCCATCCTTTAACGCGCCCAGCGACCGTTCTCATGGGAGTATCAAACACTTCCTCGCAGCTAGCCTGAAAGCGCTGCAAAGAGCCTGCATATTGCTGCTGAATGTGAGGATTTTTGAGATCGTATAGCAGCCTGAATGACTGAACTGCACCCCAGTGTTTGTAATAGCCTTCAAAATCGTTGATCTGGCGATATTTTTCGCGGATTAGGGTTTGGAAGTGGATGCGATCGCACACCTCCCCCTCAGCCAACACCGCATTCTCCCCCGCAAACAGTCGCTCTACGAAAAAGTTAGGCACCAGCGCATAGGCTCTAAATCCATCGAACTGCACTTTTCGCCCCGCCTTCTCATAGCCCTCGTGTCGTCCCAATCGGCCCAGCCGCTGAATAAAGTTACCTGCATCTGAAGACTCAAAGATGAGAAAGTTGATCTTAAAATCTACCCCAACATCAATAGTGCTGGTGCCAATTACCAAATCTGCCGCGAGCGAGTCGGCTTTCTCCTGTTGGCCAGAGAGACCCGTGTTCTCTCGAACAACCAGCCCATGATTTGCAAACAATGATCTAAAAATAGGGGTCAGCCGCTTCACCGCAGCAATGGAGTTTAGAATAACAGCCCCTTTACTACCAGGATGTTCTATGAACAAATTGAAGATATTTTCCTGATTCTCCTTTAGCCAAGTTTCCGAAGCTTTAGAGGTCGCTTCCATCGGCATAAAAGTCAGATCGATAGCATGAGCTACTTGCCGCCAATGACGTACTTTCAGATCGGTTGCTTCTGCTTCAGTCTCGGGAAATTGGTACTTGCCCTCATCCACAGGGCTAATCAGTTTGCACTTAAATCCAGCTTTTTCTAAACGCCTTAGAAGAGATGCCTTGGGTGTTGCTGAGAGAAACAGAAACTTTTTACGCCGGTTTGTGACGCGAATCAACAGCATTGTGTTGAGGACGCTAGCAACTTGCGGTGCCGCAAAAACGTGAAATTCGTCAAAAATGAACAGGCCAAACTCTTTGTCGATACGGTTCCAGAGTTTATCTGGCGTATCTTTGCCGGTGATGTAAGCGCCCCGGTGCAGAAAATGGAAGATATCAGGGTTGGTAATTAAGACTTCAGACTGACTTGCGCGGGAGGCGATCGCACTACCCTTTCGTAGCCCCTCATTCTCAGCATAAATCTCTAGCTCTGCGCCACTAAGCCGATTGACTCTAGGGTCATTCGAGGGCTGAAATTTGGCGATATAGTCTTTTAACTGAGTCTCTTGATCGCTCGCTAGCGCGTTCGTCGGATACAGCCCAATCGCGTGGCAGTTCCCCTGTAAAAAATCCAGATACGCTGCGAGGCTCTTGCCATCTCCCGTCATCGCAGTATTAAACACTACGTCTATATTAGGATTGCGCAGTGCCTTGAGCGTTTCGGCCTGGTGCCATGCGAGATGCCAGCCATCAGGCATATGGATTCCGCTAGGAGTATCATCGGCAGGGCAAGAATAAATCGGTTTGAGTCGAATAGAGAACATGGCGACGCTATGAAACCTCTTTTGCTGGGGGAGCTTCGGCCCTAGCGATGGCAAGCCACCGATACTCAAATGTTTTCAAATCCGCGCGTCGTTTTTCTACCTGCCTGCCGTGTTGCTTTACAGCCCGGTGCAGGGTTGCCGAGAACCGATGCCCGACCTGCTCTACCAGCTCCGCTGTTGAATGCCACTGTCCGTCGTCCATTAACTGATGCAGCTTATCTAGCATGGTCATTTCAAAAACTCCTTGCAGTGTGCCCTGGTGCGATCGCTCAAATCCCATGAGCTGAAATAAAGCGTTATGCAAACGTACGGCCTCGCTATTCCGACGGACTTCCCTCTGCTAAATTTCGCTGAGTGAAGTGACCAAGTGCACGTGCTTTATTGCATGAATCCATGATGGCTGAGAAAATAGAATTGATCAAGTAGTGCGCTGATAAAGTGCACCTACACTTTTGGGCAAGTGGCTATGGTTCGCAAACGCTCCTCGATTACGCTTTCGATTTCGGAACAGGAAAAGGCCCAGCTAGAGCAGCTGGCGCTGGCGTTTGGGCAGACCTGGGGCGACAATGCTAATGTTTCAAAACTTATCAAAGCGATCGCCAAAGGCAAGCTTCGTATCGCGACTAATCATGACTGGGGACGCGATCGCATTGACACGCTCAACCGGGCGCTGAACCGGCTCAAAGATGAAGGCTACTTTACTGAGGCGCTGGAGCTGGCTCATTTGCTGTTGGAGCGCAGTGAGCTGAGTCGCCCGCTGCGGCAAGAAATTCAGAGCTGGGTGGACGAACCGGGGGAGCCCTGGCGGGTGCAGCTAGAGGGGTTTATTCGGCGCGATCGCCCTTTTCGCCTGGCCTATCAAGATGCGGCTGATCGCATTTGGAGCTTTACGGTGCGCTACGCCAGCATCGAGCGCCACGAAGATCGTCTGTATTTAGACTGCTGGTGTGACCAAACGGAAGGCAATCGAGATATTGAAGTGCTGAAGCATAATTGGTCGCTGCGACTAGATCGCATTCCGGCTGAGGCGGTGATTTCTCCGGTAGAGGGCCTATGGCAGCCTGGGCTGAGCTATGTCGATATTGAACTTCACCTGTTGAACCATCTGGCAATGGCCTATCGCGCTAAGACTAAGGCTGACCAGGTGAATGAATGGTTGCCTGAGCAGCAGATAAGGCGGGTGGTAAGGCGAGTTCACAATACTTTTTGGTTTTTTCGGGAGGTTCGGCGATATGGGGCTGACTGTGTGGTTGTGGGGCCAGCGGCGGTGCGTGATCGCTTTGTTCAAGATTTGGAGCAAGCCGTTCAAAACTATCGATAGAGACTCCCGCACCGTATCAGCAAGCTGCATAAAGACTGCAATTCTCTAGCAGGGATCGCTCTCTAGTGAATCTAGATATGACTGAATGGCGTAAAGATAATCAGGGTAATATCGCAATGTTGTTCTCAGCGCTTCAATGACTTTTCCTGGAAGAATTTCGTCGTATCAATGAGCCAGCAGATTTCGGAACTTGCCAGATTCTGCAAGCCTTTTAGCGAGCAACTGAGGAAGCAATTCAGCTTGAGCTAGCAAAAGAAAAGAATCAGTGTTGGAAATATATCCCAGTTCACTCTCTGCTGACTCGGCAAGTCTTGTCAAAATATACCTATTGGTGTCAGATGCCGCCTGGATCAAAACTTCCAAATTTCTTTCGACAATATCTTGATAGTCTGGATTTTCTAAGTAGCCTTCAATCGTAATCTCTCGAAATTTTACGATAGTTCTGGTTGAGCCTGCCCGACTAATTGCTGAGCGGAAAGTAAGCAGGCTTGGATATCTTCGGGTTTTAGCCAGGAATATCGCCTCAGCAGAGTTTTATATGTTTCGCCTTCTGCCAATCTTCCCAGGACTTCCTCCACTATCAAGTTTTGCTTTCTGATAACGGGCCTACCATCAGCAATGGCGGCGCTAGTCGTTATTCGCTTCAGTAAGCTTTGTTTCATCATGAAGCGTTTTTAGTCTTCGTGGTTAGTTTTTACTTGACGCTTGGGGTCATCTAGGTTCGTTGGTGCTGAGAGCGTTTACGGCAGTGAGTTGATTATAAATGGTTTCAATCCCTGAGAGGGTTTGGGGGGTTTTGGTGCTTCAGGTTCTGGCGTGCGGAAAGCGCTTTAGTAAGTTTCAATCCCTGAGAGGGTTTGGGGGGGGTTGATGCCTGCATCTGCGAGGGCGCTGGAGGGCAGTACCTGATTTTCTGGGTTTCAATCCCTGAGAGGGTTTGGGGGGTTTTGATGCAAGGGTGCAACCAGCATTACCGTCACGGCCCTCACGGCTGTTTCAATCCCTGAGAGGGTTTGGGGGGTTTTGATGCCCCTGGTATCTGAGTCAGGCGTCTCGGTCATCATCGTTTCAATCCCTGAGAGGGTTTGGGGGGTTTTGATGCCGCTACATCACTATTCAGGCAATAAAGGCTGCTGTTTCAATCCCTGAGAGGGTTTGGGGGGTTTTGATGCTGATCGACTGGCTGATATCGAGGCAATCACATCAGTTTCAATCCCTGAGAGAGTTTGGGGGGTTTTGATGCCACCGAGGCCAAACGGCGATGCTGCTACGTGGGGGCGTTTCAATCCCTGAGAGGGTTTGGGGGGTTTTGATGCCCAGCCTGGCAGCGTGGCGCGATTGACGCTTACCTGTTTCAATCCCTGAGAGGGTTTGGGGGGTTTTGATGCAAACACAGAAAAGGCTTTCTATTACAAGCCATCGTTTCAATCCCTGAGAGGGTTTGGGGGGTTTTGATGCTGAGAACCGGGGGCCGGGTCAGCACGAAGACAACCTATCAGGTTTCAATCCCTGAGAGGGTTTGGGGGGTTTTGATGCCTGATGGCTACAGGCGTGGTGATAGATATGGCTGGTATCAAGTTTCAATCCCTGAGAGGGTTTGGGGGGTTTTGATGCCACCAATCTTGTCAACTTCCCTGCCAATATGTTTGTTTCAATCCCTGAGAGGGTTTGGGGGGTTTTGATGCCACCAACGCGATCGCCGATAGCGCTGTCGCTGGCACCTGTGTTTCAATCCCTGAGAGGGTTTGGGGGGTTTTGATGCTCCCAGCACTGCGCCGGACGTTACCGGCTACGACGTTTCAATCCCTGAGAGGGTTTGGGGGGTTTTGATGCACTAAGTCGGCCAAGTGCCCCAGCGTGGCATAGATGTTTCAATCCCTGAGAGGGTTTGGGGGGTTTTGATGCAGAAATCGTGATCTACACAAAGGCCAACTATGATGTTTCAATCCCTGAGAGGGTTTGGGGGGTTTTGATGCCTAACACTGAATCGATCTGAAGCAACCCCGACATGTAAGTTTCAATCCCTGAGAGGGTTTGGGGGGTTTTGATGCCTCATCACTGCCTAGCGCGGCGGCATCTGGATCAACTGTTTCAATCCCTGAGAGGGTTTGGGGGGTTTTGATGCCGTGATCGCCTTGCCGATATTGAGGCAATTACATCTGTTTCAATCCCTGAGAGGGTTTGGGGGGTTTTGATGCTAGAAGCGGCGCGTGATCGCCTCGCCGATATTGAGGCAATCACATCTGTTTCAATCCCTGAGAGGGTTTGGGGGGTTTTGATGCCTCAGCAATAGCGCTATCTTGCGCTGGTGGTCAGATTGTTTCAATCCCTGAGAGGGTTTGGGGGGTTTTGATGCTAAAACAGAGCAGAATAGCAAGCAAGAGCAGTTCGTTTCAATCCCTGAGAGGGTTTGGGGGGTTTTGATGCGTGCTATTGCCCGATCCGCTGGGCACTGCCTTTGCACTCGTTTCAATCCCTGAGAGGGTTTGGGGGGTTTTGATGCCACGGGCCAACCCTGGACAGCCTCTGAAGTGGTGGCGTTTCAATCCCTGAGAGGGTTTGGGGGGTTTTGATGCCCAACCTGGGCCAACCGGGCCAAAGGGTGACCCTGGTTTCAATCCCTGAGAGGGTTTGGGGGGTTTTGATGCTACTATTCTCGCGGGGTTGCTACCGAGATGTTCCGTTTCAATCCCTGAGAGGGTTTGGGGGGTTTTGATGCCTTGCAGCACTAACGCACCTCCAGCACAGAGAAGCTACACAGTTTCAATCCCTGAGAGGGTTTGGGGGGTTTTGATGCCAGCGCCAATCAGCCGAGAAGGAAGCTGCGGAAGGTTTCAATCCCTGAGAGGGTTTGGGGGGTTTTGATGCTGTTTTTGGAGCGCTCAGTTACCAGGTAAGCTTCGTTTCAATCCCTGAGAGGGTTTGGGGGGTTTTGATGCGCAGGTTTATGGGCAGCTCTATGTCTAACTTTTGCGTTTCAATCCCTGAGAGGGTTTGGGGGGTTTTGATGCTGCATTATTGGCCTGAATAGCCGGGGAAGAAAGGGTTTCAATCCCTGAGAGGGTTTGGGGGGTTTTGATGCGCTGCACAGGACTCAATAGCTTTCCATTACTACCAGTTTCAATCCCTGAGAGGGTTTGGGGGGTTTTGATGCAACTCCACGGACTCTTCCACCATGCCCACAGCCGAGTTTCAATCCCTGAGAGGGTTTGGGGGGTTTTGATGCGCGGGTTCTGCGTGTCAGGCGCTGGCTCAACTTCGTTTCAATCCCTGAGAGGGTTTGGGGGGTTTTGATGCTTGAAGAATCGCAGCGCCAGGAGAAGATCGCATTTGTTTCAATCCCTGAGAGGGTTTGGGGGGTTTTGATGCGCGCGAAAAATGCTGAGTCACCCAGCGATCGTACAGTTTCAATCCCTGAGAGGGTTTGGGGGGTTTTGATGCGGCGGGCGCTGGAGAGGCTTACGATATTTGGTTTTCGAGGTGCGACTGCGCGGACTACAACGAAATATAGCATTTCACATTGAATGTGGATAGGCTTTGATTACCAAAGGGCTGGTATGCGCTAGATTTATCAGGCTTTTTGGGCGCTGCGCGAACCTCTGAGCGCTAGTAAATGCCGCTAACAACTGATATTCGGTCGTTTGCCCCCTCTTATAGAGGCTGACTGCACTAAACACCTACCTATTCGCGCTGACAGCTAGGGGGTAACCTGACGTAAAAATGTCATCAATTGCTGTCCTATCGCTCTCATAGCTTACAGAATCTTTAGAGATTTGTAAGTAAACTAAGAGCCGAAGACAAGCGTAGAGGCCATGCAAACCATACCGTCACCCATCACCGCCGAGCAGCCGATCACCGCTGAGCAAATTGAGCAGTTCCACCAGGACGGCTTCTTAGTCGTCGAAAACCTGTTCGCTCCCGAGCAGGTAGAGCGATTGCTGCAAAGATTTGACCGGCTCTATGCAGGCGAATTTGAGACCGGCATTTATCCCGATGAGTGGCACTGGAACCCTTACCTGGGGAAGTCAGGCGTCGCCGGGCAAATGACTGGGGTGTGGCGGTGCGATCGCGCGATGGCCACTATCGTCATGTCCGAAAAAGCTGGTCAGATCGCCGCCGCGCTAGAAGGCTGGTCAGGCGCACGGCTGCTCACAGATGGGCTCTGGCAAAAACCGCCCACCGCCAAAGAGACGACCCTGCACCAAGACTCTATGTATATCAAATCGCATACGCCTACCGGTGCGATGACCTGCTGGGTAGCCCTGAGCAACGCCTTTCCGGGCGCGAGCACCATTGAATATGTGCCCGGCTCTCACGCCTGGACCGTATCGGCAGCGGTACCCGAATTTCACAACCAAAACAAAAGCTATCTCTCGGAGATGCAACAGGCTGCTAAGCTCGCAGGCGTAGAAAAAACAGAAGTCGTGCAGATGAAGCTAGCCCCCGGTAGCTGTGTGTTTCATCATGGCAACATCTGGCATGGCTCTGGCCAGAATCTCGTAGACGTGGTGCGCCGCAGCCTGGTGATTATTCACGTCTCTGCCGAGGCCAAATTTCAGGCAGCAGGCTCCTACGTTCAGGGCGGATACGTGGCTGGCAAATACCGCATTCACGGCGATGACACGATGGACGAAAGCTTTTTCCCGATCGTCTGGCGTGAAGACGGCTATCGCACTCCGTTTTTAGAGGCGTATGACAGTTAATCAGTTCGATCTGTTTCAGCAGCAGGGCTATTGTGTTGTTGATCATCTGTTAAATGCCGAGCAGATTGCTGAAATTATTGAACGGTGCGATCGCCTCTTCAACACCCAATTTGAAACCGGCATCTATCCCGACGAATGGTACGGTCGCCCTGGTCTCAGTCAGCCCAATGCGACCCGCCAGATGACCGGGCTATGGAGATGCGATCGCACCCTCGCCAGCTTCTCACTCTCCGCTAAAATTGCTCATCTCAACGCCAGCATCATGGGCTGGGACTCCGCCCGCTATGGCCTGGATACCTTTTGGGGCAAGCCGCCGGACGCGCCCGAAGTGTCCTTTCATCGCCAAAACACCTACGTCTCTGCAATTGATCCGCCGACAACAGTGACCTGTTGGATCGCGCTGAGCGGTACTGGCAGCCTGGAAATCGTACCTGGCTCCCATCGCTGGCAATGTCACGATCAGGTGCGTTTTCTTCATGCGCCCAAAGCAGACTATCGCCTGCCGCTACAGCAGGCCGCAGATGAGGCGGGCGTTACCGATCCAGAAATTCTCACGCTGAATCTCTCACCGGGCAGCGCTGTTTTGCTTCATGGCGATCTCTGGCGGGGCTCTGGCCGCAACCTGACCGACCAGAGCGATCAGGCGATCGCCATTAGCACCCTGCCAGGAGAGGCCCAGTTTCAGCCCCCCGGCACCGGCACGGGCTACACTTTTGACCGCTATCGCCGGGTCAAAAGTCTGGAGCTACACGAGAGCTTTTACCCTGTGCTGTGGCGCACAGACGGCTACCGTACGCCCTTTCTAGCAGACTACTGCCAGGATCCCTTCACCCGCTAAAGGCACTCTCCTCATGTCACCCCAAACGCTCCGTCTAGCTAGCTTCGATGTGGGTACCGATGACCTGCGCTGGTGGGCTCCCGAGCTATTAGAGCGCTACCCGCAGGGCTATTACGACATGCATCAGCAGCTCCTAACCGCCGTGTGTCAGCAGAGCCAGCCCGAAGACTTAGGCGGCGCTGAGCTGAGCAGCGTAGAACTAATCAAGTTTGAGCCTCGCAAATCTCACTATCCTAGCGACGCCGACCTAGCCGATCTCGATGGCATTATCATCTCAGGATCAGCCAGTGCCGCTTACGATCAAGACCCGTGGGTAATACAGCTACAGGCGGTCATTCAAGACTATCATCACCGGCAGATACGGCTGTCTGGCTACTCTTTTGCGCCGCAGATTGTTGCGCAATCGCTGGGCGGTAAAGTAGAGCGCAATCCGCCGGGGACAGAGCTATCTGTCGTAACCGTAAACCTCACCCCTGCTGCCCAGCGCTACTTCAAAACTGAGCGAACGGCCTATGCCATTCAGGTGCATCACAACGACGGCGTGACGGCGCTGCCGCCGGGCGCGATTTCTTTGGGTACTAGCGGCGTCACCGAGCATCTGGGATGGATGCTGGGTAGCCACATTCTGGTTTTTTCGGGGCATCCAGAGTACTGCCGCGATCCGTGGATTTTGGAGCGAATGATGCTGGCAGAACGACGAGACCAGCTAGTGCCCGCTCAGCTAATCGACTTTGGCCTACAAACGCTGTGGCATCCGACAGACTACGTTTGGCAAACTCAACAGCAGCTAAGATTTTTTCTAGGTCATCTTAGGATCGAGGATTAAATAGTTGGTCCAATTTGAGAGGAACTAGCCAAGGCGGTGTAATTCCATTGGGGTAAGACGTCATCGAAAACAACTTGAATGTTGGCTTTGAGTTCATCGGTGGCTTTCTTGCCGGTCTCATAGACTCGGTCGAGGACGGTTGTAAAGACACTCAATCCGGTTGCTGTGGTAGCCGTTGCCATCAAGTCTTTGACGGTATCAACGGCATCGAAAATCAGGAATGTTCACAGGCACCGGATGCACGGCGAGTTGCTGCAAGATAGCCGCGCGGGTGGTGCGAATCACCTGACGGGTTGACCAACGGCAGTGATTGAGAAAACGACTGATTGAACTGGCTGATTTGATGGGCGTATGTTCGGGCAAAGCATGACCCTGCTCGGATAGAAATCGGCCTAGCAGGGCTTTAAGACTCGCTTTTTGATAGGGGCTAGGCATCAGACTAAGAAGGCTATACACTAGCGTTTGGGCGTGCTGAAGCATGGTTTTGATCACCGTCTTCTAAACTTTTTCTACGCCCTTTTTTTCAGATTTTGGCCCCTTGCGCAACCCCTATTGAGAATGGTGCAAGATCTCAGCCTTTTACGAACAGCGACGCTGTTCGATAAACCAGTAAGAAACGCTATTGCCAAGCCACTACTTCTAGGCTCTGGTTAT
>NZ_NRTA01000049.1 GCF_002286735.1 Leptolyngbya sp. BC1307
ACTATGCTTCGGCGAAGGTGTTGAGACCGTTTCGAGCGCAGGGTTTACATTTGATCAGCCGAGCGGCGATTTCCACCGTGGCGCATGCCGACTTTTCAGCCAATTCGGATATTCGTGGACCCGGTCGGCCCAGAGTCTGGGGTTCTGACATAAAACTCAGAGAGCTATTTGCCCCGATGGATGCCTGCTCTCAAGCAGCCGTTTGGCTCTATGGTCAACGTCAAACCGTGTACTATCAGTGCTTTAAATTCTATTGGGACAGTCCTGATGAATTAGTGTTGTTCGTGCTCACGCAACTGCCCAATGGCAAACAGATTATTTTGCTCTCTAGTGACACCACACTCACCGGAGCGCAAGTGATTGAAGCCTATGGCTGGCGGTTCAAAATTGAGGTCAGCTTTCGCTCATTAGTTCAGTTGCTTGGGGGCTTTGACTATCGCTTCTGGTTGCGCTCTATGACCAGAGCCTCTGGCTGGCCCAAGAATCTTATCTTGGCTGACTTCGATGCCGATTTCCAGGCAAAGGTTGCCATTAAAGTTGAAGCATTTGAGCGCTTCGTCAATCTCAATGCTATTGCCTTGGGGCTATTGCAAGTACTCGCTTTAGAACTGCCTAACGTGGTTTGGGTACATTTTCCGCAATGGTTTCGGACGCTGCCAAAACATGGGTTGCCCAGCGAGCAAATTGTTCGAATGGCGCTTCAGCATCTACAACCGGTGGTTTTATCAAAACGTAGGCCCAATCTACTTCTGGCTAAATTACTCGCTGCCAAAATTCAGCCCCCTGAACCCCAACAACAGATACCTTTGGCCGCATAATTCTTCAACAGAAACTTAGGACTGTCTAGTCATATAAGTTTTATCTATGTTTAATCAGTTTTACTTAATTTGCTGACTGCCTCATTCCCTGACTCAACAAACATATTGCTTACCGAAACAAGAGTTATTCGGCCTAAAGCATTAGCGCTCACCTGACATCTCGTATTAGAGATCGGTCGCCATTCTCATCGCATAGCTACAGCTTATTTGTTCAGATGACAATCTGTATAGAACCTTCCTATGGTTGGGCGATAAGACTTGAACGAGTACTCGGAATACTCGTCACTGTATTAGTCAACAACATAGCCCTGCCGCTCAAAGTTCAGACGCCACCAGTGAGACCATCCGAACCTAGCCTAGACCCGACAGAATAAAATTCTCTCTCAGTTCCAATCGCTGTAGATTGGCTCTGCCCTCTAGATTCTGGAGAGCAGATGTAGCAGGCCCTTAACCCCAAAATCATTAACTCAGGACATGAGTTATACCATTAATTATAACTTTTAATTATATATAGAATCTGGAAATACGTTCTAAATCCCTTGGGTTTCCAGGGCTTTTCAGGACAACATCGAGATAGAGTCATATTAATGAGAAACGGGCAAACGATTTAGTCGAGTCTATCTTTAGAAATCGTTCTAGGATTCGAGGCCACGCTTGCCTGATGCCCTGACCCTTAATATCTGAGTCAATGAGGAGTTACACATAACATGGATTTTTTGTCCGATTTCTTCGTGCGCTTCATAGCGCAGTTGCAGTCCCCGACACTCGGTTTTCTGATTGGTGGTATTGTTGTTGCCTCCCTTGGTAGCCGACTATCAGTTCCAGATCCGGTCTATAAGTTCATCGTCTTCATGCTGCTCATGAAAGTCGGCCTGACTGGCGGCCAGGCGATCCGCGACGCCGATCTAGGGGCGATACTGTTGCCCGCGTTGTTCGCCGTGATAATAGGGATCCTGATCGTGTTCATCGGGCGCTACACGTTGTGCATGCTGCCGAACGTCAAAACCGAGGACGGCATTGCGACCGCTGGCTTATTCGGTGCGGTGAGTGGCTCTACCCTCGCTGCCGCCTTGACGCTGATGGACGGGCAAAACATGGCATATGAGCCTTGGGCTGCCGCACTCTATCCCTTTATGGACATCCCAGCGCTCGTGACTGCGATCGTCTTGGCCAGCATTTACACCGGCAAGAAGCGCGGCAAGGCAGGCAAGCGGGTCAGGATATGGCCCATCGTGCAGGAAAGCCTTCAGGGTTCTGCTCTATCGGCACTGCTGCTCGGCCTCGCGCTAGGCCTGATAACCCAGCCGGCAAGTGTCTATGAGAGCTTCTACTCCCCCCTCTTTGCCGGCCTGCTTTCGGTGCTGATGCTGATCATGGGTATGGAGGCTGCTGCAAGGCTTAAAGAGCTGCGCAAGGTGGCCCAGTGGTACGCTGTATATGCCTTTGTGGCACCGCTACTGCATGGGTTCATCGCCTTCGGTCTCGGCATGATTGCCCACTACGCTACGGGATTCAGCCCTGGCGGCGTCGTGCTCCTAGCCGTCATCGCCGCCTCCAGTTCAGACATCTCAGGGCCGCCTACTTTACGAGCCGGTATCCCGTCGGCCAATCCCTCCGCCTACATCGGCTCGTCCACAGCCATCGGCACGCCGGTTGCGATCGCCTTGGGAATACCGCTCTACATCGGGCTCGCCCAAGCGCTGATGGGCGGCTAATTCCAGACGGATCACGGTCTGCCGGTGCTCCCCTGGCCCGGCGACCAACGCGGCAGCTATAATACCCAGCGCGATCGCGCGCGGTGCTGCCGTTTTCCTAAGTTTCTATATAGTTCAATAAATACACGGATCAAGAGGGAACCCACATGGCCAAGCCAGCCAGCCAGCTCATCATCGTCACGGAAAAGTTACTGCTGAAAAAGATCGCCGAGATCATCGACAAAGCCGGGGCGACCGGTTATACGGTGGTGCCCGCTGGCGGTAGAGGCAGTCGCGACGTACGCTCGTCGGGACAACCCGCCGTTTCCGAGACCTACACGGATATAAAGATTGAGGTGCTCACTGACAATCGGGATATGGCCCTGAAGATTGCGGATGAGGTCGCAGCGCAGTTTTTCGACGATTATGCGGGCATCGCCTATCTCTGTGACGCAGAGGTCCTGAGCGCGCATCAGTTCTGTGGGCCGGATGGCTGTTAACGTCGGCGAAGAAATCATTGCTAGATTTTTATCTCCTGCAAAAGCGTCTAGTCGAAACTGGGCGCTTTTGTGAATATGGCAGTGGCGTGCATTCACGATAGTTTTGCTCGTCGCGAAGGATGGCAGCTGTCTATTTTAATCCAGCGAATGGCTGAAGTCTTTGCTATAAAAACGACTGACTGACAGCTATTCTGGCGTTTGAAAGATTAAAATAGACAGCTACCTTCAAAGCCGATGTTGCGATTAGCACCGGTAACCAGCGCGATGTTGAACAAGAGCCAGCCTTTACTCTATTCAGAAAGCTGCGTGCTGCGTTAACCCTGATTTTTAATGAGATTTTGGGCAAACTTTAGCTCGCGTGGTCTTACATCTTATACCCGATCCACCGGCTGCGCTAACTGACCTCTGAAGCACTACTTTTGAAAGGCCCTATGAGCAATCTGCAATCGCCGCCATCACCGCCACCTAGGCCCGCCATGCCACCGCCACCGCCACCTCGGGCGGCGGCTATTCCGCTTCAGGGTCAGGCCAGTCCTCAGACCGAAATGGGGCAGCCACCGCCTGCTCGCGCAGCAGGACACCGGGCAGCCGCGCCGCCGCCATTGCCAGCAAGTGCGGCCATTGGCGGGGGGCCAACGCTAGAAAAAATAATTCGTGAAGCGTTTGATAAGGGCTATTCAGATATTCATGTGGGCGTGGGCGAAATTCCGCGCTATCGCAACCGGGGCGAAATTACGACAACCGACTATCCAAAAACAACGACTGAGGCGTTTGATAGCTGGCTAACAGAAATTCTGACGCCAGAGCAAATTCTTGAGTTTAGAGAGTCACTCGACTTTGATGGGGCCGCTCAGTACGATTTCTCCCGCGTGCGGATCAATATTTTTGAGAGTCTCAATGGCCCGGCGATCGTCATGCGACTGATTCCGGTGGAGATTTTGACCATGCAGCAGCTCAATCTGCCGCCGGTAATCAGAGACATGTGTCACTACCACAAGGGTCTGATTTTGGTGACGGGGCCAACGGGTTCAGGTAAATCGACCACGATGGCAGCGATGATTGACTACATCAACAAGGAGATGCCCAAGCACATCATCACCATTGAAGACCCGGTGGAATTTGTGCATATCAGTCGCAAATCGCTCATCAAGCAGCGAGAGGTCGGCGTCCATACGAAGAAGTTTCAAAACGCGCTGAAGGCGTCGCTGCGAGAAGATCCAGATATCATTCTGGTGGGGGAAATGCGCGATCGCGAAACCATCGAAACCGCCCTCAAAGCGGCTCAAACCGGTCACCTGGTGTTTGGAACGCTGCACACCAACAGCGCTGTGAAGACCGTCGAGCGAATTTTGGGCATGTATGAGCCCGAGCAGCAAGCACCGGTCCGGGTGGCGATCGCCGAATCGCTCATCGGCGTTGTCGCGCAGGGCCTCTGCCGCACCACCGACGGCAAACGCGCCGCCTTCCACGAAATTTTGATCAATACAGACGCGATTAAAGACTATATTTTGCGCGGTCAGCTCGATGAAGTTGAGGCGATTTTGCCCAACTGTACCTTTGACGGCATGTGTACGATGAACCAGTCGATATACGCGCTGTACGAAGCCGGGCGGATTACTGAGGAGACCGCCCTGGAGCAGTCGCCGAAGCAGAACGAAATGGCTCAAATGCTGCGCGGACGGGTTTAGTATCGCTGGTTAGCGCCACTTTTTCACGGCTGTTATCAGGCGATCGCTCAGCCAATCGTCATACTTTTCATACACCGGCAGTCGCCGCCCTAGACTCCATGCTTGAGCCTTTAAAAGCGCTTCTGTGGACTCACGGCGGCGATGATCATAATCGGGGTTGACTTCATCAATCGGACCGATGCCACCGAGATCTCTGGCACCGGCGGCGATGCACGCGAGTAGAGCCTGGTCTGAGCGAATTAGGTTGGGCGGAATCTGAATCGTGATATCGACAGGTAGAACCGCTCGGGCGATTTTTATAGCCTGTAGGAGAGTTTTGCCCTGGCAGGGCGATCGCAGCTCTGCCTGAGTCTGACCGGGCTGGTGGGGTTGCAAGATAACTTCTTGAATATGGTGCCACTTTTGGTGGGATTGGGCGATCGCTGCCAAACTCTCCTGCCAATCATCTACCGTCTCACCCAACCCCAACAGCAACCCTGTTGTAAAGGGAATCCTGAGTTTCCCAGCAAATTCTAGCTGCTGCAACCGCACCTCAGGCAGCTTGCTCGGCGCACGCGCATGCACAGTCTTTAGCAAAGCGGGCGTTACCTGCTCCACCATCAGGCCCATCGAAACATTCACCTGCTGTAGCTGCGACATCTCTGCGTAGCTGAGCGGACCCACATTGGTATGCGGCAAAAATCCGTTTGCCAGCGCCAGCTCACAAAGCTGATAAATACGTTGAAACCACGCTGAGCGGCGTTTACTTTGCGGATGCACCTCACCGCTCAAGATCAAAATTTCGATCACCTCATCAGACGGTAGCCCGTCTAAAATCTTTTGAGCCTTTGCCAAGCTCATCCACTCATCTTGTCCGGGGTCGCGGCGAAAGTTGCAGTAAGTGCAGCGGTTAAAGCATTCGTAAGTCGGCACTAGCGTATAGGCCGGACTGTAGGTGATGATCCTCTCCATCTTCGCATTTTAAGACGGCCAGTTTAAGACGACCAGTGTAAAATAGCTCTGGCATATCCACTGGTGAGGGCAGATCCGTTGAGAACCACAGTTATTATTGTCCGTCACGGTCAGAGCACCTCTAACCTTAATCGGATTATTCAAGGCCACCACAATACGGCTGTGCTGACTGAGCTTGGAGAACAGCAGGCCCGCAAAGTCGGTGAGACTTTAGACAAACTGAGCCTAGATGCGGTATATGCTAGCCCGCTCAAACGAGCCCGTCGCACCTGTGAGCTAATCGTCGAAACGATGGCCAGCCGAGGCAATCAGCTCCCGCCCATTCAGTTCACTGAGCGCCTCAAAGAGATCAATTTGCCGCTGTGGGAGTCCAAATCGTTTGTAGACGTTGAGGCCCAGTACCCCGACGAATACAAAGCCTGGCGACAGCAGCCTCACGACTTCAAAATGCGGCTGGCCAGCGCCGATGGCACCCATACAGACTTTTACCCGGTGCGAGAGATTTGGGAGCGGGCGAGCGCCCTGTGGCAAACCATTCTCAGCGAGCATCCGGGGCAGACTATCTTATTTGTCGGACATAGCGCGATTAACCGGGCGCTGATCGGCTCGGCCATTGGGGTAGGGCCAGAGGGACTCAACAGTATGGGTCAAGATAACTGCGCTATTAATGTGCTCAATTTTCCGGCTGGGTGGAAAGCGGGCGCGCAGCTAGAGCTACTGAATCTGTCCAGTCATTTGGGTGCGGCCATTCCTAAGCGTCGCTCTCGCTTTAAAGGCCCCCGCCTGCTGCTGGTGCGCCACGGTGAAACCGACTGGAATCGCGATGGCCGCTTTCAGGGGCAGATTGATATTCCGCTGAATGAGAATGGCAAGCGGCAGGGGGCACAAGCGGGTGAATTTTTGCAGGCCGTCAAGATCGATGCGGCGGTCACCTCTTCTATGCTGCGCCCTAAAGAAACGGCTGAAGAGATTTTGAAACATCATCCGGCAGTGAATTTGGAGACGACTGAGCATCTGTGGGAAATTAGCCACGGCGAGTGGGAGGGCAAGCTAGAAGCCGAGATTGAAGCGGGCTATCCGGGCCTGTTGGCGCAGTGGCAAAGCCAGCCCGAGACCGTGCAAATGCCAGCGGGCGAAAACTTAAATGACGTGTGGGCCAGGGCAAAACTGGGGTGGCAGAGTATCGTCGCCGCTTTTAGTGAGGGAGAGTTTGCAGAAGATCCGCCGACTGTCTTAGTGGTGGCTCACGATGCGATTAATAAAGCGATTTTGTGTCAGGTGTTTGGTTTGGGGCCGGAGCGGTTCTGGCAGTTTAAGCAGGGGAATGGGGCAGTAAGTGTGATCGACTATCACGGCGGGCCGGAGAGTTTGCCAGTGCTGAGCGCGGCTAACATCACCACTCACCTGTCGGGCAGCATCTTTGATAAAACGGCGGCTGGGGCGCTATAGGCTGATGGCGACGTTAATTAAAGGAGCCCATGTCCTCTCGGTGCTAGCACCGGCTCGGGTGGGCGCTGAGGGGACAGGGGATGTGTTGATCGAGGCAGGCAGAATTGCGGCGATCGCGCCCAACCTCCCTGACCCGCCCGCCAGCACTGAAATCGTAGACGGTCGCGGTCAATTCCTCGGTCCGGGCCTGATCGATCTCTACAGCCAGAGCGGAGAACCCGGTAACGAATCGCGAGAAACCTACGCCTCACTCAGCCAGGCAGCGGCGGCAGGCGGATTTACCCGCGTCGGGCTATTGCCCAACACTCAGCCAGCCGTCGATAACGTTAGCGCTGTAGCCGCCGTGCGAGCGGCTAATCAGCGCAGTCAGGCTGATGGGGTCGCCCATGCCCAACTGATGCCCTGGGCAGCGATCACACTCGACGCCGCTGGTGAGCAGCTCAGCGAACTGGCTGAACTGGCTGAGGCGGGTTCCCTGGGATTTACGGATGGTCAACCGATTACCCACCTGGGTCTGCTCAGGCGGCTGCTGGAATACGCGCAACCTTTACAAAAGCCCGTCGCCCTCTGGCCCTGTGACCCTAAGCTGACGGGTAAGGGCGTCGCGAGAGAAGGCCCAGATTCGCTGAGGTTGGGACTGTCAGGGGTGAATGCGATCGCCGAAACCACTGCCCTCGCCACCCTGCTAGAGTGCGTTGCCGCTGTGCCTGCCCTGGTCCACATCATGCGCGTCTCTACCGCTCGCAGCGTCGATCTGATCGCTCAGGCCAAAGCGCAGGGATTGCCAATTAGCGCTAGCGTGCCCTGGCATCATCTGGTTTTTGACACGCAAGATCTGCAAGACTACAGCCCCAACCTGCGTCACGATCCGCCTTTGGGTACGCCAGCCGACCGGCGAGCGCTAATCGCGGGCGTCGCTGAGGGGGTGATTGATGCGATCGCCATTGACCATAGCCCCTACACCTACGAAGAAAAAACAGTCGCCTTTGAATCGGCCCCATCGGGTGCGATCGGCCTGGAGCTAGCGCTCTCAGTTTTGTGGCAAATTTTTGTCGAGAGCGACCAGTGGAGCCCAATTCAGCTGTGGCAGGCGCTCAGCCAGCGGCCCGCCCAATGTTTGGGCTTAAATGCGGATGGACTGGCAGTGGGTGGCCCGGCTGACCTGACGCTGTTTGATCCGCGTATTGACTGGCAGGTGACGGCGGCGGGGATGCGATCGCGCTCTACAAATACGCCGTGGATGGGGCAGCGGCTACAGGGGAAGGTGACGCGGACCTGGTTGCCGTTTGAATAGGAGACAGGGGGCAGGAGACAGGAGCGTTAGTCTAGGCCGCCGACTCGGTTGGGGGGCCAGAAGCGGGCGGCGGCTTTGCCGATGATAGATTCTTCGGGTAAAAAGCCCCAGACGTGGCCGTCTAGACTGCCGTTGCGGTTGTCGCCGAGCACCAAATACTGATTTACCGGTACGACGCTTGGGCCCCATACGTAGTCTGGTGGCGCTTTAATGTAGCTTTCTTGAAGGGGCTGACCGTTGATAGAAACCTGACCGCCGCGAATTTCGACTGTTTCACCCGGCAAGCCAACCACCCGCTTTAAGTAGGCATCTGGCGTGGTTGATCCGGAGATAATCAGCGCTTTCTCGGGTGCTTGGAAAACGATGATGTCGCCGCGCTGAGGTGGGTGGAGCAGGTAGCTTATCTTTTCGACCACTAAGCGGTCGTTGATCTGGACAGTGGGCTCCATTGACCCAGTAGGTACAACTCGCGCCTCTGCCACAAACTGACGCATACCCAAAGCCAGGACGATGCTCAGTCCTAAGGTTTGCAGGGTTTCGACCCAGAGGCTTGGCTGCTTTTTGCTCATGATGGTGCCAGTTTTGAAGATTCAACTGCAGTTGCTGTATTTTGAAATTAGCATCTGCAGTCAGCCTTGCTAGCGCTGCTATGACAATTGCCCTGTCGGTCTATGCAGGCTCGCCGTCAGGTATCTGTTAGGAATTGGGTTTGGCACTTAATCTAGCCCGCCGATGCGCTGTGGGGGCCAAAAGCGAACGACGGCTCGGCCAATGATGCGATCGCCCGGCAAAAAGCCCCACTCATGACCGTCCGAACTGCTGTTACGATTGTCACCGAGCACCAGATACTCGCCTGCGGGTACGGTCTCGGGTCCCCAAGTGTAGGCGGGCGGTGCCTGAATGTAGTTTTCTGCTAAGACTTCGCCGTCAATGAAGACCTGCCCGTCTTTGATCTCGACTGTTTCACCCGGTAAGCCAATGATGCGCTTGATATAGGCATCTTTGCGAGTAGAGCCGACTAGATCCAGCGCCGCTTGGGGCGCTCGAAAAACGATGATATCGCCGCGCTCCGGCGGATTGAAGCGATAGCTAATTTTTTCGACTACCAGGCGATCGTCAACTTGCAGAGTCGGCTTCATCGATCCCGATGGGATAAACCGCGCCTCGGCGACAAACTGACGAATACCCAAGGCTAAGACAACGCTGAGCCCGATGGTTTGCAGTCCTTCTATCCACGGATTTTGCTTTTCAGACACAGTTTTTGGTAGGCGGGAGACGGTAAGCAGAACGTATCAAATTGCTAAGGGCTCAATAGCGCGATGGCTGATGGCCTCAATCATAATAAGTTTAGGCCGCTGGTGACAAAATCAGCCAGATTAAAGCAGCCAGTTGATAGCAGCCAGATTTTAGTTAGGTAGACAAACGATGACGCATCCTTCGCTGATAATTCAAAACGCTCAGGTACTGCTGCCTTCTGGGGAGATAGAGCCGAGACAGGTGGCGATCGCCAATGGCAAAATCACCGCTGTTGCCCCAGCCCTCGAAGTTCCTGAAGGTGCCCGCATCATTGACGGCGCGGGCCTGACGCTGCTGCCGGGGGTGATCGACCCGCAAGTACACTTCCGCGATCCGGGCTTAGAGCACAAAGAAGATCTGTTTACGGCTAGCTGTGCCTGTGCGAAGGGCGGGGTCACCTCTTTTTTAGAGATGCCCAATACGCTGCCGCTGACTATCACGCAAGAAATTTTGACCGATAAGCTGGCGATCGCTGCCTCTAAAAGCCTGGTGAACTATGGCTTTTTTATCGGCGCAACGGCTGATAACCTGCCCGACCTGCGCGAAGCGAACCCCACCTGCGGCATCAAAATCTTCATGGGTTCAGCCCACGGCCCGCTGTCTGTCGATACGGCTGAAACAATTGAACCGATCTTTGCGGTGGGCGATCGCCTGATTGCCGTCCATGCTGAAGATCAGGCCCGCATCATCGAGCGCCGCCAGCTATTTGCCGGGCGTACCGATCCTGCCGTTCATTCTCAAATTCAAGACAATGAAACCGCGCTGCGGGCTACTCAGCTCGCCCTGCACCTCTCTAAAAAGTATCAGAGACGCCTGCACATACTGCATATGTCTACCGGCGAAGAAGCCGATTTGCTCAGGAGCGATAAGCCGAGCTGGGTGACCGCAGAAGTGACACCTCAGCACCTGCTGCTGGACGTGAGCGCCTATGAGAAAATTGGCACACTGGCGCAGATGAACCCGCCTCTGAAGTCAGCACGCGATCGCGCTATCCTCTGGCAGGCGCTGCTAGATGGTGTCATTGACTTCATTGCCACCGATCACGCCCCCCATACCCTGGCAGAAAAAGCTGAGGATTACCCCAATAGCCCTTCCGGCATGCCCGGTGTAGAGACTTCCTTACCGCTGATGCTCACCCAGGCTCAAGAAAATCGCTGTACGGTCGCGCAGGTCGCTCATTGGATGTCTACTGCAGTGGCCCGCGCCTACGGCATTCCCAATAAGGGCTTGATTGAGCCGGGTTACGACGCTGATATCGTGCTGGTAGATCTGGTCACTTACCGCCCCGTACTGCGTGAAGAACTCAAAACCAAGTGCGGCTGGAGCCCTTTTGAAGGCTGGACGTTGACGGGCTGGCCGGCGATTACCCTGGTAGGCGGTCAGGTAGTCTATGATCACGGCGAAATTGATACTCGGGTGCGCGGTCAGGCTTTGCAGTTTGAAGCGTAGGTTTTGAACGGGGTTCTGAACCGGGGAGCTAGGGCAGTAAATTTTAGGTAGTTTAGTGTCGGGCGGGTCGCCTGCTGTAATCTTCGTCAGTTGCGCTTATGCGAAATCCATTTCGATCTTTTAAGTATTTGCCCTGGTTTGGCCTGTTGCAGAGCGCCGCGCTCACCGTTTTGGTCGCCACCGCTATCGACATTTTGCTCCTGCTGGCCATCGTAGAGGTGCCTGCCGTTGCTAGCGTCCTCTCAGCTGCGAGAATTTTGCTAGTTATCTTGCCTTTCGCGGCGGCTTTTGGGATAGGGGCGCTATCAATTTTCTTAACGGCAAATTTCTTCCGCCAAGTCCTCTTGGGATCTGACACCATCTGGGCGCTAGTCGCCTGCGTACTGCTGCTGCTGCTGCTAAAATCTTGGCTACCGATACCCGCTCTATTTGTCAGCGGGTTCAGCTACTTCAATCTGATCGGGGTGGTCGTCGGCGCTTTCACCCAAGGGCGGCGCTACTGGCGCTAGGTAAGTGAAAAACTAAAACAAATTGTACTGAACCGAAAGGTACAGCCCATTGTCTTGCAGGCTGTTACTGGTACTGTCGATATCTACCAGCGGGATCCCCCAGTCGAGCCGGGCGGTAAAATTTTCTCCCTGCTGCCAGAGTAAACCCAGACCCGTACCCACTAGAACCTGTTTGCCTGGCGGCGTATCGGCATGATTCCAAGCGGCCCCGACCTCGACAAAAGGGGTGATTTGCAACAGGGAACCGTCTTCCCAGCGGATAATGGGCAGGCGTGCTTCAGCCGAAATCACGGCTCCGTTGTCACGCAGCAGCGCATCTTGCCGGTAGCCGCGCACGGACTGCTGCCCGCCTAAACCAAATTGCTCTGTTGAAAGCAGCTCGTCAGTGGCTAGCTGGACGTCGCCCCTCAGCAGCAAGAGCGTATCTGGCCTGAGCAAGCGCACCCACTGCCCCTGGCCCCGCCAGAAGAAAAACTGACTGTCTGGGATGTCATTAGGATTGTCAGTCGCATTGAGCCAGTTGAGCCCGAGGTTGAACTGCGACCGGACTGCTAAAACCTGCTGCTGGCTGCGCTGCGTCCAGCCTTGAGAAAACCGCAGCGCGCTCACGCGGGTTTTACCCTCACTGTCGGCTCCCGGCGACAGCGGAAAAGGGCCAATGTTATCTAGCCCTAGTCGGGTCTGGTTTTCTTTGTAATCTAGGGCTAAGCCCAGAAATAATTCCTGGCTGGGTGTTTCGATCAGGGGGTGAGTCACGCCGATTTCGTAGCGATGAGCATTGGCGCTGATGTCGAGCACGTCAAAAGCAGGGTCGATGACGCGGCTCCCTGAGATGTCTGCGGCGAGAGTGACGCGGGTGTTATGGGGGCTCACCGGCACCGCGTAGCTCAGGTTCAGGCTGTTGCTGCCGTCGGTATTGGAGAAACTTAAGGAAGCGCGATCGCCTACCCCAAACAAATTGCCCTCAGCAATATCTAGATAGCGGCGCAGACTACCAATGCTGGGCGATCGCCGATTGTCTACACCCGCCGCCACTGCGAAAGAATCCGCCTCCGTGACTTCAACTCGCAGCACGCTAGTACCCGGCCTGACCCCCGCCTGCAAGTCAGCCGAGACCGTATCAATCAGCGGGTCAATCTGTAAGCGCTGCAGACCGGCTAGCAGCGTTTCGGTGTTGATGGGCGGCTGCGCGGCAAGCCCCAAGCGGCTGCGAATATAGCGAGGATTGAGCCGACGGGTGCCGACCACCTGAATTTCGGCGATCGCCCCTTCTACCACCTGCACCGTCACGACCCCATCGGCCAGGGTCTGCGGCGGGATAAATGCCCCAGACGTGACAAACCCCGCCTCAACATAGCGCTGAGCCACCGCTGAGCGCACCGCCAACAGGTCATCAAACGAGATCGGTCGCCCGACGTACTGAGCGAACAAATCGGCAAAATCAGCAGCGGTGAAAACGGTACTGCCTGCTAGCTGAAGACCGCTAATGACAAAGGTTTCTTCACTACCGCTGGTCACCCCATCTGGCGGATTGGCCTCACCTGTATTGTCTAGTAGCTGATCGACCGGCGGCAGCTCGGGCAGGGGCAGCTCGGGCAGTTCTTCTTCGGGGCGGCGGCGATTGGGGATGATATCGGCAGGCAGCCGGAGCGGCGCTGGCCTGGGCTCAGCAGGGCTGCCCAATGGCAGGGAATCTGTCGGGGCTGAGGGGGGAGTCGGCTGAGCGATCGCCGCGCCGCGCCCAATAAACGTCGCACTCATCGCAGCCCCTAGCAAAACCAGGCGACTGAGTAGAGCGCCCCTCAGCAGCAGAAAACGAGGCATGGTAGAGCTATCTCAAAGTCTTTACTGGGTCTTTACTGGTAGCGTTCCCACATATCAACTTTTGTTTATGCGTTGCTCAACAGTATCGCCTAGTGGGCAAGCTGCCATCTGCCTGTTGCTCAGCAGCCACTCATCCCCCTTTAGCCTGTCGCTAGCGAGCGATTAAAATAGCCCGCATCCCAGCGGCCTTAGCGCCAATGTAGTCTTCGGCTTCGCTATCGCCTACGTGCCAGGCCCGATCAGCCGCGCAGCTGTGTTTTGCCAAAGCCGCCGCAAAAATTTTAGCTGACGGTTTAGCCGCGCCCACTTCTGTAGAAAGCGTCACCGACTGAAAGTGAGGCGCTAGCGCTAGCAAGTCCAGCACCCGATGCAGACGCGAGTCAAAGTTAGAGATCACCCCAAGCTCTATCCCCATGGCCTGCCAGCGAGTCAGCGCCGGTAGCGTATCGGCATAGACCTGCCAGGGCGTTGCCGTCTCAAAATAGGCATACAAATTGGCACAAAAGGCGTCAAAATCGGCGAATTTGTCTAGTGCCCCTACCCGTTTAAAGGTATCCGCCACAATCGCCTGCCACCAGCGGTACTCAAGCGCCGGAATCGCCTCTACTGCCGCGCCCGGAAAGGCCAGTCGCTCAGCCGCCGCAAAGCTCTGATAAAAAGCCCGATTGACCGCCCGCGCGTCGGTATTGACCTGAGCCTGCCACGCCAGCTTGCTATAGAGTTCGCCCACGCTGCCTCGCAGGCCAAAAAGCGTACCAAAAGCATCGAGATAGATTACTTTTGGCAGATCCCCAGAAGTCAAATCAAAAGGCATGTGCTCTACGCTGATTTGTTACCGCTGGCACTGGTTAGCAGCGCCTGTATGGGCTGAGTCGCCCAGTTGAGACCCACGCGGATCTGATGGTCAAGGGTGGGCATTCGGTAGAGGTAAGTCAGCCGCCGCGCGATGTGGGCCAGGTTGCCATCGAGCTTAATGCCCAGACCTGCCAGCGTGGCATTGTCACTGCCCAATGTCATCATTTCACCTAAGTGCTGATAGCGGAAGGGCAGTAGCGGTCTGTCGGTGAGGCTAGCCCAGATATTCCAGGCGGCATAGTCGGCCTGCTGCAGGGCAGACTGCGCGGTTGGGGGCACCGTTTTACCCGCCGCGTCTAACCCATCAGCCAGATCGCCTAGAGCGAAAATGTGAGGATGCTCTGCGACCTGCAAAGTGGTCTCAATAGTAAACTGCTGCCGCTGATTGCGCGGCAGATCGAGCGCGTCGAGCGCTGGGCTGACTTTGCTGCCTACCGTCCACAGCACGATATCAACCGGAATGGTGTCAATTTTGCCCTTATAGCTAAGGGAAATAGCGGCGGCGGCGACTTCGGTGACGGTGGTTTCGTAGTCAACCCAGATATCTTTATCGCTCAGCGCTTTGTGTGCCGCTTTTTGGTTGAACTCAGGGGAATTTTGCAGGATCTTATCAGCTAGCTCAATAATACGAATGCGACCGCGATCTCCCAGCCGCTCGGCTACCTTACAGGCCACCTCAACCCCGCTATAGCCGCCCCCTACCACCGCCACGCGAATCTTATCGGCGTCGCTAGCCTCTAGCAGTCGCAGCCGCTCTTGCAATCGATAGGCATCTTCTAAAGCCCGAAAAGGAATGGCATATTCTGCGACGCCAGGGGCCATGTCCAGCGGCGTTTCCCCACCTAAGGCAAGCACGAGGCGATCATAAGAAAGTTGCTCACCATCGGTTAGTGAAACCTGCTGAGCACCTAGATCTATCTGTTCAACGCCGCTCTGATGAAAGCGGACGCCCGTATTCGCCAGCAGTTCTTGATAGGGAGGCGCAATTTCCCAGGTTTGCAGTTCGCCGGTGACCAGTTCGTAGAGCAGCGGGGCGAAGATGAAGCGATCGCGCTGATCCACCAGCACAATTTCGGGCTGCTCATCTCCCCAATCGAGTTTGCTGAGGGCCAGCGCTGTGTAGAGACCACCAAAACCGCCACCGAGGATGCAGATGGAATGAGACATAGGAAGAGGTGCTAAAAAAGGCAAAGCGATTGCTATTAGGATAGCGCTAGTCCGAAAGCGATGCGCTCTACCAATCAGCGGAGCCAGTCAGTCATTTCATAGTCAGATCTCACATAAAATTTCTAGACGACAGATTTCAAGATCTCACCATCCATTCGTGATGGCTCCTGACATGGGTCACGAAGTACTGGTCACGAGGTACTGGTCACGAGAGCGCTGCATAGCTAGCTATGCTTCTTCATCGACAAAAAGAACCCCGCGTATTAGCCCATTGCTATCCGCCCGACCGCCAAGCGAACCCGCCAGTACGCCTAGAGCGGCCACAAATATGCTGAGCTTTATATGATCTATCGTGCGTACCGCAGGATCTACCGTGGGCCAGGTTTCCATCAGCTTACGCGGGAAAATAGTAACGGTACCCAGGTAAATGAAACCCATAAAAATGGCAAACAGCAGAGACATTGTGAATAGCAGGCTGAGAATGGTTGCTGCACTCGTAACGACAGTGGATTCTGCTAGCATCCGGCGGCGGCTAAGAAGGTCGCCAAAGGCAAAGGCCTGGTACAGCGCAGCGGTGGCGGCGGCGATCGCGATAATGGAGAACAAAATAAGCTGATAGAGTTCGACAGTGCTAGCAACGTCCCACATATCGGGAGTAAAAAAGAGAAAAATAATGGTAGAAAGAGCCGCTGTAATCATCGTCGGTAGGCGGGCGAGCAGACGAAATGGATTGGCCCGGATAATGGCGATCGCAATACTCTCCCAATCTCTGACCAAAGTTGCTAAAATAAACCGCCATTGGCTCCTCCGACTCGTTCGTTCATGGGCCTCCCGAGGCAGCGCTTTGCGCATCTGCTGGCGCTGCCTATCTGTAAAGTGAACCATGCCAGCGAGATCTTCTACATCTAAAAAATCGTACGCAATGTTTTGTGGATGCTTAGAATAGGAGAGATTCAGTAAACGACTAAAGGTATGGAGCAACAGAGTTTCTAGACGACGAACCGTAAGCGCTCTGTCTTCTGGATCGCCCCAAAACGTAGGGTTGAGGCGTTTAATTGAGATGATGCCAATATTCGTGAGCTGGCTAGGCAGTGCCAGTGTAGAGCCGAACGAAGTTGTCGATAAGTCAACTTCGGTAATAATGAGCAAAAAGTGTACATCCCGCTCTATCTTTTCAGTTATGCCGATGCGCAAAAAATCAAGCGGTGCGTAGCCCCCAGCGGCTGGGGTAAGATGCGGCCCTTCAAAAGAAAGTGTGACCACACGAACGTCAAGCAAATCTTTAAGAGTGGGCTCAAAATTACTGACCGCTTTAGTAACGCAACCAAGAAAGCGCTTGCAGTCTTTGCCCTCTACATCCATCGTCATCACGCCGACAACGTAACCCTGGTAGCTCTCCGGTTTCATCGCCTTCGCCTGTATTTAAAGATGTTCAACTCACTTGCAAAGCCTCTTATTCCCATTCACTAAAATCCTGCGAATACGAATCATCTCTGTAGCGGCCTGGCGGCTCGGGCGGAACCGGTCGGCGCGGCTTCACTTTGCTGCCCTGCCAAGCACTGCCCATGCCTTGAAAAATACCCCGACCGACCAGGCCGATGCCGCGACCCAGCACTTCTGTGAGTACGTAGACGACGCTGCTGCCAAAAAGAGCGATCGCCGTTCGCAGTCGAGGGGAAATCGCATCGCGGGTCTCCATCGACAGCGTCACCACCAGCGGTAAACCCGAGAGGCGGTCAAGTTCGGCGCGGCGGGGGGCATAGATAGAGGTAGTGCCAATTCCGGCGGGGGTGAGCACGTACAGGCGATGGCGGCTCTCAAAAATGGCCTTGGGCTCGTTGATCAGCCGGTCCCACCGGTAGCGCCAGGAGAGATCGTTGCGAAACCGCTCAATCTCCCGTGAGGACATCAAGCGGCTAGTGTACAGACTTTTTTTGATCGGCTCAGTATCGGCCAATCGGTTGAGCATGGGCTGAATGACCGCGTTGGCTACCTGAATTGTCAAATTTTCGAGGAGCTGCTCGCTGTAGGCGATCGCCTGAGGCGTCGTCGCCGCATAGGAAGCACCCTCAATCGTGAAAGGCTCTTGAAACAGCCAGTGGCTAAAAAGTGCAGTCATCAGCGGAATGTGATCGAGGATTTGCGCTTGCACGATAA
This sequence comes from Leptolyngbya sp. BC1307, assembly GCF_002286735.1. GTDB lineage: Bacteria > Cyanobacteriota > Cyanobacteriia > Phormidesmidales > Phormidesmidaceae > Phormidesmis. The sequence goes on from NZ_NRTA01000049.1 coordinate 17,652, forward strand.
GTTTTTCTCGGCTGAGCAGCGCCACCACTTCTTCTTCGACATTGCCCACCCGCACGGTGTAGTACTTACCAAAAAATTCGGTGATGACTGCCTCCCACAGATCTTGAATGACCTGAGAAGACCGCATCGAGAGCTGACCGGGCTGCACCTGAGAAGCCCGCAAATCGTCCAGCAAATCTTCTAGCTGACGCAGCACCAGATATAGCAGCTCTAGCTTTTTATCAGCCCGCAGAATGTCTATTTCTAGCGGCGACTGGCTGATATTTTTCAGCGGTCGCTGCAGCTTGGCAAACACCTCTTCAAACACCACGCTTTGCACATCGCCAGGACGCGCTTGCAACCGGGCCGAACTCGTCGCCAGTGCCGCCGTTGCTCGGGGCACCAGCAGATCGCGATCCAGATAGCGGGCCGCCGTCATATCGCCGTAATTTTGCCCATAGCCTCCCTGCCGCGCTGCCCGAATCCAGTCAGTGCTAGCTGAACCAGCTACGTCCCGAGAGATCGCTCCCCGGCTCCCCGGCTCCCCGGCTCCCCGGCCAGACGCATCGCTAAACTGTGGCGTCTGCCAAATTGCCGATATTAGCCAGCGGGCCGCGATCAGCTCGCGCTTTTTGCCATCGAGAATGGCTTGCTGCAGCCAGGAGCGGGCCCGCTGATGGGCGATCGCCACTTCTGACAAACGCTGATCGATCTGCTGCTGCCCGGAGAGCCGCATACTGATGCGCATTGCTGTCAGCGGCCCAGGAATATCGTTGAGCCGGGTGAGACCAGATTGAGCGCCCGATTGATTGCGGGAACGGTCAGTCTGCCGGGCGTCGCTGAAACGGCGGGGCGCAGGTAGCTCAGAGGGATCTATCGTCGGTATCTCTGACCCAGGAGACGTACCGGCGGCAATCTGCCGAATCAGCTGAGCCAACCGCCGTACAGACATACCGCGTGTGCCGTAGCCATCGGCTCCCATGCGTTCGGCAGCGGCCTGTAAGACTGGTTCTGCTTGGGCACTCAGCACGAGTACAGGCAGGTTAGGAAATTCTGTTTTGATCTGCTGGCAGAGCTGGAGTCCGGGGATGGCTTCAGGATTGCTTGCGCCTAGACCCAGATCTAAGATAAGCAGATCAAGCGGCGGCCCCAACCCAGATTCCTGCTGGCGCAAAGCCGGATCGTCTAACGACTGTTGGTAGGTCTGGAAGCGTGACTGCACAGCAGCTAGTGCCTCATCTGCTGTACCCGCTTCAGCCACTACCGCAAAATCGTCCTGCTGGTCTAGCCACACTTTCAGTCCTAAGCGAAAGACCGGGTCTTCATCGACCAGTATTAGCTGCAGGGGGCGGTTAGTACGCTGACTCGAATCGCTCATAGCTGCCTGGATACCTTCTATGGCTGATTCTAATCGTAATAGGGGGCCGGCTTCGCACTTTGCAGCCCTCTCCGGTTAGCGCCCCTGTCAGCCTTAAAAGTCATTATTGTAGCTGTCGCTGTAGCCATCGTTGGAATAGCTATCGTCGGAATAGCCCTCTTCAGCAGGATAGGGGGCTTCGTCAGCGTAGCTTTCTACGGCGGGGGCTTCTAATGACCAGATGTAGGCTCGTTCATTGGTCCAGATGGCAATACTGCTGCGGGCTTCGCTATAGAGCGCTCGGCCCGGCGCAATCTGCGAGGCGACTTCGATGGCGGCGGTCAGACTGCCTCGCGCCGCCAGATTTTCAGCTCGAACCAGAATGGGCCGATCTTCAATCGTTTCGAGTTCACCGGTCCAGGTTTTAATGGCAGCTTGGGCCTGATCGCGCAGTGCCCGGCCCTTGGCCACTTTTTGGGCTTCGGCGATCGCCTGCTTGAGCTTGCCGCCGTCGGCTAACTGCTCAGCTTTGGTCAAGATCGGCTGGTCTTCAATGATTTCTATCCGATCTAGCCACTCAGCAATATAGGTCTGCCCCTGAATTCGCAGCGCTCGCCCCTGATCGACTGTGCTGGCCTTTGCAATAGCTAAGCGCAAATTGGCCTTGCCGCCTGCACTCGCTAGCTGCACTGCCCGGCTCAAAATAGGCCGATCTTCAATCCGCTCAATCTCTTTTTGCCAGTGGGAGACCAGGGTTTGCGCCTGTACTCGCTGGGGGCGTTCTTGAGTGATTTGTTCGGCTTCGGCGATCGCCATCCGATAGCTTGCCCGCTGCCCGAGCTGCGCCAGCGTACTGGCATATTGGAGCTGCACCATATCGGCGAGCTTTTGCTGCCACTGAGTAAGGCTGGCCTGGGCCTCTTCGTAAAAGGGGCTAACCGGCGAAATCTGCTGCACGGCCCGAATTGCTTCTAGCAGGTTATAGACCTGAGCGTAGGAGGGCAGCCACTGGTCGTAATGGCCGACAGCTAACTGCTGCGCATGGCCAAACCTGACTAAATCTTGAGCTTCGCTAGTCAGCGTCAGATCGGGGGGAACAAGCTGAACAATGGCGATCGCCGCGTCAATATCTTCTTCTTCCCACTTTTTAAAGCTGTACTGCAGCACTGCTTTAGCCCAGCGGTCAACGTCGGGTTTAGCGTCTTCCCAAGCAGCCGTTTCCAAATTCATGCCTTGGGCAATGGCCAGGGCTTCGCCCAGCTTTTGCAAGTCACCCGACTTTGCCAATGTCCGAGCCTGATTAAGCTGACGGCGAGCGGTTTCTTCGCGATCAATCTTTTCTTTGAGCTGATTGTGGCGCGTGATTACCCAGTAGCGGGTATTTAATACTTTTATATCTTGCGTAGCCCGGCGGGCTCCCGTCCAGTTTTGAGCGGCGATCGCCTGGGTCACTTTGGCTTCAAATTCTCGGCCAGTTTCCCACTCTGCGTCCCATTGGGCGATCGCATCTTCCACCTGAGAGTAGCTCTCCACCCGCTCCGGAATTCGACCTGCCAGCGCTTTGGCCTGCCGAATCTCCCCCCGCTGCACCATCTCCTCTAGCTCTTCTAGCAGCGCCCTCGACCACTGGTTCATCAGCCGGTTGGCCTCTTTATACAGCGGATGACTCGATGGCCAAGGAGCCACCAGTTCAATCGCCTCAACTATCGCCTGAGCCGATCCCGACTGGACGCTGGCCTGAGCGCACAGCAGCCGCTCACTGTCGCTGTCAAAGCTAGCCGCTTGCGTACAGTCAGGCAAAGGCGGGTTGCGGGTCATCACCGTCACCGCTCGCAGGCTGACGCCGCCTGCCGTCACCAATATGGCGATCCATACCACCGGCCACAAGAAGCCCGGCCCCAAAAGGTCAGATAGCGTACCGCGAACACGAGCAGACCGAGAGGTAGGGGGAGTGGAGGTCATTAGAACACAGGTTTTGCGGTGATGATTCCAAACAAGAATATTTGATGGAGCAAGCCCCCTACAGTACCCGGAGCCGTGCCCTAAAGGGCGGTATAAAGACGCAGCCTTGAGCGATCGCCTGCTCGCCTCAATGATCAAATATTTTTTATGGAAAAATTTGCTGACATTGTAGAGGCAATTGCCTCGCTTAGAGCCGATCTCACCGGATTTATTTGGAATCGGTAGTAGAGCGGTTGAACCTGGCAAAAACAGCTATAGAAACTACTGAGCCTGGTGATTATTTGGCTACCCGTAAGCGGTAGCGATCAGGTCGCAAAGCGGGTTTTGAGCAGAGAGAAGAGAGATCGCATCCCCATTGCCTCCCCCCCTTCCGGACGACCGGGCAGGCTACGGGTGTTATAAGCCATAAAATCAATATGAATCCAGGGCGTCTGCCCTTGGATAAACTCGCGCAAAAAGAGCGCGGCGGTAATCGCTCCGCCGTAGGGCGTGCTGCCAATGTTATTGAGATCGGCCACCTTGCTTTCTAACAAGGCTCGGTAGGGGGTGTGCAGCGGCAGACGCCAGAGCGGATCATCTTGCTCCAGGCCAGCTTGAAGAAGCGCCTCAGCCGTTTTGTCATCGTTGCAAAACAAAGCGGCAATTTCTGTGCCAATGGCGATCCGCGCTGCGCCCGTCAGGGTGGCACAGTCAATCAACAGTTCTGGTGAGTCGCTGCTGGCGGCAGTCAGCGCATCTGCCAATATCAGACGGCCCTCGGCATCGGTATTGCCAATCTCGACGGTCTTGCCCAGTCGGGAGGTGAGCACATCAGCCGGGCGAGTGGCATTCCCAGCAATGCTGTTTTCTACCGCTGGAATCAGCACCCGCAGCTGCACCGGTAGCGCCAGCTGCATAATCATCTTGGCCAAACCCAGCACCTGAGCCGCGCCGCCCATGTCTTTTTTCATCAGCTTCATACCGGCAGCATTCTTTATATTCAGCCCGCCCGTATCAAAGCAAACGCCTTTGCCCACCAGCGTCACTTTAGGTGCCGACGCCTCTCCCCAGCGCATATCGATCAATCGAGGCGCTTGAGCCCCTGACTGACCGGTGGCCCTGCCGACGGCGTACACCATCGGGTAGTTGGCTGCTAGCAAATCTTCACCCACACTCACCTGGCAATCCGCCCCAAAACGACCAGCCAACTGCTGAGCGGCTTCAGCCAGGTGCTGCGGGCCCATATCTAGCGCTGGCGTATTGATGAGATCGCGGACCAGATAGGTGGCTTCGGCGGTGGCAGTGATGTAGGCCTGATCGACATTTTTAGGAAAGGCCAGTTCGGGTAGGGCATCGGCATCGGTGCGCTTATAGCGGGTGAAGCGATACTGACCCAGTACCCAACCCAGGCAAAGTGAGGTTGCCACCTCAGCCGAGAAATCGTCGGCCAGCTCGTATTTTTGGGCGGGCAGGGTGTGCGCTAAGCGGCCCAGCGTCCAGGTATCAAATTTCTTGGGTTTGCCGACTAGCACCCGGTCTAGCTCGCCGTCAGCGGAGGGCAGCAGACAGTAATTTCCCGCTTGTCCGGTAAACCCAGACATCTCTAGCCACACTGCCTGATTCACATAGTCGCGCTTGACTTGAGCTTCATTGACAAAATACAGCGGAATACTAGCTGACAAGGGGTTGGCTTCCATGAATAAGGGCAAGGCACCAGAATACAGATCGCCACCTCCAATGCGCAACTGTCATAAACCCTACCAGAGGATGCTTACTACAGTACCGTTCGTGTGCTTGGGGATGGCCATGACGGCATATGAAATATTTTTGAGCAGATTGGCCCCGACATTCAGCGGTTAGAGATTCTAGACGGGTATCATTTGGGTGAGAATTTGGGTAAAGTGGGTGGCTCACGACAGCGGCTGGATGCGGTGGAAGCGCTCTTGTGACGGAGAATGTGGAGGTCGCTGTAAAGCGTGACGACTGTCAACATGAGCGCGTAGATAAGTTTTTGGATTATTTGACTAAGCATCGGCACCGCATTGTCAACTACAGCTACTATCAGGCAGAGGACATCTCAGTTGGCTCTAGCTGAGATCGAATCAACAATTAAGCAAGTTGATCGGCGGATGAAGATATCAGGGACACAGTGGTGTGAACAGAACGTGCCGCAAGTCCTCAGGCAGCGGATTTCTACCTCAACGGTCAGTTCTCAATTTGAGGCTTGCAAAATTGAGTTGCGCTCTAGCATATTCCCGATATTTGCCAATAGGATAAAGGCAGCATACTCAACCTCCAATTTGCAAATTATTAGCATCTATTGTCTTTCTGAAGTGTCTCAATACATCTTTAAGGTCTTGAGAGTCGTACAGTAAAACATTGACTGAGACACTATTTCAGTATAGTCACGAAAGGTATAGATACGGATGAGTTCTAAACTTTCCTCTCTCTGCCTTCTTACCTCTGATTAGCTGGCGGAAGTATTTCAGTTTCTTGTAGTGCTGGCTCTACCCCTACGTTTGGAATGTTGCTGGGTAAGCGCTCAGCTCCAATATCTTCTATCGGTAGTCTCGGAAAATCCAGATCTGATTCTTCTACAATAGTTTCCACAAGATTCTGGCCTTGGCCTTGGTTTTGTATTGCTGCTTGATATAAGGCTACAGCGTAACTCCTAATTTTCTGCTCTTCAGGCGAATTGATTGCAAGCTCATCCGTTCCATCTACGTTAACTCTTCCTATTGAGTTTCCAACAGTAAAGAATACATCAGAACCTTGAGCAAGTCCTCTTCCTAAAAAGAGAATATACTTGGAACCTGCCTTTATAGGTAGATAATTCTCACGGGCAAAAGAAAATAGCTCTAAATCTTCTGAACCTTGATTTTCAGACATTCCAATATCTTTCGCACTAAGGATAGCTACGCTCTGTCCAATATCTATCGTATCCCCGTCCTGGAATTCACCTGTCAGCGACTTATCGATCCTAAACTTAGTTACAGAGAAAGCTTCTCCAAATGAGCCATCAGGAATGGTTCTAGTAAGTCTTACCTCACTTTGTTCTATTGATTCTAAAGGCTCACCAATAACAATCACACTTGAGCGTTCTACCATCTGTCTAAAACTATCAGGAGAAATGAAAGAACCGTGCAGTCTAACTACGGGAAGTATTTCTCCAGAATCAGTAGTATATGTTTCTTCCTTAACAAAGACATCGTCTGTATCTTCTACACCGCTAATCTCTTTTCCATTCAACAAAGATCGCTGTACTTCTTTGGGAGCGCCACACGCGGTTCCTAAGACTATCAATGTGCAGCTTAATAAACTAGCTGATATTTTGCTCATCATCTATTCGCCCTTATCTATACATCTAGACAGTCCTAAGTTTCTGTTGAAGAATTATGCGGCCAAAGGTATCTGTTGTTGGGGTTCAGGGGGCTGAATTTTGGCAGCGAGTAATTTAGCCAGAAGTAGATTGGGCCTACGTTTTGATAAAACCACCGGTTGTAGATGCTGAAGCGCCATTCGAACAATTTGCTCGCTGGGCAACCCATGTTTTGGCAGCGTCCGAAACCATTGCGGAAAATGTACCCAAACCACGTTAGGCAGTTCTAAAGCGAGTACTTGCAATAGCCCCAAGGCAATAGCATTGAGATTGACGAAGCGCTCAAATGCTTCAACTTTAATGGCAACCTTTGCCTGGAAATCGGCATCGAAGTCAGCCAAGATAAGATTCTTGGGCCAGCCAGAGGCTCTGGTCATAGAGCGCAACCAGAAGCGATAGTCAAAGCCCCCAAGCAACTGAACTAATGAGCGAAAGCTGACCTCAATTTTGAACCGCCAGCCATAGGCTTCAATCACTTGCGCTCCGGTGAGTGTGGTGTCACTAGAGAGCAAAATAATCTGTTTGCCATTGGGCAGTTGCGTGAGCACGAACAACACTAATTCATCAGGACTGTCCCAATAGAATTTAAAGCACTGATAGTACACGGTTTGACGTTGACCATAGAGCCAAACGGCTGCTTGAGAGCAGGCATCCATCGGGGCAAATAGCTCTCTGAGTTTTATGTCAGAACCCCAGACTCTGGGCCGACCGGGTCCACGAATATCCGAATTGGCTGAAAAGTCGGCATGCGCCACGGTGGAAATCGCCGCTCGGCTGATCAAATGTAAACCCTGCGCTCGAAACGGTCTCAACACCTTCGCCGAAGCATAGT
>NZ_NRTA01000050.1 GCF_002286735.1 Leptolyngbya sp. BC1307
ACAGCCTATCTTCAGGGACTACAAGATGGTTCCTGACCTGCCTTTTGGCAGCGCGATTCCCGACTGCCGCTCATACTAATTTAGTGCTGACGATGGGAGTTGTACGACCGCTTCTCCGCGCGATCGCTCCTTCGTACTGTGCCTTCACCCCACCTCGCCTGTCAGTCGCTGACTCAAAAGCGTGTAGCGCTCCTGCGCCTTCACCTGCCGTACCGCTAGCCCAATCGCCTGCTTCGGCCCTACTAGAATTGCCAGCTTCTTCGCCCGAGTTAGCCCGGTATACAGCAGATTGCGGCTGAGCATCAGATAGTGCTGCATGTACATTGGCATGAGCACGACCGGATATTCCGAGCCCTGACTTTTATGGATCGTTACCGCCCAGGCCAGCGTAATCTCATTCAGGTCAGCTCGGTCATAGGTGACATGACGCTCACCAAATAGGACGGTGACTTCCTGCTCTTCCAAATCAATACCCACAACCGTACCAAGATCGCCATTGAACACCTCTCGATTGTAGTCATTCACCCGCTGAATAATGCGATCGCCCACCCGCAAAATCAGCCCCCCTCGGCCAATCTCACCCTTCTCTGGGGTAGGGGGATTGAGCACTGCTTGCAGAACTTGATTTAGGTTGCGCGTTCCCACCGCGCCCCTGGTCATCGGGCATAGTACCTGCACATCCCTGACCGGATCAAACCCTAGTGCTGGCATCAGTTCTCCAATAATCTCTTGAATGCCCTGCACGCCATCTTCCGGCTCTGGCGCACCGAGCCACAGACAATCCGTTGCAGGCGAAGCTGACACGGGTTCCAAAGCAGGATAGTTTCCTTGGTTAATTGCATAGGCATTCTGAATAATCTGGCTGCTCTGCGCCTGCCGAAATACCTGCGTTAGTCGTAGCACCGGCACCTGCGCTGAGTCGATTAGATCCCCCAATACATTTCCGGCCCCCACGCTAGGCAGTTGGTCAGTATCACCCACCAGTAATAGCTGAGCCGTTGGTGGGATGGCCTTAAGCAGAGAATGCGCCAGAAACAGATCGAGCATCGAGGCTTCGTCTACAATCACCGCATCGACCGGCAGCGGGTCATCGCTGTCTCGCTTAAAGCGCATCTTGCTAGGATCGAACTCCAACAGCCGGTGAATCGTCGTTGCTTCTTTGCCAGTCACTTCACTGAGCCGCTGAGCCGCTCGCCCAGTGGGAGAAGCTAAGGCAATCGACTTGCCCATCGCTTTCCACAGCGCCACGATGGTGCGCGTCGTGAAGGTCTTACCGGTTCCTGGCCCACCTGTAAGGATACCAAGCCGTTGACTTGCCGCCATCTCTACCGCCTGCTGCTGCTGCTGCGAAAGCGGCATTCCAGTCGCGGCAATGAATCGCTGTATCCACTGCTTGACTCTAGGTATATCAGCGTTGAGTGGCGCAGCTAATAGCGTCTCCACTCGCACCGCTAGATTCCGCTCCGCCTGATAGAACGGTGGCGCGTAGCAGGCAACGCGCTCTACCTGCGGCTCTAGCATCAGTGCTCTGTCCTGCCCCATCTGTGCGATTAGCTGCTCTAGCTGCTGCGGGTTCGGCTGATGCTCCTCTAACGTCAGACACTTCACGCCACTGGCGACCAGCTCAGCTTGGGGCAAGAAGCAATGACCCTCTTCAGCGGCCTGATTGAGCACATGCACTAGGCCGCTGCGATAGCGAAAAGGGGAGCCTGGTTCAATGCCTAAATTGCGGGCGATGGTGTCGGCTGTAATGAAGCCAATGCCATAGACATCTTGAGCGAGCTGGTAGGGATTACGGCTAACGACGGAGATCGCATCCTGACCATACTGCTTGAAGATCTTCACCGCATAGGTCGTCGAGACACCGTTCCCCTGAAGAAACAGCATCACCTCTTTGATTACCTTTTGGCTTTCCCAAGCCGTCTGGATCATCTTCACGCGCTTCTGGGCAATCCCCGGCACCTCCTGCAAGCGCTCAATCTCTTGCTCGATGATGTCGAGTGTCTCTAGCCCAAAGTGAGCCACGATGCGCTTTGCCGTCACTGGCCCAACGCCTTTGATCAGACCGCTGCCGAGATACTTCTCTAATCCGGTTAAGGTCGCAGGCTTGGTTTCGCGATACTGAAAGACCTGGAACTGCTCGCCGTACTTAGGATGATTGCGCCACTGTCCGGTGAGATGCAGCGTCTGACCCGGCTGGATATTGGCGAAGCTGCCGATGACGGTCACAGGTTCTGCTGTACGCGGCACTTTGAATCTGGCCACGGTGTAGCCAGACTCCGTTGAATGAAACGTCAGTCGGTCAACGACGCCTTGCAGGTATTCAGCCGGTTGCTCGCTCATGCCTTGAACGCCAGACTCGATGTAGTACTTACGTCCTATTTTAGTAGAACTGGCGTCAAGGCACTGCTCTCGATTTACAACAGCCCTCGTTTCTTCAGCTTAGCAATCGCATCCTCAGCCGCCCGCTTCTCGGCCTTCTTTTTGCTAGACCCTCGACCTTCCCCATAAAGAACACCATCCACGTACACCCTAGAGTGAAACTCAGGCGCATGATCTGTCCCGCCTATCTGCTCCGTAACATATTTGGGGGGGGCCTTTGCACCATTCGCCTGCACAATCTCTTGTAGCTCGTTCTTTGGGTCAATATTAGAGCGAGCTGGTGCGATTCCCTTGTTAGAGCGGACGGGTGTGAGGTCTTTGAATACATCGTCGAACAGTTCTTCCAAGAGAGGCCGCACCGTCTCGATATTCCGGTTCTTGTCCAGATAGTAGGCTCCGACGACGGCTTCAAATGTACTGCTAAGCAAACGAGGATTATGATAGCCTCCCTCTTGAATCGCCCCCTGCCCTAGCCGCATCCTAAAATCTAATCCGACTTCAGTTGCAAATTTGGCAAGCTGCTTCTCATCTACGAGCGCCGCTCGCCGCCGAGTCATTTCATCCTCTCCTATCTCATCTTTGAGCTGATAGAGATACTCGCCGCTGATGAAAGTGAGCAGGGCATCGCCGAGAAATTCTAGGCGCTCGTTGTCACCGTCTTCTCCAGGGTTTTCATTGAGGTACGAGCGGTGAGTTAGTGCCCGACGCAGAAGTGTTTCATCTTTGAACTGTAGGAGCTTATGCATGTTTTCTCACCGAGCTAGTTGAATTTGAGTTAAGTGAGAAGAGCCGTTTAGGTGGATTGAGACTATTGCCACGGTCGCTATTACAAGGGACACAGGCGAGCCGCAGATTTTCTAAAGAGTGAGAACCGCTTTTGCTCTGGGGTATCAAGTGGTCGAGAGTCAGCTTCTTAGCAGGTAGGGCACACTGACACCACCAACAGCGCGGGCCATAGTCTTTGAGCAGACAGGTCTTTCTAGCCCTTTTTTGCTTTTGAGACATCGCCATATTGAATTTTCCATTTACTACTGTTTTTCGTAGTAACAGAACATCAGATGCAAGCAGCAGTACACGCTCCCACATAAGAGAGCGCTGGCTTAACACCTATGAATAAACGTCTCAAGCGTACTATCTCTAAGCCTCACATCAGCGCAACCCCAGTAGGCTGAACCAGCATTTACCCAAAATAGATTTTCTCATTTCAGATAAACGCCAGACCAGAATACTGGGGATACATTTATCTGAGGAACAGAGATAGTGCCCATGAGACGAACATCTAGGAATTGATATTCGTTACATGTCATACATTGGAACACAGCTAAATTAAATTGTCAATACTGTCGATGAACTTAAAAGATAATTGCTTGAAGTGTTCACCATTCTGACAAAAATCAACACGAAATCTTCTTCAATCTTCAGCCAGTTCGCTCTCATCAAAAATCAGCGTCGCGCCGTAGTGGTCGATGGCTTTCTTCAACCCCTCTGTCAGTAGCTCACCAGGGAAATGGCTGTCAACGACGCTCTCTTGCTGCTCGGCGCTTAACTCTGGATGGGCGAGGGCTTTTTCAAAGGCATATTCGTAGGCAATGGCACCCCACCTGGTCAGTCTATGCTTTCCTTTCTCATTCAACACTGTGAGCGGCTGCGTGAGCGCTTCCTCGTACAGCTCCCCTGGAATCTCATAGCCGAGCGGAATAGAGTTATCATCGTGGCTGTAGGCTGCTACCGAATTATCCATGCCGCCGTTGAATGAATTTCTATGGCGATAGAGTGCCCTTCAGCTTAAGTCGTTTCGACTGCCGGTTCAGCGATTGCTGAAGGCTTCTCGAAAAACTGTTGCCATTGCTGCTGTAATGCTTGCGATGAGTTTTGGATGACAGCCTCTCCATGTGAGGTCGCGGCTTGATACTGCTCCTTTATCTCGCGTCCAAAGCCATCGGCCTCAACGTGACGAATTAGAGACTGAACAATCGGTAAGGCAACGCCGATACCAAACAGCGCATTGAACCCCGCTACAACCGCAGGCGCTGATAGGACAACCACGACTTGAGGAAACAGCGCCATCACCGCGATGAATATCACAAAGAAGAGTGGCGTCGCAATCCCTGCGCTGACAGCCGCCTCGGTAATTTTGCCTTTAAACGCTTCTGGGGTGATGTCGCCTCGGTGCAGATCTAAGGTGTAGGACAGTGCTGTCACTATCGCCTGCGTCAACACAGCCGTCCCAGTTGCTGTAATACCCAGCTTAGCGATGGTCGTAGAGTTCTTCAGGATAGAATCTACCGCATTATAAAAGCGGATATAGAGCTGCTCGCTCCCGGTCATCGTCTCGGCACCCCGACGAACATTGTCAGCGCCGACTTCCCATACGATGTTTTTCGCGCCGTTGCTGCCGCCTTTGGAGTGGGGGTAGATGTGACTACCGTGTTTGTCCGATAGGAACACTCGCATGTCCCATTCGCTTACGCCCAGCTTGGAAGTGCCTGGAATCTTCTCAAACAGACCCATGACATCGATATCCGCACGCGGCGCATCCCCCAATCGAGTACCTGCTGTTTGCAGCCGACGCGCTAACTTCGGCATTTCTTCAGCCAGCGCTTGAGCAGTGCGCGGCAGGTCTTTCAGGGCATTGGCTACGACCATGCCGGAGGTGCCGAAAGCAGCCATTTCGCTCTGCCAGTTTGAGATCGCTTGGCCTATCTCTGCAAGCTGCTGCTGAGCGTGCCCGCCTGCCTGCTGAGCTGAGCTGACAGCAGTACCTAAGTCTTCAGCCCCTTTCGCCAAGCTCTGATCAACCTGCTGTTTTGCTGCTAATGCTGCACTTGCTAGCTTGCCAGCTTGCTCGAATACGTTCATAAGATGCGCTAGGTCAAGGAGCCAAAAAGAACAAGGACAGTGAATGGAACCATACTCTACCGATAGCTTGCCTCCTACAAACCAGTAGCGATAGCTTATGCCAGCTCCCTTCGTCAGGGCTTTGCAAAAGTATGAACCTTACTCAAATGGAGACAGCGCTTTCCGTAACGGCTGAAGTCTTGGCTGTATTGCTCCAGGACATCACTACATAAGCAGTACTATTGATAGGACAACGCTGTCTCCATTTTTCCCCTAACGGCTAGCCAGTGCGCCTCATCGCTTCAGACAAAGTCATCAGCACTATCCTTAAGCACGACTCGAAGGTGACGAGCTACAAGATAGCGCTGCTGCGAGCGATCAACGATGTCGTACTGACTTACGCAGACTTGAGAACCTATGAATCGCCCGTGGCAGTGCCGCTAAAGCTCCTGGCAAAGTTCTGGATTGCCTACTACTGGCCCTTCGTTGATCCGGATATGCCTATCCAGCAGGGGCCACAGGCAAAGCGTGATGGTCAAACTCGCAACGATATGGCCTTCAGACCGGCACTGCAAGCGCTGAGACAGCAGTGGGAACAGGTCATCGGGGGACTGAAGAATCCGGCGGATGGATTCTTCCTGATTAACGAATTGAGATCAACTCGAAAGTGGCAGAACTATCCTGAGAGCTTGTCAGAAGCTTCCTCACAGGCGATCGCCACCATTGCTCGAACCCTAGAAATGCCCATCCGCTATGCCGGGCCGGGTCACTGGAGCGTCTTCAAAAGGCCCCAAGCCTACAGTGCAATCTCGCGGCAGACCGTTGCCGTGCCTGGCACAAAGCCGAGCGATCGCTGTTTGGTCATCCCCTTCGAGCTGTGGACAACTTTTCGGCAAATGTCTCTCTGGGTAGAGGCCCTGTGCATCCATGAATGGTGCCTGTTTACTGGGCGAGTATCTGGCGTCGATAGGGGTGTTATCTATTCGCTACTGACTGCTCGCCCCGACAACCGCCGCCCGCTGACCTGGGAGCGCAACCAGATCGACATCCTGATGATGGAAGGTGCCGAATTCACCTGCCCCTGGACTGAGCGGCAACTAAGGCAGGGGACGGCCTACGACCTCGACCATATCTTACCAATAGCGGTCTATCCTACCAACGAGCTTTGGAACCTGGTACCGTCTGACCCCAACTTCAATTCTCACCAGAAGCGAGACCGGTTGCCCAGACCCGAGCGGTTAGCGGTGGCCCGGCCTCACCTAGAGCAAACCTATCTGAGGTATGGCAACTCCTCCGCACTTATAGAGGTGCTCGAAGAAGATGCTGCGCTGCGGTTCGCTAGAGTGCAGTCAGGCACTACCTTCACAGCAAAGCTGGCTCATGCAGTGGCAGACTTAGTGGAAGAAGTCGCCGAATCGCGAAACTTAGCAGGATTTTAGTCTGCGCGGTTTCCCAAGAAGGCTGCGAGATCGCCCGCCTGATATCTTCATGGAAAGACAACCAGGCGGAGGGCAATCTAAGCTGCTTTCAAGCGGTAGGTACTTTTCTCTCCCCGATGCCAATCACCGGCACGAACACCGCCTGATAGCACATTCGATATCCGGTTACGCGCCTTCAGGTACTGCGCTTTCGGCATTCCTTCCTGGAATAGGGCGTCCATCACTTCTGCTATCTTGAAGTCCTTCTTTGGCTGCGTCTCCAGTATCAGCTTGACCGCATCTGGAATAGATTCATTCTTTACCCCTGGTCGGGTGTACTTCTGCCACGACGCGGTGCGGCCATCGGCCTTCTTCTTCTTCGACGTTGCCTGCTTTCGCTTCGCTTTCGCTTTAGGCGCGGGTTGCTCTGCTTCCTCGGGAGCCGGTTCTTCTACAGATGGGACGGCAGCAGGCGGGGCTGTTTCTACGGCCTCTTCAGTAGCCGGGGCTGGCGCTTCTACTGTAGAAGTAGCAGCACCCTCGAACATGGGCATCACGGCCCTGACGCCGCGCAGTTGCTCACGCAGTTCTTCGAGCCGCGCCGTCAGGGTTGCTTCTTGAGTCACGAGGTCTGACTCTATCTCCCGCAGTTGGGGTAATACAGTTGTTGACATAGATTATCAATGTTGAATGGTTCTCTTACAGCCAACAATGGTATCTCACTATCGCTCAAAACAACAAGACCAGAAATTACCAATAGATCGCGCTATTCAGCGGGCGGCTCTTGCGGTTGTGCCTTTGCCTTCAGAGCTTGCGCTACCAGGACAATTGGCCTGTAGATGTAGATAATTGCCAGATTAACTGGCGAAGGATCAACCTCCCACGAGGCAATTAAGCGCTCTAAGGCATCTGGCCCCCTACCTTAAACAACCGTCCCTGTGTCTGTAGCGGTATTGCTGCTGCTATATCTGCCCTGTTCTGCCGGTACCAAGAGATCGCTCGGTTTATTCGTTCTGGGGTGACAGGCTCCATGAGTGATTGGCCTGTGAGTTTGCAAACGCTGGATGCCCGCTACTCAAGCGTATCTCAGTTTATACCGATGTAGCCTGCCTACGCAGTTGTGAAAGAATGAAGCGCGTTGGCGCTGGTTGTGTGACCTATCCCAGAGGCATTCCTGTGGAAGACAACACGACATTCCAAGCCGCCATCCGTTACGCAACCGGCCTCTACTACCCACGCATAGCCGATGCGCCTACGTCCGCTTTCATCGCTGCCCGAAAGGTACTTTCACCGGGGTTCTTTGAGCAACGGCCAGTGCCAGCACAACGACCCAGCGCACCTGAGCAACCCTATCGGCAGCGACCATTACTAACGAAGCAGCGCACCCGGCTGACACGACTGCGGACACGCATTCTGCGCCAGGCACCCCTGTTCTTCTTCGAGCAGTATCAGGAGAAGCTGGTGGAGAATCCTGAATACTATGGCGTCTGCATCGTTGCTCACGAGGCCACTTGCAACATCAATCCCGGTCAGCGGCTCGGCTGGATAGCTCAAGAGAAAGCGATCGCCCGAGAAAATGAGCTACGCACTCAATGCGGGTAGTGACGCGATCAGTCTGCGACAAGGCGCACTTGCGCCGATTCTATGAGAGAGGTCTGCCAGCGGTATCGCTACGTCCGTGAGCCCATCTTTCTCCATCCACACATTTGAGGCTTTTAACAATGTATCCAACTATTTCCATTACTTCCGCTGAGTCCACTTGGAACCATGCCCTAGACGCATGGCAGGACTGGTCTGATGCTACTTTTGATCAGCAGTACAGAGAGGCCATCCTCACGCTCGCAGCGGGTCTAGCAACGCTCGCAGGCTACCTCATCGGCTACGCCTGCTGCTGGCTGCTGCTACAGCTTGTCAAGACTGTCCGCTACTGGCTGACCGACGCTGTGCAGGCTGTTCCTGTGCTCAACGGCTGGTGGAGGGTTCCGTTTGTTGAAACCATAGCAACGCAGTATCCAGAGTGCTGCTGGCGGGTGATTGCCCCTACGACCCTCAAAGCCATCCTCGACTATGAATTGAGCTGGGCCATAGATGCCGCAGCGATACCGATAGACATCAGCTAGAACCGAACGCTTTCGCGGTGAGTGCATGACGCATTCCCCGCGAAAGCCATGCACAGCCAAAAGCAACCGTTCCTCTCGAAGCTACAAGGTCTCAGCCATAGCCGTTCACCGCATCGGACATTCAGCGACTGGCTAGAGATTGCAGCCATTACCCTCCATCAACTGCCGTACCAAAGCGGCGAACTTGCCAAGGATGCTGCCTTTGAAAGACTAGAGCAGCGCTATATGGAAGCGATTGAGCCCTACAGCAAAAATGATCTGACCGTCCTCTCGGAGATGCTGAGCCTGACCCTGATCGCACATCATACGGGCTACGGCGACTTTCTAGGCGAGATGGCTGGAGAAGCCGAGCTGCTGAACAAACAAGGCGGTCAGTTCTTCACGCCCTATCATCTGTGCCGGGCGATGGCAAAGATGACCCTGGGCAACATCGCGGCTCAAGTCAAAGAGAAAGGCGTGATCACCCTAGCCGAGCCCGCCGTCGGTGCCGGTGCCCTGGTGATCGCCAGTGCCGAAGAAGTCGCTAGCCAGGGTATCGATCCATGCGCTCATCTTCAGTTCGACTGCACCGATATCAGTCGGGATGCCTTCAACATGGCCTACATCCAGCTCTCAGCAATGGGCCTTCAGGCAGTCGTCCGCCACGGCAATACGTTGTCGGATGAGTACTGGGAACATCGCCCTACCCCGCAACTACGGCTGTTCCATCAGTGGCACGAGACGCAGCAGCGAACTCAGCGGCTCGTGCAGGCAGTGCGGTCCCTGTTTGAAGAAGCGGCTCCCTCAGAAGACTGTGAGATCGCCCCAGTGCCCGAGCCATCAGTAACCCTCTTCGACATGGACGAGTTCGCCGTTGAGCCGCTAAGAAAGAGGCGAGATCATCCTCAGTCCGACATCGTTCTAGACCGGCAGATGACTCTGTTCGGTTCCTAGTTACGCCAATAGCCATCTACGTCACAGAGCCGCTTTCGCAGGGGTTCTGTGACGTTTGTTTTACTGGAGGAAGCAGAGTGAAAAAGCATTTGGAAAACCACATCGTTCATGTCCATCTGGCCCAACTTAAGCTTTTGCAGTTGCCGTTATTGGAGCCCACCATCCCGGCCTACATCCAATCCCTGAGCACTGAAGAACAACAGGTGCTGCTGAGACGCGCTAGACGGTGGCTCTGGCGCTACTGGGATAAGCGAACACAGACACTGAGGCATCCCCTCTATCTAGCTTCTGTCGGCGAGTGCAATGAAGAGACGCTCTGTGCCTATCTCTTTATCTTCAACTACGCGGATGGCGACTTGCCGTAGCCAGCAGCTTTCAAGCCCTTGATGTGAGCACATCGAGGGCTTTGCTTTTAAGTGCCGACAAGCAGATGGCGCTGCATTGGCAGCGAGGGTCTGAAGCATTTGGAGAAATCCCGATGACCATAGACCCAGCGACTGCCGACTACGAGCGCGAGCAGGAAAGAAGAGCAGCCCTTGAGGATGATTGGGCGGTCTGGGCTGAGAGTCAGCAGCCTTGGCCCACCTATCCACCCATCCCCAAGGGTTGTCCTCAGTGCGTCAACTGGCGACCGGCCAGGCGACTGCATCTAGCCGATGGCACCACCCAGCTTTCGCCCGGGTTCTGCGCAGCCAGAGCAGCGGCTGACCTGCCGCAGATGTCACAGGACTATGCCGAACGCTGCCGGTTCTACGCAGAAGAAATTCCGTTTTAAGCAAACACTCAGGAGCAGAGGCGGTAACGTCTCTGTGACAATCCCATGACTCATGCAGAAGCAGCCGCCGCATATCTAGCCATACCGAACACCCTCCTGCAAGCGCTCGGCGGTACCTGGTACTTACGAGAGCAGGTCGGAGCCAGCCAGTTTGAGATCCTCAGCTCGTGGCCAGCCTTTGCCAATATGCTGCCCTTCGGCCTGAGCTTTCGCTTTCGAGTCGGCGAGAAGAGCTACGGCGTTAGCCTATGCACATCAACCCTGGAGCGCAACCAGTACAGCTTGGATATCTACAGAGAGAACAATGTCTACCATCGTGTGCTTGAACCCACGCTGACGCTCGAACAGGCCGTCGCCAAGTTCTTCGAGTTCGCACAGGCAAAGCTACCCAGCTAACGTGCTTCCCTTCAGCCCCTTGCCGTTAACGCGAGGGGCTTTTGCATTCGCAAGGCGGCATTGAAGTGACCTGTTCTAATTTAAGGAGTACCGCTATGAGTACAAACATCGCAAAATTTAATGAGCTATTGGCGCGGATTGCCATTGCACTGGAAAGTCGAAATCAGCCCACCGTCAGCAGAGGCTTCTTCGACTATGGCCTGAAGGTCTACTGCAACGCGGTCAAAGGTAACGGCGACGGCTGGTACAGCCTGCATGACGGCATTGCCATCACGCAAAAGCCCGTCTTTCGTGGCGAGCTTGTCAGCATCGGCTTTCCTACCGTAGAACGGCGGGGGCAAGCAGTGCGCAAGTTTCATCTGGTGATGAGAGCAGACGAGATCGTCACGTTTGAGTCCGGCCATGACTGCTTCTTCAGCAAGACGATTCTGGCTGCCTTTGCCATGACCTCGCCTGAGCTACTGGCACAGCCTATCCAGCTAGCGACCTACCTCAAGACCTTGAATACAGGCGATAAAACGCTGGCGGTTTCGCTACGCGACCACAACGGCATTCAGATCCAGAGCGATTGGCAGAACACAGATGACTGGCAGGCGATCTCAACTGCTGCCATTTGCAATGTGAACGAAGCCTTGGCCACTCGCCAGTAACTACCCGCTAATACTGAAAGCCCTCCCATCCACTGCTCGGATGGGATTTTCTTTTTGCTGCGCCGTCCTACGTGAATGAGAGAGAAGGCGTCAGGTTATGTAGCACTTTCTCTCTTTGCTAGGAGCGCCCGCATCCAGGCTTCACTGCCCAACTTTCCACGAACTAGCTCTGCTATCTCAAATCCCTGGCTAATCTGAGAAAACTCTACTATCTCGCCATCTGGCCAGATTTCGACATCTCTGAGCTGGTCGTCACTCGGTCTGGGTTGTAGGTTCAACCACTCTCCATCTCGAAAAACCAGCATCTCCAAAGCGTCAACCGGCCAACGATACTCAGCGCCATTGTTAAAGACGATCTCTAGCTGTCTAGTTTCAGCTATGAACCTGGTCCGTACAGCCTTTATAGTTGCAGCGATAACGTTCTTCATTCTGGCCTTTTCTCCCAGGCAGATTTGAGTAATGCCAAGTTGTTATTGGCAATTTTAAGGGCTTGCTTTTGACGTTTTTTGTCCTGACTGCTTTCATCCATCAACTTAGCCTGACTGCCGGATATGTCGATCTTAATTTTGAACTCAGCGTTGCGAACATGGACATGCGCCGGTTCGTGGTCGTTCGATGGCATGAAAAATTGAAAGCCGTTTAGTCTGAATATCTCAGCCATTCGCTCAAAATCTTGAATTAATTAGTTCCGCTCTAAGGCCATATTTACAAGGGCTGGACGACTATTTAGAGATAGACCACAGCAGGTATCAACTCCACAATATTAGCAAAAGGAGGAGCGGCACATTTCTCAGATGATCGACGATTGCAGACCTTTCGTGCGTAAGCAGCGGCTGTTCCAGGCTTTCCCCAGTCATTTGAACGTTCAGGCGAAGGATGCTTCGCAAGGGGGGGATGAACAGGGCTCCTGCGTAAGGAGTCTGCAATTGGATTGACATCATGAAAACTGGAAGAACCCTGACTGAGATGGCGACAGCGCTGGAGGCTCAGCAGTCACTGAAGAAAGACTACGTGGCCGACACTCGCGCCCTGGAGATGACACCTGCGGGTCAGCTAGCAATCGCTAACGATGCCGCGTCATCCTTCGACATCACCTCGCACGCGCACCGGCAGATTGGAGATCGCATCGGCATTCCCGCCAAGTACTACGAGCGGATGCGCACTGACGCCCCTGAGCTGCTACAAGCGAACGTCAATCACTGGTTTCAGAGCAACCCGGAGCAGCGGATGATTCGCACCCTCGGCAGCGATGCTCGCGCCTTCCTCAGCCGCCGCTATCGCCGGTTGGATAACTTCGACCTGGCTGAAGCGGTGCTGCCGACGCTGCTGCAAATGGACGGTGCTCAGGTGGTCTCCTGCGAGCTGACCGAGACGCGGATGTACCTGAAGGTCGTCACCGCTAAAATTCAGGCCGATGTGAAAGTCGGTGACCCGGTGCAGGCGGGCGTCTGCGTCTCCAACTCGGAGATTGGCAGGGGCGCACTGCGGGTAGAGCCGCTCGTCTACCGTCTCGTGTGCATGAACGGCATGGTCACTCCTGACCGCTCTGCTCGCAATCGGTTCACTCACCTGGGCCGGGCCGCTGCCGATACCCCAGATGCCTATGAGCTGTTCTCAGACGAGACGCTGGAAGCGGACAACGCCGCCTTCTTCCTGAAGGTGCAAGACCTGGTGCGTGACGCGGTGGATCGCACTAAGTTCGAGGCGTTGGTGGCGCAGATGCGGCAGACGACCGAGCGCCGTATCGAAGGCAACCCGGTGAAGGCAGTCGAGCTGCTCTCTGACAAATTCAAGCTACAGCAGAGCGAAAGCA
This sequence comes from Leptolyngbya sp. BC1307, assembly GCF_002286735.1. Classification (GTDB taxonomy): domain Bacteria; phylum Cyanobacteriota; class Cyanobacteriia; order Phormidesmidales; family Phormidesmidaceae; genus Phormidesmis. The sequence continues at coordinate 13,326 of NZ_NRTA01000050.1, forward strand.
CAGGCGTCCTCCAGCATCTGATTCAAGGGGGCGACCTTAGCCAGTGGGGACTGTTGAACGCGGTCACCCGCACTGCTCAAGACATCGAGTCCTATGACCGAGCAACTGAGCTGGAAGAGATGGGCGCAACTGTGATGTCCCTGCCATCGGCGCAATGGCGGCAGCTCGCCACCGCTGTGTAGTTAGCCTAGCTGAATACCGAACCTCAACCCCACCAGGTAACACTGGTGGGGTTTTCTTTTAGGAATGCCGAGAGGGAACCCTGCCAGCTATCTATAAGGCCGCTGGTCTAATGTTTTTAAGGAGACTATTGGGGTCTCAATCTTCTAAGACTTCACCGGATAGCAATCTGTCTGTTGCTAGCTGCAAAGCTGGGAATATCGATGAGCGAATGACCTCAGAATTACGATAGAGCGTCTCTTCGTAGCTACCATCTTTGAGAACCAACACCACAACCTGCTGCCGATGGCGATCAATGATCCAATACTCAGGAATCTCCCACCATTCGTACTGTTGCCGCTTCCATTCATAATCACGGCGATAGTTAGCACTGCTTTCGTTGCCTGGGCTCACCACTTCAGCTACAAACAGGGGCGCAGGCATCCCCAAAAGAATTGCATTTTTCTTAATCTCAGCCATCAGCTCAAGATGCTCGGGGCGCAGCACGAGCAGGTCAGGCTCTCGGTTAACCCGGCGGTCGCCCACCGGCTGAACCTGTAATTCAGTGGAGGAGCTTTTGACCAGCCTCCTATTCTCCAGCAGCCGTTTCAACAGCTCAGCAAATTCATCAGCAATGAAATAATTCTCTTCATCTTCAGGCGGCAACTCGATCACCTCTCCATTGCTCAGCAAGCGGAAATGGCCATCAGGGAGGCGGTCCGATGCTAGGTACGCTCGGTAATCTTTGTAGCGAACAGCCGTATAGCTCACAGTCATTACCCGGCTCCTTACCGCAGCGATGTCATTCGGAGTATAGCAAAACCGCAAAATCAGGCAGACAGCCCCCGTAGAGATGGACACAAGCTGCCGCCATTACGTTGACGGCAGCTCGCCACCGCTGTGTAGCATCCCCCGCCGAATATTGAGTGGAGAAGCCAGCCGCGCCGTGTAATTCTTTAAATTGCTTCCGGCGGATGCCAGCCCGCTTCAACCCAATACTGACGAACTGCAATTGCGTCCAAGTCGCTATCCAAACAAAGTGCGGCGACAGTAGCTCTTCCAGTGGGACTGGTACCTACCACTTGGGTTCCATCACCTGACCAGCGGAAATGTTCGGCCCAGCTTTGAGTTCTTGGGTTAAACAGCGGCACCGTTTCTCCTGTTTTTGGATCAACAGCTTCGACCTTGCTGGCTTTGTGACCATTGCACAAAGGGCAGGCGAGCCAAAGATTGGACTCATCATTGCTGCCGCCTTTGATCAGCGGAATAATATGCTCAATCTCAAGCCGTGCCATGACCAGCCGCTGTGGGCTCAAGCAGTAACCGCAGCGGTTTTGAGCCGATGCTCGAATGCGCTGAGAAAGTTCTGCTGAAATATATCGGCTCATGCAGCACTCAAAGGGGGAATAAGGCCACGCTCAACGGCAACTTTGAGTGCTTTGGCTTTACGGAGTAAGCCACGGCGGTAAAGCCCCATTAGGAATTGCAGTTCTTGACTTTCTGCTGAGGTGATTTCCTCTTCGCGCTGCTTCTCGGTCAATATGTTAAGCGTCTCTTGCTGCTGCTCATCGAGCTGCATATTGCAGAGGGCAAGGATCTGGCTGTCGGGTAAGGTTTCGACCGGGTGCTCCGTGAAGCTATGAGTGAGCCACTCTAAGAGAATGTCTTCAAGGCGTTGATGGGTTTGGCTAGCAAGCTGCTGAGCCTGTTGGACAATGCTATCTGGAATATCAAGGCTGATAGATTGAGCCATAAAAGATTCGCCGAGTGCCTGTATCTCATATTTTAGCTTTTTGTGATTCGCCGGGATGTTATGAACAGGTTTCTATTTCGGAGCCTGCAACGAAAGGGGCATAGTCCCTGCGCTCAGCTAATCGGGCTTTCGCCTGGAGGTGCTGCTGAATGAGGATTTTCTGATGACTAGATTCAACGTGGGACAGCTTGTGCGCGTCACCCGAATTCGCAGCCTCGCCTATGGCCGGGTTGCAAAGGTGGTAATGGCCGCGCCGCAGCGGGTGAAGGTGCAGTTTGCTGACTTACCCAAAGCAGCGAGCCTCTCTCAAAGCTTTGCGGGCAGCTTAGCCATCTTCGAGAGCAGCGAGCTGTCGCCTGTAGATGATGTGCCCGCTGCTGCTTTCTATCTGCTCGTGACTGTCGTTGAGCGCCGGGGCGACCGCCGCTATGTGCATCACTGTCTGGCTCACGGCCAGTCCAGACAGCAGCAGCGACAGGTAGTAGATGATGTTGCTCAGGCTTGGCTTGACGGCGGTCAGTGGGACGCGGATGAACAGGTCTACCGCTTCGGCTGTCAACACTTCGTCCTAGCTGAGGATTGGCATGAGATCTCGCTCGCGGAGTACGTCAATTTCCGTAGCGGGCTGAGCGACTGCACGGCTGACGACAGCTAGACCGCTCGCCTATAGATACCTGCAACCTGCACGACTAGCCAGAGCTTCTCTCTCCAGAGAGGCTCTGGCTTTTTTTGCGTTCGCACGGGGGCATTGACATTCATTGAGCGCAATTCAATGCCTAGAACAAAACAGAAAACTGACCACTACCAGCTAGTCGCCGATCAGCTGCTGGCGCTGCTGCAACAGGGGACGGTGCCCTGGGCTCGCGGCTGGGCTACCACGCCTTACTGCAATGCCCATAGCGGGCATCGCTACAGCGGCTTGAATCCCGTGCTAGCCGAAGTCAGCGTCATGACTCGCGGCTATGAATCGACCCTGTTCGTCGGCTTCAATCAAGCCAAAGAGATGGGCCTGACGATGACCAAAGGCAGCAAAGCCACCTGGCTGCGATTGGGCGGCACCGGCAAGCAAGATGAAGTCGATCCAGAGACGGGTGAGACGAGCGAGAAGTACTATCGGTTCAGCAAGTGGATCGCTGTCTATAACCTCGACTGCTTTACCGATGAAGATGCGTCTATGAAGTGCGCTGATCTCATCGAGCGCTATCGCGGTGAACCCAATACTGAGCCCCGGATTGCTGAAGCTGAGAGCCTAATCGCAGCGCAGCAGGCAGAGATCGTCTTTGGCGGCAATCGGGCCTGCTATTCGCCGAAAGCCGATCAGATTCATCTGCCGACATACGAGAGCTTCTCTACGCCTGAAGCCTACTATGCGACTGCGATTCACGAGCTGTCCCACCGCACTGGCCACGCTAGCCGTCTGAGCCGTGACCTGTCTGGTGTCAAAGGTACGCCCCAGTATGCCTTTGAGGAACTGATTGCGGACATGGCGGCAGCATTCGTTTGTAGCGGGTTGGGCATCCAGCCTGACCTGGAGCACCATGCCAGCTACCTGGCTAGCTGGATGCGGCTCATTGCTGACGACAAGCAGGCGTTCTTCCGGGCCTATTGCCGGGCTCAAGCTGCCGCAGATTTGCTGTTGGAGACTGCCGGGCTAAGCGCCGAACAACCTACTAGCCCTGAAGCCTGCTAACAGCCCTGCCCTCACCGGTTTACCCGGTGGGGGTCTTCTTTTTGCTTCGCAAGGAGGGGCTGAGCACTGCTCATGCTGTTTTTGGAAATTCTCAACATGAATATTGATAAACCTGGATTGAACCTGCCAATACGCTGGGTCAACGAATGCGCTGGCAACGCTAGAATGCCAGGCTCTACTGCCTCGCAAATCAGACTCGCTCAAGAAGATGGAGCGATAGTCGTCAATGCGCCCCGTCCTCTTCCCGGTAACAAGACGTGGAAAGGTAAGTTTCGCTGTGGTATTTTCTATGCTGCTGGTGACCCAGAGCAGTATGGTGCTATTTGGCAAGATCTGGACGCGAAAGAACTGCGTCTAGTATCAAATGCCCAAATTCTGAGACTCGTGATTGAAGAAGCGCACCGAAGGGGCTACGGCGATAGACTCAAAGATGTAATGGCGCAGTTCACGCCCGAAAAGATGGCTGAACAAGCTGAATGCTGGCTCAATATGCCGTTCTTTGCGGAAGAAGCCGCTGCGAATTGGGCGCAGATGCTAGCCGATGCCGACTGGAGTGCGCCTGAAGAATAAGCGTAGAGCGCAGGCTCGCTGCTCTGGAGAATGCTGGTTTGAGTTCACAGGAACCCGCTTAAGACAACGCTGTTCGCGCATTCAGCCTCACCCGTTATCGGGGTGAGGTTTTCTCTTTGCGTTCGCACCGAGGGGCTGACGAATGAGGATTTTCCGATGACCACACCCTTTCAAGCCGGACAGTTAGTACGAGTCATCGCGCCACGCTGCTTAGCATTCGGGCGATATGGCTGCGTACTGATGAGCGATCGCCAGCAGGTTCAGATCAGATTTGCCGATTTACCTAAATCTGTTGGCGCTGAACCCAACCCAGACGGGTTTATCCAGATCTTCCAGACTACAGAGCTGGCGCTGATAGCTGGGGTGCCGGTCGCGGCCTTCTACCTGCTGGTGACGGTACTGACCTTAGTCGGAACGCAGGAGTACATCCGGTATGCGACCGCCCACGGTGAGCTGGACGACCAGCCAGCAGATGTAGCGGAAACGATCGCCGCCAGGTTCTTTGGCTCGCTCGGCGACTGGGATGGCGAATTCTACCTGTGGCAAGGCTCTCCCTATGCTTCAAAGCTGCTGAGCTTTGAGCACATCACCGTAGCTGACTACGTTGCTTTGAGCCGCTCTACGCCAGATTGCGACCTTGGCGTAGAGCGTTAATCGCTAACCCGAATCTCCCACTAGCTGCTCCCGCCAGGGAGCTTTCTTTTTGCGTTCGCACTGAGGCGCTGACGTAAGCAGGTAATGCGATGAAAGCGAAAGATATAGAAGCCACCTACACCGTTGCCTCAGTAACCGGTCGGCTGATCGGCGATATTGTCGGCTCTCCCGCGCTCGGGGCGCAGATAGTCAGCAGTCTGCTGCGGCCAGATGAGCACCCAACTGAGCGCAACATTCAGGGCCGTTTGCGCGAGGCGCTGAGCGGCGGCAGCATTCAGATCAAAGGACTCGGCCCGAAAGGACTGAAGCGCCTGCAAAGTGCTCTGGCACTGGGCAAGGCGCTGTACATAGAGGCTCCTGAGGTAGGCACAATAGTTGACGATCCAGCAGTTGCTGTTCAGGCGTTCGGCGAGATTGCCTGGGAGCCCGTTGAAAAGTTCGCGGTGCTGGCGCTAGATGTTAAACATCGCATCCTCTCAATGAGAGTGATTTCTTCGGGAACGGCGACAGAGACCTGCGCTCATCCCAGAGATATCTTTCGGTGGCTCATACAGGTGGGCGGCACGAGATGCATTATCGGCCACAATCATCCGTCTGGCAGCGTGCATCCCAGTAACGAAGACCTACAGCTGACGAAGCTGCTGCTTGACGCTGGCAAGGTGTTAGATATCCCAGTGCTAGACCATCTGGTTGTCTCGGGTGGCGAGTATGTCTCTATCCGTCAAACCACTGGTCTGTGGGCGGAGTCTAATTAGCGTATCAATCTTGTTCAGAGAGTAGAACAGCCACCAACAGGCAGTTTCAGCTCTCTGAACTTTAATTTTTAGAAGCAACGGCTCACTTTTGTCCGCTCAAGTATCATTAAAAACATTGTGACTAAGCAAGGACATGAGCGACGTAGACCCATCGTTCGGCAGGGATGCAGACCTGCATCAGTATGCCACCAGCGATCTGTCTGTAGAGGAGCAGCTAGCGAGCGGTGCTAGCGTCGATGACCTGGTGGCGGCGGGCGTTCTGTACGACGACTACGATCCTGATAATGATCCAGATTACGACTTTACGCCGCTGGAACCGGTAGAAGAGATTCCTGAAGGGCCACCGATGTCGGATGAAGAGTTTCAGGCATCCTTAGCCGGTGCGCGTTGGTGTATGGAAGTGCATCGTTTAGGTAAAGATGCCCCGCCTAATCCGCACATATATGAGTTCAAAAAACCTCTTTGAAAGCCTTTTTATAAGCAAGAATGCTTAAGATAGAACGGTTCGATGTTAAGACCGGAAAACCGATTCAGGAGAGTCTTGAGGGTAGCCAACAGCCTGCTGTCAAACAGGTGGAACATGCCTACCTGGAATACTGGCTTTCTACGAACGGGATAGAGGCTCAGTTCTCTGTGGCCAGGTTCTACGAGAGCATTCATGACTCAGACCGTCTGCGCTTGGAATCTGAAGGCAGAGTACTTTCCTTTAGTAGCGGCAGTGAGGGCTACTTTACCGACCCTGATACCGCTCAGCTGATGACGCAAGGTAGCGAGACGGTCACGCCCATCTATGCCAACGACCGTAACTCTCCTCACAATTCGGTCGCCTACGGCGGTCTAATTGCCTCAGATGGTGTGGCCTCTACGACGCTTCAATCCGCTCGCCTATTGGTAATTGATGACGAGAGAAGGTCACAAAGTCCGACACCGCTGGTCGGTAAAAGTGGTCGCCCTATTTCTAAAGATCAGCTCTCCTCGCTCTACGACAAAATGGGCGACGGCACGATGCTGGTGACTCACAGCACGATGCGATCGCTACAGACAAGCGAAGAGCGCGAAACAATAGCGCTCAAGGCGGCTGAAAAGTCAGGCGTAAGTGGCGACTTTTCTACACTCTTTCAAGAGATGTCAGCAGCAGATACGGCTGTCGCAATCAGCGATCGCCAGGAGGAAGCCTTAGCACGCCGCAGCGTGGTTCAGTTTCGAGCGGCCAGCCCCGACTTACCTGGAATTGCCAAGGGGACGATGGCAAGCAGCTACTGGTGCGACCGCTTAGGTGTAGATGCCATCATCTCTAGCAACGACATCAAAGGCGACGACGGTAGGTTAGCCGCGCCGGGAATCAAAGAGGTCTCTAATTTTTGGATCAACCGGAAGGCGATCGCCCAGTATGGTCAGCAGTCCGTTGGTCCGCAGGTTAAATACACCATCCCGGAGGCGACGCGGCTAGAGGTGAATCCTAAAGTTCAGGCGCAGGCCGAGGAATTGGCCCAGGTGACAGGAGACTTCGCCGCTCTGAGCCAGCGCTATATGGAGCATAAGGAAAAAGAGCGATCGCGCCCGTATCAAGAACTGGAAAATGAAGCGCTTCAAGCATCCCGTCCAGGCTGGCTATACGACGCTTTGAGCGCCGATAAATACGGCCAGCTCACAGGCCAGGCCAAGGTAGTTGATGGCCTATCGCGCTATGTTCGGGGCGAATGGCTGAGACTGGCTACTAACGGTACGTCGGTGCCATCGGCGATGGCCCAGCACCATAGCCAGCTCAAGCCCTGGGAGGTCTGCAACAAAGACTTGCCCCACGGCGCTATCGTCGCCTACTACCGTTCCCCTTTCCCAAACGTGGGGGCAGCAGCAATTGCCATCAACAATACTGAAATCATTCGAGAGCAGGATAGAGAAGCCTTTTCAAAGCAGGGGGTTGCTTATCTACCGCCCTGGACTGCAAAGAATATAGCGATTACTGACTTTGACGGTGACATGAATGGCTTTTTTGTCGGCTATCAGGCAACTGTGCCTGACTTACCGCAGCAGATTCGGGCTGGGTTAGCAGCGGTTGAAGCGCTACCGCCAGCGCAGCAGTACGAGGCAGGCCGAGCGCTATTTGAGCAGATGATGATGCAGCTAGAGCAGGGGCAGGAAGACCGCCTTACACCAGATGAGCATCCGCTAGCGGTCAAGGAGTTTGCCGAAAAGAATGCACCCGAGGTCAGACCCCCAGAAATCATTAAGCAGACAAAGGAAAAGCATCCGTGGCAGGAAGGAGAATCTCACGCTGCTGCTACTTGGAGAGCATGGGAGATCACCGCCGATAATTCAACAGGGAAAGTAGCTAATGCAGGGATGTCATTGCAGGCATTAGCGCTAGAGATGAGGTATGCGCCCGATGAGAAGAAGGAAGAGATACTGAAGCAAGTTTCAGGACATTGCGAACACTTACTCGCTAAGGTGGACAGAGGAAAAATCTCTATTCCTGATGACGATTGGTTGACTTCTCAAGGCTTCTCTCCTTTCTACACAGAGCGAATAGCGCATATTGCCAATTCTAAAAACTTATTGTCTAGATACAAAATGCCTGAGCAAAGGCAGGCGTTTTCTGAAACTTACTTGAATGCAGCTTCTACTCTCTTTTTGGAAGTCGCCAATGGCCCCAACGCCGCCAACCTACAAACCGCCGTGGACATGGCCAAAAGTGCTAAAGGCATTAACGAAGAGATGCACAAGTTCGTAGTTGCCCTGCAATATAAGCAGGATGATTTCAGGAAAAGCAAGAATAATCCAGAAGTGTATGTAGGTGGCAAAGAAATGCCCACCAATACTGAGGAGCCGATTGCCTGGAATGTGCAGACAGTCAATGAGCACTACAGTGACGCTCAGCTAGAAGAACGCCTGCATCAGGAGTTTCAGTCAATCTTTCCGATGGCCGACACCCAGCAGCAGGAATGGCAGGCGAAGGCCATCATCCAGAACTACAACAGCCTGATGGCCAAGGCGATCAAGGGAAAAGCGAGACACCGGCAACGGCGACCTGAAGACCAAAAGCCAACCCTACAGGTCACCGGCTCAGACAGTAGAGCATTGACGCTGCAAAATATCCAGGACGCGCAAGGCAAGTTACCCATCTGGCGAGCAGAAGGGCTACAGCCAAACTGGACAGTTCGGGTGAAGCAAGACCACAGGGCGAGCCGGGCGCATCTAGGTGTTGTGGGAGGGGTGCTTTAGAACGCTCGAAGGGACGAGGGGAAACAAGTCATCAAATCGCTGATTGACCCAAGCAACTCT
>NZ_NRTA01000051.1 GCF_002286735.1 Leptolyngbya sp. BC1307
GATCTTGGCTTTGACTGCACTCTACGCTGCCTGATGAGATCCTGATTACCCGACTACCCCGCTGTCGTCACTCGCCTATACCCACTGTCACCTAATAAGTTGCCTATTAATTTCAGTTCAAATCCCACCGATCTGAATCAGTCCGTACAGACACGCTCCCAGCCAAATGCCGCCAGCAATCCATCCACTTAAGACATCTGTTGGCCAATGCACACCCAAATATACCCGACTAAAGCCCACACCTAGGGTTAATCCAGTTGCCAGGGTAGCAGTGATGCCTAAAGGAATACTTAGACACTGCGTTAGGTTAGCCGCCAACAGACCATAGAAGGAAATTGCACTCATGGCGTGGCCGCTAGGATAACTGTAATCCATCGGACGCTTAGAAGATGCCCACAGGTTGGGTCGCTCTCGTCGAAAGAGAGACTTGAAAATGCCGTTGAGCAGCCAGGAACCACCCAGCCCGATCGCCAGAACCAAGGCTGCGATCGCTTCGTGGCGGTAAACCAGAATTCCTCCGGTCGCAACGAGTATAGGAAGGGTAATTTCGCCCTGAGCTAGCCAAGTTAGAGCTGTCATGTAGCGATCCAGGGTCGGATTAGCCCACCCTTTGAGCGTCAATAAGCATGACTCTTCAAGCGGTAGCAACCAGTCCCATAGGAGGAAGCGGGCGAGGAAAACACCTATTGCTAGAGCGATCGCGCCCGCCAACAGACCTCCCAGCAAATAGGGCACAAAAGCAAGAAGTGACTGGAACAACCAGTAAAGGCGAGTGCTAACCTCTGTCATCGGCAATCTCCTATTGAATGGCTGACTGGGATTCGACAACATTGTAGGCTGCTCACTGCCTACAGGGAAGCACCATTAGTCTGAGACTTAGTTAGAAAGGTAGATTTTAGACAAAGTAAAGATAAATATTTCCCAACCGACATTCTATGTAATTGAATGCCGCACAGGGTGCCGAAAAGACTTTTAGACAGTGTGCGTGAGGCTCGAAGCTGCCGAAGCCAGCTAGGAAAACCTCCTCGCCACCAGCGACAGTCTCCGCGATCGTCTCAAGAGCGGTAGCTGCGGTAGTTACAGTGGCATCGGCATCTTTTGGGGAAACCTCAGCTTTAGCGGCTACCGCATCAATTAATTTGCCTCTGCTCATAAATCATCTGATTGAAAATTACAGCAGAGAAGTTCTATCACAAGGGCGTTGAGTTATAAACCCCTGGCCGAGATACGTGTAATTTCCTATCACATCGGGCTGTAAGCCTTGATACAGAAGGGGTTCAGATCTGAGTTTCTGGGGTAGTACAGTGCTTTGAGTGGCTGAAGCCACGGTTTACAGCTACAGAGTATAACTAAGACTCTGCATCTGAAGATATGGTCTCACCGCTCCATTCCTTGATCGTGGCTAGGGCGCTGTGACTGCTCAGCCTGCCGCGCTTGCTCGACAATCCTCCGCGCCTTCGCCAGCACTTCACCGGCATACTTTAGCCCAGCCTCTTTCCCCTCCGTCCGCTTCAGCTTCTGAGCTACCGGCCCTTGCAGGAGCACTGCACCCACCTTTAGCACTTCCTGCTCGCTCAATGACTGTCTGCCGCTCTCTGCCAGTAGCTCGCCCAGCATCTGCCTCACCACCAGCTGATCGCACTCATAAGCGCCCTTACCCACAAACCTCGCTGCATACTTCTCATACACCTGACGGCGACGGCGGCGCTTGCCTGATAGCTCTAATCGCTGATGTCGTCGGCCAGTGACTGCCGTAAGCTCGCCGCTAGCATCTGTAGCTGCTCGGTGTGATTGCGCTGCATCTGCTCGAACTCCTCGACCAAGGCTCGCTGCTGTTCTCTCAAGCTGCTCACCTCCTGCCGCAGCTGCCCGATCTCTTCGTATAGCGGCCTCGTAGCTGACTTCAAGGCACTTTCCAGCGAGATCTCGCCAATGCGTTCGGATTGATCTGCACCTCGTACCTCTCGGGTATCGGCGGCGGCTTTCTCATATTGGGCGTTGGGGTTCACCATCTCAAATAGGGTTAGGTAATCACTCGGGTTCTCTTTGGCGGCTGAGCGCCCGGCCCGTTTATAGAGCAGCGGCTTATCAGCGGTGTATAGCTTCAGATCGGATTTGGCGCGGGATACCGCTACATACAAACCTTCCTTACTCAACGTGCTGTCAATGTCAGCCAGCACTTGGTCGGCGGTCTTGCCCTGACTGCTGTAGGTCGTGCTCACCAGCGCATAGTCCAGGTACTGCTGTCCGCCCAACTCAAGGCGAAACGATGACGCTTGAGCTGATCACCTGGGTTGATCGCTATCTCCTGCACCGAATAAGTCTTGGTCGCACAGATGGCGGGTTTAACGAGATCGCCAAACTACACCGGCTCACTCTCCGGCTTCAGAATCTCACTGCTCCTAATTGTAGTTTTGAGTCTGGCCGTGCTCACCTAAGTTTTTGGCGATCGCCCAGTCACAGCTGACCTGTACCACTTACGAGCCGTCCAGCCCCAGCCTGCTCAGCTGCTGCAAAGCTTCCGCCTTCAGAATGGGATCATCGGAACCCGCCCAGGCATAGAGCTGAGCAATCCTGTCGGCCTGAACGCCATTCTGCTGCGATCTTAGCTCATCACCGCCATTAGCCTGCCGCTGTGCCGCCTGATTCTCACGGGTTTCCTGCAACATCTGTTGAATATCGAGAATGAGCTGACGGGGCGGCGGTGCAAACGCCTCATTAGACAGCAAGTAGTCAGCAGCGTGGTCGCCCAAATTACGCCCCCCCCCTTCAGCGCCCCCATTTTCTGAGGCTGAAAGAGAGCCAGAAGCCCTGTCAGATAAAGGGTTACAGTCATCCCCCACTAATAAGCTTGAGCCCGAGGGTGTAGGAGATGCGCCCCCAGCGCTAGCGCCTACGACCCCGGAAGTAGAAGTCGGGGGGTCTGGGGGGTTTTCCACAGGCTCTGCCGCCCCTGCCCATGACTCCCTTAGCGCTTGCGGTACTGCTAGATGCAGCGGATGCCACAAATCCTGATGCCGATAGAGGGTACTGCCTGAGATACCAGCGGCACAGAGCACATCGAAACGAGCCGTGATGCCTTCTGGCCACTGATTGTCACGAAAGAGATCGAGCGCAGCTGCCCGAATCCGATCGCGTGCCTTCTCCTGCTGCCGCTGGTTCCAGGTCAGGGTCGTGCTGGTAGCGGTTGAATGGCCATTACCATAGTGAAAGTAGTGACTGCTCTCAATACACTGCGCCCAGTCACGAGCCCTGTCCTCGATGTCGCGCTGGTGGCCGCAGAAGTCGGTATACCCTGGCAACGCCCTGGCGATGCGGACAATGTCCTTGATGAGGGCCTCGCCAGTGAGCGGTGCTGCTGCATAGAGGACATGGCCAAAGATATAGGAGCGTAGCGTAATGCGGCCCAGAATGAAGTTGGTCTGCCCCGACCCACTCCAGCCCGGTTCGATATCGGCATGGAGGTCGTTGATGAACTTCTCAGCTTTGCCTGTAACCCGATAGGTCTTGCGCTTGGCCTGCCGAATAGTCTGCTTGAGCGTCACCGCATCAATGACGTTTCGCGCCGATGCTCTCTGCCAGTGGTGAACAAAGGTCTGCTCAGTGGCTGCGACGGGGGTGAGGTCTTGATTGAGCAGATAGGAACCCTGCTGAAGCGGTAGCCGGTGGCCGTTGTAAAGGCTGATGCTGCCATCAGTGGTGAAGGGCTTGGGATTGGGGAAGACCTCCAGCCAACCGGGAAAAATCTTGAACCCGGCATTCTCCAGCAGTGCCGACAGGGCGACCGCTAGCCGCCAGGATGACAGTGCTTCATCGAAGGGAAAGTATAGATGTAGACCCCCACTATCTGAACTGGTGATACAGAGATGCTCGACCAGGCCCAGCGGTTCTAGTGCCGCCGTGATTCGTGCTAATGCCAGTGGGTCGCGGCGGGGGTGGTAGGGACTGCCTGCGTCAATATCGAGCAGTCCGTAGTGGGTCGTAGAGCCAAAGCGCACCCCATACAGATAGGAGCCTTGCAGGATCAGCCGGTCGGCTAGGGGATGACTGGATTGGGTTTGCCAGTCAGGTTTTGTGCCGGGGTCGGGGTGGGGCGCATATAGATAGTCGTAGCGATGCGGCCAGAGATCCAGGAAGGCATTGTCAGCTTCCTGGACATACTCTGACCGCTGTTTCTTGAAAACAGTGGCCATGGGTCTCTCGTGTAGATTTGCATCGTTCGCGCAAACCACCAGGTAGAGAGACATTAGAAATTTTTATCGGAGCAGGTTGCCGAAAAAGCAATCTATCCCTTAAAATTGCACATGAAAGCTCTGTGAACGGACTAACTCGGTCGCCAAACCTAAGTCGTTAGTGTCGTCCCATCTGGTGGTCAAATATCAATTAAGAACCCTTCGTCTTGTCAGGACGGGGGGTTTTTAGCTTTTAGGGGCTCATCAGTACACCTGAACGCATCAGTAAATCTAAGTAGGGATTTTACGCTTATTCACGCGAAACGGCTAGTTTGCTAGAGCGTGGCGTGAGCGAGTTATTAATCCGCTAAAAACTGGATAAGAAACCGGCTGATTGAAAGGCTTTGGCGATAACACCATTAGCTGCTGTGTGGTTATTCAGCGGTTGTGCAGGCCAACAAGGTAGAGGCTGACTACAAAAAAAAACTACGGCGAGCGGCTCTTCCCTTTAGGGGGAGCCCGTGGCGACCTTACCTCTGTGTCGAATAAGGATGTGTTGCACATCTTTGTCTGCTGTATCCAAAAGTCGTAGCAGCAATTAGTGCAATTCAGCATGCATGTGCGCACGCGATAACCCGTAAGGCGTGAGATGCGAGTAAAAGCGCAATTCTCTACAAGAGAGTCTATGGTCCTTCTCTCGGATATGACCTCGCTATCGTGCGCTGTCTCAAATGATTGAAAACTTTGTGATTGGTCTGAAGACTGGCTTGATCTGAGTTTTACAGAAGGCAGATCAGTGCGTCTTCCTTTTAGGAATGCTCCGCAATCGCAGGATTTCTGTCGTATAGCATTGAAATCGGGTAACATATCCATAACACGTCCGGTTCCCCCGAGCGTTTTGAGCCCTGTTGCGCTTTCTGGAAAATCAATAACTGGTCTCTCCCGCCAAGAAGTTACAGTTATTAGATTTTGAAGGCTTCAGGATTAGCTTGCTGAAAAACGGTTTAGACCTTTGGGTTTAAACCGTTTTTCGGTGTCTGGGCTTCTTGAGCTATTCATTACGCTGTCCTCACTGTAGTCAGCCGGTCGATTATGGCTGTCTGCTGTTTAGCCAGAGCTAGGAATTCAGACTGCTGCGCCACCATGTTAGCCACTGTTTTCCACTGGCCCTCAATGCCAGTCACAAGGCTACTAACCGCTCTTTCGAGTCGGTCAATGCTTTGGCTTTGAGCATCTATCCCAGTAACAAGTTTATCGATCTTTATACCTATCTTTTGGATTGCTTCGGTATTGGCATCGAGAGTTTTATTAGTGTTGTCTTGATGTAATCGCTGTGCCTCATACATCGCGTCCGCTGCCGTGCGTGACATTAACTAGCCTCTTTTTCCGATGATTTCGCAAGTGGCTCTTCCGGTGGGATTTCGCCTGACTCTCTAGCTTGCTGTACTCCTTTCTCGACTGCAAGTGCACAGATCGTAGCAAACCCTTGTCCTCTAGCTTTGGCCCATCGTTCTATCTCGGCCACTAGGGTGTCAGGTACTCGTATCGTAGTGCGTTTTGGCATCTCTTCGGCATTCATAACTATGCTCAATCCTATTCCATAAGGGGTATTCGATGCATATCTACGCAATCGGCATACATTGAAATGCTTTTTGGCATATTTTAATATGCTATTTGTATGTTATACATATTTCAAGACGGATAGCAATGGTCTAGATATCCCGCCTCACACCCCTGCTATCCATAGCCATTCGCGCCGCTCAGACCCCTAAAAGAGGGTCAAACCACTATGTTACAAAGCCTTAACACCGTTTCATCGCCAGACACTACTGTTTCCCCTATCGGCAGAGACCGGACAGCAGCGGTTGGACTGGCCGTTGGCAACCACGCCATCAAGCTCTCCACGGCTCAGAGGGACTATGTGATTCGTTCGCAGTCTCTGAGCTACCACCCAGACCTGGTTTCAGGCACTGATTCACTGCTGCTGGGCGAGGAGATCGCCACTAATATCTTCAGCGGCAAGCTGGCAGTGGGCGAAAACCTGGACACCTACAACGGTGTGCAAACGCTCGGGCATGGGCTCAAAGGCGAACTGTATGCCCGCTATGCCCTGCTCGCGATCGCCCACGCTGTCGAAAATGGAACCGTCGTCAATCTGGCCGTCTCATTGCCGACCAGCCAGATGCGCCCCCTGATAGAGCCGTTAGAGAACTCGCATGTCGTTCTAGTCAACGGTCAGCGCAGGGAGTTCTCGATCAATCAAATTACCTTCCTGCCAGAAGGACTGGGCGCAGCGACCCGAATGCGGGAGCTGAAGATGCAGCGGTCTTCACAGCCCGTTCCCAGCTTTGCCGCTCTGGACTTTGGCGGTGGCAATTGCTCAGTTGTGGGCCTGGACGCTGACGGTGCAGTGGCTGGATTTGCGCAGACCACTCCTGGCGTGATGTCGCTGTACGGCAGCATCGCCGCCGCCGTCGCCGCAGAGAGTGGTGGCATTGCTCCAACCGACGACGCTATTCGTCTCGGCGTTGAAGCCCAGACCTATCGAGTCGGTGGTTACGGGCAGAAGGATTTCCGCACTATCTACGACGAGCTGCTGCCGCAGTGGATCAGCTCTCAGCTCAGCGAGATTCGGGCCAAGGCTGGCGACATTCTCGATAAGTCAGCGGTCAAGGTGGTGTGCGGCGGCGGTGCAAAGTTGCCAGGGCTAATGGCTCACCTGCCCAGCGACTACGCGCAGGCAGCAAATCCACAGCAGCTAGAGAGCCAAGGCTTATTGGAGTTCGCACGGAGGATGGGTGCCGATGCCGAATAGCTCAGAGCGCCGGGTGACGGTGAACGGCAGCGTCTACCCAAAGCTCAAGGAGTGGGCAGAGCGGGATGGCCTGACGGTCGCAGATGTTGCCAACGCCATTTTGTTGCAGACCGTTTGCCCGTATGGGGCCACTCCTAACCAAACGGCCATCCCCGCAGCTGCACCGATGCCACAGAATTTTCCAGATCCCTACCAGAGCGCCGCCGCCGTCAGTGACTGGTAGGCAGCGGCTGTGTTCTACAAGAAAAAACGAGACAGCGCTGAAAGTGAAGCCCTCAGCGCCGCCTCTATCCCCGACCGAATCACTACAAACCATTGAAGGAATCACATCATTATGCCAAACACAGTGCAGCTCACCATCTGCCGCGACCCAGACAACGACCTGGACATCAACGCCTTGGGTCTGGTAGATCGCCGTGAAGCCGTCATCGACCGCTCAGAGCGAGCCGACTTCTTCAGAGACCTGCTAGACCTGACGCCTGAGAATGCCGCTCAGTTTGCCAACTACCTGAGCATTCAAGTCTCTATCAGCGCTGACAACTGGGCGTCATGGCTCGCAGGCTACGAAATCGTAGAGGAAACAGACCCAGCTCACACCGCTGCCTATCTGAGCGCCTAGCCATTCCAGCCTTCAACCCGCTAACTCTTCAGTAAATAATTCGAGGTGCAGCTGCGCCCCCATCTACCGCTATGACGACAGAAGTAAAAGACCGTTTGCCCGACAACCCGCTTGGCATTGAATACCAGCGGCCCCAGCAAAAGATAGTCCGACTCTCCAAGCTCCAGCGCCTGTACCGAGAGAAGCCGCTGTTCTACAGTGGCCTCGCCGCTCTGCTGTTGCTCTCAGTCGGCACTGCCAGCCTGAAAGTCTTTGCCCCTGGAAGTACAGCCACCGTCACCAAACAAGAAGAGCTGCCGATTGACACAGACAGCATCCTAACGGGATCAGAGCGCAATCTAGCGGCGCTGAAGAATCAATCGGTTGCTCAGCTCGAAACCTATCGTGAGCAGCTGCTAGAGACGAAAGCCGAGCGCTTTCTGACCGAAGCGCAAAAGCAAATTGACGACAAGACCAGCGCCTGCTTCATGCAGAGCCTCGTTTGCCCGCTCAATCGGTTTCAGCAGGAGGCGATCGCTCAGCTAGAGACAGCCCGCGCTGCCGGTGACTACGACGGCCTGCTGCGGGCTACCGACCGAGCGCTGGTGGTGGAATATGCCCGTGCCGCTCACACCTACAGCAGCGAGCCCGAACACGCCCTTACCCAGGTCGCCATCGATAACCTGGTCAAAGGCTACGAGCAGAATGCAGCGGCGAGTGCCGAAGCCAAGGCAGCAGAGCTGACCGTGCCCCAGTAGTGCCGCAGGATGAGCGCTATGTTTGAGACTAAAGCCACTATCACAGGTTGTATCGGCGCGGTCGCCCTGGTCATAGCCCTGTTCAGCCCTGCCAGGGAAGTGACCAGCGCCGATTCCCTGGTGGGCTTTGCCAGCGGTGAGCACGTCACCATCCACACCGAGCAATCCAACAGAGGGCTGTTGGCACTGCTGCTGCTGGCCAGTATCGGATCGGCAGTCTGGACGCTGACGGGGAATGAGGAAGCAGCTCCCGAGCCAATGGCCTATCGCCCGGTAGTGGCTGATCGCGTCTCTCCTCCTGCTCGACAACAGGCAGCGCCACCGACTATTGCTGGTGACACGCTCGCCGACTTCTGGACTCAAGACGTAGCGTTCTCCTTGCTGGCTCAGCAGTTCGACCTGGAGACTCGCAGAGCGCTGTTTAGAGATGCCCTGATAGCGCATGAGGGCGGCTGGATTCTGCGACTGCTGCACTGGCCAGTGCTGCTAGTCATCGGTCGGCCTGGTAGCGCTAAGAGCAGTTTTGCCGCTGCGCTAGGCATTACCCGCGAAATGCTCAACCCTGCTATTCGGCTCACAGTCGTCACTGACCCTAACGCTCACCTAAAGCTATCTGAGGGCGCGTGGCAGCAGCACTGGCAGCTAAAAGGCGCTCGCGATAACTGGAGTGAAATCGGCGGTGCGATCTCCGATATGTATAAACGCTTCGCTGATTCTGTTGCCGCCAATGAGGTGAGCAGCATCTATGACGAGGTGACCACTTACAAGGGTCACGTTGACGAGAGACAGCTCGGAGGCTTTCTCTCTCAGGTCACTAGCAAAGCTCGGGCCTGTACCGAATACATCACCATCGTGGCTCACAACGACACGCTCAAAGCGCTGGGCGGTGAGGCTGGGGAAGCTCGCCTGAAAGACGATATGGCCCAGCTCAACTTAGGCTCAAAGGCGACCCACGTTGGCCGCATGATACCGACCGGCAAGGGGGCTATAGAGGGGCTAGACGTAGACGAAAAGAACAACCCCATCAATCAGCCGATCTCGTTGCCGCGCTGGTTTGACCCGGCCATTCTGAGTGAGCTTTTCCCCGAGATCTATGCCCCATCCAACGAGTTGTTGGACGGTTTAGAAGGTGGTTTAGGCAAGTTTCAAATAGTTCCAGAAACTAAACCTAAACCACCTAAAAACCACTCTGAAACCCAGGATGCTAACGACCAAACCATGCGTACAGTCAGGCTTGTAGCCGCTAAAGACCTACGTGGCTACATCATGGCCGATCTGGACTTAGACCTAGCGGTTTGCGACATTCTGGCTGCGATGGATGACCTGAGAACAGAAAAGTCCGATACCCACGTAGTTAAGGAGGTGCTCGGTTGTACGGGCCATAAGTACAGGCAGGGCAAAGCCGCCCTAGAAATGATCAAGCGATACATCGAAACAACAGAGGATTAAACAAGATGCCTAGACGTACTTCTCAAAATGCCGACATCTACGACGGTGAGATCGTCAACACGACTGCCCTCACCACTCAGCCAGTACCGCAGCTAATCACGCGACCTGCCCGTGGCCCGCGCTCATCGATCGGTGATGGCGGCTACTTCGACGCTAGCGGCAGTCGGAACCCGGTTTTCCAAATTACCCCCCGCTCCGATGACTGGTCTGTGTTCATGCTCTGGAGAGCCTACCTATCGGCTTACCGCCACCATGCCTTCAAGACGGTTATCGGCACGGTGGCGATCATCTACGGGGTGACCTTCGGCGGCAGCTTTGCCCTCAACTTCCTACGCGGCGACGTGCGGCGCTGCACTGGCGACCTGTGGAACCCGGCCATTCTTGGCTGCAACATTGCCGCCCTGCTAGTGCCGACCTCGCAGAGCCTGGCCGGAGATGCGCATGACTTGATGCTGGGCGAAGACAGCGTGAAACGTGAGCCGATTAAATCTGAGCCGGTGATCCGCTCGGTGCGCGTCGATGGGGTGAGCCAGTGAGTCGGCAGCAGCTAGCGGTGCGGGCGGGTGAAGAACGCACTCTGCAAAGTGAATTTCCCGGCGCTGTTCGCTGGGGCGTCGCTGGGCCGATAGGTGGAAGCTGGGCCGAAGCGGATGCTTGTCATTGCCCTGGCTGCAATGACAACCGGGTGCTAGTCGTCTGGGGGATTGGCGGGGTGATTCACCAGGAATGTTTTCGCTGTTGGTTCAACGAGACTCGGCAGCTGAGCTTACTTGACAGGGGTGAACAGGGATGAGAAGGGCCAGACACAGACTACGACCGCTCGCCCTGGTGCCTGTGGCCACGCTCATTTTGGCCGCTGACCTGGCCGCACCGGGCTGGGGCAAGTTCCCAAACCCGATTTTCTATGCCCGGTTTGCGGCCAATGCTCTGAGCGATCGCCTGAGTGCAGCCGACACCGTTAACCCAGACGACGCCCGTCTCCGCCTCTGCCAGGGGCAAGCAGCTGCGGCATCCACGATTACCGACGCCCAAGCTGCCCTGAGAGACAGCTTGGAAGGAAAGACATCAGTCCTTGCAGTGCAGTCATTGGGCTCACCCGCCTGCCAGATAGCCGATGGGTCTTATCGCTGGCTGCTCAACTCAGGGCTATCGCTCGACGTGACGGTAGACAAAACAGGTGTGATTGAAAATGCAACCCTCAGTCGCTAAAGCACTGCCCAAACTTCAGATTCCTGCCGATGCGACCGCGCCTGCTTTCGAGGAGCTGTCGCCTGACTTGCGCTACCGACTGCTTCAGCGCCGTAAGGTGAGAAGTCAATTATTTGACGCGGTTTGTGTGGCGATCTCCCTGTCGCTATTCTCCCCGGTGGTCGTCCCTCAGCTCAACGCTGCCCTGGATAGTGCGATCTCCCAAGCTAGAGGACTCAATCGCGCTGCTGTATTCATCAGCCCCGACTTTGCCGCGCCAGTGCAGCAGGAGGAGGAGATAGCCGGTTACAAGGTCACCTCTGGTTACGGCCTGCGAGATACCGCAGGACTCCCCACTGGGGCCAGCGCCGATCACAAAGGCGTGGACTTAGCGACCCCCGAGGGCACTCAGCTGAAGGCCATTGGCGCTCCCGGTACGAAGGTGAAGGTGCGCTGCTGGCAAGACCCGGACGGCGGTGGCTGGGTCGCCGAGATTGAGCCCGACAGTTTCCCTGACTTGCGGTTTCAAGCGCTGCATCTGAGTCCGGGGTCGTGCAGAACGGGTGTCCATGATGCGGGAAGTGAGATCGCCAAGACCGGATCGTCTGGCATTGGTGCGCCTCACCTTGACTGGCGGCAGCGCGACCGGGCTACCGGCAAGCATCAGCATCCGCAAAAAGCCTACTTGCTCTGGGCGCTGACCGGTCGTGCGCCCAACGCTAACCTGACCCGCATCGACAGCTTGAGGAACGCCATTATCACTCAGGAGAGTGCGGGCGCTCACGCTGTCGTCAATCCCGATAGTGGGGCGTTGGGTTTGGGACAGGTGATGCCTGAGAACTTAGGCGGTACTGGCAACGGCTGGGATTTTGAGGCACTGGGCCGCGACCTGACACCCGAGCAGTTTCTAGCCGACCCAGAAGCGCAGACCCAAATCATCAATCATCGGCTCTCCAAAATTCACGATGAGCAGATAGCCGCGGGTAAGTCTGAGGATGAGGCGATTCGGCGCACCGCCGCTGCCTGGTACAGCGGGCAAGCGGAGAAGGCCGACGATGCGACGCCACAGACTTACGGTGGTGGCAGCTACCCCAGCATCAAAGACTATGCCGATGAAGTGCTCAATCGGGTGCATCAGCTGCGACTCAAACAACTAGACAGGTAAGCATTATGAGCAGGGAAGCGCTTTTTGAACGGTACAAACTGGCCATGGTCGCCGAAGCGGGCGATCGCCCAGTCAGAAAAGGGAGCAGCCGCATGATTCGCCAACTGATAAACCGACTACCACCGCTCGCTCGCTATCCCATTGCCAGCCTGGTTCACTTCGTCGCTACGACCACTCAGCGCCCGCCGCCCGCTCATTTTCTGGCCGCCGCTGTCGTCATTCCGCTGACGGTCGCAATTTCTGTGTGGCTGCTGTCTTTCGTTGCTTGGCTGCTGCCCTACCTGCTGGCGCTACTCTCAGTTTTCTACGTGGCTTTGGCTGCGATCTCATTCATCCGGCAAACACTACAATAAAGCCAACGAAGAGGAGCTTCTTAACCACAAACAGATGATTGCCGTCCCGCACTATATCAGCCCTGAGGAATATCTCAGCATTGAACGCCATAGTTCAATTCGTCACGAATATCGGCGCGGCTTAGTCTATGCGATGGCAGGTGGAACGGATAATCACGACCGAATTGCGTTTAATTTTCTCAGGATAATTGACAATCACTTTGGAGACTCTTCCGAATGTCGGTTCTATTCTGGCAATGTCAAGGTCAACTATCAAGATCAGCTGTACTACTATCCTGATGCGTTTGTCACTTGCGATCGCCGCGACCGTGATGACCGATACATCAAGCGATACCCCAAGCTAGTGGCTGAAGTGCTCTCTTCAAGTACGCAAGCTTTCGATGTCGGCGATAAATTTGATGACTATCAGCAAATCGATTCGTTAGAAGAGTACGTTTTAATTTCACAGCAGATTCAACAGGTCGAGTGCCGCCGCCGTGTTTCTGAAAATGTTTGGGAGACGGTGACTTATAAAGCAGGCGATCTCGTTGTGCTAGAAAGCATTGGCTTAGAGTTTGCGATCTCGTCACTGTATCGCGGCCTAGATTAGATAGGTTTTTTGCGAGAGGTGCGGCCTTTTTTTCTCCGCTCGTCCAACTCGGCATAGTCAGCCCGTACTCGCTCACTGTCCTGTCGATGTTGTTTGGACCTTTGGGCGTCGCCGTAGCGCTGCTGATACCAGTCATTGTGAAAGGTGCTCATGCCAAATGGGAATAAAGGCTGCTCAAACTTTAGCGATTCCCTCAGAAAACGCAACCGTCAGAATTTGGAATGTGCCGTCTTCCTTCTAGATGAAGACGGTCTCTGCCGCATCGTCTATTAAGCTGTGTGGAGGCTGTGGACTACGAAAAGCCTAACGTGAAGGGGACAACTCCCCTTCTTTTATCTCCACCAGCCGGTTGAAAATTTGTGTAGCCTCCGCAGATGAACCCTAGCTGTTTCTTCGTTTACAGCCCTGACCGCGCAGCAGGGCAGTTAGGGCTGCAATACCTTTACCTTCTTAGAGCACTGGGGACAGCTCAGCTTAGCCGGGTCGCAGGTACACCAGCCCCAAGTGCCCGCTCTAGGTCGCTCGCCGCAAAGTGCTGGTGAGTGCCAACGGCCATAGTCGGGTTCCTGCTCGGCGATCGCATGAACCTTGCGGTTGATCGGCGTGGCTCCCTTGGCATCCTTGAACACGTATTTGATCGCTGGCCGCGTCGTCACCGCCCGTGGTGCGATGGATTCAGTCTGCCCGCTGGTGAAGCTTTCAGATTGATTCACCACCTGCGCCTCTTCCTCAAAGTCCCAGGTGATCGCCCCCGCTACAGCAGCAGCTTGCTGAACGAGCGCTAAACACTGGGCTACCTTAGCCTGCTGATTGCGAGCATAGATCTTCTGCTCCCATTCCGCTGCACCTTTGGCATCTAAGCTCATCGTCCGCTTGCCATTAGACAGCGCCTTGCCCTTGGGCGATCTCAGCCGGGTATAGACACTGCCGTTGCCAGGGCTGTGCTGTTCGAGCGTCACGGCAGTCGTAGCCTGATCAACTGGAATCGCATCGCGCAACTGTTCGAGCTGAATAGCGAGTGTAGATAGCTGCTGTCTGAGCGAAGCCATATCTGAACAATGGTCATGGGTGAACTAAACGAAGCCTATCACCAATTTGTGAAGAAAATAAAATGAACCACCCACAAAGAAAGCCCTCCGTACAGCTTTACGATGTAGTCTTGCTTAGATAGTCGTTCAAAGGTGCGATCGCTTGCTGGGATAAAGTGATCGCCCTAGCTACTGTCTGAGATGTTCAACCGCTCTTCTGCCATAAAGTTAGCTTTATCGACGAGGCTCAACTGCACTTGTACAGCAGGCCACGCCCCATTGATGTCCTCGTCAACCCGACCTGCTTGGAATGCCTGCTCTATCACTGCACTCGCTTCCTTTGCCTGTAACTGAACGAGGTTATGGATAATAAAGCCGTTGAGTCCAGGCGTCTGCTCTAAATACTCCGAGAGCATCTCAATCAGGCACTGGACACACTCATCTCGATACTGAGGATAATGCTGGGCTATGAGGAACCAGCCGAGTGCGACCAATACCAGACTCTCCTGACTGGGCTCCGGCCACTCAGAGTATTGCTTAAGCACCCTGATGCTACCTGGCCCTAGCATACAGAGCACGGTCAGCACGGTCTCTACCAGCATCAGATTTTTGTGGTCGTCTAGCAGTTTAACCAGGTAGATATCGGCAGCAGCGTCTCCCAGTTGTCCGAGCGCTCGACAGGCATGAACAGGCGCACAGCACTCGCTTGGGTTACTTGGATCTAGATCGGTTTCACTGGCGAGGCTGATGAGCTGCGGCAGATCGTCGTTGTTAAATCCGTAATGGCCGACATAATCAAACCACTCGTCTGTGTCAGCAGCTTTAAGGGGGCCGTGACTGAGTAGTGCCGAGACCGGATAGGCATAGTCGTCCTGGTCAACCATAGGTGCGCAGCAGCCAGCAGATTTCTTCCACTGTAGAGAGATTTTTGGTAAATGAGACAGGTGGCTTAAGCTGATTGCTGGTCTGTTTTAATCAGTGAGGAGCGCTACTGAGGCGTCTGCTCAACGTTCGTCTGATTGAGCCGACAGCCTTTATGCAATGGTCTCCTGAAGTTGATATTACTGCTGAATCATCAGCATTCCGTGTAGGGTTTCGCACGAATAGCCTCCTAACAGCGACCTCAGGATGCTTTTGAGGGATGTAATGAATTGGGAAAAAATCTCTAGGACAGGCAGAGGCTAGTTCCAGAATCCGTCGCCTAGTAAACTGTGGAGGAGTGATTCAGCGCGGTGCCAGTGTGAAACTTTCAGTTGAGCTGCGGCGAGGGACGAACAATCAAGCCGTTTCCGCTACCTTGCTGAGTTTGACATCAAAGCATGTAGAAGATTTTGTAGTTCGCTGGCAAGACCCACTGGCGCAAGCGTCCCAAGAAGATAAGTACTGGGACTGGCACTTCAAGCAGCGGCTATCAGAGACGCGCGACAACTACGAAGGCTACGCGGTTGAATGCGAAGGCGAAACTCAAGGGCTAATGGCGCTAGAAACACAGTGGCATCGTTCTCAATTCTTTCCAGGCCGCCGGTTGGTGTATGTTGTGATGCTGTCAACAGCGCCCTGGAACCGGCAGCGCGTACAGTCGCCGCCGCGATTTAGAACCGTTGGTAGAACGCTGCTGCAATATTCTAGAGTTCGTAGTTTAGAGTTAGGGTATGCAGGCTGTATCGGGCTGCACTCGCTGCCAGAGGCAGAAGGGTTCGGTTCTACGAGCATCTCAATATGATGCGTCTGAACCCAGACCTCGATGAAGTGATTGACGCAGACGAAGCGCCGCTTGTCTATTTCGAGTATCCCCCTAGACCCCAATCAGGCAGATGACTTCTCAGCCCACCCCTACCGCAGCAGACCTTCGGGCCGCTCAGGATCTGATAGCGCAGATGCAAGACCCGCAATGGGCACTTGCCGCCGCACAGCTTGAAGATGAGTCAGACTGCAACATCAGCGCAGGCCCTGAGTGACCCCTGACCGAGATACGTGTAATTTCCTATCACATCGGGCCACACCGATTACATAGCAAGCCTTTAGCCGGTGTACTACTCTGCCGTTTGCAAGGATGAGAACTTGAAGGGTATGGCGAGGATCTCCTCTAGCGGCAAGGGTTTGGTCAATAAATCCAGGATGTAATCGCCATAGCGCTTGATCTTGCTGGTGAGATAAGGACTGAGGCCCGCGAGCAGCTCAGGCGTAATCGGAAAGCCTTGATCGCTAACGGTCTGAATTGCCTGGGAGAGATCGACCGTGTTCTGCAAAATAATGGCATTGGCCACCAAATCAAGATAGTGCAGTCGCTTCTCCTGCTCCAATGGGTCATTGTCCGTAATCAGCCCAGCTTTGGCAAAGAACACCCAGTCAACAAACTGATGAAACTGTTCCACTTTATTGGTGCAAGCGGTGGTTTCCTGCCGCAGCTCTGGCTCAGAAACATAGCGCAAAAGGAACAGCGTACGAGTGACATTGCCCAGCGCTTGAAAAGCCTTGTATAAGCGGTTCTTCCCGCCGTAACTGTTAAGTTTTTTGAGCAGTGTAGAAGGCATCAACTTCCCGGCTTTGACGGAAAGCATCACCCGCATCAAGTCCTTCCAATGCCTCTTAATCAGCGCCCAGTCAGCTACGCCCTTGAACAATGGCTCAATGAACTCGTAGGCACTACTCGCCGTTGGTTTGAGTAGTTTGAGATCGCTCCAGTTGCGAATGCGCGGTCTGAGGTCAATACCCAGCAGGTAAGAGAGGCCAAACACGGGAGAAGACTGACCTTGCGTATCGGCATGAAGGATACCCGGCTGAATATCTGACTTATTTTTAATCAGGCCATCGAGAATGTAAACCGCTTCCCACACCCCGCAGCTAATGAAGTGAGTGAACAGCGCCACATACTGGTCAGAGACATGATGATAGGCAATGCCGCCATAGCCCTGATAGCGAATGTGGTACTCCGAGAGTAGATTATTCTCGTAGGTTTCAAACTTACTGCCATCGGCGGCGGCTTTCTCACCCGTGCCCCAGCACTTGGGCAAGTCCAATCGATGGAAGGCGTTGATGATGTCGCAGATCGCCCGCTGTAAGGTATCCGCGCTAACGTGCCGCCGATTGATGTACGAAAGCTGGTGATAGGTCGTATGCCCCCGCACATGCCGCGCCGTTTGAGTCGGCCCCAAATTGCAGCCATAGGCAAAGGCCGTCAAAATATAGCGCTCTGGTGCGTCCGCAATTTTTGGCTCGGAGCCTGAAAGCGGCCCAAGATGCCTTGTCCAGTTCAGCCAGTGCTCAACGTTGCATAAGATATCGAGCACCGTGCGCTCGGGCATCTGTTCATCTAAGGCAGCAGCAAATGCATCGGTATCCTTTGGAATAGGCGCGGCGGGCACCTTCTTAAGAACGGGGTCGCCCTCCTCATCAAAGGAAATCTGGTCGTCACCTTGCAGTTTGCTATCTACCTCAGCAGATCGCTCTGTCAGCGTTACTTGTAGGTGCTCAACGAATCCGTCAGCCGTCGCCGGAATGCCCAGCTGCTCACAGTACTCTGCCACTGATTGCTCGCACTCCTCCCAAGGCAATAGCTGCGCCCTGAAATCGGCATACTCTTCTGAGCCCGCGACATAGGCGTCACCCGTCTTCAACGCCACGGCCAACGCCGCAAAGACGCAGACCTCCAGATGCTGTCGGACTAGCTTTTGCTGGCCGTCCACGGAGGCGACCGCTAGCTGACGCCACGCGGCACTCATAAAACTCAAATCGATTTCTGCTGGCAGGTGCTTACGCCGCTTGTGCTGATGGGCTAAGACCAGCGCCAGCGCCTCCATCAGCGTTGAATCCTCACTGGCTGACTGAATATCGAGTAGGCGCACCAGGTCAAACAGTCGCCGTCGAAAGGGGGAATAGAACCGCCACATCAGCGACAAATGATTCGCAGAATTATAAGCTCTGACTTCTTCACATTCGACTAAGAGTGCATCGGCTCCCCCCTCTGCGGTCAGTAGCGTTTGCATCGATTGCTGGTACGACACCGGCTCAGTCTCAGTCTGGGCGACACTCAGCGTTTGGCTGAAGAGTCCCAGTAACCGCTCTGTCCGAGCCAGATGCTTCTCTCTGAGTTCAACCAGCCGCCTGCGGGCACTCGCGTCAATCTTTTTCATCCGCTTGAGAAACATCTCAACCAGGTGGTCTCGGATCTTTACCTGC
The DNA here is from genome assembly GCF_002286735.1 of Leptolyngbya sp. BC1307. Classification (GTDB taxonomy): domain Bacteria; phylum Cyanobacteriota; class Cyanobacteriia; order Phormidesmidales; family Phormidesmidaceae; genus Phormidesmis. The sequence goes on from NZ_NRTA01000051.1 coordinate 18,295, forward strand.
GCCCGGTAGAGCAAGCACAGCAACAGTGTTCGCCGTTTGGCCACGTTGATGTCTTTAAATTCGGCAATATCTAGTGTCTTGGCATAGGCGGATAGATGCTTGAGCTTAAGCAAATTAACGCCCTTCAGCAAGCGCTGCGCATCGCCAAATGACATTAGCTCATCAAAGGTCTGCTGTAGTTGCACTAGGTGGGTCAGCTTCTCGCTCTTCGGCGCGGCCTTGAGCCGATTGAGCATTGCCTGCACATCAGTGTCAGACCGTGCAATCAACCCGTCCAAGTAGTCGCGCTCTGCCTGGTTCAACTGGCTTGAGACTTGCCGATATATCTCCGTGTGATTGATTGTCCGCAGGTGCTTAGCCAGTCGTTCGAGCGTACCAAAAGCAGGCAGCTCGTAGCTTTCTTTAACCAGCGTTTCAACCGCTACGTTGATCAAGTCAGTCGGATGATCCATCACGCCAACGGCGGCTTCAATCGCCTTCACAGCTACCTGCTTGGCGACGCTGCTGTAGGGCTTGACTTTGAGATACTGGCGGATGAGCCGGTAGTAACGATAGCGGGAAGCCTCAGGGGCGATCGCTAAAATTGAATCTTTGAGATTTAGAAAATTACGGATGTGAGTGATGACTGCATCGGGAATCACTTCAGGATGGGGAAAGTAGCCCAGCCGCTGGAAGGATTTTAACAGTACCAAAAAGCTCAAACGGCTCGGCGCAAGGCGTACCTTTGAGTAAGCCAATTCTAATTCCGCAGCGGTAGGCGTGTATAGCGCTGCGAGTTCTTCTGGGCTGGGTGTCGGCTTGAAGTATGGATAAGCCGTACGGTTGATGGCAGTCATGGCAGGATAGAGGGCACTTCACGACAGACGTGGGCAAAACTAGGTTGCAGGAGGACGGTTGCTCTTTTTGTAGGGCTGACCGCAGTGAGGGCAAAACCGAAAGGTCAACGAGTGCAGTGGCTCTCCGCAGGCTTCGCAGGCGTCCTGCAAAGAGCTGCCGCACATGAAGCAATACTGGGAGCGCGCATCTGTCCATATCGGATCGGGCGCGGTGCCTGCTTGCCAGCACTGCGGGCAAAACTTGAGCGACGGGCCGAGCGTGCCTGCTTGACCTCGGGTGACGGCTTCTAGATAATCTATCGGTACCTGAAGCGCTAGAGACAGGCTGCTGAGGGTACGCCGATTCAATGTTTGCGTTTGGCCACGTTCAATTTTGCCAAGGCTTTGCTTATGGATGCCTGCTCGCTCAGCGAGGGCTATACGGCTTAAACCGAGGGCTTCTCGCTGGCGGTTCACATAATCAGCCAGGGATTCTTGGGCTTTGGGGAGCTGGTGAGCGTTCACAGTAGACAATAAAGTTCACCTTCAGACACATCTAATAGTGCTATCGTAAAGCCGATAGAAGCGACTCTCGATACCTTCAGATTGTCTTAATGCCATCTCCTACATTAGCGACCGTAGCGACTCAATTCCTACAGCGCCCAGGGCTAGCAAAAGGGACGCTTAAAGCCTATGAGTCTACCCTCATGCCCTTTCTCTCAGCGTACGGCAGTTGGCCCATCAATCTGTTGGAGCGGTGTGAAGTCGTCGAGTACTTACAGAGCCTGACGGATCTCGCCTATACGACCCGGCGAAAGCATCAGGCTACGGTGCAGGCATTGTTTAACTTTGCCGTTGAGCAAGGCTATTTAAAAGCCAATCCGATTGTCAGACTGAAGCAGCCAAAGCCTAACCCGCAGCAGGGTGAGCATAGGTCTGATGATACGATTCGCTATCTTACAGAGCCTCAGATCAAGTGTCTGTATCAGGCAGTCGAACTGGATACTCGAATGACGGCAATCGTTAGCTTGTTGCATCGTAGCGGTGCTCGCATCTCAGAAGTGTTGCAGTTAGACCTTGATAATGTTGACTTTGAAGAACAACGATTTCAGGTGCTAGGAAAGGGCAATAAACAACGCTGGTGCTTTTTCTCGCCAGATACCTCTACTGCACTCGCCGAATACATTCGCGATGGGCGGCATCCTACTAGCACCGCGCTCTTTACGGCTCAACAGCCGCTTTCGTTAGAAGTCTCTCGTATTAGCTATCGGCGTGTCCATCAGTGCTGGGATAAGCTGATTGCGCCGTGCCCTGATCTCAACGGAACCAGGTTGCATGATTTACGGCATACCTTTGCCACTGAGCGCGTCGGCATGATGGGGATTGAAGAGTTGAGAGCGCTGATGGGCCATGAAAATATTCAAACGACTTTGCGCTATCAGAAGGTAACGTCTAGGCGGGCAGAGTCCGTCGCTAAACAAGCCCTAGAAAATCTGCTGTAGAAGCATCTCAGTTGATTTTACAGTTGCCTTGATGGCGCTGCTACAGAGTCTTAGTTCTACTCTGTACCTGCAAACCGTGGCTTCAGCCCTCAATCGCCTGTACTACCCAAAACCTAAAATCTATAAGCCGCTCATATCAAAGCTTTCAGCCCGATGTGATAGGAAATTACACGTATCTCGGCCAGGGGTCTTCATTCCTTCGCCTTCAGGCCGCAGGCGCTTCAATGTCTTAGGTGCGCTCAACGCTATTAGCAAAGAGGTTATCATCGTCACTAACGAAAGCTACATCAATGCTCAAAGCATCTGCCATCTGCTATTGAAGCTAACAGCGCTTAACTTAGAGGTGCCCATTACAGTTGTGCTAGACAATGCTCGCTATCAGAAATGTCGGGTGGTCTTTGCCCTCGCTGAGGCACTGAACATTGAGCTGTTATACCTACCGTCTTATTCACCGCATTTGAATTTGATTGAGCGGCTGTGGAAGTTTGTCAGAAATGAATGCTTGTATTCCAAGTACTACGCTGATTTTGACAGTTTCAAGGATGCTATTCAAACCTGCCTAGAACAGGCTGATACTACTCACAAAAAGGCTTTGAAAAAATTGTTATCCTTAAACTTTCAATCCTTCAAGAATGTCCATATATCAAGCGTCTAGAGTATAATTCCGGTTGGAAGCTCGTCGATTGGATTCGCACTATTTGCGCTTCGCGGTCTCTGTTTTTCATGAAAGGCTATCCCTTAAAGGCTTTCCTTTCTGATACACCGCAATTGCTGACTGGAAATGGTGGCGAAAACTTACAGACACTAACGATATCCGATTGTTGCTGTACTTAGAGTCCTACTCTGAGCCGGGTTTAGAGAGGGTGGTTCTTGGTCACCTCGGCAGATGCCAAGCTCTTATCCTTAGCCTTTTGGCCGTGGTGTATCAGCCTGATTTCACCACTTCACGTTAACGACTCTTCAAACGCTTAGTGGTGCAGAAAACTCAAAGCAGTCTCAAGCTGAGAATCTAGTTACCCGAGAAAACTCAATGCGCTCGTCCCAGATTTGCTGCTTACGGACTGAAGCACAAGCAGGCGGCGGATTGCAATAAGGTAAGGGTGACAGGATGGGCAGGCGCAATCTTTGATAGCAGAGGCTAGCAAGTTCACGCAAGCCCAGTTGGAGGAAACTAAAGCCTCTATGCTGGTGCCAGTCCAAGCGATTACGTTGACCCGATTGCATCGTCATAAAGCCGAGTATCAGGGCAATGAGGGCGGCACAGTCAAGCAACATAATCAAACAAGTAAGCGCTTGGGCATCGCGTAAATGAGAGCGCAGGATATCGAAAGCCGCCGATTTGTAGTCTTTGAAGTGGGGTTCAATGCCGCCAAAGCGCTGGCCGTAGAGGGCAAAAGTTTGGAGGGAAGCTGGCTATTAAATGTCAAGAGGGTAGGCGATAAAATGACAGAGCGTAGGCGGGTGGAGGTACAGTCGAAGAGACGAATGAGTCTAGCGCTAAGCCAGAGTCT
>NZ_NRTA01000052.1 GCF_002286735.1 Leptolyngbya sp. BC1307
ACCCGATAAGCATTAGCTTTGAAGGCAACTGCTATGAAACAGGAAACTCTCTGGGTAACCGGGGAATCCCCGTCTCTTCAGAGCGGGGAGTAGTCAAGCATGATCTTTCTCCATATTTCTTTACACTGAGTAAAGGAACCAACTCAACTACCCTTCCATGCTGCTAGAAAACAATCAAAGAGCCAAGCTCGATCCGTCTGATGATACGCTCTTTTACGATTCACCGCGCTTTGTTACTCACGTAGACGAAGGGTTTATTGCTCAGCTTACGCAGCTCTATCGCGATCGCATTCCGCCCGGCAGCCGCGTCTTTGACATGATGAGCAGCTGGGTTTCGCACCTGCCGACTGACATCGCTTACGCCCATGTCGAAGGTCACGGCCTCAACGCCGAAGAGCTAGCTCGCAACCCGCAGCTCGACCATTCCTTCGTGCAGAACCTCAACCAAAACCAGACCTTGCCTTTAGAGGGCGGCTCTTTTGACGCGGTGATCAATACGGTCTCTATTCAATATGTTCAGTATCCTGAGCAGATTTTTGCTGAGGTCTATCGGGTGCTCAAGCCCGGCGGCATTGCGATTTTTAGCTTTTCTAATCGGATGTTTTATCAGAAGGCGATCGCCGCCTGGCGAGACAGCAGCGAAGCAGGCCGGATGACGCTAGCTAAGCGCTATTTTGAAGCGGTGCCTGGCTTTGGCAATATTGAGACCGTTGCCAAGACATCAGAGGTTCCCGCTATTTTACAGATGATGGGAATGGGCGGCGGCGACCCGTTTTACGCGGTGATTGCTGAGCGCATGGAGCCCCTAGCAGATTGACAGAATTAGATTGACAGACTTCTAATCCGTCAGGATCAAAGCGGCCATCTCGGCTTGCAAGTCTTGAGTGAGGGTGGCGATCGCCCTTTTACGCTTGCTCCTGTAGTCGGCGAGTCGCTGATCGACCGCGATGGGCTGACCGACGGTGACAATCGCCTTTTGCGGGCCGAGCGGCGAACGGTCTATCGGTTTTCCTTTGATCCGGTTGACCATATCGCGCAGCAGTAGCGTGGTTTCGGCAAAGCGATCAGCGCTGGGATGATCTTTCACATAGTGCCCGGTGACTGCAACGAAGCTCTCCATCAGACGCATATGCCACATCCGCAAATCTGCTTCTTCGGCCACCCGGTCGGCTAGCCCCCGCGCCACTGGCGAAAGGCTGTTGGCATCAGCGCGAAAGATCCGATTCCATCCGGCTTGCTCTAACCGGCGGCAGCGGTCGATGATGCTACCCTTGGGCCGCAGGTCAAAATAGTCTTCTGCAACTCGGAGGGCTTTGTCCATCAGATTTTGCAGCCGTTCAGCCAACTGAGCATTGGGTTCTGTCTCCCCCTCAGAGGCGTCAAACTCTACACCGTAAAATTCGCGGTAATAGCCTTCCATCAGCGTCAGCAAATGCTCAGCGAGGCGATAGAGGCGACCGTAGAGTTCAGCCGGGTCGCTTGAGGATGAAATGTTTGAGGAAAGAGGGGGATGATCGCTCTCAAAAAGCGGCGGCAGCGATTCCCTCTCTGCTTTCGTCGGTAGGCCCAGCCCAGTGTCAGCTTCTAGCTGAGCAATCAGCTCACTTAGCCGTTCCCAGGGTGGAGCCAGATAGCGATACTGAATGCCGACTGGCAAAATCACCACCGATTCAGCCCGGCCCTGCGTCTGCAAGTCTTCCGCACACCAAAAGGCCATCTGAGCCATCCCCGGTTCCAGCGGGCTGACAATTTCATTGTGGCCATTGTTTCCCCCTTCTGGTGCTGCTGCCAGCGGAAACTGTCCGTCTACAAACAGGCTGCGAGCGGTCTTTAGCGCCAAAATGTCCAGCTTGCCGCGCTGAATCGGCACGCCGCCCAAGTGCGAAAACACCCAGCTCAGATAGCTTCCCGCCCACAGCGGAATGCCCCGGTCATAGATAAAGTGAGTATGCGTGGTTCCCAGGTCAAAGCCCATCGCCCTGGCGGTTTGCGGCAAATCTTGCCAGAGTACATGACTGAGCACATATGGATCGGTCGGGCTAGGATGGCGAAACGCAATTAAAAACCGCGTCTTCCCGGCCTTAAAGTCGCGGTATAGCGTCGCCAACGCCTCCACCTGGCGCGTCTCAATCTCAGCTACGTTAGTTTGCCAGGCCGTCCACACCGGCATCAGCGGCTGCATAGCCCGTCTCAGCCAGGGGCTATAGCACGGTTGAATAAACTCTAGAGCAGGCTGAGCGTGGTTAAAATCGGGAGACATGCGGCAGACAGGCTAACCCGTGACGAAGCGATAGGAACTATAGATCTTTATATCAGATTGCCCTGCTTCGGCGCTGACTGCCGGTTTTCCCATAATTCGCTCAGAGACATCGACGCTAGGTTCCATCTCGCTTTTCCTTGATCCTTGCTCAATACTAGGGCCGTCCCCCCGGATTCGCTGGCTAGCTCCGCTGATACTGCATTCCCGGCAGTTGAGTCACCAGGCCCAATAGCTCTAGCTGCAGCAGTGCGCTCAGCAGTTCACTGGTCGTCACTCGCGCCAGCGGCACGATTTGATCTAGCACAACCGGTTCAATGGGCACTGCCTCCAATACTTGACACAAAAGCGAGGATAACTCGGGTAGAAGGGCTCGCTCAGGTGCATTGGGCTGGGCCTGGCTATCGGTTGAAGAATCGGTCAAAGTAACTTCAGTGCGACTGTCGATTTCGCCTGACTGCTCAGACAGCTCTACAGCTATTGGCGGAAGTGCGGCCAAAGCCTCTATCAGAATTTGCTCGCCCAAGATGATCTGCGCTCCCTGGTTGATCAAATGCAGACAGCCTTCACCCTGGCGATTATCCAGTGCGCAGGGCAGCGCGTAGACCTCACGGCAATAGTCGTTAGCTAAGCGAGCCGTAATCAGTGCGCCGGATCGAGCCGGGGCTTCAGTGACTAAAAGGGCGCGGCTCAGTCCGGCAATGATCCGATTGCGCCGGGGAAAGTGCGTTTTATCGGGTGGGGTGCCGTCGGGGTACTCACTCACAACCAGGCCAGTTGCCACTATTTGCTCATAGAGTTCGCGATTGCGATGGGGATAGACGATATCGGTTCCGGTTCCTAGCACTGCGATAGTGAGTCCCTTGAGCTTTAAGCAGCTCTGATGGGCTTCAGTATCTATGCCTGCGGCCAGTCCAGAAACAATCACGCCCCCCTGAACGGTCAGCTTGTGGCTCAGCCGTTGCGTCCAGCGCTTGCCATAGGGAGAGGGCGATCGCGTCCCCACTATACCCACCGTTAAAGTATCAAGCGAATTGACCCGCAGCTGACCGCGATAGTAGAGCACAGGCGGCGGGTCATTAATAGCAAACAGCAGAGCAGGATAGTCCGCATCGGCGGGCGTCCAAAACGACTGATTGGCGGCTTCGTGCTGAGCCAGCAGAGAGTCGGGATTGAGCTTGAGTCGCAGCGCCGTAATTTTTTCGGCGCTCAGTAAGCCGATGCCGTCAACGGCTAGCAGTTCACCTGCGGATGCTTGCCAGGCTATAGCCAAAGATCCAAAGTGCTCCCACAGCCGCTTGATCGTCACTGGCCCTACGTCTTTAAGGCGCGACCACGCCAGCCAATATGCCCTTTCACTGCTCAAGACAATTGCCCCCTATCACTAAGTCTCAGGGTTCCCAGAGTGCCGTCTGGCTGACGCTTTTTCCAATGGCTATCAAATGGCTATCGACCCCGCCGTGGGAACCTTATGACGGTAAAATTTACCCGAAAGTACTTAAGGGAGCGAGCCGGTGGCTGAGCTAAAGGCACTGATTTTTGATGTAGATGGCACCCTGGCCGAAACAGAGCGCGACGGCCATCGGCCAGCCTTTAACCAGGCGTTTGCCGATGCCGGGCTAGATTGGAACTGGTCGGCGGAGCGCTATGGCGAACTGCTCGAAGTCTCAGGCGGAAAAGAGCGGATGCGAGCTTTTGTGCAGCAGTCTCAGCCCGACCTTGTGCTGCCTGAGGAGTTTGCGAGTTTGGACGAATTTATTAAGTCTCTGCACGCTGTTAAAACCCGTTACTACGAGCAGGCGGCAGCAGCCGGAAAAATTCCTTTGCGGCCTGGGGTAAAGCGTCTGCTAAATGAAGCTAGAGAAAAAGGGGTGCGGTTGGCGATCGCTACCACCACCACCCCCGCTAACGTCAAAGCCCTGCTAGAAAATACGCTAGGCGCAGAGAGCCTTGACTGGTTTGAGGTGATTGCCGCAGGCGATATGGTGCCTCAGAAAAAACCCGCTCCTGATATTTTTGAATATGCCCTAGCCCATCTCAAGCTGCCGCCTGAGAACTGTCTGGCGTTTGAAGACACAAACAATGGTCTGCTTTCGGCAGTGCAATCTGGGCTGAAAACGGTGATCACGGTAAATGACTACACCCAGCAGCAAGACTTCTCTCAGGCAGCGCTGGTAATTAGCGATCTGGGCGAACCTAGCGCCCCCTTCAAAGTAATTTCTGGTCAGGTTGGCGATGCTCGCTACTTTGATATTGCCCTGGCCCGAAAGATCTGCGCTTAACCTGCGCTGCTTAAAGCGAGCTAAGCCGGGCCATTGCTGTAGAGATTCCATGCCTGCCAGAAGATATAGACAGAGAGCACAAGCAGCATCGCCTTAAAAAGCTGAGTGACGTTGCGATCGCTCAGCTTAGGCAAAAACCGGGTGCTAAACTGCACGCCTATCAGCCCGCCTAGACCCAAAATTAAGCCAGCCGTCAGGTTGATATTTTGATTGATGGCATGGCCCAAACAGGCGGCAATCGAGGTGATGACAATCACGCCCAGGCTAGTGCGCACCGCCGACTTAATGCTCTCACCTAGCAACAAAATCTGCAGCGGCACCAAAATCACCCCGCCGCCCACGCCAAACAAACCAGCCATAAAGCCCGCTATCGAACCGGTAATCAGCCGTGCCAGCACCGGGTTAATAGCCGGACCAGAGGCCGTTCGCGATTCTCTAAATTGCGCTGTCCGGATCACCTGCTTTTTGAGCGAAACCAGATAGAGATTGCTTAGCAGCAGCAGGCCAAAGCCAAAGAGTAGCCAGTAATCGGGAATGTGATCGCCCAGCATCGCCCCTAAAAAGGCTGTCACCAGTGCAGGCACACCCAGCATCACAATCTGCTTGGTATGCCGGTAGCCCATCCGCCAGTTTTGCAGGCTACCCGCGCTCGAAGTTACCAAGATTGCCAGACTGCTAGTGGCCGTAGCCTGTACCGGCAAAAAACCTAGCTGCACCAGCACTGGCACCAGCAGCGTACCGCCGCCGATTCCTAAGAAACCAGCCAATATGCCAGAGATCAGCCCTGTCACCGACAATAAAATAACTACGCTGAGCGTCACACCGCTACCTGCTTGGAAATGAATAGACTAGCCTGCTTCCACCCGCTAGGACAGAATCGGCGTGAGATCTATATACTCTTCAATCGTAGCTGCCAAGCTGTTGAACATACTGTCGCGCTGCTCACGATAGTTGGCAATACCCGTGGGCAGAGATTTTAACCCCCTTTGCTGGCGCAGCCGGTTGAGCCACGCTCGCCGCCAGGGGCCGTTATCAAAAATGCCGTGCAGATAAGTCCCCCACACAGACTGCTCCTGATCGACAATACCAAGACTGCGATCATCAAAGATAGCCATAAACGTGTTGTCCGCCTCGCCACTGGTTGACATCACTAGCTGAGTGCGGCCCTGATGAATTTCGTAACCCACGACCGGCAGCCCCTCCTGCGGATATTTGGAGGTAACCGTGCGCTGCCGGGCCACCTTTTGCTGCGTGATCACCGTTCTCAGCGGCAGCAGGCCCAACCCGTCAAACCGGCCCTCCTGACCTTCTAAGCCTTCGGGGTCGGCCAGCATCTGACCCATGATCTGGAAGCCGCCACAGATACCGAGTACCGTGCCCCCAGCGGCGGCGTAGTTGCAAATCGCTTCGGCCATACCGGTCTGCTGTAGCACCAGCAGGTCAGAAATGGTGGTCTTAGTGCCGGGTAAAATGACCGCATCCGGGTAGCCCAAGCTGTCTTTGGGGCTCAGGTACTTGACATTGACAGAAGGCTCAGCCTCTAGCGCGTCAAAGTCAGTAAAGTTAGAAATTCGGGGCAGGCGAATCACCGCTATGGTAATTTCAGCCTGGGTTTTGACTGCTGGCCGCTCTAGCAGCGAGAGCGAATCTTCCGCCGGAAAAGCTTCGTCAATCCAGGGGATAACGCCGATGACAGGAATGCCCGTACGCTCCTCTAGCCAATCAATGCCGGGCTGCAGAATTGAGCGCTGCCCGCGAAACTTGTTGATCACGATGCCTTTGATCAGCGATCGCTCTTCCGGCTCTAGCAGCTCTAGCGTCCCAACGATATGGGCAAATACGCCGCCCCGGTCAATATCGGCAATCAAGATAGTCGGGGCTTCCAGGTAGGTCGCAATCCGCATATTGGCCAGGTCGCGATGCTTCAGGTTGATTTCAGCTGGGCTGCCGGCCCCTTCACAGATCAGCAGATCAAACTCTTGACTCAGGCGAGCCAAACTTTCTTGAATCGCCTGCCAGCCCGTACTAAAAAAATCTTCGTAGTATCGCTCTGCCGTGGTTTGACCGATTGGACGCCCCTTTAAGATCACCTGAGAGGTCTGGTCGCCCTGTGGCTTCAGCAAAATCGGATTCATCTCAGCCTGGGGTGGCACGCCCGCCGCCCAAGCCTGCACCGCCTGCGCGTAGCCAATTTCAGCGCCAGTTGTACTGACGTAAGAATTCAGCGCCATGTTTTGCCCTTTAAAGGGGGCTACTCGCCAGCCTCTGCGGCTCAAAATGCGGCAGAGAGCGGTTACCAACATGGATTTTCCCGCGTGAGAGGTCGTCCCCACGACCATTATTGATTTCACCAATTGCTCCCCCCGATGTTTATACCCCCCTCACATTACCCAACCTTGACCAACTATGAGGGAAAAATATAGTGGGATCACTAGCATACCAGCCGCAGCTAACGGGTTAATCGTCAGCGGCTAACCCAGCCAGTCAGGCAGGCGAAGTCGCCGCGCCACCGTATTTTTTACATAGTCCACCAGGCTCGCTCGCCGATCCGGACAGCTCTGAGATTGCCAGCGCTCTACGATCTGTCGTCCAAGTGGGGTCAGTCTAAAGCTATCGGTCAGTCCTTGCCCGTCTACCTCGCGGCGCAAAATGCCGACGGTCGTTAGCCACAGCAGCTCGGTTTCGGTCGCTAATTCTGAAAGTGGCTGCTGTGTATAGCCTTTTAACATACCACTGTCTTCAGCGATGGTTGGCACGCTGACGCTAGTCAATCGCATTTCAGCCAGCAGCTTCAGATAAAAAGGTGAGCACTTCACCGCTCGCTCCGCTCGTCGCATAGCCTCAGCGGAGTACTGCATGGCGCGAGGGCGATCATCAGCTTCTGGGCGGGCACCCTCGCCGGGTTGGGACATTTTCATCTCGCGTGACCTACCGCTTAGTTCTCTATAGCCTAATGTCTATAGTTTACGGGTTCGCAGGTGCTTAAGCTTTTCTACCAGCACTAATCCAATAAACGGTATCCCCTCGACTAGATATCGACGCCATAGCCGTCTAGGCTCACTGAGCAGGCGGTATAGCCATTCCAAGCCAAGCTCACTAATATATTGAGGCGCTCTAGGTTTACAGCCCGCCTCAAAGTCAATCGCAGCGCCGACCGCCATGAAAATATTAATATCAGGCAGCTGGCCTTGATAAGCCGCAATCCACTTTTCCTGTTTGGGCGCGCCCAAGCAGACGGCTACCACGTTAGCCGGTGAGCTTTTGATTGCAGTGATGATTTTGGCGCATTCCTCTGGGCGGGTTTCAAAGCCCAGAGGCGGCGAATACTCACCGACGACGATCTCCCTGCCCGTGCGAGTATTGATCTGGCTCTGCGCCGCCCGCGCCACACCTGGTGCACCGCCCAGCAGAAATATCTTGATATGCCCGTTATGCTTGTGGTAGTCGCAAAACCAGGGCAGCAGGTCTGCGCCTGACAGCTTCGCTTTTAGCGGTTTACCTAAAAACTTGGCGGCATACATCAAAATTTGACTGTCACAGATCTTAAAGTCTGCCTGTTGATACACCGAGACAAAATCATCATCGCGCCGCAGCTTCATTAAGTGATCCACGTTGGGGGTAAAGACCACTCCCTTTTCTAGACTGGACAGCAGCTCTTGCTTGGAAAAATTATCAAAATCGATGCCTAAAATAGTGACTTTGGCAGACCGCTGAGTCTGAGACCGCTTCTTCGAGCCAGGCGGAGCAGCCATGAGCATGGTCCGGGAGCCCTTGCTCGCTGGCTTGATGCCTTCACCAAGATGACTCGCATCGCCATCCGCAGGAGATGGCGCATCTGCCGGTGGCGATGCTGGATCAAACGGGGGGGGCTTCATATGTAGATGGCTATTTTCAGGATTTCTGGACGAAAAAGACTGCAATCTCAGGGATGGATCGTCAAGCTATACCCACGGTTAAGAAAACATCTTGAAGGATAAGCCTACAGATAAACGCGGCAGCAATCCTACTGAGGATAGGTAGAAAGACGTCATTATTTTTACGGAAGTTCCTAGCCAGTAAATAAAGCAATGCTCAGTGCCTTATATCCGTGTTGCAGGCTGCTCATTAAAAAAGCGACCTGAGCAGTGCTGAAGACTGCCTAGATCGCTTAATCTTTTCTGATATATCGGCCAAGCCGAAACTAGCCAAAGCAATTAACTGGGGTGCTAGGATTCGAACCTAGGAATGGCGAGACCAAAACCCGCTGCCTTACCACTTGGCGACACCCCATCGCTTTTGCTTGAACATTGTAGCATCGGCTGCGTCGCTTTCTGTAGGGGGTGGGGGATATTTTTTGAAGACATTTTTTGGCTTTTACCCTTCTCGCTGGGCTCTGCTAGAACGGACTAATGACGGCGTTGCCTGTCTGAGCAAAGCGATCGCTCAATCCGATGGGTCGGTGCCTGCTGGCTTAAACTGGTGAATATGTTTCTCCAACACCTGCACTTACAGCACTTTCGCAACTACCACAGTCAGTCGGTGGCGTTTGAGGCGTCAAAGACGATTTTGCTGGGAGACAATGCTCAGGGCAAGTCTAATTTGTTGGAGGCAGTGGAGCTGCTGGCGACGCTAAAGTCTCACCGCACGAGCCGCGATCGCGATCTTGTCCAAGAAGGAGCCACCACCGGCCATATAAAAGCTCAGCTAAAGCGCGATCTGGGCATAGCCGAACTCAATCTGGTGCTGAGAAACGGCGGTCGCCGCGCAGTGCTGCTCAACGGTGAAACCCTCAAGCGTCAGCAAGACTTTTTGGGCAATCTCAATGCCGTGCAGTTTTCTAGCCTGGATCTCGATTTGGTGCGCGGTGGCCCCAGCGAGCGCCGTAGCTGGATAGATACGCTGCTCACTCAGCTAGAGCCGGTCTATGCCTATATCTTGCAGCAGTATAATCAGGTGCTGAAGCAGCGTAACGCCTTGATCAAGCAGCAGACAGCAGACTCTGATGATCTGCCAGATCCCAACCAGATGGCGCTTTGGGATGCGCAGCTCGCCGCCGCCGGCACCCGCGTTAGCCGCCGCCGATCGCGCGTCATCCAGCGCTTAGCGCCTTTGGCCCAGTCCTGGCATCGGGCCATTAGCGGCGACGCCGAAAACCTGACGGTGGCCTATCAGCCCAATGTACCGCTAGCCGCAGACGACCCTGAATCAGTCCAGCAAGCCTTTCTCGAAAAAATTCAGTCGCGGGCAGTCGCCGAATATCATCAGCGCACCTCGCTAGTGGGCCCCCACCGCGACGATATTGAGTTTGTGATCAACCAAACCCCAGCCCGTCAGTACGGCTCTCAAGGGCAGCAGCGCACCCTGGTATTAGCCCTTAAACTTGCCGAACTAGAGCTCATCGAGTCGGTGATTGGCGAACCGCCCCTGCTGCTGCTAGACGATGTGCTCGCCGAACTCGACCTGAAGCGCCAAAATCAGCTGCTCGAAACTATTCAAGATCGCTTTCAAACGCTGATCACCACGACTCATCTGGGTGCCTTTGATGCTCAGTGGCTAAAGGCCTCCCAGATTCTCACGGTGCATCAGGGCCGCCTGCTGACGGCGACCCCCCATTCGATCTGAGCGGCGACCTATCTATGCAAGCTTGCTCAGCGTCCGATCTAGAAGAGCGATCGCCTCATCTACTTCAGCCGCACTGACGATCAGCGGCGGCACTAGCCGGACTACTTTCGGCCCTGCTGGAATGACTAGCAGCCCCTCTTCTAACGCTGCTTTAACGATATCTAAGGCGACCGTGTCCGTGTCTTCTCGCAGCACCAGACCATTAATTAGGCCCCAGCCGCGTTTGCCTGCACAGAGCTGCGGGTACTTTTGGGTGATCGCCTTGAGTCCTTTTCTGAGCTGCTGACCGCGCGATCGCACATTCGCCAATAAATCAGTCGCTTCTAGCGTCTGGCATACCTGCAGCGCCACCCCACAGACAAACGGATTGCCACCAAAGGTCGTCCCGTGCTCGCTGGCTTTAAAGATATCGCAGTGACGCTTAGCCAAAACAGCGCCAATCGGCACCCCGCCGCCCAAGCCCTTAGCAGCCGTGAAGATATCCGGCTCTACGCCCACAGTCTCGTAGCCCCACAGGTTACCCGTGCGCCCCATGCCGACCTGCACCTCATCGAGAATCAGCAAAATCCCTGTTTCGTCACAGAGCTGGCGAATCTGCTTAAAGTACACCGGATTGCCGGGGCAAACGCCGCCTTCGCCCTGCATCGGCTCTAGCAAAATCGCGGCTACCTGGCGCTGGTCGGCATCGAGCTGAGCGATCGCCGCCTTCAAAGCCTCAATGTCGTTGTACGGCACATAGTGAAAGCCCGGCACTAGCGGGTCGAAGTTCTTCTGATACTTAGGCTGACCCGTCGCTGTTACCGTCGCTAGCGTTCTACCGTGAAAACTAGCGTTCGCTGTGATGATGACCGGTGATTCTATGCCTAGCTCAGTGTGAGCGTACTTGCGGGCTAATTTGATCGCCCCTTCGTTAGCCTCAGCGCCCGAATTGCAAAAGAAAACGCGATCAGCGCAGGAGTGCTCAGTCAGCCACTGGGCGAGCGCGCCCTGCTCAGGAATATAGTAAAGATTAGAAACATGGTGCAGCTTTTTAATCTGCGTGGTTACAGCTTCCACCATCCGCGGATGGGCATGACCTAGCAAGCAGGTCGCAATACCCGCCACAAAATCCAAATACTCACGTCCGTTTGCATCCCAAACCCGGCACCCTTCGCCTCGCTCTAGCGCGATCGGAAAGCGACTATACGTCGCCATCACATGCTGGTCAAAGACTTCCGGCTGAAAATCCGCCGTTGCAGCGCTAGCCCCATTGAGAGGGGCATCGGAAATGAGAGTTGGAGAGGCCATAAAAATTTAGTAAGGGGAAGGGTGTCCAAGACCTGAGACAGCTAACGGTCGGTCTATTATAAGAAATCCAGTATCGCTGCTGTAAGTATAGCGTTGGCCACTTTGCTCACTACATAAGCAACCGCTGGAGCCGTTACGTATGACAGCCAAAGTAGCGTACAAACGTATGTTTGCTCCAGCTTGAACGATATCTTGAACGATATATATCTTCTAGATTACCGAGCCACAGAGCCGATTTGCCTCAAAAGTTGTAAGCGATCGCTGACATTCTCTAGCCTTGATCGCTCGCTCAACCAGCTCAAAAAATATTCTGGTACCTCCTTCAAATAAATAAGGCTAGCCCTTACGTGGAGCTAGCCTTTCAGATAGTGATCGGTCGCATGACAAAGACCGTAAATGTAGATGATTAAGCCCCTTGCTGACAGATAAACGCTATTGTTCAGCTAGCTGAACAGCCATATTTAAAGGCTTAGCTTCGTCCTTTAAAGAAACTTCCAGGACATAGGTCTTACCCAGAGCAGGATTAGCCCAGACAATATCTAAGCCCCCTGGCCCGGATCGCATCGCCCGCTGTTCGACATCGCCATCCCACAAACGCAACTGGCCCCCATCCGGCAATACAGCAGCTACCGCTAACTGGTTGGCTGCGTAGGTCACCGTTAGCGTCAGCACGCCACGCGATGTTACCCAGTTTCTAGCGGCTTGCGGTCGCTCCAGGGAAATAGCAAAGGTCAAGGCACCCAGAATCTCTTGAGCAGCCAGCATAGAAAGCGCAATCTGCTGCTCAGGCAGCGCTGAGTCATAGCCGCCTGCGACGTTAGTCAGTTCCTGAATGACAGCCGCTTGGTTAGAGCGGTCTGAGCGATAGGCAGGCACCAGTACCAGATTGGCAACGGGCTCCAACAGGTCAGGCTGCTCAGGAAATAGCTCTTCTACCGCCCGTACCAGCCGCACGCCCTGCTTCATGGGCGTTTGAGCCATATCCTGACAGCGCTCAAACAGCTTATTTAGCAGCGCTTCTGGCAGTAGGCCAGGCACCTTTAGCGTGCTCACATAATCGCTCCATAGCGATGAGGGGCCAACCGGCGCACGGTCAGCTATCTCAGCGGGATATTCACCGACCTCTGACTCCCAGGGAAAAAGCGGCGGCTTACTTTCATACTCCAACCGGAGACGTTGTTTTAACAAATATTGAAAACGTTCTTGCACAGCGTGGATCTCTCCGAAGTTAAACGACTGAGCCGTCTGAGAGACAGAATCTCTCGCAGCGACCGAGGCATGCCCCGGCGCTTTAGATGGCCTTGCTCTAGAAAATGTAGATGGCTGAGAGAGCGTTCCCTCAGACCCAGCGTGAGCAGGCTTCACTGACGTGGCATCAGACCCGACTTCGAATAGGCTTGCTTTTGGGACGGGTGTCTCTAAGTCAGCTTCTGATGTAGACCCATTTCCTGATGGTGGAGAAAATGTCGGGTCGCAATCTTGCAGAAGCCACAAAAGCAAGTTCCGAATATTATCTGAGTCATTATTCATGAAGAGACATCTCAGTCCGGACTAAATTTCTAGACGAAAGTTACAGATTTCGAATATCCCAGGCCTGCTCTAGCAGTTTAGACCATTGCTTTCGTAGCTGAGTCGCTGTGAGGTCTAGCTGATGTGATATTTCTGCATCGCTCAGTCCCTGCTGCTTCAAATCCAGTGTCTTGATCTGAGTTTGATTGATCTTGGTATGCAAGTACTCCCATTGCTGCGGGGTGAGGCCGAGGTTCTTGCCTAATTCTGCCCCTAGCCACTCGTGCACTAGCTCCCAGTTGTGAGCAAACGAAAACTTTAGCAGGTGATACTTAAACCGCTGCTGCAGGTAATCGCGCTCGCGTGGGGTGATTTCTAAAATGGACTCAATCTCACTGGTCGGCAGATCCATCAGCCGCAAACTGAAGTAGTTAGCGCAGTCTGGCTGGTTTTTCTCGGTGAGATAGTCCATTAGCTGCTCAACCACGCGCTCGCGAACCGTGTTCTCCGTGTCGCTGATATCTTCACTGATGGTCAGTTCTTCACGCAGCCGCTGCAAAGGTAACGTCCGTGGCTGTTCTGAGTCTCCGCCTTCAATCGCCTGCTGAATATCGATCAGCGTCTCTGGTGGCTGCTGCTTAGAGAAAGTCTGAGTGCGCAGAATGATTAATTGCTGACTGCGGCCTCTCGAAAGGGGAATGCGGCGTTTGGCATAGCGTTCAGTAAAGGCCATATACTCGGCTAGCTCTAAAGAGGAGCGAGGCCGGTAATCTGGAGCAACCTCATTTTCACGGCGAAAGGCATTGATGCTCTCGCCGTAAAAATTTTGCAAAAAGTCTTCAATCAGGGCAACCCGTGCCTGATAGCTCGACTGTACCTGAGGCGGCGTCATATAGCGATAGACAATCGCGCTCAGGCTGCTATGCAGCTCTAGACGGCCTTTGGCCGACCCTAGCTTGACGTAGCGCAAGCACTGGTTAAGTCGGTGATAGGCCAGGTCGCTAGCCCAGCCAGCCACATCGCCGGAGTCCTGAATGCGCTGGCTCTCGCGGCAAATGCGCTGTACCTCTTGGGTAATGCGATTGGCGACCTCGCGGCAATTGCGCTCTGAGGCGGGTGTGGCCTGACTAAGTGTTTGGAACAGTCGTTCAAAAAGCGTTTCCACAACTGGTGATAATTATTCCCTGATGGTTGACCCGTTGGTAGAAGAAAGCCTTGTCTGCTGCCTCTCTGAGGCAATAGCCCTTGAGGCAGGCCCTCGGCAGGTAGATACAGACAGATTCTCTCACCTGACACCCTAGATAAACTGCTGGCTAAAGCGATGGAAGCAGCCACCACTGCGCTAGCCGTCATCAGGGAGGCGTAGACCTGCACCTGATAAGCTTTACGCTTCACAGCCGTAATTGATAGTAGATAGTTTCGGATGATCAGTCGGTAGGCACCAGATATGAGGATAGACAAATCAGCTGAGGTTCTGAACAATCTGAGCTGATATTCATAGAAGTATTAAAGTTGGCAGGTATAATCCTTGTACTTTCTACGATTAGATCTTCTGAACGCTTGATTATCGGCAGCTGCGGAAGGTAGGAGTTTAACCATTTTTTATCATCCGACATAGCCCATCTAGTCAGCCCAGTTCATCTGCCTATTAGTTTATGGATATTGAGCAGCAGCTTCAGGCCCTGATCGAGGGTGCGCCGCCGGAGGCGGATCTTCGAGAGGCGATCGCTACCGTGTCACCTGTGATTCGGACGATTGCCGGGCAGCTGAAGCATTCAGAATATTACATATTGCAGTCAGCCAGTCGGCAGTGGCTGCAGACCACCATTGCCCACAAAGACAGACCAGCCGAACCCAAGCGAGTCATCTATGCCTATCCGTCTTTGGCCGCCGCTGCTGGTGATCGACTCGCTAAAGGCAATCCAGACATCATGGCGCTACCGGTGCCAACTGCCCGGCTTTTATTTCAGCTGCCGACCATCGAACCGGTAGACAGCCTAATCTTTTTAGAGACAGAGGCTCGCGATCAGGCCATAGAAGTTCGCCGCGCCGATCTCAAGATTCTCTTTCAAAGTCAGCTAACGCAGCAGATGAAACCGCCAATTCCGCCCAACATTGCCTAGTATGGGGCTGCTCAATGCAAGGAGTTGAGTGCGAGCGTACTAAAACCTGCCGTTTATATTGGCAAAACGGGATGTCAGCAGCCTACTGACAAGGTCGCTGAATCAGCTATTTCAGCTGAATATTTCGCTTTAAAGAACGTGGTTGGAAAGCAGCTCAAAAGCCAGAGCAACAATAAAACCGACCATTGCCAGTCTGCCATTCCACAGCTCGGCATAAGGGGTGAAGCCAAGGCGAGGTTCAGGCCGATAGTAGCGAGTCGGGCTAATTCCGAGGGTCTTGTTCTCTAGGGCGGCAGAGGCAGCACTAGAGTCCGAGGAGACGGTCTGCGTTTGATTTTTCATGACAAGCGCCTTTACTTTACTTAACATAAGTAAATATTAGCATAGCCGATCTGGATGAGGCTTGGCAGCTCAGCTAGCTAATCACGGTCTTGGCTGACTCAGCTGAGAGCTTACCTCCCGTTTAAACGGGAGCATCGGTAATAGACATATCTGGCACTTCTGGCATGGTGGGCTCTTCTTCTTCTATCGCCTCGTCACCCTTCTCTGAAGCAGCTTCATACCCCAGTTTTTCTGCTTGGTCCAGGTCACTGTTGGTCGTGGCAGAGGGCTCCTGGGCGATCGCTGCATCTTCTTCTAGTTCCGAGCGATCAATGTCTAGAGGCTCCTGCACCGGCTGGCCATTGAGCTGGTCCGCACCGGGCTGATCGAGACGGTTTGCGGTTTCGTCTTCATCTAGCGTCAATATGTCCGACTGAGTTGCTAACTCAATGTTTGTGGCCTCTTCGTCGGCTGAAATCGGCTGATCAGGCTCTGTGCCGAGCGGGCGGATCCGCCGGATAGGTAGATTGGCAGTGAGAGCAGTCACCCGGTCATTGGTGGCCAGGTAAAACTCCAAAGCGTCAAAGTCAACTTCTACGTAGCGAGAAACCACGGCAATAATCTCCTGACGCATCATCTCCAGCGTCTGGGGATCGAGGGCTAAGCGGTCGTGAGCTAGGACGATCTTGAGCCGACGCTTGACATCATCTCGGCTGTGAATGTCTTCACTTGGGCCGAAGAGTCGTTCGAGAAGGTCGCTGATGATAGGAATTGCCATAGGGATTAATCACCGGGATGTCGCTGCATTAAGGTCGGTTGGATTAAGGTCGGTTGATCAGTTATCAGACGCTCACGTTCCAAATAGCCGCTTCAGTCGCGTAAAGAAATTTTCTGGCTGCAGGCTGAGGTCCATTAGCGGTACCTTCTCGCCCTGCAGCCGCTGTGACACATTGGTAAAGGCGATTCCTGCTTGAGATAGAGGCTCATCTAAGACCAGCGGCTCTCCTTTATTGGTCGAGACTATCACCTGTTCGTCATCTGGGATCACGCCCAGCAGCGGAATCGACAAAATTCCTTGAACATCTTTAACAGACATCATTTGCTCAGCTGCGACCATCGCTGGCCTGAGGCGGTTGATTACCAGCCGAACGGCTTTAATATCGTTAGCTTCTAACAGGCCAATGACGCGATCAGCATCGCGCACTGCTGAAATCTCGGGGGTGGTGACGATGATGGCTTCGCGAGCCGCCGCAATTGAGTTGCGAAACCCCATCTCAATACCGGCAGGGCTGTCGATCAAGACGAAGTTATAAACCTTGGTCAGGGCTTTGATCAGCCGCTTCATTTGCTCGGGCTGAATGGATTCTTTTGAGCGGTTTTGAGCGGCGGGCAGCAGCGCCAAATTAGGCTGTCTTTTGTCTTTGACCAGCGCCTGGTCTAACCGGCATTCGCCAGCGAGAACGTCTAAGGCGGTGTAAACAATACGGTTTTCTAGACCCAGTAGCAGATCCAGATTGCGTAAGCCAAAGTCAGCATCGACAACAGCAACCCGCTGCCCGGCTTTGGCGAGAGCCATGCCTAAATTTGCTGTACAGGTCGTTTTACCAACGCCTCCTTTACCGGAGGTCATGACAATAATGCGGCTCATGGGGTTTCTTGGGTAGTCAGGTCGACTGGATCAAATTCGGATGCGACTGCAATTCGAATGCCGTCGGAGCCAATATAGGCTACCTCGGGCTGGTACTGCACAGGTGAATCGTCGGGCGATCGCGCCACTTGGTCAGCAATTCGCAGCTGTGTGGGCTGCATATGCAAAGCCATAATACGGCACGCTCTGTTACCATCGGCCCCGGCATGAACCACCCCGCGCAGACGCCCCCACACAAAAATATCGCCTTCGGCCACAATCGAGCTACCGGGGTTGGCATCGCCTAGCACGATCACAGTACCCCGATGACGAACTTCTACACCCGAGCGCAGCGTGATCTGGATGTAAAGCGGCTCATCCATCGCTTGACGAGACGCTTCTTGCCCCTGACCTAGATAGCCGAGGGTCGTTTGCTGCTCGACTGAGTAGCCAGCAGTGGCGGCGGCTACAGCTGTTTGACGACGGCTGGTATAGATTCTTTTGAGCGGCAGCTGCGCTTCAGTCAGGAGCGTATCGATTTCCTGAACCTGTTGGCTGTCTAGCAGGCGATCGCGCGCGATCAGATGCACCGGCGTGTGGGGCTGGAAAAACCGCTCACCTCCACTGATGCGGCGCTTTAACTGCTGCCTCAGCTCTTCCCAATAAACGGGATTGCGGCTTTTCTCTGGAGCCGGGGGCAGCAACAGCATGAGGCGACCCCGCTCACTTTTAAACTGAACTTGCAAGTTGGGATTGCTTTCTGGCTTCGTCTGAACAGCATCAGCCTCTTCGGCAGCCGAAGATTCGGGCTCAATTTCTAAAATAAAGTTATTAAAGTCACCCCCCTCGGGTGCCTGACCACTTTGCGACGAAGAAGAATCTGAAACCATTTACTGACACCCTTAAAGCCAAACGTCCTGATCTAAACCTAATAGACCTGAGAGCCCACCTGAAGTTGATGACATCTACAAAGCCTTAAACCCTCATGCTGACGGTGAAAAGCTAGCCCGCTGCTTAACACCGCTCATTCTGAGGAAACAAGCACTTTACCCTGATACTTTTTTCAGTCAGTCTCTGAAGCTAATAGAGCACGCTATAAGCCCTGGCTATCTTAGAACACTATTGCTTTATGGAGAATAGCGCATAGTCAAACGCAGCAGATTTATCAATATTTGTCCATATGTTTAATTTAACTAAATATACAGAGCTTTTTGGGCGCTGACCGTGAGAAAAGATACTTCCGGTTCTAAAAGCCAGTTCTAAAAAATAGACGCTAACGCGGCATCAGCCTGACGCAGGCTGAAACTAAGTATCAATACAGAATAGGTACTGAGCCTCCTGAACCAGCCAGACTATAGAGCGAGTATCGTTTAAAGAAAAAATAATTTCACTCAAGGATCTAATAAGGCTGTCTTACCGTGTAAGGTGCATCAATATCATTCACATCAGCTCGCTGACTTTGAATGGCTGATTTTTTGATTGCCTAGCGCAACCCCCTTTAACTATTCTGAGATCCCAAGCTTCAGGGTCTGAGCTAACACTCCCACCCTGAAGTTCCTGACTTAGCGTTTCAAAGCTGTCTCATCCATCGAGGTGCTATTCAACAATGGTTAGTCGTAAAACGGTCGTAGCACTGACAATCGCAGCCTTTCTTGCTAGCGCCTCTCAACGGTCAGTCGCCGCTTTGATAGCACCTGCCCTGACTCAAACTGCCGTCGCCCAAATGACAGTCGCCCAAACGGCCCCGCGTTTCCCGGTGCCTGATTCCGTACCAGCAGGCACTGAGATTCGTATCAGCAGCGGCTCTGACAATATGAACGCAATTAGCGAAGCCCTGCGTCAGGGCTTTGAAGAGGAATACACAGGTAGCCAAGTTGCCATCGCTCGCAAAAATACTAGCGCCGCGATTCAAGACGTGCTCAACGACAATGCCGACCTGGCTGCCATCAGCCGCCCGCTGACCGATGCGGAAAAAGCCAGGGGTTTATTTGCTGTGCCGGTACAGCGAGAAAAGATTGCCGTCGTCGTCGGTAAAGACAACCCCTTTTCGGGAGGGCTGACCGGCAGTCAGTTTGCGCAGATCTTCAGAGGAGAAATTGCAGACTGGTCAAGCGTCGGCGGCACCGCTGGGCCGATTCGCCTGATTGACCGCCCGGCTGCCAGTGAAACTCGCCAGGCGCTGCAAGCCTATCCGGTCTTTAAGACAGCGGCCTTTGAAATCGGTGCTAACGCTACTCAGCTGAGCGAAGACTCCACTGCTGCCCTGGTTGAAGAACTGGGGGCAGACGGGATTGGCTACGCGCTCGTCGGGC
This sequence comes from Leptolyngbya sp. BC1307, assembly GCF_002286735.1. Classification (GTDB taxonomy): domain Bacteria; phylum Cyanobacteriota; class Cyanobacteriia; order Phormidesmidales; family Phormidesmidaceae; genus Phormidesmis. The sequence continues at coordinate 19,320 of NZ_NRTA01000052.1, forward strand.
AGTTAGCCGGACAGCCAGACCTGAAGGCGCTAGAGCTGCACAAGACGCTGCCTAGCGATCCGAACTACCCCTTTTCTCAACCCTATTCCTTTGTCTACGCTGGCGGCGCTTCACCGGCAATGGCGGCTTTCTTAGGCTATGCCACGGGGAGTCCGGGCCAAGCTGCGCTCAGCAATGCAGGGGTGACCGCTCCGCGAGTGAATGGAGCTGAAGAGGGCGCGACAGCGGCAGTCGGTACAGCCGTTGGGACAGCGACCGCAGATGGTACAGACACTACTAATGATAGTGATGTGACCCCTGTAGAAGAGGGCGATGCTGCGATAGACGGCACTACTGATAGCAATCCAGATAACATCGTCATTACTGGGGCAGATAGCGCTGACGCTGACGATCAGATCGATGGCGATCGCTGGTGGTGGCTACTACCACTGCTACCGCTAGCGGGGCTGGCGCTGCTCATTTGGGCAGCGGGCAGGCGAGGAGCCGAAGAGAAGGCCGTCTATTTAGCCAGCACTGAAGCTAGTCCCAATCTGAGCCCTGGCTCTGTGACTGATACCCCGACTGATGCCCCTCTAGCTAGCGGCGCGGCTACAGCAGTAGAGCCAGTAGGCTCAGAAAACTTAGCTAGCGACGCTCCGACGGGTCTATCTGAGGATGTAAACAGCGAGACAGGGGAGAATCTCAGCGATTACGATGAAGCTGGCTGGGGACATCCCAATATGCAAACTGACATGCCAACTCAGCTAGAAACTGTCGATCCCGCCGGCGCAGTGCCAGCGGCGGGAGGTGTCATTCCGCCCGACAGTCAGGGCGGCACAACGGCTGCGATCGCCCCCTTTGAAGCAGATAGCGCGGGCCTTGCTAGAAAATCTGACAGTTGGCTAGACCGGGCTAAACAGCGAATTAACGAAGCTGCTGAGCAGGTGGAGAATACGGCTACCGATGCTCAGGGCAATCCGACCCAGAAGAAATAGTCTAACCAGAGTGCAGGCGCTATGGCCTGGTCTTTAACCCACGCTCAACTGCACACCCTGCTGCGACAGCGCCAGTTGCTGCCTGCAAACAGTCGTATATTAATGGCCGTTTCAGGCGGGCAGGATTCGCTTTGTCTGGCCCAGCTACTGTTGGACTTGCAGCCTCTATGGGACTGGTCTTTGGCGATCGCTCACTGCAACCATCGCTGGCGAAACGACGCTGGCGATAATGCTGCTCACGTCTTGCAGCTAGCCAAAGCCTGGCAGGTTCCGGCTGAACTAGCAGTGGCCACTGCCCCTCTAACCAGCGAAGCCGCAGCGAGAAGGTGGCGCTATGAAACATTTGCCAGCGTTGCCAGGAAGTGGGAATGTACCCACGTTGTGACGGGGCATACCGCTAGCGATCGCGCTGAAACCGTTCTCTACAATCTCATCCGAGGAACCGGCACAGATGGCCTCAGCCCACTGCCCTGGAGCCGACCGTTGGATACGGCTAAGCCGCTAGTCACCTTAGTCAGGCCGCTACTCGCCTTGCGTCGCCAGGAAACTGGCCAGTTTTGTCAGCAGCACCAGCTACCGGTCTGGGAAGACAGCAGCAATCAAGATTTGCGCTTTCGCCGTAATCGCATTCGTCAAGAGCTGCTGCCCTACCTGAGTGAGCATTTTAATCCGAAAGTAGAGCAAGCCCTGTCACAAACCGCCGAGCTAGCAGCCGCTGACATTAGCTATTTGGAAGAGCAGGCTGCCCGTTTGTATGCTCAAGCGATCGCCAACACCCACAAACACGGCGAATGGGAAGGCAACGAATGGGAAGCTGACTGCTCAGTTCTAAGAGCTGCGCCGCTGGCTTTACAGCGCCGGGTAATGCGCCAACTGCTACAGCGAGCCTTGCCTACTCCTCCGAACTTTCAACAAATCAGTCAGCTAACTGAGTTGATACAAGCTCCTAACGGTAGCCGCACCAGCGCCCTGCCAGGTGACCTTGTGGCCCAGGTACGCAAGCCGCTGATTTGGCTAGGTCCGATGACGGCAGCGACCGATTGAGGTTGATTGATGCAATCACTTCTTCTTGTCTCTAATGTCTTGCGTCCAACAATGTCTTGCGTCCAACGAAAAATCCTACGATGAGCGATTATGAGGAAGCAAGTTTACAAAAATGATGCAGGGTTAGTGCGTGAACTTAGAGTCAGCTCTTTCGATAGCTAAGCTCCTGAAAGTATCTCTATGAGAGGAATAGAGTTGCTGGATCAGAGAGTAGACAGCGGCAGAATAGGGCCCATACTCACGAGCGATCGCTCACCAAAGAGGCGTTTGAACTTTACAAAAGTAATTATTTCTGTTAATGTTCGATCACTGGGTAAGAACTGACTTTTTTGCAGCTTTTATCCTTTTACCTAGAAAACATAACTAAGGATTCATAAATGACTACTACACTACAGACACGCCAAAGCGCGTCGCTGTGGGAGCAGTTTTGTCAGTGGGTCACCAGCACCGAAAACCGCCTCTATGTAGGTTGG
>NZ_NRTA01000053.1 GCF_002286735.1 Leptolyngbya sp. BC1307
TGTTTTACCTTCTGCTGCCGAATTCCCCGCTTTGGCAAGCTGCGTTTAGTGATTAGCTTTGAAACTGCACAGCTCACCGGGACTTACGCTGTGCTGCTGACCAATCGCGCTGACTGGTCAGCCAAACAGGTGCTCGCCAAATATTTACAAAGATGGCCGATAGAAACCTTTTATCGAGATGGAAAGCAATATCTCGGGCTTGATGAGTATCGGATGCGAACCTTTGAATCCATTCAAACCCATTGGACGTTGGTGTTCGTGGCTTACTCAATCTTGCACTTGGCTTGCTTGCCACCCCCGACAAAGGCTCCGGGCAAGCGCCCTACCCAGCTCACACAATCCATCGGGCAGGTCTGTCGCCAGCAATCGCAAGCGCTGATAGAAAAGCTAATCCTCTTTGCTCATGACTGTCTTGAACAGGGTGAATCGGCGTCGCAGGTGTTTGCCAAATTGTTTGACAAGCAGAATAAGGGGGTGCCTGCATGACTCGCTAGATAACGCCTCAATTATTTTTCTACCGTCAGAGCACAACACTCAAGTTATTTACAGGGTTGAAATCTGGCTTCATAGTTGGCCTCCTGTTTGGTCTGATAGTTGGTGCTTGGTTCTCTTTAGGGGCAATCCTAAACTTTGGTTTCGAGTTTGTTCCGATGGCTTTTGTAGATGGTTTGCTGTCTGGCGTACCCTTCGGTTTTCAAGCTGGTTTAATGTTTGGCTGTGTTTATGGTTTAATGAACGGCTTAATAACAGGATTTCAGTCAGAATTTAAGACTCGAGAAAATCCGAATCAAGGCATCCTTTCATCTATCAAGAATATTCCTCTTATCGCTCTATGCACGTATCCTTTCGGAATATTTTTGTCCCACGCGCTCGCCTTTCTCGGAGGCGGACACGTAATGTGGCGAACAAGCTTTGCTGAAGGTTTGTGTTATGCGTTGATCCTGTCGTTTTTAGCAGGCGGAGGCTTACAAATTTTAAGACATGGCTTGCTTCGTTTTTTCCTCCACCGCCAAGGCCACATCCCCTACAACTACGCCCAATTCCTCAAATACACCACCGAACGCCGCCTCACTCAGCAAATCGGCGGTCGCTTCCGCTTCATCCACCGCGAACTGCTCGACCACTTCGACCCCGTAGATCGCAGCGCTTCGGAGGAAACCTAATTGTCAGCGCGTCTGCTAGCCTAGTTGTAGCGGCACAAGTTCCTAATCTATAGCCATGACAGAACATACCATCAGTCTTCCAGAAAGCATCTATCGCGGCCTACTAGCAGCGGCACAGGCTAGGGGTCTGAGTCCTGCTAAGTGGATCGCATTGCAGTTGGCACCAGAAACCGACGAGCCTCAATCTTCGACTCAGTCGTCCGAAGATCTGGTCGGGGCGATAAACAGCAAGGCTGAACCTATTCATCGCAGCCATACTGAGGTTGATCGATACTCACAACCTCTGTCTGAGTTACTTGCTGGACTTACCGGGAAAATAGACAGCAAGGCTGAGCCTCACTACTCTCATGAATCTGATCGCACTCACAAAGATGATGCCTTTGGCGAAAGTTTCATCGCGGAGATGGCAAAACAGGGAATTCATCTTCCATGAATCTGGTTGATACTGGCCCGTTGGTTGCCCTCTTAGATAAAGGGCAAGGAAAAAGCCATACAGACTGTATGGAAGCCTCTGAAGAACTTATCGGGCCTATGCTCACTACCTGGCCGTGTTTCACAGAAGCCATGTATCTTCTCGGAAGATTGCGAGGCTGGGGTGGGCAACAGTCCCTTTGGCAGCTTTGGGAGACGGGCGTCCTGCTCATACACGAGGCAGTACCTGCTGAGCGTGAGCGCATGAAAGCATTGATGGAAACATACCAAGACACGCCTATGGATCTAGCGGATGCCTCGCTGGTAGCCGCTGCTGAGCGCTTGGGTCTGAGCCGCATCTTTACTTTAGACAGCGACTTCTATGTCTACCGCATCAACGATAGGGAGAGTTTTTCAGTTGTTCCATGACAGTCTTTTTTCGTATGTCTGAGAGGCAGTTGCAAGTTGCTTCAGCATTCAAATGGAGAAACCGTCAGATGTCTGAAAAGGTAGCGAGGACTAAACTTGATCAAAGGCCGGGAACCCCATGCACTGCAAACACTATGAGGTTCCCAAGTTTGTCTAGATCGCTCGGCGCAGCAAGCTAACCGCCTCACCTTGGGCAGGCGTGATGATCAGCGGCTCCTCTACGGCGACAATCGGGCTCCAGAGAACGGTTTCGCTGTAGTGCAGACTGTGCAGCAGGTGAATGGTCTGCCGCACTGCGCCAGGAGTGCCGAGCAAAATATGGCGGACAGATTCTCCTGGGGGGCTGGTGTTAGGGATGAGCTGCGGCAAAGGCCGCGTATCAGGCGCAGACGGTAGGGTCCTCAGGAGCGGGCTAGCTAAGAGCTGTAAGTTCCGGTAGAGATAGGGTTTCATGGCTTTCTTCAGAGAGAATAGGGAAGAAAGCCCCGAATTATAAAGCCACCCCAACTTGCCAAGAGCTAGGGTGGCTGTGAGATGATACGCACAGCCTCCTTGCTGCCTTGTTCAGCGAGGGGGTTAGCTGGCGGTTTTGGGTGCGAACCAATTCCGTCAGCGGCTAAATTTTTCGAGGCGGGTTCATGGTTACCGTAGCAACTGCTAGGGCCGCTAAGACGGTGACCATAAAAGCTAGCGTACCAGTACTCTTTTAAAAGTGTCAATTGTTTGACAAGAAATCATCACATGAGGCGATCGCTGGATCGGGTAATGAATTGAGCGAAGACAGGAGAGCAGGAGGCAGGAGAGCAGAAATCAGGAGGGAGCCGTAGATATACTTCTCAACGTCGTTGGCTGAAGTCATGCACAAGCGTTTTCTAGCTCTGTGTACAGCCAACCCTTTTTGTTGCCGCAATCCTTAATAGACAAGACATCAACAATAGGGAGAAACTACGCGAGTTCAGAACCTGCATGTATTCAACAGCTCTACTAAAGCTGGAGTTCAGTATTAAACATGCTGCTTCAAGAACGAGAGCAGATCCAATCTCAGCTTGAGGAAAACGATTGCATCTGAGCAGCCCGTTCCACAGAAAAGTGAATTCAGCGCTTGCTTAGCCTATCCTGAGATGAAAATATGTGAGCCGTCTTCGTCTTTGGCAACGTCTATGCGGGTCTGAAAAGCTTCGCGGAAGTGGGGCATGTGAGTGATGGTGAGAATGCAGGCAAAGTCGGGCGCGATCGCCTCAATTGCCGAAATCAAGCGCTCACACCCGGCTTGATCCTGGGTGCCAAAGCCCTCATCGACGATCAGCATTTGCAGCGCCGTGCCTGATCGCATAGCTAGTAAACGAGCGATCGCCAGCCGAATAGCAAAATTTACTCGAAACGCCTCACCGCCAGAATAGGTCTCATAGGGGCGAGTGCCACGCGCATCGGAGATGAGAATATCAAGCGTATCAATCAGCTTTTTAGAATTGCGTCCGGTTCGCTGGGTAACAAACTGCACATGCAGCTGATGGTTGCTGAGCCTGCCTAGAATTTGGTTAGTCTCCGCCTCTAGCTGGGGCAGCAGATTTTCTATCATCAGCGCCTGAATACCGTTGCGGCCAAAGGCTTCGGCTAAGGACTTGTATACCCGATATTTGTGGCGAATGTCTTCTAGTTTTTTGTGCTGTTGCTGTTGCTGTTGCTGCACAGTCTCTAGCTGAGAGAGCTGCTGCTGCAATCTACCAAGCTGAGAGAGCTGCTGGTCGCGGGTCTCTCGGTCACTGATGATTTCACTCTCTAATTGGTCAATGTTTGCCTGCTGGTCTGTCAGATCTCCTAGCTGTTGCTGTAGTGATTCAGCCTGCCGATGAATCTCTTCAATTGATTCAGTTTGTAGCCGACAGGTTGTTTGTAGCTGACTGACTTCCCCCTGTAGCACCGTTTGCTCAGTTTCAGCCTGCTGCAGCGCCTGGTACTCCCGCTGCCACGCCTCAGCCTGACTGAGCTGCGCGCGAATTTTGTTATGCTGCGCCAGACTGTAGTCAATCTTAGCTAAACGCTGCTCTACATCAATGAGTTCTCTGTGTGCTGGGCTATTTTCAGTCGCTGTCATCGCTGCAAGCAGCGATCGCACATCGGCCTCAAGCTGGGGGCGCTGGCGCTGAATTTGCTTTTGACGGCGCTCGGCCTGCTTAATTTCGGCATGCCTCAGTTCGCTCCAGCGCAGCCGGTCTACCTGCGATCGCGCCAGCGCATGATTGCGGTCATCGTAATTAATTGCAGCTAGCTGAGTGTAAATTTGCTGCAATTCACTTTGCAAGTTTTCAGCGTAGTCGTTCTCTTGCAGGCAGCACTCTAGCTGGTTACGTTCGGCACTCAACACCTGTAGACGATCTTGCAGAGTATCGGCAGATGCCAACTTAGCTTTTATCTGGCCCCGCTCTTCTAAGACAGGCGCGTATTTAGCCAGTTCTTCTTCTAGAATGCGGTATTCCTGTCGCAGCACCTGAATTTCGCTCTCAGAAACTGCTAGTTGCTCACGAATGGCCCAGATCTGGTTTTGGACTTCGTCGCGCTCTTGGCAGGTGCGATCGCGCAGGGCCTGCCAGGTTTTGCCATCCAGCGGTTTTTCACACAGCGGACAACAAGATTCATCTGGATCTGCTAGCTGCTTCAGGGTTTGGTCAAACCGGGCCAGGGTCACTTCATGATTGAGCTGATTGGCTTGCAGCCTCTCCATAAAGCTCCGGCGCTCAATGCCCTTTTGCCGTAGCGCCTCCTGGTACTCCCGGCGCTGCTCTAGATAGGCAATTCGATGTGAAACTTCTACGGCGGCCTGCATCAGCTGAGGGGCCTGGGTTTGCTGAAGCGTTATTTGATTCTGGCGATCGCCCAACTCTTCTATCCGGGTCGTCAGCCGGGTGTGGGCTTGTTCTATCTGGCTCTCTAGCTGACGCAGCCGCTGTCGTAAGGGCGCGCTCTGTGCTTCTTTTTGATCCAACTCGCGCAGTTCTTTTTTAGCAATGCGCAGTTGTTCCACTCGGCGAGTGACCTCGCTTTTCTTGCTAAGCGTTTGCTGGATCTCTTGCTCTTGCTGCTGCAGGTTTTCTAGCTGAGCCTCGTACTGAGCCATCTGGGCTTGCTGTTGTTGCTGTTGTTGAGCCGCCTGCTGCTGGAGCTGCAGGCGCTGGGTCTGCATGTGCTGGTAGGCATGAAAGCGTTCTATCTGGTCTGCTTCGGCCTGCTTTAGCTGCTTCAACTGGCGCTGCTGCTGCCGAATTTTATCAGCCCGCGTCAGGATCGCCTCAGTCAGGCCGAGGCGATCCTGAGTCTCCGCTAGTGAGGTTTGGCTGGTGGTAAGAACGGTCTGCTGATGCTGCTGATGCTGCTGAACGAGGGCTAGCTGCTGTTGCCAAACACCCCGCTGATGCTGTTGTTGCTTGAGCCTAGCGATCGCCTGCTGCCGCTGCTGGTGAGTTGTTTGCTGGGCGACAACTTCTGCCTGTAAGTGCTCATAGTCTCGTCGGGTGTCGGCATGCGCTTCAATCTGAGCTGACAGCCGAGCGATCAGAGATTCTAAAGAATGGAGCTGGGCTTTGTAGTTGCGGGATTGCTCTTTAGCTTGCGCGGCAAGGGCATCATAGCGGTCTAAATCGAGCAGATCGGCCAGTATCTGCTTGCGATCGCCCGGTCGCTTCAGCATAAATTCGTCGGCCCTGCCCTGACGTAGATAGGCAGAATTTACGAAGGTATCGTAGTCAATCTTGATCTGGCTGAGAATGTACTGCTGAGTTGCCCGGACGCCCTTTTGGGTAATACTCTTAAAGCCTGATTCAGTCTGAATTTGAAACTCTAAGGCGCTGGTTTGACTGCGGCGGCGGGTGCGAATGACCCGGTAAGTCTGACCGCTGTGCGCAAAGCAAAAGCTGACCTGGGCTTCTAACGCGCCCTGGCGAATGATGTCATCTTCTGCGCTCACACGACTTTGGCCCCACACGCACCAGGCGATCGCTTCTAACAAAGAAGACTTACCCGCTCCATTCGGCCCGCACACACAAGCCACATGCAGCCCATCAAAATCTAGCGTCACCTCGCGGTAACTCAAGAAATTTTGAAGTACTAGCTGCTTTGGAATCATGCGCCTATCTAACCATAGCCCGCGTTTTATGGTTAGATAGGCGCTATAGCAAGGCTTTAATCATAGCAATACAAACGATCTTGAGTACAAATGATCTGATCCGATCCGGTTTTTAAATAGGTGCTTTCGCCATCGATCCGGACAGCTTATGAAGCGCAAGTTTGCTTCCGGACACGTAAAAACAGCGAGAATCTTTCGCTGACTGGGCAAAAGATTCTCGCTCACTGAGGATATGGCTCTTTTAAATGCTGCTCAGGTCTTAAACTAACGGTCTTAAACTAATGGCCGCTGAAGGCCAGCTTTCAACCAGTTTTTATGCGTAGCTAAACGGTATCGAACATCGGTTTTTATCAAACTTTGCAAGCTGTCCGGATTCTACTGACGGTGAGCACCCCACGAGATCCAGTGGAACGATCCAGCAGAAACCTCACAGTTGCTAATGGCCACCAGGTCGTCGAGTGCTGCGCCTTCGTAGTCGGTATTTTCTAACTCACGAGCATCCACACAAGTGCCGCTCAGATTGACTTCGCGCAGGTTAGCGCCGCTGAGCAGGGCACCACTGAGATCGGCACCGCTGAGGTCAGCACTTTCCAGATTAGCGGCTCTCAGATCGGCACCTGTGAGATTGGCCCCCACCAGGCTGGCGTTTTTCAGGTCAGCGCCGATGAAGTTTGTGCCTTGAAGATTTGCGCCGCTGAGATTGGCACTGGTGAGATCAGCATCAGTCAGGTTGGCCTCAGACAGATTGACCCGGCTTAAGTCTGTACAGCTAAGGTCGGCGCAGCTGAGGTCGCACCGGCTAAAATTGACACCTGTCAGTAAGGTCTTCGCTAACGATGCGCCTCGTAGGGAGGTTTCAGAAAAGTTGCGATCGCCCCGGTTGTATTCGTGAAGCAGCTGTTGTAAGTTCATAAGAATTCACGTCCTGCGGCCCGAAGTAATTCCCCCGTGGTCGCATAGAGGGTGGCAGCAAACCGGCTAATGGCAGTCTGTGAACCTTGGTCTAACCCGCTCGCTTTTCAATCATGATATGAAGAAAATATGAGCAACTTATGAAGAGAGCCTGTAAAGAAAAATTGCTCAAGGAACAATCTGGCAGGTGCTCTGGCCGTGAATGCTCACCCCAAACGGTACTAGATAAGTCAGCAGGGCCGAAATCCAGCGATCGCCGCTCATCTCGTGGTTCAGCAGAGCGCCCGCATGGTTGATGATAAATAGCAGCGTACCGACGACTAGCGCCACCCGAATAGCAGTGTTGCGACACTGTCGCTGAGTCAAAGTCATTTGAATCTGCTGAAGCTGGCGCATGGTGATTGAGCGGATTTTTCCCAAGCGTATGGTTCCCAAGTAGATAGTCCTGAAGTCGGCAGCGTATGGAGCAGACCCCTCAGGGCCGTTCCTCGCCTGACGGCAATATTTAATAATAAATGAGATCTATTTGCGTTGTTGCACGGCGGCCCAGCACAAAGACAGCCGCTTCGCGAAAGGCTGGCACGCTGGTTCGAATAGTCGGGTTGCGCGAAAAACCAAAGCCCTCTGTAGGGACACCAAAGAGGCCAGTATTGATCTGACTGTCTTCGTTCTCATCGTGCAGCACAGAAACAGCGTAGGTACCTGACTCTAAACCCTCAAAGACGACTGACAGACGGCCTGCCATCGCCTCAAGAGCGTCAGCTGATGTCGCTGATTCTATAGTGGCTGTAGACGCGGCGACGCACTGACGCGCAATTACCGCTTCCTCAGCCTGAGGAAACCCTTCACTGCTCTCAAACAGGCTAAAACACACCTGCCCCGCCGTATTCTTGAGGCCAGCCACTTCAACCGTTAAGCTGCTAGACGGTAGCTGCTGAGCCTCAGCTGAGTGAGCAGGCTGAATGGCGAGGAGCATAAACGCCAGCCAGCCAACATCTCTGGCCGCACGGCGATTTAAAGATAAAGGCATTTTTATTGTTTTTGAATATTAACTCGAAGTAGGGAATGGCTCTGGTGTTGGAAGTCAGTAATCAGTAGTCAGCAGTCAGTAGTTGAATTCTGTCTCCTGTCTCCTGTCTCCGGCCCCATCCCCCAGCCAATAAAAAAGCAGAGCACCAGGCCCCGCTTTCTTTTAGCTTTGTCAGCGTCGAGTTCCTCGACGAACCTATGACCAGCAGTTACTCGTCGTCATCGTCATCGTCATCGGACGGATATTCAAAGCTGTTAGATTGATTGGTCAGTACAGATTTACCGAGGGAAAGCGCCCGCTGCGCTTGGATAGCGGCTTTGCGATTCCAGGTAGCTCTGCGACTGTCCCGCTTGGATTTTGAGGTTTTCTTCTTAGGAACTGCCATGAGCGTACACGTCTATAAGGTTGCAATAGTCTTGCTAGTGTAGTGCATTTTTGAGAGGGGGGAAAGGGGGGAGGGGAAATGGGGAAATGGGTTAGAAATGCTGAAAGCTTTGGTGGGTGAGCGAGATGCCAGGGCCATTTGCATCTGAGATGAGCTGTACGGTTTTTGTAGGGGTGACGGTGCCGATGGGGGTGGCACAACCAGCGCTGGTGAATCTGTCGGCTAAGTTTGGCGGTAAGCAGAGGACTAGCTCGAAGTCTTCGCCGCCGTAGAGTGCCCACTCTATAGCCGTTTCAGCACCAACGGTATCGCTGAGCTGAGCAGGAAGCGGAATGCGCGATCGCTCAATCTCCATCCCTACACTGCTGCTGTGAGCGATTTGCAAAAGGGCATTGGCCAGACCGTCGCTGCTGTCCATGCCGGCGATAGGTGGGAAATGTTCACCCGGTTGAATAATTTGATGCAGACGGGCGATCGCGTCAAATCTGGGCACTGGCTGCTGATGCGCTTTAATCCAGGCCGACTTTAACGGTGTGGGAACTTCAACTGCTAGCTCTTCTAATAGCAGCGCCAGTCCAGCGCGCGAAGCCCCGTGTGGCCCGGTTACCACGACACTCATTCCCGGCACTGCCGCATCGCGACGAATGGTCTGCTCAGGCCGTACCTGACCGAGCGCTGTAATCGATACCGTCCGCTGCGCCGCCCGACAGAGATCGCCACCAATAATGGCTCCCCCGTGAGTTTTTAGGCAGGCTGCCATGCCCTGATAGAGTGCTTCTACCCAGGGCCAGGGAGTCTCGCCGGGGAGTCCCAACCCGACGGTAATCGCCAGCGGCATCGCACCCATTGCGGCCAGATCTGAAAGATTAGCTGCCGCTGCCCGCCAGCCGACTGCGAAAGGGGGGGTGGTGCGATCGCTAAAATGCACCGTTTCAACCAGCACATCTGTCGTCACTACCAGACGGTAGCCCGGCTCGACATCTATCAGGGCCGCATCGTCACCCACCATGCCCTCAGCGCAAAAAGGCTTGAGTCGCTCAATCAATGCCAGTTCGCCGATCTCTGCAATAGTGACTGAGGGCAAGCGATCGCTCTGCATAAGCTCTAGCGCTACGCTTGGGGCAGCTCCAGATTGTCTAACCCATCGATGACTTTAGCAGAGATGACTTTGTCGCCTTCGCTGAGCGATCGCAGCACCTCTTTGCCTTCTATCGTGTAGCCAAATACCGCATAGCGCCCGTCTAGCAGGTTGCGCCCCGCCGGTGTCAGCCCCGCCTCAAACAAAAAGAAGAAAAACTGAGAAGAGCCGCCATTATTGTCATTGCCAGGGCGAGCCAGCGCCAGACTGCCGAAAGCGTTAAATGGCAAAACCGGGCTGTCCATATAGCGGCCAATTTCTTCTAGCGTCACCCCATAGGTCGGAGCCTCGTCGCCATCTACCAAAATCTCCAGGGGAATCGCCCGGTATTCATTCGTCTCAGGGTCGATGTAGCCAGCTTTATCCCCTTCCGGGTCACCCGTCTGCAGCACATAAAAGTCTTCAGCCCGAATGAAAGGCAGCCCGTCGTAAAACTTTTTATTCACCAGGTCAACAAAATTACCGGCTGTCACTGGGGCGCTATAGCCATCGGCGACTACCGTGACATCGCCTTGGGTCGTGACAAATTGGACGGTGGCGCGGCCTTTTAGCTGGGGCAGATTGTCATACTCAGCAGGCACCTCGAAGGGATAGCCATCGACCATCAGCTCCTCTAGCGCGCCGACTTGATCCAGCATCAGCTTGCGCTCAGTCCAAATGCCTTCTTTGTTTTTGTCATCGGCGGCGGCGCGGGCCGGTTCTATCTCAGCAGCGATATTGTCTATGAGGGCGATCGCCTGCGCCTGACGATCTGCTGGCACCGCCGCCAAAATCGCATCGCGCTTACGATCTAGCTGCCGCTCTACGCGGGAAAGATCTCTTTTAATAGGTCCCCAGCGCTTACTACGCAGCCATTCTGACAGCCCTTCTAGTTCGCTCTGCACTTTGCGAATCTCTGGACTGTCAATCGGCAAAGAGTAGCGCAGCAGCGCCGCCCCATCGGTCACCGCATTCCCCGGCGGCAAACCGGCCCGAGCTGGGCTAGCTGCCAAAACCAGACAGACCATCGACAAGATCAAACTCAAACCGGTCGCTTTCATAAACCGTCGAATCCGTCTTGGTAGATAGCTAATGGGGGAGTTGCTAAAAAAGGGCAGGCGCAAATTCATGGAAAAACAAAGAGGCTTTCACCTTAGATCTTGCCACAGTCTGGCACGCTGTAGCGTTGGCCACATTACTTTAAGATAGAGATTAATTGTAAAAAACCTTTGCGTTGCTCACGGAGGGGCAGCAAGGCCAAGACCTGATCTTGCCTTGAATCGCCATCTAAACTCTAGGCAACTGACCGCCGAGCGGTACAATAATGGCCGATTGCACTAGCACACTTTAGCTATCACCATGATTTCAAGCAATGATTTTCGCACTGGCACCAGCATTGAGCTAGATGGATCGGTGTGGCGCGTCGTTGAGTTTTTGCATGTCAAACCGGGTAAAGGCTCCGCTTTTGTACGCACCAAGCTAAAAAATGTGCAGACCGGCAGCACGGTAGATCGCACCTTCAGAGCTGGCGAGACGATGGCTCAGGCCGTGCTGGAGAAAAAGACGATGCAGCACACTTACAAAGAAGCCGATCAGTACGTCTTCATGGATATGGAAACCTACGAAGAAAGCCGACTCAGCGAAGATCAGATCGGCTCAGGGGTGAAATACATCAAAGAAGAGATGGAAGTCACTGTGCTGATGTGGAATGACCGGGTTTTAGAGGTAGAGCTACCTAACTCAGTCAGCCTAGAGATTACCCAGACCGATCCTGGCGTTAAAGGCGACACTGCGACTGGTGGCACCAAGCCTGCTATTGTCGAAACCGGCGCTCAGGTGATGGTACCGCTATTTATTTCCGAGGGCGAGAAAATCAAAATTGACACGCGCACTGACAGCTATCTGGGCCGTGAAAACTAGATTTTCCATCTGGGGCTCTTGGCCCAGGTCGGGTTTGGCGTGTAGTAGGATATGGAGTTTTTATCAGTGAATCTTAGTTTCAACGAACTCCGCGAGTTGGTGGCTGCCCTCAACCAAACTGACATCGCCGAATTAAAGCTTAAAAATTCCGAGTTTGAGCTGACTTTGCGCAAGCCCTCGGCGCTCCGCGCTGACAAGATGCTAAGCACTACGCCTGCTGTGCCTGCCCCGGCTATAGCCCCCTCAGCCCCCGCTCCGCTCAGCCCCACCGAACCCGCTGCGACAGCTGCCTCAGCGATTGATCCGACTCTGGTCGCAATCAAATCGCCGATGGTTGGGACATTTTACCGATCGCCTACACCTGATGAAGCTTCTTTTGTCGAGGTCGGCGATCGCATCCAAACCGGACAAACCGTCTGCATCATCGAAGCGATGAAGCTGATGAACGAGCTAGAAGCGGAAGTCTCCGGCGAAGTCGTAGACATCCTGGTAGAAAACGCCGAGCCCATAGAGTTTGGCCAACCTCTGATGCGAATCCGACCGCTCAAATAATCAGCAGGATTTGCTATCGTATAAAGACATCGGGGTCAAGCGGTAAGGTGCTTAACTGTCAGCTCGCTGGCTGTAAATTTACGGTTTCCCATCTGGCGCTATCCGCTTTAAATAGCGGTATGTTTGGCAACAGTAGACACTGCGCGGTGCTGTTGAGTGCCTGTAACGTCCCTCGGTTAATGAACCGACCCAGCTTGATCGGTTCGGAGTCTGCCCGGCAGTAGACTTGGGCAAACGGCGATAAACCGCTACATTAGACGATAAGCTACTAAGCCGTCAGCCCTAATCTGCGACGGTTCAACCAGGTTTAGTAGGCTAATCTCAAACCAAAGTCAGGCCCAGAGGTAGATAAGAGGCGACGGACGTTTACCGATGGGCACAGCAGATTGTACTCAGGAGGAAGATTATGACAGAAGGCATGATGAAGAACAGCACCCGTCAAGAGCACACTCCCACCGCTCGGTCTGCCACCTACGCTGCTTCAACTCCGAGCCGACTGTATCACCGACTAGAAGAGGCCCTGCACTGCGGCAGCGAAGTCTGGTTTAGAATGCCGGGCACGCGCCTGGTAGGCATTCCCATCTTTTTAGATACCGACTATGTAGAGGTGGTGGATGTCGATGTCGCCGAGGGTTTTGAAGACGACGACCTGCCCGATGAACCCTACCAGCGCACCGTATGGCTGATTCGCCTGGAAGAAATCAGCGCCATTTCCTACGCTACCGATCGCTGGAGCAAAGAACGCTTCGAGCGCCTGTTAGAAGAGTCCCAAAAAGACGAAGGGCCTGCCGATAAGCCCCGCTAAGCGTCGAGACCGTAAATCACAAAATCCGTAGACGCTATAGCCCTGCCTTTTGAACGAGGCGGGGTTCCTTTATGGAAAGCGTTAAACTGATGTATCCATCATCTGCAAACCGTTAGCAAACGCCATGGTTGCCAATCTTCGCTGGACAACCCGTGACCTAGAAGCCATGCCCGACGATGGCGGCTGGAAGCGCTACGAAATTATCGATGGAGAACTGTCTGTGACGCAGGCTCCTCATATTCGCCATCAGGGGGCAGGCGGCAATATTCATTTTGCCCTCGAAGGGTGGTCAAGGCAGTCTCAGCTAGGCAAACCGTTTCAAACCCCAGGGGTGATCTTCTCCCCCTACGATGCCGTCATCCCTGATGTGGTGTGGGTTAGTCAGCAGCGGCTTGAAAATGGCCTGGATGAGGCTGGGCACCTAATTGTTGCGCCTGAACTGATGGTGGAAGTGCTCTCCTCTGGCGCACTGAACGAACAGCGCGATAAAGAGGTGAAGCTGAAGCTTTACTCGCGCTACGGCGTTAAAGAATACTGGATTGTTAGCTGGCAGCTAAAAACTATAGAAGTCTATCGTCATGCTGATGGCCAGCTTCAGCTTATTGGCACGCTGATAGAAGGGGACATACTTACCTCGCCTCCGCTACCCGGATTTGGCCTCTCTGTCAGCGAAATTTTTCAATAGTTTTGAGGCTTCAGCGCTCACCATTAACAACGCTAAAACCCTTTAGATTCTTGCTAAGACTGTGGCTTAGGCGTGGCTGATGGGCTGCCCTGCTGAGAAATCAGGTTGAGGCTGCGGAAGTATCGCCCACCTACGCCTATCAAAAATGCAAAGTAGGTAATCAGTTGCAGTAGATAAATATGATCGCGGTAGCCGAGCAGGGTTTTAAGCAAAATGCCGGGGAACTGTTTGTCAGGCAAGGTGGCGCTGGTATCCCACAGCAGCGGGCCTAAAATGCACGATTGTCTACTAATGCACAAATCAATATCGGGCTGATTGAGCATACTAATAGCGGTAAAGGCAGCGTCCAGGTTTTTGAAGACAGATACCACTAGGCCAGCTACGATTAGTAGCAAGAAGACGCCCATTGTTTGAAAAAATAGCTTGAGGTTGATCTTTACGCCGAATTTGAAGAGGGCAACGCCAATGGCAAAAGCGCCTAGTAGTCCAGCGATCGCTCCCAACACCCCCGCCGCACTCTGCTGAGGTGCTTGCGCCAGAGTGCTAAAGAGAAATAGCACCGTCTCAAAGCCTTCGCGCAGCACCGCAATACATACCAAACTAAAAATGCTGATGCTAGCCCCCTCTGAGTCAGCTAGCGCGTCTTGCAGCGAGCCCTCTACGTTGCTTTTCATACTGCGAGCCTGCTGAGTCATCCAGATCAGCATCCAGCTGAGCATAACGATCGCTACGCTGCCAAAGGTCACTCCCAAGAAAGGCTTGACTACAGACTTCAAAGCGGGCGCGGCATACTGCACCTGGTTCAGAGTCAGGCCCAAAAAAATGCCAATCAGCACGCTCCCTGCAATCCCGGCAGCTACCCCCCCATACACCCAACGATTGAGTTCGCTGCGGTTGGCCTTACTCAAGCAGGCCAGCACAATGCCGACCACTAAAGCCGCCTCTACCCCTTCGCGCAGCGTAATCACAAAGGTGGGAATCGCTTGAGAAAAATCCATAGGCCCAGGCCAGATATGAAACGCGCATAGCTACTGCTTAATTATCGCTTGAATGCTCTCTGAATGACTCTGCATACAAAGTAAAATTGCCACCGATCAAGCCAACCCTATTTCCTTCAGCCGTCGCTCCAAAGACTGTCCCGCTGTCTCCGCCGGAAACAGCTGATTTCCGCCCGTGCGCTCAACACAGCCAGGCAACGGCGCAAGGTCAAATTCAGGGCGAGGATGGACGAAAAACGGCATTGAAAAGCGGCGGTCGCGGCTCCGAGAAGGGTTGACTACGCGGTGAGTCGTACTTTTTAGCAGACCATTGCTTAAAGCCTGCAGCATATCGCCCGTGTCAACGATAATCTGCCCCTGAATGGGCTGTACCGGCAGCCATTCTCCATTGAGCTGCAGTAGCTCTAGTCCGGGCGTCGTCGCTTCGCAGAGCAAAGTGATTAAGTTAATGTCTTCGTGCGGGGCCGCTCGCTGACTGGCGGGAACTGCGTCGGCAGGGACAGGCGGATAGTGGATCACCCGCAGAATCGTATTGCCCTCTTTGACTTGGGCCGTGAAAAAGTCGGCAGGCTGCTGCAGATATTGAGCGCAGGCTGACATCAGATGACCAGCGCAGGTTTCGAGCTGCTTAAAGAGGGTTGTCATGACGGGCCTGAACTGGGGCACTTCCCGAGGCCAGATATTTTCGGGATAGGCCGTTGGGTGAGCGGTAGCGCGATCGCGTCCTAAGTGCCAAAACTCCTTTAGATCGGGTGCTTCGCTGTCTTTGGCGTGCTCTTTGCCAAACTGGGTAAAGCCGCGCTGACCTTTCATCTCAGCTAGCTCGTATTCGGCTTTAGTGTTTTCGGGCAAGGCAAAAAATGCCTCTGCAGCGCCATAGGCCGCGTCAATCAGGCGTTGCTCCACGCCGTGATTTACCAACGCAAAAAAGCCTGGCTCAGAAAGCGCCTCACCCAGAGCCTTGACGAAAGCCTGAGATTTAATGTCTGAACCGGCATCTGGCCCTGAGCCGCTGACAAAATCTTGCAGGTCTAAAACGGGGATGGTTTGAACAGTCATGGCCGCAGCGAAATAAGGTTTTTGGGGAGCTAGCAAGAGAGCTTGCACAGAACTCAGTACGGGTGACCGATCAGTGAACACAGAATGGCTATTCTAACAGGTGTCTCAGAGAATGACTGATGGCCGCTATACCGGTTCAGCGTGGTAAAGGATACGTTTTTAGGCGTGAATACTTACGGAGAAATGCAGGTGCGGCGGGGCGAATCGAGTTCTAGGAAAGCGGTAGAATCAACATACTTTTACCCGTTTCAAAGATGCACAGCTGGTTTTTTCCGCGACTGCTACGAGTAGGGGCGGTGCTGCTTTGCCTGCTGCTCATTGGCGGAATTTCGGGCTGTGTGGGAAGGGCGACGCCTGCCGATCCCTGCCATGTATTTAACGGCCATCAAATTTGCGCCGTTAGCCTTCGCCGCAGCGCTCAGCACTATTGGGAATATCGGACGGTAGTCAGCATTGATGGCGTTAAGCAGCCGCTAGAAGTATATAACTGCCGCGATCGCACCCGCACCCTCGCTCGCGACGGCTCCGTCATCCCGTTTTTGACTGACAAGACCGGCGACTGGGTTTGCCAGCTATTCAAGCCTTCACGCGGCCCCCAGCTTGATGAGCGGATTAGCATTGACATTCGTTAAGAGGCGGCGCTGCCGGACGAATAGGCATTGAGCAGCGCGATCGCACTCTCTAGCGTGTCGGCCTCGGCTACTGGCTTATCGGTACGCCAGCGCAAAATACGCGGAAACCGCACTGCGATCCCCGATTTGTGCCGTTTCGATTCGGCGATGCCCTCAAAACCAATTTCAAAAACGAGCGTGGGATCAACTGAGCGCACCGGCCCAAACTTTTCTAGCGTGTGCTGGCGAATCCAGCGGTCGAGCTTCTCGATTTCGGCATTGTCTAGACCGGAGTAGGCTTTGGTAAAGGGGACGAGCGCATCGCCTTTGCGTAGGGCAAAGGTATAGTCGGTAAACAGATTGGCTCGCTTGCCCGTACCCGCCTGAGCGTAGAGCAGCACCGCGTCTAGCGTCATCGGATCGACCTTGTGCTTCCACCAGTAGCCGCGCTTGCGACCGACCAGGTAAGGACTGCTCAAAGCTTTGATCATCAGCCCTTCTGCGCCGTACTCTCGCGACTGCGATCGCCAGTGTTGCAAATCATCAAACGTGTCAAAAGGCAGCGGGTCAGCAGTGCTAATCAATTCACTAGGGTGGCTGTCGATTAGCTCAGTCAGGGCGGCGCGGCGCGATCGCAACGGCTGCGTGCGAATATCTTCCCCGGCCTGCTCTAGCAAGTCATAGGCTAAAAAATGCACCGGATTTTCGGCCATCAGCTTTTTGGTCACCCGCTTGCGGCCCAGACGCTTTTGCAAATAGTTAAAGTCGAGGGGGCGATCGCCCGCCCAGCAGACAATTTCACCGTCTAACACCGTACCTGCGGGTAGAGTAGCCAGCGCCGTCTCAAACTCAGGAAACTGGTGAGTAATCAAATCTTCGCCCCGCGACCAGATAAAGACCTGCCCCGCCCGGTGAATCAGCTGAGCGCGAATACCGTCCCACTTCCATTCAGCCTGCCACTGCTGAATATCCTCAGTCTCAGCGACAAACTTATCGACATCAATCGGCGACGCCAAGAAAAAGGGATAGGGCTGACTCGGGCTAGTATCAGCGTCATCCGGGTCAATCAAAGCTGCATAAAAGTCAGCCGTCGGCTCAATAGCGCCCATCAGCCGATGAGATAAAACGGCCTCCGTCAAGTCATATTCGGCGGCCAGCGCCTTGATCACCAGCTTGCTACTAACACCCACTCTAAAAGCGCCCGTCAGCACCTTATTCAGCACAAAAATTTCATCACCCGACAAATTAGCCCACCAATCGACCACCAGGTTCTTAATCTGCGCTTCCTCCCCTTCCCCCTCTTTCTTCCCTTGCCCTCGAAGCCGCTGCACCTGCGGAATCACCGTCTCCATCCAAACCTGCAGCGGCGTTTGGCTATCGGCTAGAGACATCCCCGTCGGCGCAATCGGCGTATCGCGCAGCAGCAGCGCAATGGTTTCTGCTGAGTCGCCGACATGGGCATAGCTTTCTTCAAACAGCCATTCTGGAATATCGGAAATCTGCAAAAAAATGTCGCGCAAAACGCGGGAAGTTACCAGCCGCCTGCGGGTTTTTCCCAGCAATAGATAGAGCGCCCACACGGCATTTGCTGGGGACTCTTCGCGAAAGTATTGTTGCAGAACCTTAACTTTTTCGTTGGTAGAGGTGGTGGCATCTACCGCCTTAAAAAGCTGTGTAAATCGTTTCATGATCGCTGGTCTGTTAGCTTCCGGTCATTCCTTAAAATATTTGCGGGGATCTGTCTCATAAGGGAACACACCCTTTAGGATGTTAAAGTTCGCAACACTTTGAGACATCCATAGTCTAAGTATTCATCGTCTAGTTGCAGCTCGCCAACTTCCGTTCGGCTAAAAAATCTGTGGCTCCTCAGTCTGCTATGAAAAATTCTAACGATCCAACCAGCAACCCCGCTCAGACCAGGACGCCTAGAAAGGTCGCTCGCACCCGCACCTCTATCGCCAGCACCTCTACCGCCAGCACCTCTACCGGTAGTGCTGATACTAGCGTCAGTGCTCAATCAGAGGCTGACGCGGAGGCTGACCAGAGCGCTGCGAGCTCCCCTTCTAACCTGAAAAAGGCCGCTGCTGCCGATAGCCGGACCCCGATCACAAGATCATCAGAGCGACCAGAGGTTAAACTGCCCAATCGCGCTCCTGATCTGGCGTCAAATTATCAGCTTGCTCAGAATGGCGATCGCATTGCCATTTTCATCGACGGCTCCAACCTCTTTTACGCAGCGTCTCATCTCAATATAGAGGTAGACTATCGGCGATTGCTATCTACCCTGGTCCGGGGTCGCAGACTGCTACGCGCCTATTTCTACACTGGCGTCGATCCGCAAAACGAGAAACAGCGCGGCTTTTTGCTCTGGCTCAACCGTCACGGTCACCGCGTCGTCAGCAAAGAACTCACCCACATGCCCGACGGCTCGCGCAAGGCCAATATGCACGTCGAGATGGCCGTAGACATGATGCGGATTGCCGAACACTGCACCACCCTGACGCTCTTAGGCGGCGATGGCAACTTAGCCTACGCGCTCCAGGTACTCTCTCAGCGCGGCGTCTCCATTGAGGTCGTCAGCTTACAGTCTATGACTAGCGATAGCCTGATTGACCTGGCTGATTCGTACACAGACCTGGCTGACTTGCGCGATCAGATTAAGCGCTAGGCTTTCTGCCGCGGGTTCAGAAAAACCAGCGGCAGAAAAATCATCTGCGCCCTACCCTGCATTTAGCGTCAGGGTGGCGTTGTTGTCAATTAGCTGCGGCTGGCCATTGGCATCGGTAGCGCTGTACCGCTGAAAATACTGCTGGGCAACCGCAGGAAGCTGCGAGTAGTCAATCGACGCATCGCCGGCTGCGACTGTTGACCAAAAGTCTTTGATATGAGGCGCGTAGGTCTTGGCCTGGCTGAGGCTAAGCGAGAGCGGCGGGTCGGTCAGTAGCTTTAAGATAAAGGGAAAAGAGCGATCGCCCATCCAGTCTTTAGAAGTTTGCTGCAAAGTCGGCCATTCTGGCACCGACTCTATCCGCCGAGACTCCACCCGCAGCTGATGTACGCCCTCACTATCTGTCGTTAATGACATCAGCCGATAGGGATGCGGATAGCTCACCAGAGATCCTGTTGTAATCGCATAAAAGTTATCTGCTTTTGCTACATCTTGCACATGTAAATGGCCGGTAAAGGCCACGGGCACATTGGCCGATTGCAGCCTGGAGACTAGATCTGGCGCATTGCGGATCATATAACGCTGCCCCAGCTTTGACTGAGACTGACCCGGTAAATGCTCCAGCACGTTGTGATGCACCATCACCATGACAAACTTTCCAGCCAGCGCCGCTAGCTGCGCATCTAGCCAGTTGAGCTGGGCGTCGTCAATCAGCCCGGTGCCAATTTGCTCGCCAGCCTGGTCAAAAGCATTTGAATTAAGACCAATCAAATGCACATTGGGTAAAATCTCCTGCTGGTAATAAAGCTGCTGAGCGTCAGCATAGCCAAACTGCTGATAGATCTGAGGAAAGTCGGCCAGGGAAATTCGATCAGCGCTTGAACCCTCTTCAGCTGAGCGGCTCCACTGTCTAATCACATCGTGATTGCCAGGTACCACATAGGTGGGAAAAGGGAGCTGCGTCAGGCGATTAGCCAGCCACCGGTGGTTTTCGCGCTCGCCGTGCTGTACCAGATCGCCCGGCAGCAGCAAAAAATCGGGCGGGTCGGACATCAGCTGCGTCAAAATCTGCTCAAAGGCGGGAATGCTTACCTCTACCAAATGAAAGCGGTTAGGCGCATCCCAAATCGTTTTGGGCAAGGCGATGTGAAGATCGCTCACAACGGCAAATTTGAAATTGAGCTTCATCGCAAATACATCCGTAAGTAGGCTAGTTTTGGGGCACACCTATGACTGTGCTACTGACCATGCTAACGCTCGTAAAAAAGGGGCGTAGCGGCAGACAAAGCTCTGCATAGTCGCTGACGCTTTACAATTGTATTGGTTGTACCCCTAAACCCGTACTAGTCTGGTATGTTTTAGCAAACACCTATCAAAGCACCGCTTGAAGCATCATAGAAATCACTCCAGATTTCAGATTCCTTGTGGCCCGTTGATTTCGCCGATATTTGTATAGTTAACGGTGTGTTCTGATGGTTTTATTTTCTAAAGACAAGATCTTGGTTCCGACTGATTTCTCCGAAAAATCTCTGCAGGCGCTTGAGGAAACAGTTGCCTTTGCCGATGAATCGTCTGCTGTCCATGTCATTCACGTGCTCAGGCCGCTAGAGGCGACAGAGCCGGGTGTCATCTGGGAATCGGTCAATGACGAAAAGCGTAAAGCAAACGTTGAAAAGCCGTTTGCAGAGAAGTTTGGGGGCAGCAAGTACGAAGGGCTAAATTTCGCTATTGAGATGGGCGACCCGACCTCTGAGATTATCGACTACGCAGAAAAGCAGCAAATCGATCTAATCGTGATGCCTTCTCGCGGTCGTACTGGTATATCCAGGTTTTTTATGGGCTCTATTGCTGAGCGGGTCATTCGCTTTGCCCACTGCCCAGTCCTGGTTCCAGCTCAGTTTGTTTGAGGCGGTTTAGGTAGGGGTCTTCTACCGTTGAGTGATGAAGCAATCAGGAGATTGCGCAGCCAGTCGTCATGATAGCGAAAGCCGTTGAGTTGTTCAAAAGGGCAAAGACAGCCGTTCTTTTGCGCTCTAGTCTTACGACAGAAGGGGTGAAAGTTGAACAGCAGCGCCATCGCCCTGACCGACCGTTCAGCCGATCGCCAATTGCCATGGAACCCCTGCATGGCAAACAGGGTACGGTCAAGATGGTTCATCGGCCGGTCCACTTGATTGCTGGTGCGATAGGCATCGGGAAAGTCGTAGGCGCGCTGAAAGTAAGGCGACTTGGCCCGCAAGCGTAGCAATCGCTGTTTAATCGCACCCGGCAGGGGTCTGATGTCTACCCATTCGAGGAAACGGCGCAGGCGCTGGGCGAACTGACGCTTAGTCTCGGCATGATAGAGATGCCAAAGCTCTTCAGCCAGACCATAGCGCAGGTCAGGCTTGGAACGACACCCATCGCGCACCTTGATCACCTCATGCAAGAAGCACAGAATCCAAACAATTCCTGGGAATAGATGCTCCCAAGCCCAGCGCGTCGCCTCCTAACCGTCGGTCGTGACCGTCTTCGGCGCATAGTCGGGGGCATGGCATGGTCATGGACTTCCTGTTGAAACCCGCCATAAGCCATTGCCAGCCCCTCATGGCCAGCATTACGACTCAGGCTATTGCCGAATAGACCGCCTTTAGCGGCGGTCACCGCCAAGTAGACTCGCTGTCCTTGCCAATCACAGTGTTTCTCGTCTGCAACTAGATGGGGGGGAGCGCTGCCTCAGTTTTCACTGTGCTACCGACAATTGACGCCCGCCCCAGGGCCTGACACAACCGGTACCAGTGCATCTCTGAACGCCCCATCACATAGGCGATGCCCTCATATGAGATGCCATGGTGCTTCAGATACAATGCTTTGGCTGCCGTCTCTGCCGTTTCGCTCATGTACGGGGTGA
>NZ_NRTA01000054.1 GCF_002286735.1 Leptolyngbya sp. BC1307
GTTATACCCAAGGCAGATGGGCTCAGTTTTGGGCCAAAATTAACCAATATGGATTTTCTCTCGCTTTTTAAGCCTACATCAAATTCAGGTCACACCCTTGCCGAAATGATGCGGCCTAACGGGCTGGTGTTTAGCCCGGATGAGCGTCTGCTGTATGTCTCTGATACCTCCGCCTTTGAAGATCCCGATCTGTATCACGATATTCGCGTATATGACGTTGAAGGGCGCAAGGTTACGAATGGCCAGACATTTGCGGTGATTGATCCCGGTCAGCCCGATGGCATGTGCGTGGATCTGCAGGGTAACTTGTTTAGCAGCTCTAAGGACGGGATTCAGGTGTACAGCCCGGAAGGACGATACTTGGGGAAGATGCCGGTTCCTGAAGTTTGTGCGAATCTCACGTTGGGAGGAGTGCAGCGAGACCGACTGTTTATCGCCGCTGGGGCTTCTCTCTACGCGATAGATCTCAAAACACAAGGGGTGCGATAAACCGCAGCAGGCAGATTGTAGTAAGAGAGGCGAGTCTGGCTATTCTGGCCTCTATGCTCTTTGCGATGTTTTTAGAAATGTCTCACGGATCACCATTCGTCGCTCCAGATCCCTTCCAGATTCCTGACGACCAGTATCAGGGGCCAAATGGCAAGGGGGAACCGCCAAGCTATGAGAAAGCATTCATGTACGTGGTGATTTTGAGCGAGATCGCCATCCTTGGCCCCGGCATTTTTTCTATAGATGCCCTGCTGTTTAGCTAATCAAAAGTCTCTTCTGCCCGCCAGGGGCAAGGCATGGACATGACCCAAATGACAACAGCGCCTTCTGTCAGCGCCCCCACCAATACCTTTTTGAGCGATTATGTGTTTTGTCAAGAGGGATTTGATCATCTGCGCAGGAAAGGGGAAGGGTATAGCCAGTCCTTTTCCATTCCTTTGATCGTCATTGAGGGAAAATTTGACAGCCGTTAGTGTCTGTAAGTTTTCGCCGCCTTTTCCAGACAGAAATTGCGGTGTAATCAGAAAGGAAAGCCTTTAAGGAATAGCCTTTCATGAAAAACAGCGAGCGCGAAGCACAAATACTGCGAATCCAATCGACGAGCTTCCAACCGGAATTATCGACAGCGCTAAAAGCAAAGCTGCGGCAAGCGGTGGTGGGAGTGACCAAAGCGACCCTAGAAGCGGCCTTGGTCGAAGAACTATTGGCAGAGCGGTGTCGCCAAAGCGAAGCAGTGGGGTGACGCTCAGGCTACTTTACGCGGATACTGGACACAGAGCATGGGCGCATCGAAAAGCTCCGAGTACCGAAGCTGAGGAGCGGCAACAAAGAACGGTCGTGGCAAATTCTTGAACGCTATCAGCGGGGACTGGGGAGCCTGCTAAACTTCACTAGACCTCTCTTTAACCGCTCAACGCGCCAATGCTTTGGCAGACAACGAGACCTGCTGAGGGATATGACCCCTCAGCTCTCGGCTCAAATCAGCCTGGCGTAAAGCGTTTGCTTAGACTTCTCGTCAGTAAAGCAGAGCGTGCCATCGGTCGCTTTGCCAACTGTGACAGTTGTTGCCAAATTCGCTTTTAACCAAACCTTACACCGGCTTTAGCGTCTTCTGAATATCCACGCTGTATATCTCCAAACAGATTGATTAGGAAAGGGACGTTGATTTGCTTTTTGCCCTACAGCTATTGGAAGCGTTTTTAGCAGCGGTATCCGTCTTCGGACTGCTGCTGCTGGCTGGCGATTTTATATCTACTTTTTTATACCATGTGCCCGAACATGCGTTTGGCTGCTTGCACTGCCGGGTACACCATGAGAAAAAACAGACTTTTCAACACTATGCTGTTCTTTCTAAGCATCCGCTAGTGATGCTCGATGGGCTGCTGGGCGCGCTGCCCTATATTGTTTTGGCTGTTGTCCTTTGGCCGATTTCACCGGTGGGAACTGCCGCCGGATTGATCTTTGGAGAGTTTCACGTAGTTTGGCGGCATACGACGAAAATGGGCTGGCAGACGCCGGAGTGGGCTTACAGGCTTTGTTGTTTCTGTTGTGTGGTCACGCCTGAGGCGCACTGGGTGCATCATGAGAATGGGGCGATCGCCTTTGGTGATATCTTCACCTTTTTTGACAAGCCTGCTCAGCTGTGGCTGCAATCGCTGATTAAATTCAAAAAGCAGCTCAGACAGGCGTAGAAAGACCAAGAATAAGTCTAAGTACATAGGCATTATCAATTGCTACACCCTGACGCCCCCTAGCCCTTTCAAGGTCAATTGAATACTGTAATTGCTCAACTCCCCCAAAAAGGGTATGTCAAACAAGGAGAAAGGTCTTAATTTAGAGGTATGGAAAAACTACCCGATTTAAGCAGTCTATCTGGCGAGGCTAAAGATGCCTTGATAGTGTTGTTATAGGAAGAAGTCCAGCGTCTGCGGCAGCGGCTAGAGGAACTGGAGCGGCCGCAGAAGACGAGCGAGAACTCAAGTGTGCCGCCGTCAAAAGGGTTTAAGGCAAACAAGCAGCCATCGCAGCGCCAAATAAGGTGGTGAGCGCCGGGCCGCGAGTATCGGCAGAGCCGGTGGGGGTCGCCAGCTACATCCGCATCCCGACGAGACGGTGATAGCGCAGCTGAGCTGTTGCCCAACGTGCGCGGCGTCGATACCGCCGAGTGAGCAACGATTGCATAGTCGCTACGACCGCATAGAACTCCCGGAGGTCATGCCGATAGTGACGCGAGTAGAGCGCTATCAGGGGCAGTGTGGCGCGTGCGGCACAGATTCAATCGCTCCCGTTCCAGAGCATTTAGCCCCCGGCTCGCCATTCGGCCAAAGCATTGAAAGCCTAGCGACCTATCTGCGCTACGGTCATGCGATTAGCTATGAGCGCCTGCATCAGTTGTTGAACGAAGTGTTCAATCTATCGATCTCAGAAGGTGCTATTGCCAACTTACTCACTCGGGTGAAAGACCGTCTGGTTGAACCATTAGCCGAAATCCTATCGCACTTGCGGCAAGCCGAGATCATTTGCTCAGATGAGACGAGCGCCTGAGTGAATGGCCAGAACGAATGGGAATGGGTGTTCCAGAATCCAGAGGTCTGTTTTCATACCATTTGTGCGACCCGAGGCGGTAGCGTTATCTACGCAGTGCTTGAAGACCACGAACCCGAGGTGTGGGTGTCGGACTTGTTCAGTGCGCAGGTCAATCATCCGGCCAAGCAATGGCAGGTGTGTCTGGCTCATCAGCGCAGAGACTGCTAATATGCCATGGATGCAGGCGATCGCGTTTTTGCCCCTGAGATGAAGGCACTCTTTAAGCGAGCACTCGCCATTCATCATCGTCGCGCCCAGCTCGCCGATTCCACTCGCTATCAGTATCGCTTGGATATTAAGCGGCAACTGCGCAGGATACTAAACTTGGAGCCTGACCAAGCCGATGGCATACGCCTAAAAAAACGCTACGAAGGCATCCAGGAAAACTTGTTTTTGTTTCTTGAAGATGCCGCTATTTCACCAACCAACAACTCAAGTGAACAGGCCATCCGGATGAGTACAATCTTCCGGAAAGTGACGAATGGCTTCCGCTCAGATTGGGGCAAAGATTTATTCGCCGCTGTGCGCTCTGTCGTCAACACTGGCAAACGGCAGGGACTCTCTGCCCTTCAGTCTATTCAGATGGCCCTTTCTGGACGCTCTCTCTTTCAACCGGGTTGAGCAATTGCGCGCATCGAAACTATCTCAGACGAAGCCGATTTAGAAGAGGTTTATAATACCGAGCGCCATCTACTCTATGTAGCCTGTACTCGCGCCCGAGATCAGCTACTCATCTCAGGCGTAGACCCTGCTTCTGAATTCTTAGACGACCTCGATACTCAAAGGCATGTAGGTGAAGGTTTCAGCCTCATTTTACCGACCAGATCAGGACGAAGAAGAACTGGGCAAAGATATCGAGCACGAGATGCGTCCTGGCACCGCCAGCACCTTAACAGGGGGACGGTAGCCACTTGCTTTCTCATGACCATAGCGAACGCTACGCAGCGGATACCTGAGAAGTCTCCCTCGCTTCTTCTGGGAGCGACTCAGGCACGGTTCCACGCACGACCATCACCGAACAAGAGGCACGGTGCATAACGTAGCTGCTGACGCTGCCAGTTAAAAATTCATTGAGTCCTCTGCGTCCGTGGCTACCGACGATGATCAAGTCAACATGATCGGTCTTGGCGCGATCGCAAATAACCCGCCCTGGCTCTCCACTGACCTGAACCAGCCCAGCGCGTACACCTTTATCCTTTGCCTGGTCGCGCCAGCGAGAGAGCATGCTTTGCCCTCTTTCCTGATGTTCTCTATACTCTTCTTGATAAACCCTCCAGGTCGCATCATCTATTGACATCGGATAGCCCGTGACAGCTGGGGAATACGGCGTTAACATCCCATAGTCATAGCCTGGCGTCAGAATGTTTAGCAGCGTTAGCTTAGCCCCTGTGGCCTGAGCTAGCGCAAGTGCCTTGTCAAAGAGATAAGTACAGGCTTCACTCGTATCTAGAGCGACCAATATTTTGTTGAACATGATGATGATCTCCTTTAAGTTAAACCATTCCGGCCAGAGAGAATTCTGAAGACTGCTCCAGGGCCATAGGCTGACTTTGATTGTCAGAATGAATGATCGTTACAGAGCAGGGGGCGTGATGAACAACGTAATTGCTGACGCTGCCAGGCACTAGCTCTTTTAAAGTAGAGCGATCGCGGTTGCCCACCACAATCAAATCGACGTTGTGATCGCTAGCTGCCCGGCAAATGGTAGGCCCAGGGCGACCGTAAGGCTGTATAGACTGGGTCGTAACGCCAGCGGCCTGCGCTTCTGCCTGTTTTTCTTTGAGCAAGGCATCGTAACGACTCGCATACTCAGTAATTTTCAATTCGTAGTCTTTTTGCGCTTTTTCATCTAGCTCTGACGAGCTGCCATCCACTAGCGTGAAAGGGCTGACAGGGCTAGAGGACGCAAAGATATCCAAAGCATGAACCAGAATGAGTTCAGCGTTCAGAGCCCTGGCTAGTTCGAGGGCAGTTTCAAAGGCCCAGTTGCTAGAGGCTGATTCGTCAATCGCGACTAAAAGTTTGTTCAGCACGGTAAGTCTCTCCTGCTTTACTTCTTAGTTCTCATTATAAAAGAAGTTTCTGAAGAAATCGTGAGGAAGGATAAGTGTCCACTTTCACCAGAAAAGCCAGATAGGCCGTCGACTAACGCGGTTGATTGAGACTGTCTGAAACCACTGTAAGCACACTACAGGCATTCATCAAAAAAGGTTAGCTCTACCCCGATATCAGCCGGGTCTTTTAAGAAGATTTGAGTTTGATGAATATCAGAGAGCTGAATGAGTTGGTAAGGCGTTTGGGTGGCAATCATTTTTGCGATCGCCGCTTGCAGCCCGACACAGCTCAGCGAAATATGATTGAAATATCCCTTTTGAGACAGGGCAACCTGCTCGATATTTTGGCAAGCACTCAGATGCAAAATCGGCACCTCGCCTGCATATAGCCAATAGCCCTCATGGTCTAAATGGGCTCGGGGGCCGATGGTTAAGCCAATAATGTCGAGATAAAATTGTTTCACCTGCTCGATGAGCGGCGGTGATGCAGTGATATTAAAGTGATTGAGGCCAGAGACCCTCATTTGCCGGGGCAGTGACGCTAGCGGTAATAGTGATCTGGAGGTAAGCACCCGGCTGACAGCGATGCCCAAGTCGCGCTTATCTGCTAGATGCTCACTCGGATATCGTGTTGTTTTGTCGGTTGTTTTATCGAGTGAGTTTTGAGAAGGGTCTGGTATATAGCTTGGTCGCTTATAGCTCAGCTTATCTCCAATACCTCTAGCTGAGAGAGCAGGATCTACCGATACGCTTGGCGCTGCTACTGTTATCTTGGTCATCATACCTCCCCAAAAGAGAGATGACGCTGCTTACTGAGGCAAGCAAAACGGTTTTAATCTCTCTGTATTGAGATTATTGAGATTTATCTTATTATTGCTAGCTTAAGGCATAAATATGAGGAAAATGTGGGGAAACCCGAGTCGTTGCAGCATAAAGTAAGGCCATCGCTATCAGCGACCCACTAGCTACGAGGATTTTCAGCCGGTTCTCGCTCTAGTAGACCTATCTGGTCGTCTTTCACAACGGCAGTCACCAGCGCTAAGTTTCGAGAGGCAGGGCCGCCTGTTACCTGTCCGAGTGCGTCATAGCGAGAACCGTGACAGGGGCAGACAAAAGCTTGTTCGCTCTGATCCCAATTGACGGCGCAGCCCAGATGAGTGCAGACGGCACTAATAGCGTAGGGCGCAATTTGAGGGCCAGTTTCAATCACCAAAAAGCTTTTGTGGTCAAGGCCGTTGGCGGGGAGGCGATCGCCCGCAGCCGACTGAGCGAGTACCGCGCTCGCCTGATAAGGATTATCCGCTTCATCTAATGCCTGCACGCCCGGCAGATAGTCTTTACACCGAGAATTTTAGGGATAGGACAAGCAGAAATCGTCCATGTTGACCTTGGCTGCCTGAGCCTGATTGACAAAAGGCCAAAGCCAACCGAGCGCCACCGTGCTCGCGCTGCTGCCGACAAAGTAGCGTAAAAACAGTCGTCGATATTTTGAAAATGCTGTAGGGCTAAAGCTTTGCGAGTGTCTTCTAAGGGCGTTCAAAGACAGAGCGCAAGCTGTTGTTTGCCGAGCGCACTGACCAGTCTAAGCAAACGGAATCAAATCCAATACGGTTAACCGCTTGAGAAAACTGTACGGGCACTTGAAAGATGCGCTGATGCTCAGCTTGACTGTGGGAAGTATGGCTGCTGTTGGTAGGGGTCTCTCTTTTGCGAGTGCCTCACAAACGGTTAAAGGCTCAATTAGAGAACGTTTCATAGCGACAACTTAACGGCCTCTCAGGAAAATCTTAGGTAGGCGTCACCTCATCTCTGGTTAAATCAACAGTATCGGCGGCGCTCGGCATCAGTCCCTGTCGCTGTTATGACCCAAGGTTTTTATCGTTACGAGCCCCGGCAAGCTTAATATAGCCCTCCCCGGATGCATTCGGGTAAGGCGAGTCACTTGGCCTGTTGTGATGCAAAGGTTTTGCCTACGTTGCTGTATTCGAGCTAAGTGACTAACGCTATAGTGTCTTGGCAATCACTGTTCTCTCATTTTTTAACTCAATCGATCTATGGCTTTAGCAATGGCCCTCACCTGGGTGCTCCTGGCTGGATACGGCTTTTTTATTTTTCGGGTAGTGCGCAAAACAACGCCACTAAAGGTGTCTGCCTCAGAGTTTTTTGGCGGTCAGTCGCAGCGAGGGCAAGCGCCGGGGCTGTGGCTGTTAGTCTCTAGCGCGGCAATTTCCTGGATTTTTGCCAAGTCTATTGACAACGCGGCTAGCCTGGGAAACGCTTTTGGCATCACCGGCGGCATTGGCTACGCGATTTACTATCTGAGCTTTGTGACAGCGGCGATCGCGCTCTATTTCATCCGCACCCGGGGCGGTTATCAGTCAATTCCAGAATTTTTGGTCAGCAAATATGGCAAGGTCTGTGCGCGGCTGTTTTTGGTGGCGATCGCCATTCGCCTACTGAACGAAGTCTGGTCAAATACTAAAGTGTTCTCGCTTTACTTTGGCGCGGAGGGCAGCGCTGGCTACTGGATTGCGGTGTTTTTGGTAACTGCCTTTACCGTGTATTACAGTCTGCTGGGCGGCTTGCGCTCTAGCCTGCTGACCGACCAGGCGCAGATGATTTTGGCGGCAGTACTGCTGGTGGTGATTTTGGTGACGCTGGGGCCAGGCTTAGTTGACCAGGGCCTGCCTGTCGTTGACCAAGAAACTTCTCTAGCTGGCCTGACCTTCTGCGGGTTGGCCTTTGTGCAGGTCTTTAGCTATCCCTTTCACGACCCGGTGATGACTGATCGCGCGTTTATTACTTCGCCCCGAGTGATGTTTAAGGGGTTTATCTTAGCCGGCCTGGTTAGCGGCGGCTTCATCTTTCTCTTTAGCTTTGTCGGGCTCTATGCGCTGGCTAACGGCGTCGAAGGCCAGCCGACGCTGGTGGTACCGGCGCTCTTTGGGCTGCCCATGCTGCTGGTGTTTAATGCGATTATGCTCACCAGCGCTGGGTCTACCTTAGACTCCACCTTTTCGAGTGTGGCTAAGCTGGGCGCACGCGACTGGAATAACCGTCAGGGATCGCCGACTGAGCAGCAGGCGCATCGAGGTCGCTGGTGGATGGTGGCGATCGCCCTGCTCGGCAACTTGCCCCTGTTTAGCCTTTATCTGGGTGATAGAGTCGGGCCTGCCATCATCCAGGCGACGACCATTAGCGGCACGATGGTAATGGGGCTTGCGCCTATCTTCTTGCTGGCATTCATCCGGCGAGCAGGCAGTCTGAGCTTTCATCTTGCTTTTTGGCCAGGGCTGACCTTTGGCGTTTTGCGAGTCGTCGAGAGCGCGCTGAGCACCGAAATCTTTCCGGCCTGGATGAGTATTGGCAGCGGTAAATATGCGCTCGATCTGGGAGTTAATGTATACGGGCTGTTGATTTGTGTCGGCGGTTACCTTTTAGGTGCGGCTATCCAGCAGACCAAACCAGAAAAGGTGACCCAAACAAAGACAGTGCGGTCATGACAGATAGTTGCCCATTATGTGCCCATTATGTAGCTAACGCCGATGGCAAGCTGGCTAATCAGAGCAAGGCATCTGTGCCACTCTCCTGAGGAAGACCCCTGCCAGGTCAATTCTGTTTCTTAAGGCAGAGGATTGTTTTATTGAGTTTTATTAACTTAAAGACTCAAACCAAACGAGGAAACGAACATCATGCAAGAAGGAACAAACGTACCGGTGGACATGAAGCAGCCCTATATTGAGCCTGCAACTAGCTGGCGCGGTGGCTTTGTCCCTAGCGCCGAAATCTGGAACGGTCGCTTGGCCATGATTGGCTTTTCGGCTGCTGCGCTGATCGAGGTCTTCTCTGGTCGCGGCTTCCTCCACTTCTGGGGTCTACTGGGCGGCTAAATATCGTTAGTTATTTTAATCTCTTCTCATCAATACAGAGACAGTGCGGCACCTGAATGATAGGTGCCGCCTTTTTTTGTTTTATCTTCCAGACCGAATGAGGTGATGGCGATCTTCACGAAGCAGGTGAGCACTACATCACTCTCTAGTTCCGTAGGTTAGCGACATGCTGACCTCTGTCTCCTTTCTCCTGCCTCCTGTCTCCTGTTTCCCGCCCACTACCCACAATCCGAGGTCTAAATCTCTCCTCCAACCCCAAAGACTTCAAATACCAGAAAACCAACAGCGCGGGCAGTACATATTTATCCCAGGGATATGCCTTCATCATAAGGACAGCATGCACTAGAAAAATGGCAGACATCAGGCTGACATTAGAAAAGCGAATACAGGCCAGCAGCGACAGACTAAAGAAAAATAGCATTGACAGATTGTATTGGCTGAGGTCTCCGGCAAAGCCTGCGATTTTTCCCAATCCTTCTAAAACAGGCGGAAACATCCCAATGTACAGCAGTAGCCCAACTGCGATCAGGGCAATCTTTTGCCACTGCTGCCGCCATTGTCGCAGTCTCGCCAGCGGCTGGAATAGGAAAAACTCTGGAATTACAATATAGGCTCCCACCGCAGCCAAAAAATGAATTGCCCCGCCAGGTGACAGCGCCCAGGCAGACCTTTGCACATCAGGCGTACCTGGTTTGGCCAGCGCTGA
The DNA here is from genome assembly GCF_002286735.1 of Leptolyngbya sp. BC1307. Taxonomy (GTDB): domain Bacteria; phylum Cyanobacteriota; class Cyanobacteriia; order Phormidesmidales; family Phormidesmidaceae; genus Phormidesmis. Next base: position 9,726 of record NZ_NRTA01000054.1, read on the forward strand.
CTCAGAGGCGACTCCCTGAAATAGATAAAACCAGCCAAAGATAGAGAGAACGGCAATTAGCGGCGCGATCCATCGCCAGTGGTCTGCCAGGCTAGCGCTGCGCAAATATCTGAGGCCGTGAGTGAAGAGAGCTGTGAACTCACAAAGGGCGATCGCTGCCGGAAACGCGATCATGTACTGCCGGGCGGCGATCGCCAGAATAAACGCGACGCTGCTCAGCAGGTGACGATTGCGCACATAGCTCACCATGCCGATCAGCACCCAAAAACAGGCGACCATCTCGGTGTAGAGCCGCCCGCTCAGCCAGAGGTAAGGCTGGAAGGTAAACAGACCTACCAGACAGACCAGTGAGAGTCCTGTTTTATGTTTGCCGGGCCAGCCGATGATAAACACCACGACTATAGACAGCAGCAGATTCAGCCAGCGGCCCGCTGCAATGCCCTGGCCAAAAAGATACTCCAGTGCGCCAAAAGCTACAAAAGGCAGCGGCGTACTCAGCTCGCTATACTGAGCAAAATTATCGCTACTCGGAATCAGGCGATCGCTAAACAATAAGCTGGTTTCCCAGTAGTGAATTTCATCCCATACTGCTGGCCCCTGCAAAAAGTTCAGATGAATCACAAACGCTGAGTAGATGGCGACAATGGCCGCTAAGAAAATCAGTCTTTGCTGAGACCGTCCAATTCGTTTAACTTTCATAGAGAGTAGAATGCGCTGATACATGGCCGTTGTGAGCGATGAGAGGAACTGCTGAGAGAGAATGGCTAGCTTTTGTAATAGTCTCGGGTGCCGCGATCATCAAGCGCCGTACTGAGGCGGCTCAGGGCGTGAATGTAGGCGGCTGTTCTAAAAGAAATTGAGTGCTTTTGAGCAATTTGCCAGATAGTTTCAGCTTCTCGGGTAATGCGACTGCTGAGCTGACTGTGAACTTCATCTAGCTGCCAGTACAGGCCGCTGCGGTTTTGCACCCATTCAAAATGGCTGACCATCACGCCGCCCGCGTTCACTAAAATATCGGGAAAAAGAGAGATTCCTTTTTTCTCTAAGATAATGTCGGCATCGGCGGTGACCGGGCCGTTAGCCACTTCAAAGATGTATTTGGCCTGAATGCTGTGGGCATTCTCAGCGGTAATCTGATTTTCTAAAGCAGCCGGGATTAGAATGTCTACATCTAGTGAAAGCAATTCTTCATTGGTGAGATTATCGTGTTCAACAATGTTGCAGACGCTGTCTTTGCAGTAGACCGCCTGCATGGTGTGGTGCGTTCGCTTAAACTGCTGAATATCTGGAATGTGCAGACCCTTGCTGCTGTAAATGCCGCCTTTAGAATCGCTGACGGCGACCACCTTATAGCCCGCTTCAAAGAGCTGCCGGGCAATCACGCTGCCTGCATTGCCAAACCCCTGCACGGCTACCGTCATCTGCTCGGGTGATTGGCCATATTTAGCCATCATCGTCTGCAGCACGTAAAACGCGCCCGTTCCTGTCGCCGTACTGCGCCCCAAACTGCCGCCCATGCTCACAGGCTTGCCGGTGATCACAGCAGGCGATCGCTTGCCCTTAATAATGCTGTACTGATCCATCATCCAGCCCATGATCATGGGGTTGGTGTAGACATCCGGCGCAGGAATATCGAGATCGGGGCCGATGAAGGAAGCGATCGCATCAATATAGCCCCGACTCAGCCGCTCTAGCTCAAACTTAGATAGCGTCTTCGGATTCAGCGCAATCCCGCCTTTCGCTCCCCCAAACGGCAAATTCACTGCCGCACACTTAAACGTCATCCAGAAGGCGAGCGACTGCACCTCATCAAGCGTGACCTGCGGGTGAAAGCGAATGCCGCCCTTCGTTGGCCCCCGCGTATCGTCATAGCGCACCCGATAGCCTTCAAATACGCGCAGCGAGCCGTCATCCATCCGCACCGGGATCGCCACCTTCAGGCTGGCCTTAGGAAACTTGAGCCGCTCGGTCGCATCGGCTGAAATAGGGGCGTATTGAGCCGCTTGTTCTAAGCGACGGCTGGCATCAGTCAGGAGGGCAGCGGGCATAGGTTGCTCCGGCAGAGGGATTAGAAACGGCTGATAGTGCAGCCGCGTTTACTATACAATCATCTACCAATAGGGCTGAGTCGCAGCATCTGAGCGACTGTTTAGCCAGACGTAATTTGCGGGTGCGGTGTTTCAACAGTGGTCGACAGTGGTCAACAGTGGTCAGCTCGTGAGTCTAGGGCAACTGTCTGAAGAGAGTGCGCTGACTCACCTTTGGTCGTTGGTGCGAGGGGCGATCGCCCTCAATGCCGAAACCTTTCAAGCAATTCAGAGCCAGCCCCAGAGCCTGCTGGCAGCGCTGACGATTGTCTTTATTGCTGGGCTGGCGCAGTCTTTAAGTCAGATGGCGGTGCTGTTTATCAACCAGGTCAGGCCGCTACGGTTTGTACTGAGCCTGTTTATTTCAGCGCTCTTTTTTGTCATCGGCTTCGGCTTTTGGGCGCTGAGTATTTGGAGCATTCTCAACCTGGCTTTTGCCGGAGACCTGGCACTGACGGCAGCGGTGCGCACCCTGGGCTTTAGCTATGCGCCGCTAATTTTGAGCATTTTCGTGATGCTGCCCTACTTTGGCGGCGGCATCTTTGTACTGCTCTCAATCTGGACGCTGCTAGCGGTGGTAGTCGGCATTGATGCGATTACGCCGCTGGGCCGCTGGGAAGCCTTTGAAAGCGCCGCAGTGGGGTGGATTGTCGTGCAGCTACTGCAAAAAACGGTGGGCCAGCCGATCGCCTCATTGGGCCAGTGGATCACCAATTGGGCCGCTGGAGAAAAGCTGATCACCAATCGCACTCGCCTATCTGAAGAACTCTATGCAGGGCTAAGAGCCCGGCCCGATCCTATCCGGTCCGCTAATACCGATAGCTGGGAAAGACCGGCAGATAGAGAGCCTGATTCGTAGTGGCTAGCCAGTAAAATTTTACCTGGCTAGCCGAAAGGGGGCCAGGTGCTAGTGTAGAGAGCTGTATGGACCTGGTATAGCTGCTGTATGACGAGACGATTAATTCAGCTGAGCGGCGTGGTTTTGCTAACGGTGGGGGTGATCGTGCTACTCTCCCCGGCGAATGAGCAGTGGTTGCAGTGGTACCTGGCCCTGAATAATAAGCTGCTCAAACTGGTCGTAGATTTGGCCCGCGTCAGTTTGATTGCGCTTTTGCTGGCCGGGCTGCTTTCGCCTTTTGAGGCGCTGGGCTGGTGGGCGGGCTGGTATGGCGATGGCATCGAAATGCATATTCCCTGCAAGCGATCGCTCTCCCCTCATCATCAGCACTCCCCAGTGACGCCAAGTCGCTACGTGATCTATCTAGACGGCATTTCTCAAAGCTGCGCCGACTATCCGCAGCGAGTGCAAAACTTTTTAGATACGCTGGTGGCTGCCCTACCTGCCGATATGGTATTCGTCCAAGACATTCTGGCCTATTCGGCTTTGAACCGACCGCTGACGATGCAGAGACCCTTTGCCACCTTCTGGCGCTGGGTGAATCGGATTGAAGACGGCTATCCGCAAAGCCCGCTGGATATTTTTATCAACTTACGCAATACCTTTCAGGTGGCGGTATCTACCGACAATCGCTATGGCCCGGTATTTAATCGGGGTACGGCGCAAGTGATTTTAAACAGTTTGCGGCAGCAGGGCTACCGGCCTGGCGTGCCGATTACGCTGCTGGGCTATAGTGGCGGCGCTCAGGTAGCGCTAGGGGCGGTCACCTATCTTAAGTACGCGCTGGGTGCGCCGATTGAGGTCATTTCTCTATCTGGTGTGATCAGCGGTAACAATGGCGTCGCTGAGCTAGACCGGCTCTATCACCTGACGGGCGATCGCGATCTGCTCGCCCAAATCGGGGCGATGATGTTTCCTAAGCGCTGGCCCTGTATCACCTGGTCTACCTGGAATCAGGCCAAAGCGGTAGGCAAGATCCGCTTTATTTCACTGGGGCCGGTGAGTCACAACGGGGCGACTGGCCCGATTGATCCGGTGGCGCAATTGCCTGGCGGCGACAGTCACCTGAACCAGACCATGAAGATTCTCATGGAAATTTTGACTGAGCAGGCTGAACGGCCCAGCGCGATCGCCAGCTCTTAACGGCAGACTTCATAACGACAGAATTCGTGACTTCAGGTAGAGGAGAGCGATCGCCCTTTACCCATACAGTTGGTGATACAGCGGTGATCGTGACCAGACGCAGCACTCTGAGATCAATTGCAGAGAAATTGATCCTAGAGGCTGGCACAGGTATTAATATGAGCCGCCGCAGAGGAGCCGTTCAAGTGAAGTTTGGTAAGTTTATTGGCCTGATTCTTTTTGTTGGGCTGCTGTATCTACTCTGGCAAATTCGCCAGGTGCTGCTGCTGGTATTTGCTGCCGTCGTCTTTGCAACGGTGATCAATAAGCCTGTGCAGTGGCTGCAAAAGCTAGGCATCAACCGAGGGCTGGCAGTGGCCCTTTCCCTGTTTACCATCACCTGTATTTTGCTAGGCGCTGTCTGGTTTGTCGTCCCTGCCTTAGTTGAGCGTTTACCCCAGTACACCTTCTTTTCTGAACAGGGCATCAACAAACTGCAAACCTGGTACCAGCAAATCAAAGGCATTTTGCCCGGTGATGCGCTAGCCGACACGCCGCTCTCCGAACTGCTGCCTCAAGTTACTCAGTTCAGCCCTAACTGGATTGGGCGGGTGATGGCAGTATTTACCAGCTCTCTAGACTTCTTCCTCAATGCGCTGCTGGTATTGGTGACCATTATTATGCTGCTGGCTAATCCGCAAAGCTACCGCCGGATTTTCATCCTGGCTTTTCCCAAGTTCTACCGCGCTCGCGCCAACAAAATTACGACAGAGTGCGAATCGGCGCTGACCGGCTGGGTTTCAGGCATTTTGTTTAATATGACGGTGGTCACCCTCTTTAGTGGGATTGGGCTAGCCATTTTGGGGGTGCCACTGCCCACTGTTAACGCAGTCATTGCCGGTCTTCTCACCTTTGTTCCCAATATTGGCCCTTTCTTAAGTGTGATTCCACCCGCGCTGATGGCGCTGGCTATCAAACCCTGGCTAGCCCTAGCCGTCGTGCTTCTCTACGTGGCTATTCAGCAGTTAGAAGGCAATGTACTGACCCCGCTAGTGATGAAAAAGCAAGTGTCTCTACTGCCAGCGATTACGCTGATGGCGCAGGTCATATCCGCAGTTTTCTTTGGCTTTTTAGGCTTGTTTTTGGCCCTGCCCCTAGTGGTCGTCTTGCAGGTATGGGCTAAAGAGCTGCTGGTCAAAGATATTTTAGATCGCTGGCGTGCGCCCAAGCGAGAGATACGTCCGCTAGCTATCAATCCGCAGGAGCACAAGCTCAGGCATCCAGGCTGAATTGTGAACTCATTGAACTCATTCGCTGCGCAGCCGTCTGAGCAGCTCTAGCGCCTCTTCACGATCCCTATCTAATCGGTTTTGGCTGTGCTGCCAAAATTGTGCCCACCAGTCTTCGGGTTGGGTATGCTCGCCGCTGTATTCAGTGGGGCGATCGCCTCTGCCATCGGTCACCAGACTGCCCACATAGTCGGCATCGTCGTAAATGCGTTTGATCTGCGCATCAATCTCAGCGAGATCTGCCGCCGAAACGACCCCGTTGCTAGTGGCTTTGTAAAACTGCACAGTGACCCGAATCGGAAAATCTGGATCGCGCTCAATCGCCAAGTTATCAATTTCGGTAAAGGGGCCTTCTACCGGGCCGTGGCCAATCACAGCAGCTTCTACGTTGCTAGGTCTGGCCATCGCCGGGGCCGGAGCCGCCTCAAACAGCATGTCGCCACTGACGCTGCTGCGAAACGGCTCTTTTTGCTTAAGCGGCACCTGGATTAACATCACCATGTTTAGTCCGTCCTCAGCGGTGACTTCTCCCAGCGGTATTGCCTCAGAACCATTTTGCTCACTGCGAAAATCGCTGACGCGCTTGCCGGTCAGACTGCTGCGCTCCCCATTTTGATTAAAAAACAGCCGCTGGCCCCAGGTACGGCCCGAGCCAAAGCCATCGCGCTGATTGTCGATTACAGTGACGCTGGTGCCTTCGCGAGTGGCGAGCAATGTGAGCACTGCCGGGTCACCGGGGTAAGACTGGTAGTTAAATAAAACGGGGTTAAAGGTAGCTTCGCCGCCCTCAGGAATCGGTAAAAAGGCAGCTTGAGCGCTGACCAAGACATGAGAGTCGCGTTCGGCTAGGAGCGACTGATTGCGACCTGTCCTAGAATCAAGCCAGGAGTCGGGTTGGGTGAGATATGAGCGTAAATTCTCCAACACATCAGCTAGCAGCACCGGCTCGACCGCCTCCCCTTTTTCATTGCCCGTCAAAACAGAAAAGCGCTGCAAAGGCACATCAGCCGTGACATCCGAAAAATTGGGATAGCGAATTACCGGCATCAGGTGCAGCTGCGCTTCGTCTGAGCGGGGATCTGTGTGCTCGACCTGAATGGTCATATCGCTGATATTGGGCCCGACTGCAGAATTGTTATAGCGGCCCGTGTCTTCCCAAGTAACATCGAGTATTTGCAGACCGTGTTCAGCGGCTAAGCTCTGGGCCTCGGGATCGCGGATCATTGCCTTTGTGCGGTCAATCACCTGGCCATACTGTCTGAATTCTGAAGTGTCGATGATCAAGGGTGCGGCCTCTTCTACCGGAGAGTCGGAGTTTTCTTCAGCACCGGTCTGAGCGGGTGTAATGCCCCACGATTGGGCGATCGCCCGCTGGTTAAGACTGACTGCCCCGCCCAGCAGCACTGACAATAGGATTAGCTTGCCCGCTATTTTCCCAGGATGTGAAGGCTGCTGGTTTTTGGTGGGCAACTGGTGCGATCGCTTCATCTTTATCACGACTTCTCGTCGCTCCATCACAATAAGTACAAGGTGAGTACAAGGTAAGAGACACAGCAGCTAAACACTGCCCGGTTTCAGTTTTGGCAACAGCCGCCGTTAAAAAACCGGAGAATTCGGTCTGATGGCATAGACTTCGCTAGCGAGGAGTAAAGCTTTAGCCAGATAGTCCTGCAGACGTGAATACGCTACGATCAGTAAAAACAAAGAGGAAGCCTTAAAGAGGAAACACGATGGTAGATAAAATCGTAAAAACCGACGAAGAATGGAAAGCAGAGCTAACGCCGGAGCAGTATCAGGTCGCCCGTAAAGCGGGTACCGAGCGCGCCTTTACCAGCTCGCTAAACGACAACAAAACCGAGGGCATTTACCGCTGTGTCTGCTGCGGCTCAGAGGTGTTTAACTCCATCACTAAGTTTGATTCGGGTACTGGCTGGCCCAGCTTTTATGCGCCTAGCAAGCCCGAAAATATCGCCAATAAAAAGGACTTTAGCCACTTTATGATTCGCACAGAGACGACTTGCGCGGTGTGCGATGCTCACCTGGGTCATGTCTTCGGCGATGGCCCTAAGCCCACAGGCAAGCGCTATTGCATGAATGGTGCGGCCATGACTTTTGAAGCGGCGGATGTCGATGGCGATGGCCAAATCAGCGGCAATACTCCTGCTGAAGCGATGAGCTAACTCATGCGGCTGCACACTCACATTTGGGGGCCTGCTCAAGGAGAGGGGTTTCCTATTCTCTGTTTGCACGGGCACCCGGGCAGCAGCGAGGCGATGGACGTATTCACCGCGCCGCTGGCTGTGGATTTTAAGACCTATGCTCCCGATTTGCGAGGCTATGGCCGCAGCCGCACGGCTCAGCCCTTTGAGATGACGCGCCATCTCGACGATTTGGAAGAACTGCTAGATCGCTACCAGATCGAGTCGTGTCTGGTGTTAGGCTGGTCGCTAGGTGGCATTTTGGCGATGGAGCTAGCGCTGCGTCGCCCGCAGGCCATACGCGGCCTAATTTTGGTCGGGACGGCGGCTCGCCCGCATGGCTCTCACCCACCGATTACCTGGCAGGACAATGTCATCACCGGGGCAGCGGGCCTGCTGAACTGGGCGTTGCCCGGTGATCCGCTGGCGATCGCCCTGGGCAAAAAGTCTCTTTTTCGCTATCTGATTCGCCAGCACACGCCAGAAGCCTATCGCTATTTAGCTCAGCGCGGGACTCCGGCCTACTTACGCACCAGTCGCCGCGCTGAGTCAGCGTTATTTGGTGCGATTCGAGCCGGTTACAACCGACTGCCCGATGTCAGAACGCTGCAGATACCGAGTCTGATGCTCTGCGGAGAATGCGATCGCCATATCACCGCCGAATCTAGCCTGGAAACTGCCCGCGCCTTGCCTGACTGCCAGGTTCACTGTTATCCTGACACCGCTCATCTCTTCCCCTGGGAGATTCCAGCGCGAGTAAATCAAGATATTCGTGTTTGGCTAGAGGCCCACCCGACTCTCTGGCAGTAAATCTTACGGGGCCTGTCCCATTTCGTTCTTTCTGACTGAATCTACCGACCGCCCTAACTCAAAAGCCGCATGACCATTCAAACTCCAGACTGGGTAAAGCACGCTGTCTTTTACCAGATCTTTCCTGACCGATTTGCTCGCACTACCCGAACTGACTTGCCGCCCGAGATGCAGGTGCCTCTAGAGCCGTGGGCAGCTCCCCCTACATTAGAAGGCTACAAAGGTGGCGATCTTTGGGGAGTAGCCGAACAGCTCGACTATTTGCAAGATTTGGGCATTACGGCGATCTATTTCACACCGATCTTTCGCTCAGCCAGCAATCACCGCTACCATACTCATGACTATCATGTGGTTGACCCGCTGCTGGGCGGCGACGAAGCTTTTTTTGACCTGCTGCAAGCGGCCCATGACCGCGATATGAAAGTTGTTTTAGACGGCGTATTCAACCATGCTAGCCGGGGCTTTCACTACTTTAACGACATTTTAGAAAATGGCCCGCACTCTCCCTGGGTCAACTGGTTTAAGATACAGGGCTGGCCGCTCTCGGCCTACGATGGCGATGAACCTGCTAACTATGAAGGCTGGATCGATAATCGCGCCCTCCCTGAGTTTAATCACAACAATCCTCAGGCCCGAGAGTTTATTATGCGCGTGGGCGAGTATTGGATAGAAAAGGGGATCGATGGCTGGCGGCTAGACGTGCCTTTTGAAGTGGAAGCTGAAGGTTTTTGGGTAGAATTTCGCGATCGCATCAAAGCGATTAACCCCGAAGCATACATTGTTGGAGAAGTCTGGACAGATGCCCGGCAGTGGCTGGACGGCACCCAGTTTGACGGGGTGATGAACTATCTCTTTACTGGGCCAGCTATAGCCTTTACCGCTCAGCAAAATGTGGTCATGCCGCTAGTGGAGCATGTTGACTACTATCCCTATCCGGCCTTAGATGCTAAAGGCTACGCCGAAAAAATTGACGCGCTGCTCAATCTGTATCCTTGGGAAATTCAACAAACTCAGCTTAACCTGCTCTCTAGCCACGATATTGCTCGGGTGTTGAGCGTTGTTGGCGAAGATGTCACCAGTATGGAGCTAGCGACGCTGCTGCTGCTGACATTTCCGGGGGCACCTAGCCTTTACTACGGCGACGAAGTGGGGTTGCCTGGCAACCTAGATCCTGACTGCCGCCGCACCTTTCCGCCCAAAGCAGAGTGGAATCACTCGTTGCTACAAACCCACAGGGCTTTAATCGCTCTACGCCGCGCTCATCCGGCCTTGCGCACAGGAAAATACAAAACCCTGGCCGCCGAAGGGCATTGCTATGTATTTGCCAGAATTTTAGAAAAAGAAATTGTGGTGGTAGCTGTCAATGTAGGTGAAAATGCGGTGCGCATTCGGCTGGCAGATCTGGCCGGGGAAAACGGTCAGGTGCTGTACGGCGAAGGAAAAGTAGATTGGCTGGGCGATCGCACTGCCATGCTAGACATCCCCGCTCGTTCGGGCATGGTACTGGGCAATCCTTAGAAGCTATCGCGAATGGCTAATTTTCCGGCTGAAGCGCTACCTGTCTTCCTGAGCCGCCTTATCCAAAGGCCTATCCTTGCTTGCTACCCGATGGTGACTAACTGGAGCTGCCTTTTTTACCGCTGCCGCCCGACTTTGGGAGGGTGGGTATCTGTCCTACAATACATACCCACCCGATTGAGCCTTCGTTAATAGCTAGATTCAGTCATCTCTCAATTACGCTTTTTCAATCTCGCTAGGGCATTGCTAGCCGCTTTCTTTTCTGCTGCTTTTTTACTACGGCCTTCTCCCTCTCCATAGAGCTTGCCATCTACATACACTCTAGCGACAAACTCTGGCGCATGGTCTGTGCCGCCGATTTGTTCCGTTACATATTTGGGCGGCACCAGAGCACCGTTAGCTTGAGCAAACTCTTGAAACTGATTTTTTGAGTCTTTATTCGAACGCTCTACCACCACCTCCGGATTGACAGAATCAAACAGGTTCTCGATTAAGGGACGTAAGATTTTGATGTCTTGATTGTTATCTAAGTGGTATGCCCCTACTACAGCTTCAAAAGTACTGCTCAACAAGTTAGGATTTTGATAGCCGCCTTCTTTAATCATGCCCTGCCCCAAGCGCATTCTGAAGTCTATTCCGACTTCAGTTGCAAATCGAGCGAGCTGTTTTTCATCTACCAGCGCCGAGCGACGCCGGGTCATTTCATCTTCTCCCATTTCGGGATAGCGGCGATATAAGTACTCACCGCTGATGTAAGTCAATATGGCATCACCCAAAAACTCTAATCGTTCGTTATGGCCAGTATCGCCAGGATTTTCGTTAGCGTAGGATCGATGCGTTAGGGCGCGACGCAACAGCCGCTCGTCACTAAAAATTAACAGTTTGTGCATGGTTGTCTTTTTTATACAAATTGAGAGAACTTTTTACCAGAATGCAAAACTGTGTGACAGTCAGCGATTAGTTTGATGTTTCCCAAGGCAGCGCTCGTAGGAATTTGGAGGGGGGAAAAGACTATTTCCCCGTGAGAGATTACAATAACGACAGGCAAGCCTAAGGTAGTACCCATGAGACGAACACCCAAGTTTCGATATTCATCTGCATACCTTAATTAAGCCTGAGTAGTTACTTGAGTGTTGTGCTCTCATGAGAGAAAAATCATCATATCGCGTCTGAGGTAGACTAGGCGTTAGGTTCAAAGGTTTTGAGCAGGAGGTGAAG
>NZ_NRTA01000055.1 GCF_002286735.1 Leptolyngbya sp. BC1307
TCACGGCTTGACACCGAGATGGTTGAAGTCCCTCGGACTCTATTCAACGCCTGGTCTGACTTGCTTTGCTATGCGGCTTAACGGATAAAGTCGAGCTTAGGAGATAGAGGGAAATAAGGCATAGCTGTTGTAACTTCAAAGGAGTAGAGCAGATGAAAGTTGAGATGACCAGTCCAACTTGTGGCTCCCACGAGATATCAAAGAACGGCACAACGCGGCGAGGGAAGCAGAACTACAAATGCCGAGACTGCAACCGTCAATTCGTAGAAGACCCGCAGTGGAAGCCGAAAGATAAAGACGCTCAGGTCTGGTTCCAAACAAACTTGCTTGAAACCAGACCCACTTTTAAGCGCGACAGATTCTGAGCATTTCATCGCCGCCCGGCTGCAGCTCATAGTCTACCTTCTCTACCTGGCATTGATAGCCCGCCGCACTTAAATAGTTCATCACTGGCACAAGATGAGGCGACTTTTCTTGGCTCAGCGTCAGTAACGGAAAAATTCTCACTTCTTGGCTCACCCGCAGCATTTCGTCAATGGCGGCAATGTGGAAGTCGGTGTCTAGCTGCTCTGCGTATAAGAAGAGAAAGTGCGAGCTTAGCGCGAGATCGTAGCTGGCCTTTTCGTAGCTTAAGTGGGGCAGTTCACCAAAGGTATAGCGACCGGCTGCTTTACCGGCTGCATAATCAGCATAAAAGCGTTCTACAACTTCGACCCGATGGCCCCTAAGAGCGTCGGGGGAAGTGTGATAGCGCCATACCCAACTATCAGGAGTGTTTTTGATTTGGGTGATGATGTCGTCGAGCACGGCGTAGAAGCGACTGCGAATCTCCTCACCCTTAAATGCATACAGCGGATCGACGGACTGAATCTGACAGCCTTGCTGAGTGCCTTCAGCATTAAAGCTCGCTGGCCCATCAGCGACGCTGAGAATTGTTTTTTGTAAGTCGCGATCGCTCAGCGAAAACATTCTCACATATTCATCAAAAGAGCGACCAAAAGGCACTACCTGATCAAGCTGCATCGCCATTAGAAACCTGCCTGTATGGAGACTCTATCAATAGCGCCTGTGAACTCTAACAGTCGTATCTAGAAGTCGCATCCAGACAAGTAGAGCGCCTACGCTTCTTCGGTCGCCACCTTTTCAGTCGCTGACTTTTTAGTGGTTTTTTTGGCAGCAGCCGTGCGAGTGGTTTTTGCCCTGGCAGATTTGGCTTTTGTGCCCTCAGACTTGTTGTCTTCAGACTTGTTGTCCGCAGACTTTGTGCCCACAGATTTAGAAGTCTTTTTGGCAGTCGCCTTTGCACTGGTGGCTTTCTTCGCCGTACTCTTCTTAGCTGTGCTCTTTTTAGTCGTGCTCTGGGCCGTACTCTTTTTGCGAGTGGTCTTTTTCTTCACCGTGCCGCCTTTTTCAGTCAGCAGCGCTACCGCTTCTTCTAGGGTAACTTCTTCTGGCTTCTTACCTTCGGGCACCGATACATTCACCTTGCCATGCTTGATGTACGGTCCGTAGGGGCCATCGTAAACGCTGACCGGTTCTTCGTCGACTGGGTGCTGGCCAATCTCATGGATCGGTTTGGCAGCTCTGCGCCCCCGCGTGGCTTTGGGCTGAGCCAACATCTCTAGGGCTCGCTCTAGAGAAATCGTCAGCACGTCATCGTCGCCTTTGACCGACCGGTAGTCGTCTTTGCCGTCTTCTCTCCCCTTACTGTGAACAACATAGGGACCAAACCGGCCTAGACTGGCTTTCACCTTATTGTCGCTCTCGGGGTGAATGCCTAAAGTGCGCGGCAGTGACAGCAGCCCGACCGCCATCTCCTGCGTCACATCTTCGGCCTTGACTCCCTTCGGTAAAGAGGTACGCTTGGGCTTTTTGTTTTCTTCGGTGATATCGCCAAGCTGTACGTACGGGCCGTATTTGCCGATCAGCAGATACATCGGCTCGCCCGTCTCGGGGTGCAGGCCAACTTTCTCGGGGCCTTCGGTTTTTTGCTTGAGCAATACCTCAACTTGTTCATCATCTAAATCAGCCGGGCTGACGCCATCAGGAATCGAAGCTCTGACGGTTTCGTCATCTCTTTCAATCTCTACATAAGCGCCGTAGCGACCAATCCGCACTTTGGCCATCAGATCTTCTAGATCCACGGTGCGCGCTTCAGCCGGGTCAATGATGCTCTGCTGCTGCTCAACCTGGTTGGCTAGCCCTGCATCGCCGGTATAAAAGTTTTTGAGATAGGGTAGCCATTCAGCATGACCGGTCGAGATTTCGTCCAGGGTCTGCTCCATTTTGGCTGTGAAATGGACATCGACCAGGTCGGGAAAGTTTTTCTCTAGCAGACCAATGACGGCAAAGGCAGTGAACGTGGGCATCAGGCTGTTGTTAATCAGCTCAGCGTAGCGCCGCTCGACAATGGTGCCAATCACAGTAGCGTAGGTACTCGGGCGACCAATACCTTCTTTTTCTAAGGTTTTCACCAGAGAAGCTTCGGTGTAGCGGGCGGGCGGCTGCGTCTCGTGGCCGATCGCTTCTAGTCCGGCGCAGTCTAGCGCGTCACCTTGCTTCATCGCGGGCAAGACGACTTCCTGGTTTTCAATCGCCGCATCGGGATCGTCCGATCCTTCGACATAGGCCCGGAAAAAACCGGGGAAGTCAATTCGTTTGCCGGTTGCCTTAAAAATGGCATCGTCGGCTTCTATTTGTACGGTGATATTGGTCTGGCGAGCTTCGGCCATTTGGGTGGCGACGGTGCGCTTCCAGATCAGGTCGTAGAGCCGGAGTTCGCGTTCCCTCAGGGCAGTATTCTGCGGCGTGCGAAAGACTTCTCCGGAGGGGCGAATGGCTTCGTGGGCCTCTTGTGCGCCTTTGCTCTTAGTGGCGTATTGGCGCGGCTTGGGGCTGAGATATTCTTTACCGTATTTGGTTTCTACGCAGCTGCGGGCGGCAGCGATCGCCTGCTTAGACAAACTCGTCGAGTCGGTTCGCATGTAGGTGATAAAGCCCTTCTCATACAGGCCCTGTGCCGTGCGCATGGTATCGCGAGCAGAGAGTCCGAGCTTGCGGTTGGCCTCCTGCTGCAGCGTCGAAGTGGTAAAAGGCGGCGCGGGTTTGCGAGTATTGGGCCGCTCTTCTAAGTTAGCGACGCTCCAGGCGCTTTGCTCTAGACGAGACTGCAGCGTGCGGGCCTCCTGTTCATTCAGCAGCAGCACATTACGACCGGCTTTGACCTGGCCTGTGGCCTCATCAAAATCGCTGCCGTTGGCGACTCGGGTGCCGCCGACTGAGACCAGCTTGGCATCAAAAGGACTCTTAGCCTTGAGCAAAGCCGCTTTCAAATCCCAGTAAGAACCGCGTCTAAAGGCGCGTCTGGCCCGCTCGCGCTCTACTAGCAGTCTGACTGAGACCGACTGAACGCGCCCGGCTGAAAGCCCAAAGGCAATTTTTTTCCACAGCAGCGGCGAGACGGTGTAGCCTACCAGCCGGTCTAAAATGCGGCGGGTCTCTTGGGCATGTACCAGCTTGTCGTCGATGGTGCGGCAGTTTGAGAGGGCAGCTTGAATGGCTTCTCGGGTAATTTCGTGAAAGACCATGCGCTTGGTCGGCACTTTGGGCTTGAGCACCTGCAATAAGTGCCAGCTAATGCTTTCTCCCTCGCGGTCTTCGTCTGTAGCCAGCAATAGCTCGTCGGCGTCTTTGAGGGCATCTTTGAGGGTTTTAACGACTTTCTTTTTATCCTGAGGGATCACGTACAAAGGCTCAAAGTCAGCCTCTGTATTGACGCCAATTTGAGCCCACTTTTCGCCTTTGACCTTGGCTGGAATTTCTTTGGCCGACTTGGGCAGATCGCGGACGTGCCCCATCGAAGCCTCCACCCGATAGCCCTTAGGCAGGTAGTTGCGAATGGTTTTGGCTTTGGTAGGAGACTCAACGATGACAAGCGTAGACATACGACACTATGCGTTTTTAACTGAGGTGGGCGGTAAATCGCGATACGCGCAAACTGACGCAGCTGGCGCAGTCTGCAGATCTTAGCTGTGAACTCTTAGCTGTGAACTCCTAGCTGTGAACTCCTAGCTGT
Source organism: Leptolyngbya sp. BC1307 (assembly GCF_002286735.1). Lineage (GTDB taxonomy): Bacteria > Cyanobacteriota > Cyanobacteriia > Phormidesmidales > Phormidesmidaceae > Phormidesmis. The sequence goes on from NZ_NRTA01000055.1 coordinate 4,076, forward strand.
GAACTCCTAGCTGTGAACTCCTAGCTGTAAACAAACGGGATCTGGGCAGATGACGCTTTGCCGGTTGGCTCAAGCATTCCCAAAGATTAGCCGCTGCCGCCTCTACCTATATATAGCGATAGATCAAAAGGGTTCAATCCGTCTACCCCAGTTTTTTGGCCTGGCCTGTCTACAGCCAACTTAACGAAGATCAGAAAATTGGGCAAACCCTTTGATTACTAAACTGTTTTCGTTGTAGCGCGTGCTAGGAGTGTCTGTCTATTAATTTTTTAATCATTGCCGTCTATCCCCTTCAAACCAACCGCTTCCCCACCATCATTCAAGCCAATGGCAGCGTGTCTGTAGGTGGCTTTGACAAAAATCTTCTACCCAGCAGTGGGATTAACTGAAAATACACGGTAAGCTTTCAATTGGACTCTAGCTGGCCTGGATCGGGCCGTCGCCAATGGACTTTGCCAATATTGCCGCTCAGCTCAATGCTGGCATTATTTTGCCAGAAGGAATTGTGATCGTCACGATTATGACGATCATCGTCACCGACATCATTGGCGGTCGCAGCACAGCGCGCTGGCTACCCTATGTCGCCATCTCTGGTCTGCTAGCTGCTGTATTTGCGCTCTATTTGCAGTGGGGCGCAGCCGACCCGATCGCCTTTTTGGGCGCATTTAATGGGGACGACCTGAGCATTGTTTTTCGCGGCATTATCGCCCTCTCAGCGGCGGTGACGGTGCCGATGTGTATTCGCTATGTGGAGCGGTCGGGCACAGCGCTGGCTGAGTTTTTGGCGATTTTGCTAGCGGCGACGCTAGGCGGCATGTTTTTGGCTGGGGCCGATGAGCTGGTGATGGTTTTTGTCTCGCTAGAGACGCTGAGTATCTCGTCTTACCTGCTGACCGGCTACATGAAGCGCGACCCTCGCTCGAATGAGGCCGCGCTGAAGTATTTGCTAATCGGGGCGGCGAGTGCGGCGATTTTTCTCTACGGCATGTCGCTGCTGTACGGGCTGTCGGGTGGGGAAACAAGGCTGGCGGCGATCGCCACTCAAATTGCCGCTGCTAACACCGAAGCGCCTATTGGCTTAATCATCGCCCTGGTCTTTGTAATTGCCGGGATTGCCTTCAAAGTCGCGGCAGTGCCCTTTCACCAATGGACGCCCGATGTCTATGAAGGGTCGCCTACGCCAGTCGTAGCCTTCTTATCGGTGGGTTCTAAAACAGCTGGGTTCGCGCTGGCCATTCGTATACTGCTGACCGCCTTCCCGATGGTGACCGAGCAGTGGCGGTTTGTATTCGCGGCACTGGCCATTCTCAGCATGATCTTGGGCAACGTGGTCGCACTGGCCCAGACCAGCATGAAGCGACTGCTGGCCTACTCTTCAATTGGGCAGGCGGGCGTGATCATGATTGGCTTTATCGTTGGCACCGATGCGGGCTACTCCAGTCTGGTGTTTTACCTGTTTATCTACCTGTTTATGAACCTGGGGGCCTTTACCTGCGTTATCTTATTCTCCCTGCGCACCGGCACCGACCAGATTAGCGAATACAGCGGCCTCTACCAGAAAGACCCGCTGCTGACACTGAGCTTGAGTATCTGCCTGCTGTCTTTAGGGGGCATTCCGCCGCTGGCCGGTTTCTTCGGGAAAATCTACATTTTCTGGGCGGGCTGGCAAGCAGGTGCCTACAGCCTGGTGCTAGTCGGCCTGATCACCAGCGTCATTTCCATCTACTACTACATTCGCGTCGTCAAGATGATGGTGGTCAAAGAGCCACAAGAAATGTCTGACTCGGTGAAGGCTTATGAAACCAATGACTGGACGCTGCCAGGAATGCGGCCTTTACAGGTGAGTTTGATCCTGGCCGTCGTGGTAACGGCGCTAGCTGGAATAGGGGCTAACCCGCTGCTAACGCTGGCCAATAGCTCAGTAGCGCGCACGCCTCTACTACAGCGGTCAGTGCTGATTCGCAACGCAGAGCTAGCAGCGGAGATGGGGCATCCTCAAATGCCGATAGCTGAAGTTGCTGTCTCTAAAGCTGTGCCGCTGAAGTAGTTTTCAGTGCTTATCTGCTTTTCCTTTTTCGGAAGGGCTAGGAGCAGGGTCTACTGAGCTAGGCCATCAGCGCGTATTCCATGTCGTCTTGATGGCTGCGCTGCTTGGCGAGAATGTTTTTAACGTGCTTCTTCACGGTGTTTTGGCTGATCCATAGCTTGGCCGAAATCTCGTGGTAGTCGGCTCCGCGCAGGCGCATCTGCCAAACTTCGGTTTCGCGCTCGGTGAGGCCAAATAGCGCCGCGTCCGAAAGGGCTTTGTTGCGCAGGGTCTGCTGACGGTCTTCGAGAATGATCAGCAGATGCGGCACCTGTTCGAGGTGAATATTTTGCACACGCACGCGGACAGTGCCCAGATCGGGCAAGATAATGTCGGCATCAATGCCGCTTTTTTGAAAGGAGCGCACGGTCTGACTGTCGAGGACTGATTGGCAGACCCTCCAGATTTCTGCCGGTAGGGCGTCAGCTTTTGCTTGGAGGAGGGCGCAGATCCGCCGGGCCGGGGTATTGATTCTTTCGATTTCACCGATTTGGTTGGCGATGACAAACCCGTCTTGGAGGCTTTCTAGGGCGGCGCGTAGAATGCTGAAGGCAGGCTGGGTAGCGGCAGTGCGTGGACCAGGGGCTTCGGCCTGGGAGGGGGCAGCTTTCATGGTTCGGTTCCAATGCTTATACCGAAACTATCAGCAAAAAGTATGAGGATTCTGCGATCGCCTCAAACCCCCCAAACTGCCCTTCAAACCCGACAGCCATCTGCTAAGTAACGTCAGTAACTGCCTAACTCAACGACGAAAGGCAGCCAACATCTGTATCTTTAGAGGAGTTCCCTATTCCTATTTTTCCCTGGATGATGTGATGATCCAATAATTCTTATTCCTCACGGAGTGTCTAAAGCATGTCTGCACCCAATGGCGTGATGATGCAATACTTTCACTGGTATAACGAGCCAGATGGCACCCTGTGGAAGGAAGTGGCCGAGCGGGCCGAAGCATTAGCTCAAGCCGGGATCACAGCGGTATGGCTACCGCCTGCCTACAAGGGCGCTGCTGGCGGTGACGACGTGGGCTACTCAGTCTATGACCTGTTTGACCTGGGCGAATTTGATCAAAAGGGGTCGGTGCGCACTAAATACGGCACTCGCGATGAATACGTCAACGCGATCAAGGCCATCAAGCAAGCAGGTGTGGAAGTCTATGCTGACGTGGTAATGAATCACCGACTGGGCGCAGACGAGCAAGAAGAATTTAAAGCAACACCGTATTCGCCCAGCAACCGCGCTCAGGCCATTGGCGATACGGTCACCATTAAGGCCTGGACTCACTTCACTTTTCCGGGTCGCAACGGCAAATATTCTGACATGGAGTTTCACTGGTGGCACTTCAGCGCGGTTGACTACAACGCTTACGAGCAGGGCGACTTTGAAGCGATTTACCTGTTTGAAGGCAAAGGCTTCAACGCCGATGTCGATTTAGAGAAGGGCGGCTTTGACTATTTGATGGGTTGCGACCTGGATGTTGCTCACCCAGAAGTGCGCGAGGAAATTATCCGCTGGGGAGAATGGTACGTCGATACGGTTGATTTGGATGGCTTTCGCTTTGATGCGGTGAAGCATGTCCAGGCAGGCTTTTTCCCTGACTGGTTCAACCATGTGCGCCAGTACAGCGGCAAGCGCCTGTTTGCCGTGGGCGAATATTGGTCTGACGAAATTGAAGCGCTGCATCACTTTATTGATGTGACTGGCGGCGATGTGGCGCTATTTGACGCGCCTTTGCACTACAACTTTCGCGAGGCGAGCAAGGCGGGGAATGACTATGACATGCGCGCTATTTTTGACAACACGCTGATCAAAGAGCAGCCTGCCCTGGCAGTTACCCTGGTTGACAATCACGATTCGCAGCCTTTGCAGTCTTTAGAATCGGTGGTGGAAGCCTGGTTTAAGCCGCTGGCCTATGCGCTGATTTTGCTGCGCCGGGAGGGGTACCCCTGTATTTTTTATGCTGATTACTACGGCGCTCACTATAAGGACACGGGTAAAGACGGCAGCGAGTACGAAATCTGGATGGAGAGCCATCAGTGGCTGATTGATAACTTCTTGCAGGCGCGCAGCACCTATGCCTTTGGCGATCAGTACGACTATTTTGACCATGCCAACGTGATTGGTTGGACGCGGCTGGGCACCGAAGTTAACCCTGGCGGCATGGCCGTTGTGCTCAGCAATAGCGAAGCCGGGACTAAGTGGATGGAAGTCGGTCGTGCTGACTGCGTCTATATAGACATCACTGAGCATATTGAGCAGCCGGTCACGACCAATGAGGAAGGCTGGGCCAACTTTTGCTGCGAGGCGGGGTCGGTATCGGTCTGGGTGCCGCAGCCGTAATCAGTCATCACCGGCCGCGATCGCCTAAAAGCCAAAATTAAATTGTCAAGATTTCCTGGCATCCGAAAATATGGGTGTCGGGATTTTTTTTGCGATCCCACGCAAACTTTACGCTACGGCGAGAACCCAATCTCTCCTTTGGCACATCTTTGTTCTTCTACCACAAAATCTAGAAAGAGACATGTTTGGTAGAACGGACAAGGGATAGGTCGCCATCGCCCAAGCAGATCAGGCTAGATCAGGAGGTTTTGCCAGGGTGACGGTCAAAGTACTGACACAGCTACAACATCAACTATTCTTGTTCTGTTGTTTTTTAGACTGCTTTCTCCTGGTATCAAAACGCGATTTTTCCTAGCAAAAAGTTCTGACGGCTTAAAAGGCAAGTTATAGCGTGAAACTACTGATTTGCCTGGGTTTTCAGACTATTCAGGACTGTTTTTCTGCGAAAAAATACTGAAAATCCTGGCGGAAACTCCAAGGTTTCACCCGAAGAGTTGATCAGTAGCATCGCGGAGAGAGACAAAGATTTCTCAGGCGGCGGTGCCAACGACTTTGTAACACAGACAGCTCATACTCCTGGTGCCTCCCAATAATGTTTCTACCCACGTCTTCTTCTCACTTGCCCACGTCTTCAGCTAACTGTCACTTTCGATCTGCAGCAACTCTGATAGCAACCCTGCTGGCAACAGGCGGGCTTGGCCTGAGCGCTCAAAGCGCGATCGCTCAAACGCCATTCGATATCAGCCACGATAGCGCCAGCGGCCACGTACAAATAGACAACAACGCCTTTGACTTGCAAACCGGCGCGTTTGATAACAGCTCATTGATTCCCCTACCGACGATACTCCCGGTTGAAACCAATGAAGGAGTAGCTCAGCCGGTTACCTTCGACCAGTTGGCTCCCAACAGCATCGAAATCACCGCTGATGGTGACTATATCGAGCAGGCGTTTGATCGTGCATTAGGTCAGGAAGACCTCAGCTACACGCTGGAGACTGACTCTTTGCAGCTAACCACTCAGTTTGACTTGAGTCATTTGCCCGGCAATCATCGCTATGGTGAGGGCATTCAGGTGACGGTGTTTGATCCCACTGGAGAAGTGAAAAGCCGCGAATCTGTCTTTGTGCGGGGTGACGGTGTGCGTGTAGGGCCAAATGGCGAAGCCCTGCCGGAGAGAGCAGAGCTAGAGGTCGCTTACGGGGGGGCTGATACGGTAGAGCTGCGCGTGCTCAACTTGAGAAGCAACGGCGCTGCCCCCAGTGAATCGGGCATTTACTTCTCTCAAGACGGCCAGTTCATTGTCGAAGACCTGCAAAATGGCGGCGACTTAGACTTTAATGACGGCCAATACGTAGAGATTCCGGGCGGACAGGGGGAGGCGATCGCTCTCGAAGAACGCAATAGCATCTCCTATGAAACTCAAGTTGTCGAAACGCCGCTAGCGCCCGAAGTCCGACAAGAAGAGCGAGTGGAGACCGAACTCAGTGAAGATGTCATTCAGTCTGACACGGTCTCTATAGAAGAGAAGATTCGGGGCACGGTGGAGACGCCAGATGCGATCGCGACTCGACTCGGACACGCTCGCGGCCTGCGTACTGCCAATGGCGAGCAGCTCGTATACAACCGCTATGCCGCCGCCAGCCAAATTCGAGCTGGCAGCGATGGGCTAGGCGTGACTGGCCAGCTCTCGCCACTGGTTGACAACCCGGCGGCACCGCCGACGCTACTCTCTGGCAACCTTACCTTTGACCCAACCGCGGGTAATAACGAAGCCGGGCTCACCGCCAGCCTCTCTCTCACGCAGTTTTTGCACTCAACGCATCGCCAGGCGACTGACCTGTTTGGCAACGCCATCGAAAACCCAGATCCGACCGGGCCCAGATTAGTAGAGCCCGGTGGCCTATTCAACAACCGCCGCTGGGTGGGCTATGTGCCATCGACGCCAGCGACCACGATGCTCGGCAGTCAGATATTTTCAGCGAACGGTATCTTCACATTGCCCGAAAATCAGGCAGTGGTCATAGAGCCTGCCGATCCGCAGCAAGTGGGCCGGGGCGACGCGGCCTATACCGACAACGTAGGCGGCCTGCTGATAGAAAGCACTACTGGAGACATTAGCTTTGTGCCTCAGTGGACAGGAAATGGCTACGCGCAAACGCAGATTACCCTCGCACCGGGCGAAGCGCAGCGAATTATCTATGCTTTGGTACCCCAGCAACCCGGTCAAGCGCTGCAAATTGGTCAGCGCTACGCCGTCAGCAGCACTGCCAGCGGCTATGCAATTACCGACGGCGGCTTTACGGTCATCGCCGCCGATCAGCAGCCTCAAAACTTTGTTCAAGAGCAGGCAGAAGTTTACGCGGTCGAAGACACGCTGGCTGGTAAAAATGCGGCCACCGCACTGTTTAACGGTATTCAGGGGGTTTACGCCGAAGCAGTTGGGAGCGATCGCATTCCCACAATCGATGTCAGCCTAGCCGATGCAGCCGATGCGCGGGTCGGCAACGCTCTCTTTCCGCAGGAGATAGTTGCCGGTGACCAGGGCCAGCAGGCCTATGTGCAAACAACCCGGGCCGGTGGCTTTTATCTGGGAGCCGCGCTCACAGGCGGTATCGGCAATCAGCAAGACAGCATCAGACGCACCACCGCGACTATAGAGCAGGCCGCCGATGAGTTCAGAACCCGGCGCACCGTTGATACATTTGTAACGCCGCTGGTGCAGCAAGAAATCGTTTCGCTGCAAACCACTGAGACCACCAAAAATTCTGGCACCGCTTTCTTTAATATCAATAGTCAGGGTGAACTGACCGACGTGAGCTTTTTACCCGGTGATGACTTGCCCACGGTGGTTTCTCAGCAGGAAGTAGACCGGGCCAGCCGCCTGCAGCGCGGTGAAGAGCAGCTAGTCAGCTCTGTGACTGAAGAAAGCGTAGAACTGCTCGATGTCAGCGTGCTCGGTATGGATCAAACGACCACTACCGAAACCGAGAAAAGCCAGCCTAATTTCTCACCCGTTCAAGGTGAACTCGCGCTGGGGGGCGTGCTGAACTTTGGCAATACGCCCTGGACAGCCGCCGCGAATACAGTACGAGCTGAGCTATTTATCAGAGACACTGTATTCGGTCGCGGCAGTGGGACTGAAACGGGCGTTCGGGCAGAAGCTGTGTTTCACCCGTTTGGGGAGGTGCGGCGCGATGCCTATCAGTACGACGCTGCGGGCAATGCAGTAGCAGTCTACCAAACTGTGCCGGTTGTCGATGCAACTGGTCAGCATCAGGTAGAAACCGTGACCAGCGAAAATGGCACGACGGTAGAGGTGCCGGTGAATCAGTTTGTAATAGATGAGGCGGGCGATCGCCTGGCTCAGCAAGTGGGCACCGGGCGGGCGCAGGGGCCGGGCATTTACCTGCGCTTAGAAGACGTGCTCAGCGACAGTGAGAGTCTGATAGTTGCAGGCGGCATCCAGTTTTCTTTCTAACCTCGCTATGAGATTCGGTCTAAGGGCGGTTGCAAAAATGGACATCTATTGATTTTCGTCGTTGTTCTTTCAATCTAAATACAGCCGCCCCAAAGATTCACCATTGCTTCAAGAATACTGAGATTACCTGTGCCTCAGGGATATACCGAGTTTTGTTGATTTAATTGCTACATTGAAAGTTCAACAATGTGAAGTTATAGAGTATTTTTACGCCTGTTATTTTACGCGAACAGACTGATTTCGTTGACTTTAAGAGGCTTATAGCTATATTATCAAGTAAGATTACGGATTTTTTTTGCAGGAAGCAGATTGTTACCGTTGAAGAATCTAAGTGATATCGCTGAGCTGATTTTCATTTATAGCTTCCTCGGCGATACCCCCTAAAAATCGTCACGGCAAAGTCTGCCTTTAACCTAATGCCTTTCACTAAGTTCCCGTTAGCCACTGAATCTTTCTATAAGTTCACCTGTTTGTTTGGCGATCGCGTTTTAACCGGTAGGCTGATAGCGCTATTGCTCGTCACTGGCAGCGCTGGCTTGATGGCGGCTCCTAAGGCGATCGCCCAAATGGCCCCCGATGTCGGCACTACCCGCAACCCAGACGGCTCAGTCCGGGTAGACAGCAACTCTTTTAATATTCAAACCGGGCCGCTCACCAACCAATCCAATATTCCCCTGCCTTCTGAGCTGCCATTAGAGACCCGCGAACGGCAGCCTCTACCGGTAGAGGCGGGCAAGCTAGCGCCCAATAGCATTGAAATCAGCCCTGATGTCCCTTACATCAACCGAGCCTTAAATGACGCCCTATCGACAGATACTGAAGTCAGCCGCTACACCCTACAAGACGAAACGCTGCAGCTAACCAGCCGGTTTGACCTGCGCTATAGCAGTGGAAACCATAGCTTTGGGGAAGGCATTCGAGTCACGGTGTTTGGTCCTGAGGGGCAAGTCAAAAGTCGAGATACCGTTTTTGTTCGGGGAGACGATACCACCCGGGGGCCTGGTGATACGCTGCTACCGTCAGCAGCTGGCATAACGGCCGTCTATGGCGCAAATGACATGGTAGAGCTGCGCGTGCTCAACTTGAGAGGCAATGGTGCTGACCCCACAGAGTCGGGCATTTACTTTACGCAGGGGGGCGACTTTATTGTTGAAGACTTGCCCGACGGCGGCGATCTCGACTTTGACGATGGTGACTATGTGCGGCTACCGGGCGGGCGCGGGCAGGTGCTGGCCTTGCGAGATGACACCAATATCACCGTGACTACTCAAGTAGAAGAAATTCCGCTAGATCCGGAGATCCGGCAGGAAGAAATCATTGAGACTGACGAGGTCGAAGGCTTCGAGCAGACGGTTACGGTGGTAGAAGAAGAGACGATCCGGGGCAGCGTGGAGCTACCCGATACGGCAGTATCAACCCGTATTGGTCATGCGACCGGGGTTCGCACAGACGATGATGAGCAGCTCGTGTACAACCGCTACACCAGTGCCGGGCAGATCCGCATTGGCAGCGATGGCTTAGGGGCGACCGGCCAGCTTTCGCCGCTAAACCGCAACCCTAGCGCCCCGCCCACGCTACTCACCGGCAATATCACCTTTAACCCCACAGTCGGAGACAATGAGGCCGGGCTCACCGCGACAGCCGGAATTACGCAGTTTTTTAATTCCACTCATCGGCTGGCGACAGATGTATTGGGCAATGCCCTCGTCACGCCCGATCCGGATGGGCCGCTGCTGGTAGAGCCGGCGGGCCTGTTTAACAATCGGCGCTGGGTGGGCTATGTGCCTTCGACGCCAACCCAAACTGTGCAGGGAGACCCGCTGCTGCCGGTGAATGGGGTGATTGACCTACCTGAGAGTCAAGCCGTGGTAATTGAGCCGGCTGATCCTCAGGCGGTGGGTGCAGGTGATGCGGCCTATACCGACAACGTCGGTGGGCTGCTGCTTGAGCGCCCAGACGGGACACTGAGCTTTGTGCCTCAGTGGACGAAAAATGGCTATACTCAGGAGCCAATTTCGCTGGCAGCCGGTGAAGTAGATCGGGTGATTTATGCGCTGGTGCCTCAGCAGGCCGGTCAAGCGCTGCAAATTGGCCAGACTTACGACGTGACCCGAGGGGCCAGCGGCCATCGCATTACGGATGGCAACTTTACGATCATTTCGGCTGACCGACAGCTGCAAAACTTTGTTCAAGAGATGGCGGAGGTCTATGCCGTAGAAGATACGCTGCCGGAGACTAACGCGGCTACGGCGCAGTTTAGCGGTGTTCAGGGGGTCTATGAGCAGGTCCCTGGAGGCGATCCCATTCCCACAGTAGACGTTAACCGGCCGGCTGAAGTCGATGCGCGAGTTGGCAACATCCTCTTGCCGCAAGAGATCATCGCAGGCGCAGTGGGTCAGTTGGGCTATGCGCGTGTCACTCGGGCGGGCGGCCTCTATGTGGGCAGTGCGCTCACCGGGGGCATTGGCAACCAGCGAGATACGATTCGCCGCACCGCGACTACCACAGAGCAGGTGGTCGCGGGCCTGCTGGTGACCCGGACGGTGAATACTTTTTCTACGCCGCTGGTGCAGGTGAATACGACCGGCATAGAGACCACTGAGACTTCGCAAACGACGGGCAGAGCCACCTTTAATATCAACAGCGACGGTGAACTCAACGATGTCGCCTTTCAGCCACTATCAACGGTTTCAACCGGTACGTCTAGCCGCGCACTGACACCAACCACCAGCATTCGGCGAGGAGACGAGGTTTTCTTGGGCACTTTCACCGACGAGTTCATTGAGCAGACAGAGGCTGATCTGATCGCAATGGATCAAGAGGGCACCACCGTAGAGAGTGACAGCTATCCTAACTTTTCGCCAGTGCGGGGTGAGCTAACGCTGGGCGGGGTGTATAACTTTGGCAATACGCCCTGGACGGCGGCGGCGAATACGGTGCGAGCGGAGCTATTTACCCGAGATACGGTGTTTGGTCGCGGCAGCGGTAATGAGACGGGTCTGCGGGCTGAGGTGGTGTTTCACCCGTTTGGCGAGGTGCGGCGCGATGCCTATCAGTATGATTCGGCGGGTAATGTGGTGGCGGTTTACCAGACAGAGTCTGTCGTAGATGCGTCGGGTGATCAGGTGATGGCCTTGTTGACCGGTGCCAATGATAAGTCGGTAGAGGTGCCGGTGAATCAGTTTGCGCTCGATGAGGCGGGCGATCGCCTGATTCAGCGGGTCGGGACGGGCCGGGCGCAGGGGCCGGGCGTGTATTTGCGCTTAGAAGATGTGCTCAGCGATAGCGATAGCCTCATTGTTGCGGGGGGTCTTCAGTTTTCTTTCTAGGCTTTCTTTCTAGTCGGGGGTGGGTGACGCATGAGATAGTGATAGGCGAAATAGTCAGCCCTCTTGGTCATGCCTAAAATCACTCATCTGATCTACGACTTTGACGGACTGCTGTTAGATACCGAGCCGATTTACTGCCGGGTAAATGAGATGATTGCCAGTCGCTATGGCAAGACGTTTACCCGGGCGCTGCACCGCCAGATTATGGGCCGTCAGGCGCTGGACTGTGCGCAAATTTTGGTGACTGAGTTAGATTTGCCGCTGACGGCGCAAGCGCATTTGCAGGCGCGCGATCAGCTGATTTACGATCTGCTGCCGCAGGCCGAGCCGATGCCGGGAGCAGTGGAGATGACGCAGCGGTTTTATCAGCTTGGGGTGCCGCAGGCGATCGCTACCAGTTCAGCCGATGTCACGTTTAAGCTAAAGACGCAGCACTATCAGGCGTGGCTGAGCATTTTTAAGGCGATTGTGCTGGGCAGCGACCCGGCGGTGAAGCGCAGTAAGCCTGCCCCAGATAGCTTTTTGGTGGCGGCGCAGCGGCTAGGCGCTGACCCTGAGCGCTGTTTGGTGTTTGAAGATTCGCCAGCGGGGGTGAAGGCGGCTAAGCAGGCGGGGATGGCGGTGGTGGCGGTGCCAGCGGCGCACATGGAGGCGAAGCTTTACAGTGAGGCCGATCAGGTGATTGCCAATCTGGCTGAGTTTGACCCGCAGGTGTGGCGGTTGCCTGAGTGAGGTCTACCCTTCGAGAAAGCCTTTGATGCCTTCGACGACGACTTTGGCAACCGGGTGCTGAATGGCTTGCTCTAGGGCTTCTTCTCCTGCGGATTTGAGGGCTTTGAGGGTGCGCTGTTTGAGCTGAGGGTTTTGTTTGATTTGGGCGATCGCGCTTTCTTTGATTTTGGTTTGGCCTTTGGGGGTAGCTGGGTTGTATTCTTCGGAGAGTTCGTCTAGCAGAGCTTTGATGTCGCGGGCAGATTGGGCAAGATCTGGGTTGTTGTTAATTTGGGTTTTAATTTTGTCGCGCATGACTTTGTCGCCTGCGATGTTGTCGCCCTGGCCGTATTGATTGATGGTGTTTGTCATAGGGGTAGTTTCCTGTGCTGTTTCTAATCGCGATTTTAGGCCCATGACTGTAAGGCCGACGATTGCAGATTGGGCTTCGCTGTAACGCAGTATCAGACCTTCGCCAACATCGATGCTGAGTGCTAGCTGAGGTTCACCCAGAGACAGATATAGGACATCCGCCTCTGGATCATAGTCCCAATTCACGCGCCACTATCCTCGCCCAAAATACTTTCAATGTTCTGAGATGCGTATAAAATCCTGACGACTTCGATTGATTCGTCGTGCTCAAGGTAGAAAATTAAATATTTCTTGAATCCTTTAACCGCCCATTTTCGCATTCCCTGTAAGCGCTGCTGCCTGACACGGTAGATGCTTCCGAGACCTGGCATCCGAGCAATTTGAGCTATTGTCAGCCGTACGGCATCAAAAAACTGTAAAGCAGCGTCAGAATTTCTCTGAGCAATGAAGTCGTAGTGCTCATCAATATCTTGGCTGGCCCTTGGTCGGATTGTGATTTTTTTGCTCATCCGTCTGATGCGGCTGAGTCGATGAGCTGAGAGCGTTTTTGAGCCCACCATTCGTCTGTGGCTTCAATCGGCTCTCCGCTTTCTAAACCCTCCATCAAAAGGGCTTCTATTTGAGCCTGCTGAGCTAGGCGTTCTTGCTCAAGAATGATTAAGTGGTAGACGTATTCGCTGGTTGATCTGTAGCCTGCTGCGATCGCCTGACTCTGCAAGAAGGGCTGTACTTCTTCTGGCAAGGAAATATTGAGCACTGGTCACTCACCTCAACTAATAGCATTGCCTCTAGGATAAAGCCTTATCCTTCGATCAGTTCTTTGATGGCTTTGACGATGATTTTGGCGAGAGGGTGTTGGATCATTTGCGCCAGGGCTTCTTCGCTACCGGCTTTGAGGAGGCATTGGGCTATGTGAGGTCTGGCTGGTGATCGATTTAGGTGCTAGTGCTGTCTCCTTCAATTTTGTTGCCAGCTACGTTGTCGTCTTTGCCGTATTGATGGTAGGTGGTGTGAGTGCTGTTGTCGGTGTAACTCGGATAATTGCTAGATTGTCTGTCTGATGAGTCTTGCTCAACTTTTCCGTGAGTGAGGTCGTTGCGGGTGGATTGGTCGGGGAAGTCGCTAATCAGACGGCGGATATCTACTTTTGCGTAGCTCTCGCGGCATTCGATGTCGTAGCGGCGGTCACTAATATATTTCATAAGCAAATCGTAGGCATAAGCTTCTGGCTCTGTGCTGTCTTTGCATCGAGCGCAGTTGCAGGGAATTAGCTCTTTGTATTCTAAGCGCTCGTAAGATTCGTGGATTTTCCAGAGTTCGTACCGGACTTTTTCGAGGAGGGGCTTTTTGTTGCTGCCGGTGATGCGAACGTTAATTTGGTTTTTAGGGTAATTTTCGATAATTTCGGCGCAAGCCCATTTGTCGGCTAAGACGACGCCGTTTTTCCAAACGTGGTCTTGCTGTTCTATGAGCTGATGGGTTTCTACGATGAAGCGGCTGAGAATGCCTTTAGGCATGAAGTCGTAGCGATAGCGGAGGATGAGGTTGTCGGCAGAGTTCCAGGGATAGTGGGGTTTGCTAACGGGGAGAAGCTGAGGGGAGATGTAGCTGCCGGGAGCGCTAGGTATTTCGTAGGCGAGTTTGAAGCGCATCATCAGTTGGAGGAGCTGGTCTTGGAGATCGGCGTATTGGCTGTCGCTCCAGATCTTGGCAAGGTCGGCGTCGGTGAAGCGGCCTTTGTTTCTGCGGACGGTGTCGCTGTCGGTAACTTTGTAGACGGCAGTGGTGCCCCAGTCAGGGCGGAGGATAACGGTATTTTTGAGGAGTTTGTCGTCTTGAAAGTGGAGGCAGACGCCGAGGTCATGAAGGTAGCTGCTGAGAAAGAGCATCTGCTGCCTGTTAGTAAAACCGTTTTGACGGCAGATGTCGCAGTATTTTTCGACGGTGATGGTGTTGCAGTTTTGGGCGTAGTTTTCTAGAGCGGAGCGGACGCGCACCCAGATTTTGGGAAGGGGTTTGCCGACGTGTTCGAGCTGGGTGATGCGGTAGCGGATGGCGTCTTTAACTGTATCGAGTCCACGATTGTCTTTGAGATTGGTAGAGAAGCTGTCTTTTAAGCTTTTGAACTGGCCTCTCAGAAGACCTTCATCAATTTCGCACTGACGGTTTTGTTTCTCGTTTTTAATAATGAGGACGGGACTGTTATTGCTGAGTAGTTCAATAGACCTCTTGCATAATTACTTTTGTGATATGCTAACGGGTTTTAAATAAAAGGGCCTTTGCCTGCACTGTTTGGATGGCCCTAGTTAAAGGGCAGATATTAAAGGAATTCGGCAAAACCTTTAATAATACCATTAAATCTATTATGCAAGAGGTCTAATAATTTTTAGCCAATAGTAAAAATCGGTGTTTTCTGGACGGGTATCGGCAATGAGAAGGTATAGAGAGCGTTTGGTCAGAAAAAACTGGTGGGTGGCGTGATAAATCTCTTGTCCGCCAAAATCCCAGATGTTAGCGCGGAAGGGGGTGCCGTTGGAAAGCTCAAAGTCCCAACGAATGACATCAACACCTTCGGTAGAGGGTTCATCTTCTGCTAACTCGTAGGTTTCGTCATTAATCTTCCCAGCAAGAGAAGTCTTACCTGCACCACCCTCTCCTACCAGGATAACTTTAGCTTCGTAAAGAGGAACGGAGCCCTCTTCCGCTTTAAGCGAGAAATAAAATCCCAGCGTTTCGAGTGCAGAGTTAGGATCCGCATAGCTTTCTTTTGGCCCTAAGATCTCCGGTGGGATAGGCAGCGGGTTACCTCGTAAATCAAGTGTTTCTAAGTTTTCTAAGGCTCTAGACCACTTTGGTAGGCTGCTGAGCTGGTTGGAACTGAGGTCGAGCGTTTGCAGGCTGCTCAACTGCCCGATGTCTGCCGGTAACTCCGTCAGCTGGTTGTAACTGAGGTCGAGCGTTTGCAGGCTGCTCAACTGCCCGATGTCTGCCGGTAACTCCGTCAGCTGGTTGTA
>NZ_NRTA01000056.1 GCF_002286735.1 Leptolyngbya sp. BC1307
CTATTTGCCTATTTTCGCAGTAGTGAGCACAAGTCCCGGCAAAACTATCTCAAGCTCCTGCGTCATCCGTTTGAGGACTATGTGCTCAACGAATATGCCCAAGCCTACCTGAGCGCTCATGGGCTAGCGTCTCGCCATTTAGAGAAACTGAGCTTTTCTGAGCAGGTGATTTGTCAGGGTGAATCGGCATGGGCAGCTTATTTAGAGCGCCTTGATATCGTCACCCCGCTCGCGGTTAGGTTGGTCACCGAAGCGGCTTTGCTCGGCAGTGTGATTAGCCATGGGGTGTCACCTGAGTTGATTATCCTCAGTGATGGTGCGCCGCAGTTTGTCTTGTTCGTCCATGCCCTGTGCTGGATACATATGGAACGTACCCTGCGCAAATTGAGCGGCGAAACCCCTGCGCAGCTCAACGAAATTGAAGCCCTGCGCTATCAGCTGTGGGCCTACTACCAAGCCTTGAAGTTTTATCGCCAAGACCCCTCTGCTGACGATATACCTGCATTCAACCGAGGCTTTGATGCCATCTTTGCACAGACCTTCGAGGACAATGCGCCCTTAAACGCGGTGCTCAAGCAGTTTACCAACCACAAGGCAGAACTCCTGCGCGTCCTGGAGATGCCAGCGCTGCCTTTGCATACCAATGCCGCTGAATCTGATATTCGCGAGATGGTCACTCGTCGTAAGATTAGTGGCACCACTCGCCATGACTTGGGCAGGCAGGCGCGTGACACCTTTGTCGGCCTCAAAAAAACCTGTCGCAAGCTGGGCTTTTCGTTCTGGCAATATTTGACCTCCAGGCTCAAACACGATGACACTGTTCCCTTGTTGCCTGATGTCATTAGACAAAGAGCGGCTCAGGCAACGGCTCAGGCCCTGCCTGCTGAGTCGGCTTGTTTTGTTGCAAGCTAAAACAAGCTTGCCTTCTACCAGCGGTTATTGAGCTATTGCCGATCGCCTACCTATTCATCGCCATTTCGGAGTCGCTCTATCTCAGTGATGGGTAGACCGGTAGTTTGACTAATCGTTTCGTTGGGCAGCTTGCTTAGGAGGGCAAGAGCGATCGCCATCTTTTCTGCTTGCCGACCCTCCTCAATTCCTTCTTGTCTGGAAGTGTCAATGACGTTATTGAGGTCGCGATAGTACTTCAAGCTGCTCTGATAGCTTTCCTGCTCTCTGGGCGAGAAGTTCGAGATCTCTGCAATCTCAAAGAGCTGCAGGAAAACAGCATCCTGGAAAGGGCGAGGCTGGTCGTCTAGTTCTGGTAGGTGTCTGAGCAGATACAGCCACTTGTCCTGGTGAGTTTCTAGCTGGTCAAGCGTCTTCTTGAACTTAGGCAGCTCGACGTAGATAAACTTCAGTTTGTCGTAAAAAACGTCGCAGTGCTGGTTCTTCAATTCGACGGTATGAATCAGGGTGGCTTCATGCTGATGGTCGTCGAAAATGAAGTCGAGTATGCCTATCGAATAGACCGGCGCGAGCTGGAAGTTCCATTCCTCCCGCAGCGACTGCTCCTGGATCGGGAAGCTAGCATAGAAAACGCTTCTGTCCTTGAAGAAGTTCTGTTTCGCCTTTTGGATTTCAACGATGAAGCGTTCCCCATTCTCACCTTGGCAATAGATGTCGAAGATGGCTTTGCGGTCGATTGGTGTGTTGCCCAGGTTCTCGGTGCTTTTGTAGGACAGCTTCTGGATTCTGTGGCGTTCGGGCAGCAGCGTGTTGAGGAAGTCAATCAAGAGCTGCTTATTAGGCTCCGATCCGAAAACGCGCTTGAAGCCAAAATCGGTCAGCAAATTGATGTATCGCTCTTGCAGCGGGTACGCCATCAGTTTAGTCACAGAAGGGCTAATAACTGCCTAGCCATTGACTAGCTCTACTAACATTAGACCTCTTGCATAATAGATTTAATGGTATTATTAAAGGTTTTGCCGAATTCCTTTAATATCTGCCCTTTAACTAGGGCCATCCAAACAGTGCAGGCAAAGGCCCTTTTATTTAAAACCCGTTAGCATATCACAAAAGTAATTATGCAAGAGGTCTATTATAGGCTGAAGGAAATCGTCTGACCTCGACGTTCTCAACAAAATAACCTCCACCGCTAGAAAATGCAGGGGAGGTTACTGGGTAGAAAGCTGTCTCAAATCTGTTTGATACCTAAAATACTAGGAGGCTTTGGTCGCTTCTATAGCATCTTTCTCGGCAGCGGGTTGAATGCTTTCGCCTTCCGCCTGATTCAGGTTAAACTTGCTGCCAACACCAGCGAGCTTTTGATCCAACTCGTTTTTGGTAAAGTAGTTCATCAAAAACGTACCGACAAAAGACAGCACCACGGGGCCAAGAATGAAGCCTAGCAATCCGTGGACGACAAAGCCAGGGACAAACAGAGAGGCCAGCCAAAAGCAAAGGCCGTTGACAACCAGAGAGAAGCCGCCTAGCGTGAGGAAGTTAATTGGCAGCGACAGCAGCTTCACAACTGGCTTAATAGAGCCGTTGACAAGACCGAGAGACACGCCTGCGGCTAGTGCTGCTGGGAAAGTAGCAATGCCTACACCCGGAACGGCAAGGTCAACGACTAAAAGGCTCAAGGCGGTAACGAGGGTTGTGACGAAAAATCCTAACATATGTTTTTCTCTTCTTTTTAAAGGGTTTACTTGAAAGCGATCGCGTGAGTACTAGCAGCTCAGGTAGCGCTGATTCAAACAGAGTCCTGAGTCATCTGCGAGTTCTCATAGTGCTTGGCGATCGCCCATACGGCGTGAATACTGCCAGGCAACCATCCCAAAAGAGTGAGAGGCAGATTGATGAAGAATGCCGGACTGATACCATAGGTCAGGAACACGCCAACCGGGGGCAGTACAATGCCGAGTCCATAGCGAAGGAGTTTGTTCATAGTCTTCGTTTCCTTTCTTATTTACCCTTTAAGCGTGCCAGAGCTATCTGAATTATTCGAGTGTAGAGACCGTCCTGAAATAACGGGAAAACCCAACCGGGTTAGGGTTCTCCTAGCTATATGTTCGGTTAGTACGACTCTATTTCCCTATTGGTAATTTTAGAGGCCTGATGAGCGATTTGCCTTTCTGTTTGTTCTACAGCATCTGTAGAATGAGGCCGACTAAAGTGAGGCGATCGCGTCACCTACAGCCCATATGAACATCCCACTATTTATGCACATTCAGGAAACGATTTTGCTCTGTCTATAGGGCTATAGTTTTAGGGTGATCACTCGCTAAGCTGCAATAGAGCATTGGAACTTTCCTTCAAAAGAGGTAAACCATACTGACGGGTGTCGCTCTATAACGAGGCAGCACCTCTTATGAACGTAAAGATTGAACGTAAAGATGAAAAAGCGTCGCTTCGGAGCTATCTGCGCCACCGTCTTAGTAGCCACTCTTTTGCTGATAGCACCCGCTGTGGGGCAGGAGGCTGCCGTAGATATGCTGCCACCGCAGACTAGCGCTGAACCGGCAGAAGAGGCGGTAGCAGCGCCCGGTGACGGCCTCTACTTTGCCGATGTGATCGTGCGAGGTCAGACTGTCTTTCAGGTGGGCAGCCTAAATGATCTGCCTGCCAGTGAGCGGGCGGCCATCATCAACCGCCGAATTGCCAGCTTGCTAGAGCGAACTGACGGTGAAGTTACAGTAACGACTGCGCCCCTTGCCAACCAAAATCTAATCAATGTGCAGGCTAACAACCGGGTGCTGATGACGGTGACAGCGCAAGATGCAGAGGATTTTGGTCTACCGCTAGAAACCCTCGCTGAAAACTGGGCCGACCGACTTGACCAGAGTTTTGAAAAGCCGCCTGTGGCGATTGATGTGGTGCAGCGGCTGAACGGTACCGTGCGTCAGCTTGGCAGGAATGCCGTCGATAGCATTCCAGCGCTGATTGGCGTGCTGATTGTGGTGCTGGTAACCTGGTTGATTGCTAAGGGGGTTCGCTACAGCGCTTTTCGGTGGGCGCAGCAGACAGAAGGCGACCATGGTACTGAGGTGCTCGTCGGGCGGCTCGGCTATGGCGGTGTCTGGGTGGCTGGGACAGTGGTGGCACTGGGTGTCTGGGGAATTGACTTTGCGACTATGCTAGGGGCGCTAGGGCTGACCAGTGTGGCCATTGGTTTCAGCTTAAAAGATGTGTTGAGTAACTACATTTCGGGGGTGATTTTACTGTCGGCCAGACCCTTTCACATTGGTGATCAGGTGGTGATTGAGGGCTATGAGGGCACGATCACTCAGGTACAGCTGCGCTCGACGACGCTGAAGACTTACGATGGCCGGATGGTGTATATCCCCAATCAGGAAGTATTTCAGGCCAGCATTACAAATAATACGGCGGCTAAGTATCTGCGGAGTTCGGTAATGGTCGGCATTGACTACGAGGCTGACATTCTTCAAGCTCGCCAGGTAATTATCGAGGCGATCGCTGCCCTCGACCCGGTGCAGCCAGAGCCGGTGCCTGAAGTGCTAGTCAATGAGCTAGCCGCTAGCACTGTCAATTTAGAAGTTCGGTTCTGGGTCGATTCTCACCGAGCTGCTTTTCTAGAGACGACTTCGCTTGTGGCTCAAAGGGTGAAAGAAGCCCTGCAAACTCAGGATATTGAGATGCCCACAGAGATTTATACTTTGCTGCTAAAAGATGTGCCTGAGGCGATGAAGCAAAACAACGGGAGAGGCGCTAGTGGGGATAGCGGGGCGCGATCGCAACAAGGAACGCTCAAGGAGTCCTGATAACTGCCCACTCTGTCAGTCTAAGCATCTGACTGAGTGGGCGATCATCTCAGTCACAAAGGTTTTATAGCCCACCGTTTCGAACAAAATATTGACTTTGTCGCTTTCATAACGCATGACTTGCCCTTTCCCAAAGCTGGTGTGAATAACTTCGCTACCGATAGGAAAGGGTTCGAGATAGTCAATGTCGTCGCTTTCTCTGTTCTCGCAGTTGTCACAGCTACCGCAGGGCGCGGTGAAAATCTCGCCGAAATAGCTCAGAATATATTCACGGCGGCAGGCTGTCGTCTCGGCGTAGTCCCGAACCATATGTAAGCGAGACTGATCAAACTGTTTTCGCCGGGTTTGCTGCGTCAGTGCCTGGTCAACCGTGTCATCCAAATTGGCGTCTACGTTGACTGCGCAGATTTCGCCATTTGACCCGCGCTCAATCAGCCCGGCAGTAGCTAGCCCATCTAAGGCGGTAGAAAGCTTAGATTGAGAGAGGTTGAGATGTTCTAGCGCAGCTGATCTTCTGTAGGTAGAGTAGGGACGTTTTCCAATAGCGCGGCCAGGTCTGAAAGCGTCTCTTCATCTACCTGTCCGCCGCTAGAGAAAAAGCGCTGTAGCTTCATATCGTCTGGCCAATAAAACAGTTTGGCAGCGGCGGGTTCTCCATCGCGAGCGGCCCTACCAATTGCTTGATAGTAAGCGTCTACAGAGCCAGGAATATGGCAGTGATAGACAAATCTCACATTGGGTTTGTCGATGCCCATGCCGAAGGCTGTGGTCGCGACGATCACGTCAACTTTATCGGCTATGAACTGGTCTTGAACTTCGTTGTGATCGCCCACACTCATTCCTGCATGGTAGGCCGCCGCCTGGATGTTTTGCGATCGCAGCTTTTCAGCAATCTCTTCGGTTGCCTTGCGGGTCGCTGCGTAGACAATGCCCGGCGGCTCTGCCTTAGTGATGGCCTTTAGCATCTGCCGCATTTTCTCGCTCTCTTCATGAAACTGATGAACACTCAAGTAAATATTGGGCCGGTCAAACCCTTGAACAATTTCGACCGGATCGCTCATGCCTAAGCGTTCAATAATTTCTTACCGGACTAAAGGTGAGGCGGTAGCCGTCAGTGCCAAAACAACCGGATGGCCCCGTGCCTTGATGACACCACCTAACTGTAGATAATCGGGTCGAAAGTCGTGACCCCACTCACTCACTCAGTGCGCCTCGTCTACGACAAATAGCGACGGCTGGATGGCTTTAATTCTCTCCAGGGTCTCTTCATTGCTAAATTGCTCAGGCGCTAAAAAGACAAATTCTAACGATTCACTCTCAATTTGCTCGAAAACGGCTTCGCGCTCTGTTTTGGTCAGCGTGGAATTGAGAACGGCGGCCTTGACAGTGTCCTGCGCCAAAATTGAATCTACCTGGTCTTGCTGCAAGGCAATCAAGGGCGAGATGACGAGGGTAATGCCCTTAATTCGCAGGGCGGCGATTTGATAGATAGCTGATTTGCCAGAGCCGGTGGGCATGACTGCTAGCGTATCGCGATCGCCTAATACAGCCTCAAGCACCTGCTGCTGACCGGGCCGCAGCCCTACATAGCCAAATACCTGCTGAGCAATTTGCTCCAACATCGCCGTTGATTTTTCAGAAGCAGGCTTTGATTCCATAGAATTTTCTAATAGTCGCCAGAGGCAATTGTGAAAGGCATGGCCTCCATCCTGAACGGCTGACACAGTGCCAGCGTCTTTCTCAGGGCAGAGGTAACGTAGTCGCTATGCTCTTTGCAGCTGCCCATTGAGCTATCCGTGCAACAAAGCTGCTACTAATCCGTCTATATTTCCGGATGCATTGACCTACTACCGGAAATGATAGTAAACCTAGCGCGGATCTGTAGGATAGGTAAATTTAGCTAAAAAAGCGCTTATTTACTGAAAACGGGGTACATTAACTCACAGTAATTCAATTTATTTGAAAATTAACTACTATCATCTCGCTTAAGACTCTATGGCACACTATGCAGGTGATGTAACTAAGCCAACAATATTGGTAACTGGGGGAGCTGGTTACATTGGCTCTCATACGGTGAAAGCCCTACAGTCTGACGGCTATCGAGTTATCGTTCTAGATAACCTGGTCTACGGGCACCGAGACATTGTTGAGCAAGTTCTAAAAGCTGAATTGCTGGTTGGTGATATTAGCGATCGCGCCTTCCTCACGGAGGTCTTTTCGACTTACGAGATCGCCGCCGTTATTCACTTTGCGGCCTATGGCTATGTAGGCGAATCAGTCGAGCATCCAGCTAAATACTATGAGAATAACGTTGCTGGCACTTTAAGCTTGCTGATGGCGATGAAAGCCGCCTCAGTCACTAAGCTGGTGTTCTCCTCAACCTGTGCCACCTACGGCGTTCCCGAAACGTTGCCCATTACCGAGACCCATCCTCAGCGACCGATCAATCCTTACGGTAGAAGTAAGCTAATGGTTGAGCAACTGTTGGCTGACTTTGATACTGCCTATGGAATGAAATCAGTCATTTTCCGCTATTTCAACGCAGCAGGAGCCGATCCATCGGGCCAGCTCGGAGAAGATCACACCCCAGAGACCCACCTGATCCCACTCGTGCTCCAGGCGGCCTCAGGTCAGCGAACGGCTATTTCAATTTTGGGTACAGACTATCCCACCGCTGACGGGACTTGCGTTCGCGACTACCTGCACGTGAGCGATCTCGCCCGCGCTCACATCCTGGGTTTAGAGTATCTATTAGCAGGCGCAGATAGCCAAATTTTTAATCTGAGTAACGGCAATGGAGTTTCTGTCAGGCAGCTGATTGAGACGGCTGAAGCAGTCACCAACCGACCGATTAAAGTAGTTGAAGAGGCCCGGCGAGTAGGAGATCCGGCGGTTTTGATCGGCAGCAGCGAAAAAGCATCTCAGTATCTGGGATGGGCACCTCAGTATCCTGATTTGAAAGATATTGTGGCTCATGCCTGGCAGTGGCATCAGCGGCGGCATGGCACAGCAGATCTTTCCCCGATGTCTGATGGCCCGCTAATATCTCAAAACGCTTTGCCGCCTGCAGAGGCCGATACATTTCCCTTGGTTTCGGTCATTATTCCTGCTTACAATGCGGAAACTTTTATTGCTAAGACGCTGGCTTCGGTGATAGCACAGACCTATCGGCGTTTAGAAATATTGGTAGTAGATGATGGCTCTAGCGATCGCACCGTAGAAATCGTACGTCAGTTTTCGCAGCAAGACAGCCGCATTCGCCTATTGCAACAGCCTAACGCAGGTGTTGCTGCCGCCCGAAACCTGGCGATTAAGTCAGCCCAGGGAGAATTCATCGCGCCCGTGGATGCTGATGATATCTGGTACGCTGACAATATTGCGGAGCAAGTACAGACCATGCAAAGGGCCGGTCCAAATGTAGGCTTAGTATATTCTTGGTCTGTTGATATCGATGAGGAAAATCAGCTGACAGGCGGATTCCGAGCTGCCGAAATCTCAGGAGATGTCTACACAACGCTGATTGGTCACAACTTTATTGGCAACGCGAGTGCGACAATGATGCGCCGTAGCTGCTTGGAACAGGTTGGCAGCTATAGTCCAAGCTTTAGAGCCCAACAAGCTCAAGGATGCGAAGACTGGGATCTTTACCTGCGAATTGCTGAGCACTATCAGTTTGATGTCGCGTGTAAGTTTTTGATTGGCTATCGTAAAGTCAGCAACAGCATGTCGTGCGATTACCAGGCGATGGCAAGATCTCATGCTCTGATTATGTCGTCTATTCAGCAGCAATATCCAGATATCTTGCCGTATTTATTCAGGCTATCGGCCAGTAACCTATATGCTTACTTTGCCCACCAAAGCAATCGGCATCGGCATCACAGAACTACCCTATTCTGGCTCAAGAGAGCTGTGAGGACAGAAGCCTTTATCTCCTTTATAAGACCTGGGTTTTATCGCCTTTTGCTGAGCAGCTTGTGGGGGCTAGCGACTCAGCGCCCTGCGGTGCCCTCTCCATCCTTACCCCTGCCCTCAAACACAGATGTTGCACCCTCTGAGCTGCAACTGAGTGTAATCGCTCCGTTTAAAGCCCCTCCGTTAACACTGCACCTGATGATTACCGTAGGGAAAGCCTTCCACTGGTTGATTGCGTCTCTCACGCGAGTATCAACCAATCATCCGGGCAACGCGCTATCGGCTTTGACGACAGGAGAAAAGCCATGAGAAGAGAAATGCAAGTGGCACAAAGGCTTTGGCCTTTAACTGAGGACTACCGGTGGATAGCGTTGACGACTGTCGGCCTAGGAATTTTAGCTTCGCTGTCTGAGGGCATTGGCATTAGTTTGATGATTCCCCTCCTTCAGAGCTTAGAGCTAGAGTCGTTTAAAACTACTCAACCGCAGGGCTGGGTAGGCTTTCTCGAACGGCCCTTGCAGGAGTTTTCAGCAGATCATCGCCTAATCATTATCTCAGTGGCGATAACGATAGCCATCTTACTCAAAAATGTGTTGGCTTACATAAATAAAGCCCTGTTTAGCTGGTTCAGCCAGCGAGTAGGGCATCAGCTACGCTCTAAAATTTTCAGCCAAATTCTTAATATTCATTATACGTATATAGAGACAAAAGACTCTGGTGCGCTGCTCAATATCCTGGCGACTGAGAGCTGGCAGGTAAGCAGTGCTTTAGAAATGCTCGTCAACATCGTCATCAGCGCATGTACGTTGGTTGTGTTTGCGCTGATTCTCTTTTTGCTGTCGTGGCGTTTGACAACCGTGGTCGGGCTAGTCACGCTACTAATCTCAGCCCTCGGACGGCGATTGACCCGGCAGGCTAAAGTGCTTGGACAGCAGGCGGTAAAAACAAACTCCGAGCTGGCCGTGCTCATGTGTGAAGGGCTGATGGGAATGCGAACCATTCGATCTTTTAGTCGTGAAGGCTACGAGCAAACGCGCTTTGACCAGGTCTCTGAAAAGGTCAAGGATATATTCTGGCGAATAGAACTTCTGTACAGTATGGTCGATCCGCTGCATGAGGGGCTATCGACATTTTTAGTGGTTGGTGTCTTGGTCTTTTCGCTACTCCGCGATCCCTCAACGCTGTCCGCGATCTTGACATTTATGTTTATGCTTTACCGCCTGCAGCCTCAGATCAAGCTAATAGATCTCTATCGACTAAAACTGCTGGCAGCAGAAGGAGCCATTGACACAGTAATGGGATTTATAGAGACTCAGGACAAGCCTTATCCGGCGCTTGGCTACCGACCGTTTGACAGACTTCAGCAGAGTATCACTTTTGATCGCGTCGGCTTTCGTTACGGTGCAAGCAACTCGCCTGCCCTGCGGAACTTATCTCTACAGATCCTGTCTGGAAAAACAACGGCCTTAGTCGGTCCGTCAGGCGCTGGAAAGTCTACGCTCATCAACTTGATCTGCCGATTTTATGACGTGACGGCAGGCGAAATTTGTGTTGATGGATATAGCTTGAATAGTTTGGATTTACGGGATTGGCGATCACGCATTGCGATTGTCAATCAAGACATCCATATCTTTAGCACAACTATTCGTGAAAACATTGCCTATGGCCGATTAGAGGCTAGCGACCAAGATATTTTGACTGCAGCAAAACAAGCGCATGCCCATGAGTTTATTGCCGATCTCCCTTTGGGTTACGATACGCCTGTGGGCGATCGCGGTTTTCGTCTTTCCGGCGGACAACGCCAGCGCATAGCACTGGCTAGGGCGATTGTACGCGATCCTGATATTCTCATTTTAGACGAAGCGACGAATGCATTAGATACCTTATCGGAGCATTTGATTCAAGCAGCTCTAGAGAAATTTAGCCGTGATCGCACCGTCATCGTTATTGCCCATCGGCTCTCTACTATCGAGCAGGCCGATAAAATTGTCGTGTTGGACAAAGGAGAAATTGTAGAACAAGGAACGCTCTCGCAGCTGCTCTCACATAAAGGCTTATTCAACCAACTCTACCAATTGCAGTACCGCCATGCGCTACCCAATTCTTAATATAGAACTCAGCGAACCGCTACCAGATTTGACGACAGACGAGCGTGATACGGGACTAGCCTTGGTTTTGCGCTATGGCGATCGCCCCATTGGTTTTATTCTGCATTCTATGCAGCCTGATCAGCCACTCTCTGGAGCAGCACTAGGAGACCTTTTAAGCCAGCAGATAGGCGCTAAGCTTCTGGAGGAAAAGATTCACCAAGAGTTGACTATTTCAGTCTCTGCGGATGCTTTCCCAACGCTGACAGTCGCTATCTGTACTAAAGATCGCCCTGATAACGTCAAACGCTGCCTGACATCGTTATTAGCTTTACAGCGCCCCGATCCCGAGCAGCCTGTCAAGTTCGAAATCCTGGTCGTCGATAACGCCCCCTCAGATGAGCGCACTCGGCACCTAGTCGATTTAATGCCTACCGTCAGCTATACTTGCGAACCGAAGCCGGGCCTAGACTTTGCCCGTAATCATGCTCTGCACGCAGCTACCGGAGAGTTGCTTGCCTTTTTAGATGACGACGTTGTTGTAGACCGTTGCTGGCTGAAGGGTTTACAAGAAGCTCGGGCCGAAAATCCTGATGCTGCTGCCTTCACTGGTTTAGTGCTGCCCTACGAGCTGGAGACAGAAGCGCAGATTGTCTTTGAGCGTCGTGGCGGCTTTCGGCGCGGCTTTGAGAAAATTCGCTACGGACAGTCTTTGCCAGGAAATCCATGCTATCCCTGCGGTGCTGGCATTTTTGGAGCGGGATGTAATATGACCTTTCAGCGCCGTATCTTATTGGAAATAGGTGGCTTTGACGAAGCCTTAGATACTGGAAAGCCCTTACCTGGCGGGGGAGATCTCGATATCTTCTACCGTGTGATTCGAGCAGGCTATTCTCTGGTTTACGAGCCTACCTATCTTATCTATCATCAGCACCGTCAGACGATGGAGCAATTGCAGCACCAATACTGGACATGGGGGTTGGGATTTATGGCCTTTACCGTTAAATCATTTCACCATGACCCTGCTTACCGACGGCAGATCTTTGAGCTGATTGCTTGGTGGTTTAGATATCAAGCTTGGGAGCTGCTGCAGAGCTTCGGCAACCAGAGTGTTTTATCGCCTCGCATGGCCTTGTCAGAACTTTGGGGAGGTGTGGTGGGATTATGTGGCGAATATCCGCGATCGCTCAGACGCATCGAAAAAATCCGTACTCAGTATTCTCAATCCAGCCCAATTAGGATGTAAGTTTTTTGAAAGATAGATGAACAACTGGCACAAACTTTCACAGCCTGCGAGGTTAGCTACCAAGCTATGAATAAGCTTCTGACGATAGACCTGATTATCTGCACATACAACAACGCTAGCTTGTTAGATCGGACGCTGATGGCAATTACCCAACAGGTCGTACCTGACTGGATTGATTGGCGTGTAATCATCATTAACAACAACTGCAGTGATAATACAGACGAAGTTTTCGAAAAGTATCAGAAATTAGATCTTGTGCCGCACTTGAGTATAGTTCGCGAGACTACACAAGGACTTACACCTGCCCGTCAATGTGGTGTTCAGCATACATCTGGAGACTGGCTTGCCTTCATAGATGACGACTGCTTTTTAGCAAAAGACTGGGTAGAAAACGCGGCTAACTTTGCTGTAACCCATCCTGACTGTGGCGCATTCGGTGGGAAGGTTGACCTATTGTGGGAAAAGCCTCCAGAACCCTGGATCTTAAATTTTGCTTATTCATTTGCGAAGCAAGACCACGGCGACTTTACTCAGCCGGTCTCGTGCTTAGTAGGCGCAGGAATGGTAATTAACCGAGCAGTCCTAGCGAAAACGAAGTGGCTTGATAAAGCCCTGTTAGAAGATCGGGTTGGCAAGAAGCTGATTTCTGGGGGAGATGTAGAGATAGCGCTGAGACTATCCGCTCAGGCTCCCTTATGGTATGACCCGAAGATTCAGCTAAAGCATTTTATTCCAGCATATCGCACGACTTCTGAGTATTTAATGCGAATCAACTATGGTCTTGGCTCTAGTAGTTTTTTTGGGAATAGCATGGTTTGGTCGGGTTCGTACTATCTGCTGATTATGTCAGCAATGCTGAAAGTATGCACAGGGATGGCTGCAGCTAAATTAGCAGAGCTAAAGGCCAGCGTTAGAGGGCGACCTATGATCGAGCCCCAGGTCACGATGTATTTTATGAGGGGGTACGGGGCAGCTATTAAACATATGGTTCGGATGGACTACGCTACTCGAAAAGAAATATTAGGCTGCGCAGTTTCACCTTCAGATAGCTAAATTTACTGGCGCGAGGTTGCAAATTGTTCCGCATGACAGAAGAAAACCAGGTGGTGACGGCATGAAATGGAGTATTGAAAACATAGACCTTGAACAAGAAGTCCACGGCATCTCCGCTCAGCCAGGGAATACAGGCACTTTCGTCTTATTCTGGTGGCGGAATATTCCTCTAGGGTATCAGGAACTCTCGGCTGATCGATTGCCCATCTCGGCGGTGGCTCTCAGCAGCATTATCTCAAGAACAGTAGCCTCTACGATAAACCACTATTTAGAAGAAGATTTTCTTCCTCCGCTTCCTCGTATCAAGGGAGTCAGGCAAAAGCTTGAGCAGCACTATAATCTTGAGACCATTAAAAAACTGGAAAGCCCCTTGTCTAGTCTAGATCGGCTTTATAGTTCAAATAGCTCAGTAGATACCCAATCCGTATCTGTTGTAATTTGCACGCGAAACCGACCTCAGCAGCTAGATGAGTGCCTTCAGTCTCTTCAGCATTTGGTTGACTACCCAGCCGAAGTTCTAGTAGTTGACAATGCACCAGTTGGCAATGAAACCAAAGCGGTAGTGAAAAATTACCCTAAAGTCAAGTACATTCTAGAACTGCGTCCCGGTTTGAGTATTGCTCGCAATACTGGCATACGCCACGCTACCGGTGACATTATCGCTTTTACAGACGATGACGTTAAAGTTCATCCGCACTGGATTGAGAGAGTCCGCTACGGCTTTCAAAATCCGAATGTAATGGTTGTCACCGGGCTCATGCTACCAGCAGAATTAGAGACACCTTCCCAGATTGCCTTCCATGACGGAGCCTACGGATTTGAGTGGCCGTGTCGTCCAATACTCTATGACGTTCACTACTTTGAGGAGCGTAAACGCTTTGGTACTCCTGTATGGCAGATTGGCGCAGGTGCTAATATGGCACTTCGCCGCCAAGTTGTTGATGCTGTAGGTGATTTTAATGAGCTTTTAGGGGCTGGTGCTTCGGGCTGCAGTGAAGACTCCGAATTTTGGTACAGAGTGCTGGCCGCTGGATGGACCTGTCGGTATGAACCTAGCGCTGTTGTTTATCATTATCATCGAGGTGATCTGGTCAGCTTAAAGAAACAGCAATATGCTTACATGCGTGGACATGTTGTTGCTTTGCTTATTCAAGCCAGTCAACACCGTCACTGGGGTAATCTGTTTCGTTTGTCTGTAGCACTTCCAATATACTATGTTCGGCGGTTTCTAGAGGGAACTTACAATCGATTTCAAGGTAAGTACATGACCGTTTTCGTCGAAATCAAAGGTTGTTTTGCAGGAATTCTGTTTTTTGTTCGTCATTATGCCGCTGCTACTAAACATTGACTGACTTAACCGCACCTCATGCCAACTAACCTCCTACTTAAATCCGAAAACATATGAAAGTGAAATCGAAATCTGCTGCTAGTGTCAGTTCCAACAAAGTTTCCCAGTCCTATAAGCATTCTTTAAGGTCATTCCTATCGAAAAATCCTTTCTCTAGTCCTTTAACTTTAGGTTTTTTTTATCGTGAGAAAATGAAAGCGATTTATAAGATTGCGCCTGACTCAGCTTATCAGGAGATCTTAGAAGTAGGGGGAGGGAAGGGAGGACTTACCCCACTGCTTTATCCGAAAGCCCAGGTCACGAATATTGACATAGACCCAGCGTTTGCCGAAGCGCTTTCCAATCAAAATAAAAACGTTACTTTCGTTTGCGGCGATGCGACTCAGTTACCGTTTGAATGTGACTCTTTTGATGCAGTGACAATGTTTGATGTGCTAGAACACATCCCAGATCACAAAAAGGCTATTTCAGAAGCTTTCCGAGTTCTTCGTTCTGGCGGTACGCTACTGATCAGTACGCCTAACGAAAACTGGCGATTTCCTTACTACAGGGCTATGCAGTTTGTGTGTCCATCAGACAGTGACGTGATGGCTGAGTGGGGCCATGTTCGTCGTGGCTATGCGCTCAGCGAATTGACGGAGCTGATTGGTTTACCCTGTGAGCAGTTTTGTACATTTATCACACCTATCACGGTTATTGGCCATGATATTGCCTTCTCGCACTTCCCTTTTTTAGCTCGGCAGTTGCTCAGCATTTTAGTCAGTCCTATTACCTGGGTAGGATATTTACTTCACCAACCACATGACAAAGGAACTGAAACAGCTTATAGCTGGAAGAAACCCTAAATTCAGGCCGGGATAGCAAGAACGAATATAAAGCGGATGGAACGGCGCCTGAACAATGGATCAATCGCATCAGCCAGTTATCGCCTTGCTCCCCTGGGGAGATGTTATTGAAGACTATCTTGATAGTATCGATATATCGATGGAATCCTTTTGTGCGGAGATGACAGGAGGCTGGCTATTCGGCTATGTAGAGGCGCTCAAGTTAGTAGGCGTTCGGACTGTAATTATCTGCATGTCTCGCCACGTTGAAAAAACAACTCGTAGAAGTCATCACCCTTCGGGCTCGACTATTCTTATTTTGCCAACCTCCTACGCCTATAAGATAAGCAGGCGGCTGATCAAGTACGCTGACTCAACCAGTCAATCTTCTTTTTTAACAAGGGGGTTACGCCATCCCTTTATTCAGTTGCTTCTAAAAGGTGTTGAAACTTATTCAGCAACTCCAGTAAGATTGCTCAAACAAGCCATAGAGCAAGAAAACTGCCAAGCTATTTTGTGCCAAGAGTACGAGTATCCTAGATTTGACGCATGTATTCTAGTCGGAAAGTGGCTAGAGCTACCGGTATATGCAAGCTTCCAAGGCGGCAATTTTCAAGCTAATCGGATGGAGGGTATGATCCGTCCAAGAACTATCCAGTCTTGTGCGGGATTGATCGTCGCAACAGAAACGGAGATTCGACGTGTTAGAGAGACGTATGGATTGGCCCCTGAAAAGATAGTCAAAATCTTCAACCCTTTAGACTTGAATCTGTGGAAAGCAGTTGATTCTCCTGATAGGCTGAATCAACTTCGTCATCAAACAAGACGCGAGCTAGGTATCCCTGTGGAAGCAACTCTAGTTATGTGTCATGGCCGGATAGATGTCTACCGTAAGGGGCTTGATATTTTAATGGAAGCCTGGGGCCGAGTCTGTAACAACTTAGCAGAGCAACCTTATCTGCTCATTGTCGGAACAGGAGATGATGCGAATGCTTTACAAGCAATAATTGACGAGCAAGCGCTTCAGAACATCATCTGGATTAACAAATACATTCTTGATCGAGACCTGATGATTCGCTACTTGTTGGCTGCTGATATTTATACCTTATCTTCGCGTCACGAAGGCTTTCCGGTAGCACCGTTAGAAGCTATGGCTTGCGGATTGCCTATCATCGCTACTGAGGTGCCGGGCATTCCTGACATTTTAGATAAACATGAAGAGTCAGGCGGCATTCGAGTTCCCTGTAAAAACGCTGCTCAGTTAGCATTGGCAATAGAGTGTTTGGTAGAAGACAAAGATCTGCGTCAGCAGATGGGCCAATGGGCGCGCCAGCGGGTTGAAAGCCATTTTTCCCTATTGTCAGTAGGTCAGCAGCTTAAGGCTTTTATGCTAGCTGAGCGTACTTAGGAACGAAAACTAGGCCGCTTAGCAGTACAAACAATCTAGTCACAATGCATGTGCTAAGCAATCTCCTATTTTGTGAGATTCTTGTCAATATGCAGGAGCTGTGCAGCATCCTGAGCACCTCAAAACTAGCTACCACCGAGATAAGTCTATTTTTTCTCTTTAAAGGTGAAAGACATATTGCCCATGAAAAACTCTCAACTAGCTATTATTCTAAGTATTCTGCTAATAGCAGTTCTACCTTATATCTTCCTCGCCTTTTTTACAGTCCCTGCAGCAGATGACTTTCTTCAAGCTCATGAAAGCCTAGAACGGGGCCTGTTTGGGTACGTTGAATGGCGTTATATGTCGTGGAACGGCAGGTATGCTGCTGACTTTCTAGTTGCTCTATACAATTTGATAGGACATAAACTTTCAGAAAGTTTTATAACAAATTTCTACTTCTTGTCCTCGTTGCTGTTCATGTTTTCGTATGCACTTGCAAGCTTTATTTTTATCGTCATACTCTTTGGAAGAAGGAGCTTAAGGACCGGACTTATTTTTGCGCTTATGGCCCTCCTCTACAGCTTGAGTAATAGCGAAGTAAGATCAACTTTTTTTTGGTTGTCTGGAGGAATAGCTTATACTTTAGCCAACTCTTTTTTCATTATATTAGTCGCACTATTTGTACGTTTTTTCAAGATTTTCCGTCAAAGAAAAACATTATTAGCAAGCTTAGTGCTCATACCAATCATCAATGGTTTGTCAGAAACCAGCATGGTCGCTTGCACAGCCTTCGTTCTTAGTCTGATTTTTTTAGAATCACTTTTCTTGACAGGTTTCAGAGGCAGACTAGTTTTGAACAAGATTGCGCTGTGTATTTGTACAATCTTTTCAGCATTGCTGGTCTATATGGCTCCAGGCAATGCTAATAGAATGTCAGCAGATGGACAGTTAGAAATTAGTTATATTAAAGTCATATGCGAAACTATGGTATTCGCGTCGTTAAAGATATTTCATTTAATCAATCCGTTTTGGATTGTACTTGTTTTAATTACCATGTTTCTGAGTCAACAGCTTGTAAGCACAGAAACGAAAAAAGTATTTAAAGCCAGTAAGTTTTTATGGATTGTCCTGGCAAGCCTTGTTTTAGCTTTTTACGCATCTTACTTTGTTCGCTTCTACTCCTCTGGTTCTTCAGGGCCTCTTCGTGCTGATTCAACTAGTTATACTATATTCTTTTTGATCACAGTTTTCATAGGGTTTTTCGTCGGAACAAGTTTTGATTGGCTTAAACCGTTTCCTAAATGGACGTATAACAAACTACTGCTTCTTTTCATTACGTCTTTTTCTCTTTTCTCTTTTGCCGCAAACTATTCGCTTTACTCATTAGCTCATGATTTTAGACTGCTAAAAGATCACTATACTTATTATCAAGAAATATATCCAGAACTAATCCAAGCAGTGCCGGATGCTGAAATTGAGTTGCCTCCAGAGCCCAGAGTGAAAGTCTTACGGTGGAAATGCTACCTTACAGATGATAAAAATTACTGGGTCAATCAGGCAGTAGCAGACTATTTCAGGCTTGAATCTGTAATTGTTAAGGATGGGGGCGGTACTGATCCTGATGCGCCCGGTACTGGGGAGTGCGGTGGATAATGACTTGAGTGTTGTGCTCTGACGGTAGAAAAATAATTGAGGCGTTATCTAGCGAGTCATGCAGGCACCCCCTTATTCTGCTTGTCAAACAATTTGGCAAACACCTGCGACGCCGATTCACCCTGTTCAAGACAGTCATGAGCAAAGAGGATTAGCTTTTCTATCAGCGCTTGCGATTGCTGGCGACAGACCTGCCCGATGGATTGTGTGAGCTGGGTAGGGCGCTTGCCCGGAGCCTTTGTCGGGGGTGGCAAGCAAGCCAAGTGCAAGATTGAGTAAGCCACGAACACCAACGTCCAATGGGTTTGAATGGATTCAAAGGTTCGCATCCGATACTCATCAAGCCCGAGATATTGCTTTCCATCTCGATAAAAGGTTTCTATCGGCCATCTTTGTAAATATTTGGCGAGCACCTGTTTGGCTGACCAGTCAGCGCGATTGGTCAGCAGCACAGCGTAAGTCCCGGTGAGCTGTGCAGTTTCAAAGCTAATCACTAAACGCAGCTTGCCAAAGCGGGGAATTCGGCAGCAGAAGGTAAAACA
>NZ_NRTA01000057.1 GCF_002286735.1 Leptolyngbya sp. BC1307
TGTTTTACCTTCTGCTGCCGAATTCCCCGCTTTGGCAAGCTGCGTTTAGTGATTAGCTTTGAAACTGCACAGCTCACCGGGACTTACGCTGTGCTGCTGACCAATCGCGCTGACTGGTCAGCCAAACAGGTGCTCGCCAAATATTTACAAAGATGGCCGATAGAAACCTTTTATCGAGATGGAAAGCAATATCTCGGGCTTGATGAGTATCGGATGCGAACCTTTGAATCCATTCAAACCCATTGGACGTTGGTGTTCGTGGCTTACTCAATCTTGCACTTGGCTTGCTTGCCACCCCCGACAAAGGCTCCGGGCAAGCGCCCTACCCAGCTCACACAATCCATCGGGCAGGTCTGTCGCCAGCAATCGCAAGCGCTGATAGAAAAGCTAATCCTCTTTGCTCATGACTGTCTTGAACAGGGTGAATCGGCGTCGCAGGTGTTTGCCAAATTGTTTGACAAGCAGAATAAGGGGGTGCCTGCATGACTCGCTAGATAACGCCTCAATTATTTTTCTACCGTCAGAGCACAACACTCAAGTCTATTAGAAAATAGGGGGAAGAGTTCGTAAGATTCGTAAACGGTATTCAGCTCGGGAAATGCCCAGAGCGATTCAAAGTCTCCTTCTTGTTGTGCGGTCACAACGCCCTGAATATAGCCAAAGCGATACAGATGGCCGTCAAAGGTTAGGCGACCAATTGGAAACCATCTGCGCGAAATAGGGTTTTGCCAAGCTAGAAATAGCATCTTCAAAACAAAGGCTCCCACAAACTAAAAGTTTGCTTTTATTTAGCATTAGGGACTTGCAGGACGAATGCAACGACGATGGATAGCTTAGTTGCTATCTGTACTTTATTCATAATTACAGTCATTCATTCGGCTGCTTATCACTACACATAGCGTATCAAAGGTTATTTTATCCGATTCACACACAAAACAGTTCAGGCGAACTATAATGCCTGTAAATAATTCGTTTCATAAAGAATTTCAAAGACAGTGAGTTATTTAGCACTCTTATCCTGAAATTTGCACACTTTCTCATATGCTAAAAAATTTATATCTTTCCGAAGAGAGCAAGTCGAGTACATCGACTATGTTCAAGGACTTTATTGGAAATCTAGTAATAGACAACAAGGAGCAGATTGGTCTTTGCTATGGCGAAATTACAGCCTCTCTTAATAAGAAATTTAGGGATACAGATTCGAAATATCACAACAGGCTTAAGGTCGGTTCGATTGGTAGGCACACTGCTATTAAAGGCGTTTCTGACCTAGATATGCTGTATATCATGCCTGACGGCAAGTGGAATAATTACAAGAACGGTGGACAGTACAACCTACTGCGCGATGCAAAGGATGCGATCAAAGCTAGATATCCTAAAACCAAAGTGTGTGTTGATGGGCTTGTCGTGACGGTCACATACAGTAATTTTCATGTAGAGCTTCAGCCAGTATTTGAACAAGCTGACGGTAGCTTCAAGTATCCTCACACGGAAAACAAGGGCAGTTGGAAGACAACCAAGCCACGCGAAGAGATAAAAGCAGTGGCTGAGTTTAACAGGCAAAAGAATAAAAATCTTCGGCGACTATGCAAGATGATCAGAGCTTGGAAAAACAAACATGGCGTCGGCATGGGCGGGCTTCTAATAGATACTTTGGTCTATAACTTTCTCAAATCAACAGATGAATACGATACTGAAAGCTATTATGCCTACGATCTGATGAGTAGAGATTTTTTTGAGTATCTGAAAGATCAGCCAAAACAGGATTTTTATGCAGCATTAGGTAGTGGGCAGAGAGTCAGAGTTAAAAAAGACTTTAGGAGAAAGGCAAAGAAAGCTTATGAACTTTGCTTAAAGGCTATAGAGGCGAAAGGAAAAGACGCCGCGTATGATAAGTGGAAGAAGGTCTATGGCAGACCTTTCCCAAGTAGACCCGTAATGAAGAATGATGCTCTTGCCTTTTCGGAACCGACTTGGCGCAACACAGAAGAATTTATAGAAGACAAGTTTCCGATTGATATTCAATTCAACATAGAAATCGAATGCGACGTTTCACAGAACGGGCATAGAAAGCACGTTTTGTCTGAGTTTATTCGCAAAGGATTACGGCTTCAGCCCAAAAAGGAGCTTAAGTTTTGGCTGAAAGGCTCTGATATAGCAGGTAAATACGATCTGTATTGGAAAATTCTCAATCGAGGTTCGGAAGCTGAAAGGCTTGACTGTATTAGAGGTCAAATTATTGAAGATCAAGGGTCGAATGTCAAAACTGAGCATACGCAGTTCAGAGGGGAACATATAGCTGAGTGCTATGCTATCAGGGATGGCGTTGTTATTGCGAAAGATAGAATTGACGTACCTATAGATTAGCTTATGCAAAGAGACGACTTACTAAAAGCAATTGCAGAAACTGGATATAATATTGGATTCGGTGCTAAGAAGCATTTTGCTACATTTGACCTTGTAACAAAGGTTCCAGGATATATAAGATTCTTCTCCATATCATTTGGAATATACTCTCTTGCTTTTGATAATTTGTCATCTAGATTTTTATCTGCATCACTGATAGTGCTAGGCGTAATCAGTTTATATATTTCTTTCTATAACTCTAGGAAAGAAGAGTATGGAGATGCAGGTGTAGTCCTTATCCAGCTTTTTAATAAGCTTAAGAAGCTCTATCTCCGGGCGAAGACAGCAGATGACAAAGAGATACTAGAGATTATAGAGGAACTAGAAGCTGTCGAAAATGAATATTACTCTAAGAGTATGAGTACCCAAATACTGTTCAGTGATTGGTATGCACACTACAAGTTCTTTTGGGAGTTTCAGATCGATTGGGTAGACGAACAGAAAAACTTTAAGCTTCTCAGAGATAAAGTGCCTTTGACTGCATCAATAGGTATCCTTACACTACTGATATTTTTTTGCTGGTTATTGTTTAAGAATAGTTCAGTGTTCTTAAGCTTATGCGCGGTATTGCTGTCGTTATGTCAGTAGGTGTTAAAAGAACAATTTCATCTGATCTTCTGGTAGCGCTTCTCTCTGAGGTGTCACCTTTTTCGATTTAGCCTTCTTCCCTTTTTTCTTATCATGCAGCCCCAGCTTCACCTCCTGGGTATAGCGTTCGTGATTTAGCGCTAGCAGGCGGTCGAGGACTTCGCGGCGGGCGGCTTCGCTAATGGTAAAGCGCAGCCCTTGCTTGGTTTCGTGGAAGTCGTGATCTAGGGCGAGGTCTTGCCAGCCGTAGGCGGCGGCGACGGCGGTGTCCATTTCGATGTGGAGCGATCGCAGTTGGGTGATGTCGGGGGCGGTGTCGTCGGGGGTGTGGAAGCGGTTGTAGGTTTTGGTGAGTCCTTGTTGGTGGGTTTGCATGATGGATTGGCGGTGGGTGTAGTAGGCTTCGCCGATAGATTCTAGGGTGTTGGTTTGGGTGGGGAAGGGGAAGGTTTCAAAGCTATCGGTAATTGAAAATCTTAGTCGGGTTTCCATCGTGCTAGAAGTTTCTCTTGTCCAAGTTTCAAAAATGTTTGAAGATAATAGAGAGAAGAACTTAGGGGATAACGCATGAATAGCTAAATCCACTGTAAAAATCTGATTATTTGGTACAACGCTGACAGAGAAGTATTTTGTGACACGTGTAGAGGCTAAAACGCGATCGCACCCCTCAATCGCACCATACAGCTCTGGCCTGGATCTCTCATATAGCCACCATCTCTCACGAGCAGACTTGCTGTATTTATTAACTTCCCGCTCAGGCTTCACCTTCTCCCGCACAATCGTCAAACAATCAGGATAATCCGCTGCATAGGGTGGCCCCTTCGGTTTCTTAGAATCATCATGCTCAGCATCCAAAGGCCAATCAAAGAAATTAATCACCCAACGACTAGGCGACTGATCCGAATTCGTGTTCAAGTCTTGCCCATTCAAATAAGGAAACAACACATCTGCATTGCAAGCATCTTTCTCAATCAACGCCTGAGCTTCTTCCGGCTCTAAAACAAAACCCATGCCCAACACAATAGAACCTTGAAAAGACTTCTCCTGGTTTGCTGCTAACCGTTCAGGATTACCCACCGCCTGCCCTGGAATCGTCAAAAACGGCGTAATCCCCTCGACCCACTTTTCATTCAGCTCAAAGCCGCCTGCCCACTTTCCCTTTTTCACCCAAATGTGAGCAACTTCCAAATTCGCACTTCCCGGCCACTTCCGGCTCGGCACTGCCCGAGGTATCGCCCGCCCCTTTGCCGCGAGCTGATCCAACCCAACCTCTCGCGTATCTCCCTGTGCGATCGTATTAGTTGCAATCAGCCCCATCCCACCATCCACTCGCAGCTCCTCATCCGCCCGCAAGAAAAAGTACGCACACAAATCCGCACTTCCCCTTGCCCCCTGAGCAATCTGTTCTACCAAAAAGTCTCGATAAACCGTTCCCAACGCGCCCGTAATCTTCTGCCCACCCTGAAACGGCGGATTCCCCACGATCGCATCAAACCCACCCCCACCCGCAAACACCTCTGGAAACTCCAGCTCCCAATGAAAAGGCTGCACATTGTTCCTCTCCAGCACCCCTCGCAACTCCTCCGGCACATCCCCCTCCCCCCGATACGCCTGCAACATAATCTGCCGCACATCATCCTGCCGACTCTTTTTGCTCGATACAAAATAACTCGTTACTAGCTGATCCGCCCCTAGCTGCAATCCATTCATCCGCGTTTGTGCCAGCCCCAACAGCCGCTCCTTCTCAGCCTGATCCGCTGGCGCATCCACCGAAATACTCTCAAGCTTCTGCCGCATCTGCGACACCTCCTCCACCTGCGCCCGAATACTGCTCGCCAACAGCTCCGGCGTCGTCTCATGCGTATCCATATTCCAATAGCAAAGCTGCTCCACACTCACCCCCACCAGCGAATCCCCACAGCGGAACGCATGATCCAAAAACGTAAACGGCTTATGCTTTTGCAGCGTAATCAGCCACAGCGACAGCTTCGCCATCTCCACCGCCAGCGGATTCTTATCCACCCCATACAGGCACCTATCCGCCACCAGCCGCCGCGCCATAATCATTCTCTCTTCCGGGTCAGCAGGCAATAGCCTCTCTTTTACATCACCCGTAGAAAGAGAACCATCTGGCAACACCTTTATCTCCCCGTCTTCTATCCGCCCTTCCTCGCTTTCCCAAGCCTCCACCAGCCGCGCCGACAAATACCGGCACACCTCCACCAAAAACGCCCCACTCCCCATCGCCATATCACACACCTTCAGCTTCAACAGCTCCGGCGCTTTCTTTAATTTCCACTTTTCCTTTGGCCTCCCCTCCGCCACCCCCACATACACCAGCGGCTCCAGCGTATACTTCACAATTTCCTCAGTTAGGCTACGCGGCGTATAGTGCGTTCCGGTATCTCTGCGATCGCTCCCCTGCGTCACATACACACTTCCCCGTGCGATCGCCACCGGATAGCCAAACGTATCGGCCCTCAGCAATCCCGCAAACGGCAACACCCGCGCATACAGCGCCTCATCATTCCCACAAGCCACCCGCAGCCGACTCAGCTCATACGCACCCCACTCCGCCGACACATCCATCTCCAGCGACTTCTTCAAAGCCGACTGCGATCGCCCCGTTTCTTTTTTCAAGAACGTCAGCAGGTTCTTTCCATCCTTCTGAGCCAACTGTTCCAAATCCTCCAGCGCCACCTCCGGCTCCTTATTCTTCGTCCCCACCAGCCCCAAAATTGGCTCCATCGCCCGCACCGCCGTATGGTCTAGCAAACCCTCATACACATGCCCAATCTGTTCAATATCCAACGCCCGAAAAGAGATCTTACGAGACACCTTGCCCCCACCCCCCGGCATCTGCACCTCCAATAGCTGCAACGCCTCCAGCAAATGCAGCACCGTTCTGTTATTGATCTCAATCGGCCTAGCCTCCACCTGCTGCCAGCGACTCCCCGATTCTCTCCCCTCCAAAAACTCAAACCGATCCGGATCAAACAGCGTTCCACCATAGGCAGGCAACCGCAACGCCTCATGCCCAATGCCGCCATACACCGCCCGAAAA
The DNA here is from genome assembly GCF_002286735.1 of Leptolyngbya sp. BC1307. Taxonomy (GTDB): domain Bacteria; phylum Cyanobacteriota; class Cyanobacteriia; order Phormidesmidales; family Phormidesmidaceae; genus Phormidesmis. The sequence goes on from NZ_NRTA01000057.1 coordinate 6,059, forward strand.
ATCGCCAGCAGCCGACACCACGCATCATACCGCCGCTCCAAAATCTCCTCCCCGTTCTGATCTGCCTGCTCCCGCAGCATCTCCCGCAGCGTACTCACCGCATAAAACTGGTCATACACCGGATCTCCCAAGAGCAGCAGCCCCCGCTCCTCCGCCGAAAACAAAAACACCAGCCGCATCATCACCGTCAGCGCTGCCTCATACAGCTTCGTCTCCAGCACCCCCACCAGTAGCTCCCGACCCCGATCCTGATCCGCCCGGTCAATCGACTGCACCAGCACCTCCACCGCCGAGCGCACCTGAAAGCCCAGCTGATCCGTCACCTCCTGCTGACTGTTCACACTCTCCGCCAGCAGCGCCTCAATCGTCTCCGACTCGTCTACCCCAAAAAAGCGCTCCACCCCCAGCAAAGACCGAAACGCCCGCAGCGTCAGCTTTTCCTCCTGCCACAGCGTCGCATACCAAGAGATATAGCCCGTCGCCTCCCCCTTCGGCGCATTCACCAGCAGCCAATGCTCGCCATTCGTCACCAGCCCCAGCCGCACCCCCAACCCATGCAGCAGCTCCATCATCCGCGTCGCCGCACTCGCCGCCCACCGCGACCCCTTCACCGCCTTGTTCAAATCCTGCCCCGGCGGATACACCTGTACCAGCATTCGCGCCTTATTTTCTGGCGCGATCGCTTCTGAAATTATCCAATCAGGCCGCAGCGTCTCCCCCTGCTCCGCCACCGTCACCGCCAGCCTCGAAGGAATTGCCTGCCCGCTCAGCAACACCTCCTCTGGAAAGCCCAACACCTCCCGCAGCACAAACGCCACCCACGCCCCATGAATTCCCTGATCTAGCCGACCGGCCTGCTGACTGACCTGCCACTCATCATGAGCTAGCCGCACCAGCCGCATCACCTCCGAATCATGCGCATCCAGTCCCTGCGGAAACGCCTTCAGCAGCACCGGCATACTCACAAACGGCCCCGAAGCCTCAACCAGCGATAACCATTCAGCATGATGACGAGCAGTAGACATAAAGAAAATATAAAAAAGTTTTGGGAGTGGTGTAGTCAAGCGTAAAGGTCTGACCCATTTACGGCAATAATCTCAAGCGATCGTTTCAGATCCGATTTCAATTCTTAAAATCAATGCGCCAGATGCCAGCGGCAATATTAGCGAGCTGCTTTTGCCGACTTTCTATTTTTTGCTCGTCCCAGATGTCGTAGTGTTGTGCGATCGCCCGCGTAATCGCAAAATCACTCTTTTCAAAAATGGGCTTCTTCTCCGCATAGCTAGCATTGCCAATATCTTTATTCGGCTTGGTTTCAAGGGGTGTCATATTACCTAGCCGATAAATCAAACGATTCTGTTTAGCTTCGTCAATATAGTCCCAGGCTTCAGAAGGATGCTCAGGTAAAATATGTTCCAGGTTATAGGTAGCACTCTCCGCATCAAACTTCCGCCCAGAGCGCTGCTTCTCAATCTCAAACAAAATATAGCGCACCACTTTCTTGTTTCGACTGGCTGTTGTTTTTAGCTCTTTCTCCACAAACGCCCCTTTAAACTGGGCGTCGTCAGGATAGATTCGACGTAATGCCTCTTCTACTTGTAAGTGACTGGTGTACACACCGTCAGAAATATTACGCGCAATGTCGTTATAAATTTTCTCTTGATCGGAAGTTAGCAGCGAGCAAATAACATTGTACCGAAAAGAAACCACTAATACAGACAGCAAAATTCGAGTAAATGACGAGCGGCTTGCTTCAAAAAAGCTTTGATAGGTTGCCAAAAGCATGGAAACCGGCTGCCGAACGCCAAACATCTTTAGCTGCTTAAGCGCCTCTCTCTCTTTAGTATCCCATCTACTATCTTGCGGATCTCTCAGTGCAGTATAAACATCAGCATAGTAGTCAAAATCTCTCACTAAGGTGAACGCATCCTTGCGAGTCGTCACATCACGCCGAACCGCCTTAAACAAATCCGTTTTGCGAACTAACTTGTAACGGCTATTCCAGTAGCTTCTCAAAAATTCTGGGAAGCTTTCTCTGCCTAGAACGCCCACAAGCCTTTCCCACCGGTCTTCGAGCGTTTGCATCTGGGTCTCGTGAACACCGCCCGTGCTAACAATAGAAAATAGATAGTTCTTAAGCAGATCCGTTGAAGAGAGACGAACCCCGCGAGCATTCAACGTCTCAAACACCTTAAAAGCGTTTAGCTCATTCGTCACCGTAATTACAGTAAAAAAAAGCTTATCTACCAGCGCACCAATAAATCCAGTGAAACGCTTGCCGCTGGAAGGCTGGCTACCAAACCTTTCTCCAATGCGCTCTTTAAACCAGCCAAAAGCTTCTCTGAGCTGATCTTCAGATGTGTTAAGCCCCCTCATTGGAATATGCGTTAGAGGAACCAGATAACTTTGATAGAACAGATTATTATGACGGTTTAGCGCTAATTTTGATTGAGGCACAAGCGTTTCTGGATCTATAAAACCAATGTAGTTTCTATATAATTCATCCTTGCGCTGCCGATTGTTCTCCGCATCTAACCCCAAGTTGACCAGCGCTTCGAGGTGTGACAGCCCAGCCAAAATCATCACGCTCAAAGTGGTTATCCGTTGCTGGCCGTCAATAATATCAAATTGATTGCTACCTGACGATTGCAGAACAAGATAGCCCAAATAATGAGCCGGTTCACTGTCGTCTTCAAAAAGACCCACAATATCCTGCCAAAGATCATCCCACTCATCTGACCCCCAAGAATAATCGCGCTGAAAGCGAGGGACTCGGTAGGTAAGTCCATTACCCAGCAGCTGACGAAAGGTAATATTGGAGGTATTGAAGTTGATGGTTGCCATGCTTGCTATCTTCCATTTCTGGCCAAAAATATAGACAGGTTCTGAGGTCTGGGCTAGCTCTATTCAGATATAAGTCTATCTTGATAAAACATTGCGACTCACTTGATTAGCTTTTGAGGTACCAAGTAGGCTACTGCCAGCGGAAATAATCGGGGCGTTGGCTCGGCAAACCGTGCTCGAATAATGTCCGCCTCTTGCTCAATCTCCTGCGGAATCTGTTCTACCCGTAATCGCAAGCTGCTTAAGTTTCGCTCTAGCTGTTCCTTTTCTACACTGCTAAACAGCTCCATTTGCTCTACGGCAGGTTCATCTAGCTCGCGGATAATCTGCGATCGCAATTCAGTCAGCACTGCCGTCATATCTGCCACTTCCTTTTCGCACCGCTCAGCCAGCTTTTTTTGCAATCTCTGAGTGCGATCGCCCATCCGTACTTCGAGCGATCGCAGCAAAGCCTCCTGATGACCCGGCCAAGCCGCCTGCAAACGCGCCTCCATACTCTCCGGCACCGCCTCATCACCTTTCATTTGCTGAGCCGCATCCAACGCTGCCTTTATTTGCCCCACATTCAACCGGCTAAATCGTCCCTGCTTCAGCTCACCTCCCGCCGTAATAATCTCCTCATGCAACCGCTGCTGATCGCCGCCTAGCACCACAAGCCGACCATACGCCACTACCACCGGATGATCCAGCGCTGTACTTGCCACCCGCCGCGCCGTCACCCGATACAGTTTGCTACTGTCCTGCCGCGACCACACCTCAGCTCGCAGCAGCCGCAAACACATCTGCACCAGCCGATGATTGAGATGCACCAGCACCACACTATCGCGCCCCCGAGCCAGATCCGGGTCAAACACAATTGGGCGAATCTCCCCCGTGTGCGGATGCGCCAAGCCTTCTGAACAATTTGCCCAGCTCCCGCTCATAGCGAGCAATCTGTACGCCTCACCGCCCAAATCCGGCACATCAACCGGCAGCAGCGCGGGCTGCTCCGCCAGATCTAAGCCAATTTTCACCACCGCTGTAATATTCTCTGGTGACAGCCTGAGTTCACGGCGAGTATCCCCTAGCTGTTCCTTAAGCTGGTCGATCCGGCCCTGCACCGACCGCTCAAACTTCATCAGTCGTCGTAATGGCTGCGCCGCCCGCTCTGCCACTGCCGTATCCAAAGCCACCCGCCGACCCAGCATCGCCTCTTCTACTTGAGTCGCAATTACCGGCCCCACCTTACCTAGATCCTCGCGAATGGTATTTATCTTCAGCGCTGCCCGCATCAGAAACTCCAAATCGCCCGCCAGATCTCCCGGCTTTGTTCCGAGCGTCGTCTGCTCGTAGCCCGCCGCTACAAAGTGATAGATCCGTACTGCCGAAGCTCGCTGCCCATGACGATCTACTCGCCCATTGCGCTGCTCCATCCGATTGGGATTCCACGGAATCTCATAGTGAATCAGCCGCGAACAGTGATTCTGCAAATCTAGCCCTTCACTCGCCGCATCCGTCGCTAGCAAAATTCGTACCGGAGAAACTGCCGGACTCGCCTGAAATGCCGCTTTCACCTTCTCACGATCCTTTGAGTCCATGCCGCCATACAGCGTCATCAATCGGTCATTGCTGGCCAGCCCACTACTCGCCAACAAATCGAATAACCACTTCTGAGTCGCCCGGTACTCCGTGAAAATAATCACCCGCTCACTGCCCCAATCCCCGCCGGGCCGTAGGACCGCTTCAATCCAATCCAACAGCTTTTGCGCTTTCGCATCAGCTACTAGAGCGGCCTGGTTAGCCCACTTTTGCAGGGTGTCGAGCTGCTGCTGTTCTGCTGCCGTCACCGCGTGAAAAAGGCGGCTAGAGGTGGCGATCGCATCTTCTGTCACCTCCTCATAAACCGCATCATCGGCAAACTCCTCTTCCACCTGCTCTAGCTGACGGCGCAAGATCCCTTCAGACGGCCTGGCCAAAGTTTTCTTTTCAGCTCGCCGCCCGGCCAACGTCTCCTGATGCTTCACCAGCGTTGATCGAAATGCCTCCGGCGATGAAAACAGTCGTTTTTTCAACAGCTTGAGGACAAATTCAGTCGCATAGAGTTCGGTCTTATTCTCTTCAGCCCCTTTGCGTCGGAGTTCTGTATAGGCTTGCAGGCTTTGATGTGCCTGCCTTTCTGCTTCGGTGTAATTGACAGCGATCGCCTCCAACTGCCGTTCAGGGAACCGGGGCTTGCCAAGATCATCCGGCGGCAGCTCCTGCTTTAGCCGCCTCACCATCACCGTTTGTAGCTGAGTCGGATCGGGCGGCACCCCTCTGGCAAACCGCTGTCCGTCCAACAGCTCCAACAAAGCTGTAAAGCTTTCCGGATAACCATTGTGCGGCGTCGCCGTCAAAAACAACTTGTGCTCAAAATGCGGCTCCAGCAGCCGAATCGCCGCTGTCCGCTGCGAATCAATTGCATACTTACCGCTGCCCGAAGGCGCAACATTATGCGCCTCATCCACAATCATCAGGTCGAACCGTCGAGGATATAGCGACTCACCTTCAGCCGGGAGGATCTCGCGAAACAGGCGGAGGGGGCGATCACGCTTCAAAAAGTCAATCGACGTAATCAGTCTTGGAAAATGTCCCCAAGGATTCACATGAATCCCCCGCCGCCGCCGCAACCCCTTCATTAGAGCGCTATCCACAACGCGAAAGTCCAATCCAAACTTATCGCGCATTTGCTCCTGCCACTGCACCTGCAACGCCGATGGGCACACAATCAAAATTCGCCTTGCCCGCTGCCGCAAAATTAGCTCTTGCGCCACCAGCCCCGCTTCAATCGTCTTGCCCAACCCCACATCATCAGCAATTAGCAAATTCACCCGAGGCATCTGCACCGCCCGCACCACCGGGTCTAGCTGATAGTCCTCAATATCAATTCCGCTGCGAAACGGCGACTGCACATTGCGCACATCTGCCACCGAAGCCGCCCCCCACCGCACCGCATCCAAAAACGCATCCAACCGCTCCGGCAGATCAAACCCGACCGGCTCAGGCAGCTCCGCCTTCTCGTACACCTGCGCCCCCGGCTCTAGCTCCCAAATGACCTGAAGCTCCTCCCCCAGCGCGTCATCTTCTACCGAAGACAGCGTAATCAAATGCTGCATCGGCTGTGGATCAGGCGTCGTCAGCGAAGCCGGTAAACGGGTCTGAAGAATATCCGTCACTACAAAGCGGCTCTGACGAACATCTACAAGCTGCCCCTGCTCAGGAATCGTAATAGTGCGCAAAAGAATATATGCCTAACATGTCTGCTCTGACTAGGGTATATCAGTTTTTCCACCCTAAACATCAACCGGTAGCAAGCCCTGTAACTGGGCTACTTGTAAGACACCTTTAGCCATAGCTTGTGCTACAACAGCAGCCAATGTTTGCCAGCCGTCTTCCGTCAAAAATGCAGATAGTTTTGCGATCTTCCTACGGAAGGGCTGCGCCATCGCCTCCCCCCTAACCGGCCTATCGCCCACCGGCAATCCTGCCTCATTCTCAATCAGCAAGTTATCAATCTAAGACTGCTGACCCATCACAAAATCATCAAGACGCTCGTAAATCAGGCGCTGAGCCTCTGTGTAGACAGCCTCAAAACACTGCCCTAGTTGCCAACTTTCCAACCACTGCCGTAACTCTGGCAGTAAAATCAGCGTGGCTCAAACGCAGGTAACACTTTTGCAGCGATCGCGTAGGCTACAGCTTGTTGCCTACGCCTATATTGATCGCCCCACATGAGCCAACTCCTTTTCAACGCCGCCAGTTTATCGCCTTCCGTTCGCGCTCGCAGCCCATTAGTCACCTAGCAGACAAACATTAGGTGAGCCGGAAGTTCGTTTACCAGCAGGGCGACAAAGCGTAGCGCTCACAATATTGCATCATTTACCAAGCGCGATAGCCACGCTTCGCACGCCGTTTCCCAACCGCCTCAAAGATTCCCAACCCCTGTTCGTAGCGATCGCATACAACCTCAATACACTGCCCCCGCATTGCACTCATTCGCCCCCATCGCCGCAGCACAACCCACTGCCCAAATAGGTTTTGCCGAACTTCACAGGAATAGTGGCGACTGTTCTTCCGCCAGTCTTGCCGCTTCCATTTGTCTAGCTGATACTCCATACTCAGTCCTCACCTACACCTGCTCACCCAAAGTTCCTGCGTCTGATAAAAGCTACCGCGCTGCTCCATTGAAAAGCCACCGAGTAACGCCGCGATCCACACTTCTATCAACGGCATCCTCAACTGCTGCTGAAGATCAACCAGTCGCTGTGGCGAGTCCATCTGCCCGTCGGCTAACGCCTTCACCCAGTCGGATACATTTTCAGCATGAGAGACGGCCAGCGCCTGACTTTTTAGATCGGCATCCTCTAGCGCGTCAATCATATCTAAAACCGACAGCTTCTCGACATTGCCTACGACAGAATCCTCATCGGTCTTGTCTTCATTCAGCAGATCGCTGTTCGTAACATACGAACGCTGCACCAGCTCCGAAAAATCCAGCTCCTGAGTTTGACGAGTCAAGCCCTGAAGCCAACCCTCGCCCATCACCGGCCCCTCAGCATTATGCGCATCCTGCCAATCTTCCCAGAGCACATCAGACTTGGCCTCGCACAGCCCCGCCAGCTTCACCAGAATGTCGCCTGCTACCCTCAAATGCTCCTGCTGTGGCAGTCCCGTCAGCTCACCCTCAAACTGTGACCAAAGGCTCAGCACGTCTGCATCTTCAGGCACCTCAGAAGCTTCACCAAAAGCCACTTCTAGGTTCAGCTCTAGCTGGCGTACGTCAACCATTGCTCACTTCTACCTGGGCTAATCGGTCGCTTAACGGGCACCCCTTGATCGGACACTCAATCGGCTCCAGTCGAATCTCATCGGCGAAGAAGGTAATGCCATACCGCGCATTCAGATAGGGCATTACCTTTTTCTGGACATACTGCTCTAGCTGCCGCTTGCGATATCCGGCGCAGTGAATCGGCTCCACTTCTAGCACTTTGGCACCCTTGTCAAACACAGACACCCCGATCGCATGAACCGGCGCGTCCTTCCGCTTCTCCCGCCAGATATAGAGGTTGGCGTAAGGTGCTGACGCTTCGGCTACCGAGAGCGATACGGTCTCCACCTGGTCACTGGCAGGTTCTCCAGCAGATACTTGCTGCCGATAGAGCGATCGCCGCTTTTCATTCAGCTCACGACGATTGCGATAGTAAGAACGCTTGCTCGGGCACCGCTTGTCGTGCCAGCAGCCGTCACCTTTTTTCCCATGCAACTGCTGCGCCTGAGCTGCACTCATCTGCGCACATTCCACACACTTTTTAGTAATTCGACGGGCCACGAGTGCTTGCTCTCCTCGCGAAACAGCCTGTAACCGAAAGATATGTTCCACCGCCACCAACGACAGTCCAGGCAGGTATCAACCCACAGAATAATTTACTCATCCTCCTCCCCCGCAGAAGCCATGACTTCTCTGTAAAGCTGACTGCTGATCCGGAACCCTGCCTCACTGATCAACGCATCGACAATGGGACGAACCGCACTGACCAGGCGTTGCTTTTTTGCGACCAGTAAGACACCTAGCATCCCGGTGATAGAAAGGCCCAAACGACTGGCTTCCCGTCTGCCCAAACGCTCATCGATCAGCAGCGCATCGGCATTGAGTTCCAACGCCAGCGAGATCGCTTCCGATTCACCCTTATCCAGCTTGTAAATAGTTTGCAGCTCATCTATCAGACGATGATTCGTCGAGGGCTTGATTTCTAGCCAGCTCAGCGTTAGCACTTGAGCAATCCTCGGATCATCCTGACCGCCGCGTCTGAGTTCACTTGCTACCGCCTCTGGAATCACTATCTGCCCATACAAAGCCTGCAATAGAGGTAGCTCCCCGACAATGGCTAACCCACTCAGGGGGGACGTATCGCTGATGACGATCACAGCAGTCCCTGAACCTTTAAGTGCTCTATGTCTTCTTGAAACTCAGCGACATCGTAGTGAACGCAGATGCCCCGCGCTGAGATCAGACGCTGAAAGCGAATCTGTGGCATATCTAGCAACTCTGCCGCTTTTCCCAAACTCAACTTGTCCTGCTGAAAAAGCAGCAAAATAACCTCTAAAAATAGCTCCTCTGCCTTCAGCCCACTCGCTGAGAGTACATCATCAGAAATGACTAGACTCATCGTCATATCCTTCTGTGCCAGCTGCACAGATACTATTCGGGGCTGAAAGCTACAGCCCAATAAGACTTACCTGCCGTAGGAGGTAGCGTTGAGCTTTTCAGAGGCAATCGCTCAAAAGCCTACGGCCACAGGGTTTAGTATAACCGATCCAGCTCATCTATATTCTTAGTCTGATTTTTGGCTTAACCCAAATAAATGAACTTATTTGGGGTTAGACATGCTAGCTTAGAGGCGGTGACGGGCTGCTGCCGCATTCAGAAAGCGTGGTTTCTCAGAAATCGGGAGCGTTTTCGCGGCGGTCCGCCCTGTATTTTGGGCTGAAATGATGGCAAAACCTGATCCGATTCCGACGTTCATTGAGGTTGGTGCGCTAGCGAAGCCTACTGTGCCCGCTGAGCCGGTGCCAGATAAGCCAGTAGAAATGGATTGGGTGGATGAGTTTCTATGCGACCGCGAAATCCGGCCCAACACCAAAAAGGCTTATGTGCGCCAACTTCGAGGCTTTCAGGTCTGGTGCGGATTCAAGCACTGGGCCGACATCAATGACGTGGATATTCGCAACTACAAAGCATATCTAAAGCTCCAACCCACTAAATCAGGCAAGATCGGACTTTCACCCGCTAGCATTAACCAGGCGTTAGCGACGCTCCACAGCTTCTTCAAGTGGCTCACCACCAAGCGCTACATCGTCTATAACCCGACGTTGAATGTCGAAAAGGTGCCTGCCACGCCGACTGAGACTAAGGATATGGAGATCGCAGCGGTGCGTCAGCTCGCAGATGGGCTTGACTATCGGGGCCAGCGGGAGTCACTTAGCATTAGAGATACCGCTATCTTTGAGCTGCTGAAGCATGGGCTCAGGGCTACGGAAGTCAGCAATTTGAATATTGGGGACTATAACGGGCAGGCGATTCAGGTGAGCGGAGCAAAGTGGCGCAGCGATGGGGCGGTGCCGCTATCTCCGAAGGCCCGCCAAGCGTTAGAGAGTTACCTGGGCTGGTGTGTGCAGAAGGGGTTTGACACCGGTTCGGGTGAGCCCCTTTTTAGAAGCTTGTCGAGAAATGGGTATGGGAGACGGCTGGGTTATTGGGGCATTTACGAAATGGTCAAGGATTTGGCGGCGATCGCGGAATCCACGGAGAATGTACATCCCCATCGACTGCGCCATACGTTTGGCACCCAGCTCGTTATGGGGGATGTGCAGCCGGACTATGCCCGCAAGCTGATGCGCATCAAGTCGCCGGTTACGTTTGATCGCTATACCAAAAGAGCCGTTGAGAAAAAAGCCGAAGATGCGTTCAACGATTTGATTGAGCGCTCTGATGCTAGCGATGGTTTGTTTTAGGGGCTGCGTTGGTGTGGTTCAAGCGAGGATACCAGCCAAATGGACTTCTGAAGGATCTATCCCTGACTCAGAGTGTTACCTTGGCGGAACCTGGGTTTAAACACGCCTGTTTGAGCGCTACACCAAGCGAGCGCTGGATGAAAAGTCGCACGATAGGTTTTTAGAGAAACTATTAAACGCTCTACCTCGGGGCTGTTCAGTCAGAGCTGAGCTACAACGGCTTGGTGATTAGGAACTGCTAACCCTCTTCGTAATATCTGGAGCACCTGGCAAGAGTTCCTTCTCACAGTTCAGCGTGATCTGACTAAAGCCCGGAGAAGCTGTGGAACGGGCAGTCCCCTTAGGTGAAGCGGTTATTCACCTGAGAGGGTTTCATGGCAATCGCTGTGGATACAGCTTGTACTTGCGTACCGTTAGGGCGATCGCATCTCTGTGCGCCTCCTCAATATCGCCTACGAAGATCCTTACCACTAGATCCTCGTAGAACTTCAGGCGTGGTTTAAAAACAGCCGATTTTAGGTCACACTCGCAGCCCAAATTAGGCCATCGTTGTCAATGGCTCAATCTGCTTATTCCGTTAATTTCTACGCTCTCTGGAAGCGCTCAAAGCCGAGTAGCTAAGGCCAGCAACTGATCGCGCTGATTGTGCGGGGCTTTCCTGAGCTTGCGGATTGTCGGATACTGCTTGCCTGCCCGCTGTTTGAGTTCGGTTTCAATGAAGTCAAATAACTCCTGACGCACCGCCAGGTCTGGCCCAGTCAATGCCATCACATCGTATGAAACCACCGCAACCGCGTTTTGACATCCTGAGCACGGGCGACCAGTCCGGTTTCTTGGCAGTTCGCTTTTACCTGTTGGATAGTCAGCTTCTGCGTCATGTTGCCCGTCAGCTTGGCGATACTCCAAAGGAGTGGCCCTGCCATCGCATAAGGCGACGGGATGACGATAAGCCTTGAGACGACCTGTTGGCGTAGCCTCTCATTAGAGAACCGCTCTCAAGGCTCACCCTGCGTTGAACCACACCGAACTTCACCGCCTCTAACCTTTCGTCTTCAGTGATATGGGTACGGGCGATGCGGATACTCCCGGCAATCAAATCCTACTGCTGACGCATTTCTACAGCGTTAAGCCTGAACAACTCCTCATAGATCTTATTCGTTCAGTTTTTCATAGGGTTCGTATTCTACACATGGCCGAGAAGGCGTTGACGCTGAGTTCGTATGCCAATCCGATACGGGTGTAAGAACGAGTAGAGGCCACAAAGCACGATTCTCATTCGCCTTCAGTCCTTTTGCGCTAGAACTCACAAGATCGTGAACGGATGCCAAGATGCTAGCTCAGTTGAGATCGCTGAGGCCAAACTTTTGACTGAGCATAAACTCCATGAGACGGTTTGGCAACATCTTTTTTAGCCAGGGTAGCCAGAGACTCTTTTTTCCTAATCGAATGACGCTAGGTGGCTCAGGTTTGGTAACCTGAGCCACTAGCTCCGTTGCGAACCTGTCAGAAGGAGTAGCTGCTACCTGAGAGAGATTTGCTCTTACTCGAATATCTGGTTCTAAAGCGGCATACCAGGAGCTTGAACTAATGACTCCGGCCAGACTGGTTTCCGCAGATTGACCAAAGCCAGAGGCGATCGCGCCAGGCTGAACAGTCACAACCTGAATATTGAACGGTGCAAGCTCCATACGCATTGCTCCGGACAAGCTATGCAGTGCGGCTTTAGAGGCGCAATAAGCACCTGCAAAAGGAGTCGTTACGAGACCTGAGATACTACCTATATTAATAATGAGTCCCGAACCCTGTTCTTTCATGGATGGGGCAACCTGCTGCGCCAAAAGTAGGGGCGCAAAAACATTGGTTTGAAACTGTCGCTGAAGCTTGTCTCTATCGATGTCCATCAGGGGGCCAAATTGCCCAAACCCGGCATTGTTCACTAAAACATCGATTTTGCCTTCGGTTATGAGAATCGAGCGAACAACGTCTTCAACGGCTTGTGGGTCATCAACATCTAGAGCCAACACAGCCATTCCTTTTTCCCGCAAGCTTTCAAGACGCTCTACTTGTCGAGCAGTCGCCACGACGCGATAGCCTTTGCGCTGAAAGGCCCGACACAGAAAGCTGCCAATGCCCGATGAACAACCTGTAATGAGAACGACTGGTGAAGCCATAGGAAGCAGGCAAAACGATGTTTACGTATCCAGATCTCATTAGACCTCCTGCATAATAGATTTCATGGTAGCCTGATAGGCTTTGGTTCACTGTTGCCCGCATAGGCCGATGAACTACGAAAACACCCAAACCCTCA
>NZ_NRTA01000058.1 GCF_002286735.1 Leptolyngbya sp. BC1307
CAGATGAGAAACACTTCTTGATTGCTGTCCTCGCTGATGGCTCATCAGCTACGAAGCGCTGATGAGCTTGTCCGTATCTTGGAATTTGGAATTGCTGCTCTTCTATGGAGAATCGCAACAACAACTTTTATTTTTTGCGCGCCAGCAGCGTTGCAAATGCAGCTGTAATCGGTTGGCCATTGCTATCTTTGCGATGAAAGGTTCCCGGCTGTTCTTGATAGCTTAAAACTTGCCAGTCAGCGTAGTAATTCCGCAATTCTTGGGACGCAAAGGTCGATGGAAAGTCGATGGGACAGGGAGCGCCTAGAGAAGAGACTGGAACAATGATGAAATGATGCCCGCCGTGCTTTGTGTGGGCCTGCATGTTTGAAATGACAGCAGCAAGAGACCCGTGGCGCAGAAACTGAAAAACGACTGTAGAGATGATTAGATCGTAGCAGTTGCCCGCGTTGCAATATTCGTTAAGCGCCGCAGATTCAATATCATAGCCATGGGCTTGAAATCTCTCTGCGGCCTTTTCAAGCTGAATGATCCGCTGCAAAGATTCGATGGCACTGACATTTTTGTCCAAAGCGGTGACGCGATGTTGCAGCGCATAGAGATAGGTGGCATTGCGCCCTTTGCCACAGCCCAAATCCAAAATGTTTAAATCGGAGCGGCCTGCCAAAGGCCCTTCCATGAGCTGCTGCACATCACGATGGGGCGCGGGAAACTGATACTTTTTTTGGAAGTAATCTTGGGGCTGACAGTAAAACTCTACGAGGCAACGCAGGTCTCCCAAAGGCTTCACCCGATGCCAGGCTTCAGGCGAAACAAAAAAGTCATGACGATCCGCAGTAATGATATTGCTAGAGATGACGGCTCCGGCTTCATTGAGAGAATCGTATTGCAGTTGGCCAGCTTCTACCGTAATTTTTCCCCAGGTGCCAGGCTTGGTGTTGTGTCGGGTTTGAAAAGACGCTGGCAATGTTGTTTCTGTCCAGGGCGGCAGGGTTTTGTATTTAACCAGCGAATCTGTATTTTCGATAGCCATGACGATTCTCACCTTGTTTATTTTTGATTGTTGATGCTAGATTGTTTATGTTGTCTTTTCTACTTCAGGTAGGGTGGCAGTAGCGACAGGGTTGCGATCGCCAAAAACAGTAAGCTTGCACTCGTTTCTAACAGTGCCACATGCTGAATTCTAGTATGGCTGTACCAGTCTTTTTGCCACATAATTAGCCCAAGCTTAAGCACGGCAACGCCAAATGCAGCAGCAGTTACCGGCAATAGCCAGTGTATGTACCACAGCAGAACAGCCATGCAAGTGGCCAGCGCGTGAAAAATCAGCCCTGGCACAACAGATACCGTCCGAAGCTTCCGTAGCTTGACGGTAAAAATAGCGCTGGAGAAAAACGAGGTATTAAGTATCCACAGCCCAACGACCGGCCAGGTCAGCATTCCAGTAGTGGCCACATAAGCCAACGGGGCCGACAAACAGACCGCCGCAAACGTCACCAGTTCGTTCAAGATTGATTTTTGCTGGCGCTGCCAGACCAAGGACCCATCGACTAGGGTTGCTGCTAGAGCTGCGCCATAGATCATTAGCAAAGGCCAATTCTCTTGATTGCTCCAGAATAACCAGCTTGCGATCGCAATCGCAATCCCTCCATAAACGCCAGCCCACAGTAAAAATCTAGGCTTCCAACTGCGCCGCTGTTTAATTTGCAGCATCAGCGGATGCTCTGCTTGAACACCGCAAAAGGCACAGAGCAGCGCCAGCGTTGTCGCCCAAGTCCACTGCTGCGCAGCGGCGGCTCCCGTCAAGAAGGAAACCACTAGCACCACGTAGGCTCCATGCTCTGGAGAAACTGTGGGAGAGTACCACTGATTTGACTTCTGTTTGGTATTTTTCTGTGTATCGGGCTTTTGGTCAAGAGACTGGGCTGAACTCGGCGTCATAGTACTAACCTCGTGTTGCTAACCTAACTTTAGAAAGTGTGAGCATGAAAGCCAGATTTGAAGCCGCTGCTAAGGCATGAGGCGCGTTAGCAGGCATGAAGACAAATATTCCTGGCGCGAGTTGAATCGTGTCATCATTTAAGGTTAGTACACCTGTCCCGGCCATCACCTGAACTGTTGCGAACAAACCGCTGATTTACTCTCTGTGATTCAAACTTGCCGTCGTCAGCGGCGCTCTGCCATTGAGTTTTTTAAGCAAGCACTCAGCGATCAGCATCATCAGAGGTCGGTGATGCCCTCCCTTATCCCTGAACCCACAACCTGAATACTTACCCTCATAGAACACTCAAGTCTCAGCCGTCACCTATGGCGTAAGCTAAGTGAGCAACGCTGTAGTTAAGAACTATTCTGATGAATAAGGCGTCTTCGCAAAACCTGAGAAAATAACTTAAATGGGTTTAAGCCATGGCCCAGCAAATTAACGCTAAAGCAATGCACGCGATAATGTGGATTAGAGAATACAGCAGCGAGAACCCGGATGAAACTTCGTTCGATAGAGACCACACCGAGTCCGAACTGCATGAAGCTGAATTTGGATGAGGCGGCAAGTGCGAGACCGCTGACGCTGACGCTTGGCGAGTCCGCCTCAGATGCGCCCGCCATCTTCCAGGCCCTGCTCACCATAGAAGGCATTCAGTCAGTCTTTGTTATCAATGACTTTGTCACGCTTACCCGCAAAGGCAGCGCCAACTGGCAGCCGATTTTGGCAGCAGCAGGCAGACTTCTCGGCCTTGCAGAAGATGCCGACGCTACCTTAGGCGATCGCCTCCAAGCAGATATCACCCAGGCTGAAAAAGCGGATCAGAAGGCTAGCTCTCAGAACTTTGGCCAGGTAGAGGTAGCCATTCAAAAGTTTCGAGGCATTCCTGTACAGGTGCGGGTGACAGACGATACGCAACAGGCCCGCGTTGCTCTGCCCGAGCGATTTAACCAAGCCCTGCAAAACGCGATTGTAGCGACCGGCGCTGACTATGTCGCCGAGCGGATCTGGGCACCGTATCAGCCGCAATTTGGCGAAGTCGAGGCGATCGCCCGCCAGGTCGCCGAAGAACTCGACAGCCTCATTGACGCACCAGAACTCGCTCACCTAGAGCAGCAGGCCATCACCTCAAATTCTAAAATCATCTCTTCTCAGCCCTCTCAAACAAAATTACTGGCAGACCTACACCAGTCAGACTGGAAACAGCGGCTCAAAGCGATTCAGAAAATTGAGATTGACGGCGAGACATTTCCAGCGGTGGTAGAGGCTCTCCAAGATGACCGGGCCACCGTTCGCCGCTGGGCAGCAGCATTGTTAGGTGCGAGTGAACAGGCTGAGGCGCTACCCCCCCTGCGTCAGATGCTGCTCACTGACCCTTCCCCCATCGTGCGCCGTACGGCAGGAGATGCGCTCAGCGATCTGGGCAATCCTCAGGCGATCGCAGCAATGGTGGCGGCACTAGGGGATGCGTCTAGTTTGGTGAGGTGGCGGGCGGCGCGGTTCCTCAACGAACTGGGTGACGCTAGCGCCATAGAACCGCTGACGCAGGCAGCTGAAGCTGAAAGCGAATTTGACGTGCGCGTAGAAATGACAGCGGCGATTGACCGTATTCAGGCGGGCAAGGCTTCACAGCTACCCATGTGGATGCGCATTAGCAACGCTAACTGAAGATGAAATACTCCAGGATAGTTCAGCAGCAACGCTTTAGCCGTGAGACGGTCGCTTTCCTCTCAACGTGATTACGGCACTTTCAACGTCTAGTCGCTCAATGTAGTATTCTGCCGATTCGGGCGGTGCTGATGTTGCCAGAACGATGGAAAGATCAGCGTCTCGCAGGCGTTGAAGCAGCTCCTTTACCTTCGGAAAAGGCCGCACTTCCTTTAACACTGAATCAGGACGAATCAGTCAAATAATCAGGTTTCTCGATACGGTTTCTCGATACGGTTTCTCGATACATAGAGCACTGTCTAGCAGCCAATCAGAAGCGAGAAGGGCTTTAGCTGCGTTACAGATATACTTTGAAAGCCGTTGAACGATCAAGCCCCCTACCATGACCGCCGCTAGAAAATTGCCCCTTCCGCCTGGTAACTTCGGTCCTCCCCTCATCGGCGAGACCCTCAAGTTCTTTACAGATTCTGACTTTGCCAGCAAACGCCATGCCGAATTTGGCCCTGTCTTCAAAACCAAACTGCTCGGCAGCCCCACTATTTTCATCAAAGGGCCTGAAGGTAATCGCTTCATCCTCTCCCACGAAAACGAATACTTTCAAGTAAGCTGGCCACCCAGTGTCAAAAAACTACTCGGCCCCCTATCGCTATCGCTACAGTCCGGCCACACCCACTTAGCTAGACGCAAGCTGCTCGTGCAGGCTTTTCAACCACGAGCCCTAGCAGAATACATCCCCGCTATGGCATCAATTAGCGATCGCTACTGCCAATCCTGGCTTAACCAAAAAGAACTCACCTGGTATCCTCAGCTCCGCAACTACACCCTCGATATCGCCTGTAAGCTGCTGATCGGACTCGACCACGGTTCTAAAACCCAACTGGGAGAGCTATTCGAGACCTGGTGCGCCGGTTTATTCAGCCTACCGATCAACCTGCCTTGGACGGCATTTGGGCAAGCATGGCGCAGTCGAACCAAGCTGCTGAACGAAATTGAGCGGCTAGTGTGCGATCGCCAAACCCGACTTCAGGCCAACCCCAACCGGCCAGAAACAGATGCGCTAGACATCATGCTCAACGCGCGAGATGAAGAAACCGGAGAAGGATTGAGCATTGAGGAACTCAAAGATCAGGTACTGCTGCTGCTATTTGCCGGTCACGAGACATTGACCTCTGCGATCTCCAGCTTCTGCCTACTCGCCGCCCAAAACCCTCAGGTCATGGCGAAAGCTCGCGCCGAACAATCACAGTTCACCAATCAACCGCTGAGCCTAGACTTGCTCAAACAAATGACCTATCTCGATCAGGTCATAAAAGAAGTCATGCGGCTCGTCCCACCTGTAGGCGGCGGCTTTCGAGAAGTGCTACGCGACAACGAATACGGCGGATTCAGTATTCCAAAAGGCTGGTCGGCTCTCTACCAGATCAACTCAACCCACACCGATAGCACCGTTTTCCCCAACCCTAAAGACTTCGATCCAGAACGGTTTGCCCCCGATGCACCCAAGCTTGAGCCTTTTAGTCATCTTCCTTTTGGCGGTGGCTTGCGTGAGTGCTTAGGCAAAGAATTCGCACGGTTAGAAATGAAGCTCTTCGCAGCCCTACTGCTGCGCGAGTACCAGTGGACACTCTTACCAAACCAAGACCTGAGCATAAAAATAGTTCCTACGCCCAAACCTCGCGATGGCCTCAAAGTTCGATTTGAGAAACTTGCAACCTCTTAAGGTAAGGAGATAAAAAGTTAAGGAGATAAAAAAGAGTAGCGGATTGACGCTCCCCCCTAACCCTACAGATCATAGGGCGTGGTGCAAAACAGGGTGACACTTTCCGATGAGATCAGGTGGTTCAGGGCCGCGATGGTAGTTCGGGTAGACGAGGCAGAGATGGACGAGATGTTGAGCTTTGGACAATTGAAGCGACGGCAAAGATGACTATGGCACGCCATCGACCACGAGAGAGTTCTGATTTTTGTGTAAGCGCTTATTGCTTAGAGGAAAAAGCGTTCTGGAAACAGGATAGCAAAATGTGACAATGCTGCCCGCCGTCTTGGTGCGCGTTCCCTAGCGCCGCAAAGCGACGCGGGGTCGCACCGCAATCTTTAATCGGTCGCTTCCATTTCTTCGAGATATTGTTCATCGCTAGATACATCAGTTTGAACACAGACGCCTCATCTGGGAACACAGATTTGGTCTTGACTACCTTACGCAGCGAGCGATTGAGCGATTCGATGGCATTGATGGTGTAGATCACCCGACGAATTTCCATTGGGTAATCGAAGATGGGAATCACGTTCTCCCAGTGGCGAATCCAAATCTGGCTGATGGCCGGGTAGGTGTCATCCCACTTCGCCGCAAAGTCGTCTAGCGCCGCTTCTGACTCAGTCAAGGTTGCCGCCTGGTAGATGGGCTTGAGGTCGGCGATAACGGCTTTGCGGTCTTTCCAGGGCACATAGCGCATACAGTTGCGCATCAGATGCACGATGCACCTGAGTCTGAGGATAGACAGCAGCGACCGCCTGTGGAAAGCCCTTCAATCCGTCACAACAGGCAATCAGAACGTCTTTGAGCCCTCGGTTCTTCATGTCAGTGAGCACTTGCAACCAGAACTTGGCCCCTTCTGACTCGGCTTCGCCTATCCACAGCCCCAGCAGTTGCTTATTGCCCTCGCGGTCGATGCCCAGGACGACATACACAGCCCGCTTGCTGGACCCGACCTGAGACCTTGATATTCACGTACAGCGCATCCAGGTAGACAATTGGGTAGATCTCTTCTAAAGGCCGCGCCTGCCACGCTTTCACATCCTCGCTGACGCTGTCGGTCACCTCGCTAATCAAGGACGCCGATATCTTCGCACCGTAAAGCTCTTCGAGCTGAGCACTGATGTCTCGGGTCGTCATCCCTCTGGCGTACAGCGCGATGATCTTTTCATCCAGGCCAGCTATCCGGCGTTGATGCTTCGGCAACAAAACAGGGTCAAAGCTGCCGTTGCGGTCCCTGGGTATCGATAGCTCTATTGCGCCGTCCTCTGACTGAATAGTTTTCTTCGAGCTGCCATTGCGGCTATTCGGCACAAACACCGCTGCGGGGTCTTCACCAGGCTTCAGGTGGTGATTTAGTTCTCCTGCTAACGCCCGTTCTACCAAGCGCTTTCTCAATTGTTTGAGCAGCCCGTTTTCGCCTAATACAGCTTCGGGGCTATCGTCATCTGCCAGCAGTTCGTCTAGCAGGTCATCAACGCGGTTCGGTTCTTTTTTCTGACGGGCCATGGTGCGGTTTCCTTGAGTGTTAGGATTTTAGACCGCTTACACAAAATTCTGTACAGTCCCGCCAGCGACTTTGTCTATGTTGCCCTGACTATTTTTCTGATTTCTGTCAGCAGTTATTCACTACAGCTGCATCACAAGCCAGCTCACCGCAAGCGAGAAGATAGAGAGGATTCATGAGTATTTCTTCTGCTCTGCGCTGCCGGATTTAAGATCTCAAGCACCCCAGCCCTGGTCTGAACGCTGGGGTGCTGCGACTACTCCTATCGAACAGTTGCCACGGTGAACTTTTCGCTAATCCGCTGCATCGCTTCTTCCACATTCTCACGGCTGTTAAATGCCGAAATTCGGAAGTATCCTTCACCGGCTGCGCCAAAGCCTGAGCCGGGTGTGCCGACGATATGGCAGGATTCCAGCAGCTTATCGAAAAAGTCCCAGCTCGTAAGCCCGTCCGGCGTTTTTACCCACACATAGGGCGCATTGACACCGCCGTATACCTGAATACCTGCCGCCGTTAGCTTTTCTCGGATGATCCGCGCATTCTCCAGGTAAAAACTCACCAACTCTTCAGTTTGCTTTTTCCCTGCTGCGGAATAAACTGCCTCAGCCGCCCGCTGGACAACGTAAGAGACCCCGTTGAACTTGGTCGACTGGCGACGGTTCCAAAGCTTCCAGATCTCCACATCGGAGCCATCTTTGGCCTTGCCCTTGAGAGACTTGGGTACCACAGTCAGCGCGCAGCGGGTGCCGGTAAAGCCCGCATTTTTAGAGAATGAACGAAACTCAATTGCACAGTCTCGCGCGCCCTCTATTTCGTAAATAGAGTGAGGAATCGAGTCATCGACGATAAAGGACTCATAGGCCGCATCAAAAAGGATGATGGAGCCGTTGGCCCTGGCATAGTTCACCCAGGCTTTTAGCTGGTCTTTGGTCATCGTTGCGCCGGTCGGGTTATTCGGCGAGCAAAGATAGATCAGGTCAACTTTCTCCGAGGGAATCTCAGCGGCGAAGTCGTTATCAGCGCTGATCGGCAGATAGGTAATACCTTCGTACTTTCCGGCGGCGTCAGCGTCGCCTGTGTGACCAGCCATGACGTTGGTGTCTACATACACCGGGTAAACCGGATCAGTGACCGCAATGCTGTTATCGTCGCCAAAAATATCGAGGATGTTGCCGCAGTCGCACTTGGAGCCGTCGGAGATGAAAATTTCTGAGGCGTCAATATCGCAGCCTCTGGCCTGAAAATCTTGCTGGGCAACTTTCTCACGCAGCCACAGGTAGCCCTGCTCAGGGCCGTAGCCTCGGAAGGAAGCGCGATCGCCCATCTCTTCAACTGCCTTGATCATTGCCGACCGGCAAGCCTCAGGCAGCGGCTCAGTCACATCGCCAATCCCCAGCTTGATCACTGGCGCATCAGGATTGGCCTCGGTGTAGGCTTTTACCCGGCGGCCAATCTCCGGAAACAGATAGCCTGCTTTGAGTTTGAGATAATTGTCATTAATCGTAGTCATAGGTTCTTTTCGGTTTGCGAGTTTCAGCCTGTCGGCGCGTTGTACAGATCTTATCAGGCGTCCTCTGTAGATTATCCTGAAGCCAGCATCTAAATTGTCTATTAGCTCATTCGATATCGCCCATGATTGCTCTGCACCAACGCACCAGCTGGATTTTTGACATGGACGGCACGCTGACCGAAAGTCTCCACGACTTCCCGGCGATTAGCCGCGCCCTGGGCTTGCCCGAAGATGAACCGATCTTAGAAGCACTAGCTTGCCTGACACCGAGCGCAGCCGCGAAATGCCACAAACAGCTCGCTGAGATTGAGATGGATATCGCTCGGCAGGCGACGCCTCAGCCGGGCGCGGTTGAGCTACTGCGAGATTTGCGCAAGCAGGGTAAGCGAGTGGGCATCTTGACTCGGAATACGAAAGCGATCGCTCACGAAACCCTTGTCGCCTGTGGCCTCGCCGACTTCTTCCAGCCAGACGATATTCTCGGTCGCACCTGCTGCTCGCCTAAACCTAAGCCTGACGGCATTCTTAAGCTGCTATCGGCCTGGTCAACGACACCCGCCAATGCTGTGATGACCGGCGACCACAAGTTTGATCTGATAGCAGGCCGCAGTGCCAATACCGCTGCTGTCTACTTAGACCCGCAGGGTGACTGTCTCTGGCAAGACTTCGCTGACTACACCGTACACAGCCTGGAGAAACTGCGTCAGCTCAATTCACCCTAATTGATACCGTCATCAATTCTGTGGCACTCCACAAAGCGGCACAGCCCCATGACTTCAAATCGAGGCAGGGCGCGATTCTATTCACAGCACAAGCGTTTAACTGTTGCCCTACCCCATGCCAAGTCGTGTCATGGGGTATTTTTTTGCCAACTTTTACGCAGTCACCGGGTCAGCGTGCTGATTCACCCACTCAGCCAAAATTGGATTTACCACCTCAGGTACTTCATCCTGAGGGCAGTGGCCAACGCCCGCTAACTCAATGAAGTCTTCTACAGCCGGATAGTCGCCATAAGCGCGGGCCAGCTCGACCGGCTCCCAAGGGTCTGCTTGTCCCCACAATATCAGCGTTGGGCAAGTTAGCTGAGGCAGCAGATCTTCCGGAATCGGCCCCTGCGAATAGCTAATAAACGCTAGAAAAACCTCTACCGCACCGGGATCAGCAGCGGGCTCTAGCAGCAGCGAAACCAGCTCATCAGTAACGGCTGTTTTGTCGCCATAAGCCTGCTGCAAGATCCGCTTGACCGACTTGGGCTGGGCCAGCCGCCCAAATAAAAAGCGAATCAAAGGCCGATAGCTCAGCACTTTTTGAATCAGCGGCGTAGAGGCACTACGATACCAGGGCAGCGTCTGGCGCTTGCGGTCGTGCAGAAGCCGCAGTGAGCAGTCAAGCAGGGCCAAGCCGCGCACCCATTCAGGCCGGGTGACAGCCGCCTGCATGGCCACGATGCAGCCAATCGAGTTAGCAATGAGAAAGGCCGGTTGCCCCACCACCTGCTCACAGAAATCTAGAATCTGCTGGCCCCAGGTCTCAAAGGTATAGTCCAGCGGCTGGCCGGGGGCGGGCTTAGCCGAGTTGCCGTAGCCCAGCAGGTCAATCGCATAGACGCGGCAGGTTTTAGCCAGAATGGGAATATTTTTTCGCCAGTGAATGCTTGACGCCCCAAACCCATGAATCAGAACAACAGCTGGCGCGTCGGTCTGCTGCAGCCCGGCCTGCTGGTAGCCGATGGTCAGCCCCTGCCACTGCCAGGACTGAATGCTAATTGGCGGGTTCTCTGACAGATTCTCTGGCGGTTTGGTGGGCTGGTTTTCTAGAGAGGGCATGGTAGTAGATAATGGCTAGCGCAGTGGCTCTACGACAGCCGCAGGCCCCAAGATCGAGACTGACTGCTCTACAAAGCAGCGCTGGGCAGCAGCTTGAATATCTGCGATGGTGACGGTGGCGATCGCCGCTGGAAAAGCCTCATCAAACTCAATACCTAGCCCCAGTGTCTCGTACCAGCCCAGCGTCTGCGCAATCTGACTATTGGTTTGCTTGCCGAGCGCATACTGACCGAGGATTTTATTCTTTGAGACCTGTAGTTCCTCAGCGGTCAATGGCGTCGTCTTGATGCGCTCAATTTCCTTCTGCAATCCGGCTAGCGCTACCGGGACGTTTTCTGGCGCGGTGCCGATATAAGCCACAAACTGGGAGACGCCGGAGCGCGTTGGGTAAAAGGCCGACACATCATAGGCTAGCCCCTGCTTTTCACGCAGCTCTACAAACAGCCGACTGGATAGGCCATTGCCTAAATAAGTGCTGATCAGTTTCAGAGCGGCATAGTCGGGATGGGTCACCTCACCCGCCAGGTAGCCCAAAACGATAAAGGCTTGATTTGTCTCTTGCGCAGTGACAATTTTTTGGGCGTTTACTGCCACTGGCGGAAAGCTCCTGACCGGGAGTGCCGTCGCCGGAGCCTGCCAGTCGCCAAAGCATTGCTCAACCAGCTTTACTGCCAGCTTAGGAGAAATTCGCCCAACGATAGTAATCACTACGTTGTCTGGGCGAAAATATTGGCTGTGCGCTGCCTGCACATCTGCCCGCGTGAAAGTCTGCATGCACTGCTCAACTTGCGCATTTGGCAGACCGTAAGGATGCCCAGTATAAAGCGCCTCTCGCAGGTGATTGTAAGCCACGCTAAAGGGCTGCTCTTTAATTGATTTGAGACCCTGCAAAATCAGCCGTCGCTCTAGCTCAATCTCTGCCGCCGGAAAGCTAGGCTGCCTGAGAACTTCGGCGGCTAGCCCCAAAACCGTCTCAAAGTCGGCTGAGACCGTTTTTAAGCTGACGACGCTATAGTCAGCCGTCACATCTGCGCCCAAGCTCGCCCCAATAGACTCTACAATTTCAGCGATTTCTAAAGAAGTCTTTTGGGCCGTACCTTTGGTCAGCACAGCAGTCAGCAAGCTGAAGAGGCCCGCCGTTGCGGAGGTTTCATTGCCCTGCCCGGCTCGGACAAAAATCCGCGAGGCGACGATATCGGCCACCGGATTTTCAATGGCAATGACGGTTAGTCCGTTGGGTAGCGTAGTGCGAGCAGTTGCGGTCTGTAAGGCAAGCGTTGAAGAAGTCACAGTGTCGGTATGGGGGGAAGGCAGAGGGTCAGCAGGCTCAACTCGAAGCGTTTAAAGGCCGCTGCTGGCTGCAGCTGGATCGTTAGGAAAGGTCAAAAAAAGAAATCTTTCTTCACGATCAGGCATTTATGCTTAACCATTCTAACCGTGAATGAGACCTCGCTATGCGTTTAACCGTATCTGCGCAGTCAAGACCTGCATAGCCTAGCGCTGCTGGGGCTCAAGCACTATGGCCGAATAGCGGTCGGCGCTGAGATACTGGCGGGCTATCTGCTGAAGCTGCTCTGGCGCAGTGGCTTTGACGTGCTCGGGGTAAGCAGTGGCCAGTTCGGGCTGCGCGATGGTGGCATAGTAGCCATATAGTCCGGCGATTTGGCCGGGCGTCTCTGTAGAAAAGGCGTAGTCGTTGAGCAACAGGCGCTGAGCGCGCGCGAGTTCTGACGGTGCAATGGGTTGCTCAGCGAGTTCGGTCAGGCGATCGCACACAATTTCCTCAACCGCTGCAATCTGGTCACTCTCCAGCCACATAGACAAGCTCAGCACACTGCACTCCCGCTGCAGAGCAAAGCTGCTGTCCACTGCCTGCACTAGCTGCCGCTCTTCCCTTAGCTCTCGCACCAGCCGCGCCGTACGACCGCCGCCTAGCAGCACTGAGAGCACATCCAGCCCGCTAGCCGTTGCCAGCTGATCGACCCCTGGCCCGATCCAGGACATGGTCAGGCGACTCTGCTCCAGATGAGGCAGATGTATGGTTTGGCGCTGGGAGGTGGGTGGCGCTAGCGTGGCAATCAGCGATGGCGGGCAGGCCAGCGGCTCCGGGAATTGGCTAAATGACTGCTGTATCAGTTCTAACGCCCGGTCTTGGGAGATGCCGCCAGCGATCGCCACCGTCATATTTTCAGGCTGATAGTGAGCCTGGTGAAAGCGCCGCATCTCTTCTGGGGAGCGGGCCTTGAGCACATCCGGCGTGCCCAGCACCGGTCGCCCATAGGCATGCTGGCCATATAGCTGCTCACACATGGCTTGGTAGCCCACCCAGTCGGGATCGTCATAAGCCTGACGAATTTCTTCTAGGACGACCAGGCGCTCCCGCTCAAACTCATCGGCAGGAATCGCCGCGCCCAGCAATAAATCGGCCAGGTAAGGCAGCGTCTGCGGCAGCGCATCGGCAGCTACCGAGATATAAAAGTGGGCATAGTCATGGCTAGTTGCCGCATTGGTCATGCCCCCCTGACTCTCAATGGCCCAGTCAAATTCGCCAGGCTGCAGCCGCTGCGTACCCTTAAACACCATATGCTCTAAAAAGTGAGCCATTCCCGACCATTCTGCCGGTTCTGCACTGGCCCCGGCACGTACCCACACGTCTACAATCGCTGCTGGCGTGGCCATCTCCTGGTGAACAACCGTGAGCCCGTTGGCTAACCGAATAACGCTCGCACTAGCAGCAGGGGACTGAGAATGATTCAAAAAACGAAGACCTAAAGAGAACCAACCAATCTATCAAGATGCGCTCTAGCCATCCGGTCATCTGTGCGCATTGATACATTTTTTTAAGAGCGCTCAGGCTACGAGCCGTTCCGGCTGCTGAGGGGTGGCAATCAGCCCAAACAAAAAATCCTCGCCCAAAAGGCAAGGATCTTAGAATAGTTCGACCGCAGCGCCGTCTTACCTCAGTTTTTGACCTGGGGTGACCAGGTGGGAATCTCGGCCGTAGGTTTATAGTTTCCGGGTACAAGCCCGGTATACTGCCACCTCAGCATCTCGATACCCTTGCAATGAAAAACATAGATCAGAAAACGTTGTTGGCAGTCACCAACGCCGTAGCCGAACTGCAATCATCATAGCGAATCCCTGCCCCAATTCGACAAGGGGAAACCCATACAGAAGGGTGACGGATATTTGCCCTATCAATCAAATATTCAAAAGTATCCGAGGGGTAATGGAGGGCTAATTACGGCGGTAATACCAGAGGTTCTCAACCTGGGCGATCGCCTCACGCACGGCCACGTCCGTATCTGAGCTGCCTGTAAGCACGGTCACATGTCCTAGCTTACGGCCAGGCCGCGACTGTCTTTTGCCGTACCAGTACACCGAAGCGTCCGGAATCTGTGACAGCGCCGCTCTTCTCTCGGTGTAGTCACTCGTTGCCGACTCTGTACCCAGCAAATTGACCATGACTGCGCCTGGATGAGTTAGCGCGGTTGAGCCCAAGGGCAGGCCGCAAACGGCTCGGAGCTGCTGCTCAAACTGAGAAGTTTCACAGGCATCTAGCGTGTAGTGACCGGAGTTGTGCGTGCGCGGGGCGATTTCGTTGATCAAAACTTCGCCCGAGCCGGTCAAAAATAGCTCGATGCCCAAGATGCCGACAACGCCCAAGCTATTGACGAGGTGGGTAGCGATCGCCGTTACCTCATCAACCACGGCCGCTGTGACTCGCGCAGGGGCAACCACCCACCAGCACACCTGATCAATCTGCTGCGTTTCGACGACAGGATAGACGGCCACTTCTCCCGACTGAGAACGCGCCACCATCACCGACAGCTCTTTTTCAAACGCCACAAAGGTTTCTAACAGCACCGGCTGATAGCCCAACTGCTGCCAGGTATCGTTAACGGCTTCTAACGTTTTGAGAATGAATGTGCCCTGGCCGTCATAGCCGTGGCGACGGGTCTTTAGCGCTAGCGGCAAGCCGACTTTCTCTACTTTGGCGGCGAGGTTGGGCAGGTCGGCTTCGCTGTGTAAGGTGGCAAATTTAGGCGAGGGGAGATTGAGGCGATCGCAATACTGCCTTTGCTCATACTTATCTAACAAGGGCTCCAGACAGTCTAGCTGCGGATAGAACCGCGTCCCCTGAGCTTCTAACTGCCGCAGTGCTGGTAAGTCAATAAACTCATTTTCAAAGGTTATCAGGTCACATTGCTGCGCGAGTTTGGCCGTGACTGAGGCTTCAGCAACCGGGCCAAGAAGGGTTTGATAGGCGATCGCACAGGCCGGATCATCTGCATTCGGCGTTTGCACGAGCAGGTCGATACCCAGCGCCTCAGCACCTGCCGCCATCATCCAGGCTAACTGCCCGCCGCCAATCACCCCTACTCGCCGTACCTGAGAATTCGCTGCCATGCCTACCATCTCTACCAGACCAGTTTGCTAGTTTACAAAAGTTCTGCGACACCTATCCGTCAGGAATTTTGAGCCAGGCTAGATGAGTAATAAAGATGGATCTTAGAAACTATCGGAAACGATTTCTATAGCTCAAAGTTAAAGCCCTGTTGCTTCAGAGCCTGATATCGCTCTGCATCGAACCGGTAGAGCTGCGCCGCTCGATGAGCTACCCCTGTCTCTTTTTCTCCTGTGTCAATCAGCAGATCCATCTTTAACAGCTTTTTGCGAAAGTTTCGTTTGTCTAATGATCGCTCTAATATCTGCTCATAGAGCTGCTGTAATTGAGAGAGCGCAAACACATCTGGCAACAGCTCAAAGCCGACAGGCTCGTAGCGAATTTTGGCACGCAGGCGAGCGATCGCACAGCTCAAAATCTCTTGATGGTCAAACCCCAAAGTCGGGAGGGCTGATAGTTCGAACCACTGCGCATCGCTAGCATCGGTCGCGGCCTGCGTCGGATGATCTAGCAGATTGATCAGCGCATAGTAGGAGACCGAGACAATGCGATCGCGCGGATCTCTCTCCACCGCTCCAAACGTATAAAGCTGCTCTAAAAACACATTCTCAACGCCTGTTTCCTCTTTCAGCTCACGGACTGCCGCTGCATCTACCGACTCATCGATTTGTACAAATCCCCCCGGCAGCGCCCAGCGGCCTTCATAGGGCGGCAGCTTGCGTCGAATCAGCAGCACCTTTAGCGCCGCATCTGCTTCCAGGCCAAACACCACGCAGTCTACGGTCAGAGCCGGACGAGGATACTCGTAGGTGTAGGCCATCTTGTGTACTCAACGCCTTGACGCTAGGGCAAAGTGTTCGCTATAACAAAAGCATGTTAGTGTTAATTAGACACTAAGTCAAGAATTGAATAAGGTTTAGATAATTGAGGTGTCTATGTTAGGTGCGATCGCTGGCGACATCATTGGGTCAGTCTACGAATTCGATCAGGTCAAACACAAAGATTTTGAGCTGTTTACCAGTCAGAGCGCTTTTACAGATGACAGCATTCTCTCAGTCGCTGTCGCTGAGGTGATTCTTAAAGGGGGCAGCTTTGCCGAAACTATTAAGCGCTATGCCCAGACCTACCCAAATCCAACCGGCGGCTACGGTGCTCGCTTCAGTCAGTGGGCCGCTTCGGCATCTTTAGAACCCTACGGCAGTTGGGGCAATGGCTCAGCGATGCGGGTGAGCGCAGTCGGGTTTGCCTATAACAGCATGGCTGAAGTGCTTGATATTGCCAAACAAACCGCCGCCGTCACCCACAATCACCCAGAAGGCATCAAAGGCGCACAGGCCACCGCCGCTGCCATTTTGCTAGCCAGACAGGGCAAAGACAAAACCGCTATTAAAGACTTCATCGAATCGAACTTTGGCTACAATCTCAGCCGTTCGCTAGAAGACATACGGCCTACCTACAGCTTCAATGAATCTTGCCAGGAAACAGTCCCCGAGTCGATCATCGCCTTTCTCGCCGCCACTGACTTTGAAGACGCCATTCGCAACACAGTTTCTCTAGGCGGCGACACCGACACCATGGGCGCAATCACCGGCGGCATTGCCGAAGCCTTTTACGGAAAAGTTCCTGACGCGATCGCCCGGCAAACCCTCAGCCGTTTAGACAAACCCCTGCGCCAGGTGACGCTTGCCTTCTGCGATCGCTACACCCACCCCTACACTCACCACCAATAGCCCCTTTCTCCTTTCCCCCTTCTCCTTTCCTCACCTATGCCCACCCCAATCCCTCCCTTCTTCAACCCTCAAACCGCTGGCCAAATCTGGCGCGTCCCCTACCAAACCCGCGCCACCGAAGCTCAAGCCTACGCTCACACCCACAGCATTCCGCCTGCCCACACCGATCGCACCCGCGTTTGTCTGCTGGCCATCGACGTGCAAAACACCTTTTGCCTGCCAGATTTTGAGCTGTTTGTCGGCGGACGCTCTGGGGTGGGCGCGGTTGAAGACACTTGGCGGCTATGCGAATTTATCTATCGTCACCTGGATGTGATTACTGAAATCGCACCTACGATGGACACCCACGCAGCGACTCAAATCTTTCATGCGGTCTTTTGGGTAAATGCGGCGGGTGAGCATCCTGCACCCATGACCTCGATCTCTTTTGAAGATGTAGAACAAGGTAAATGGCAGGTAAATCCCTTAGTCGCCAAAAGTCTGGCCAGTCGCCAGTCGGCAAGCCCCAACTCTCACAATTCTGACCCTTCAGAGATAGAAGACTTTGCTCGTCACTATACGCGGCAACTGAGCGATCGCGGCAAATATCCCCTCACTATCTGGCCCTATCACTCTATGCT
The DNA here is from genome assembly GCF_002286735.1 of Leptolyngbya sp. BC1307. Lineage (GTDB taxonomy): Bacteria > Cyanobacteriota > Cyanobacteriia > Phormidesmidales > Phormidesmidaceae > Phormidesmis. The sequence goes on from NZ_NRTA01000058.1 coordinate 17,004, forward strand.
GGGCGGCATTGGCCATGCTCTGGTGCCCGCCTTTGAAGAAGCCTGCTTTTTTCACAACAGCGTTCGCACCAGCCAGACTCGCTTTGAGATTAAAGGAGATAACCCTCTCACGGAGAACTATTCTGTCCTTAGTCCTGAAATCTTAAACGACGCCACCGATCAACCGATTGCCAAAAAGAACAGCGCCTTCATTCAGCATCTGCTCGGTTTTGATGCGGTCATTATTGCGGGACAAGCCAAAAGTCACTGCGTTGCCTGGACTGTGAGCGATCTGCTCAGTGAAATCCAACAAGTTGACCCGGCCCTGGCGCAAAAGGTATATCTCCTTGACGACTGTACTTCGCCGGTAGTCGTTCCCGATGTCGTGGACTTTACAGACGCTGCGGAGGAAGCTTATCAACGATTTGCTAAGGCGGGTATGAATATCGTCTGCTCTACAGATTCTCTCGAAGCCTGGCCTAGCTTTCCACTGAGTTAACTATGACGTTCATCTCCAGAGTCTCAGACCAGGCTGCGAAGTTTTACTGGAAGCTACAGCCTTTATAGCGCTATAGATTGTGGCTTCACCCATCGATCAACCAAACGTGATGCCTTCAAATACTTGTTCAATGGGAAAAGTAAGATTGATACTGTCTAGCGCAACAACGTCGCCCACAACATAATTAATAATCTCCCATCGATCATCATCAGTTCGATGGTATAAATCCACCGCGATTTTATCGGTGCTAACCAACAGATAATCACGCAAGCTGCTAGAACGTCGATATAGCTTAAACTTCTCTCCTCGGTCGTAGGCTTCAGTCGCAGGAGACAATACTTCTGCTACTAAGCAGGGGTAGCTAATGAACTGAGTTGCAGTGCGATCGCGTTCATCACAAGTCACACTCATATCGGGGTAAACATATCTGTTCAAGTCCTTTATTTCTACTCTGGCGTCAGAACTCAATAGGCGACAATTGCTGCCCCGCAAATGATTCCCTAGCAGGATAGTCCAATTCGCCGCAATCTGCGCGTGATTGACGGTGCCGCCAGTCATCGCATACACTTCGCCATCTATATACTCATGGCGAACTTCCTGCCGCTCTTCCCACTCGAAATATTCTTCGGGTGTCAGTTTTGGAGAATGCTCTAACGCAGCAACCATCGTGATTACCTCATAGAAAATCGACTAGGCATACATTATAGACCTGTTGCGAAATAGAGCGCTCTAGCTCAAGCCATTGGACTTATCGTCGAGGAAGCCTTCCCCAATACAGAAGCGCCAGAGCCGTATCCCTGAAACGTTTTGAGCGTGGTCTTGTGGTTGCTAGGCACCGCCCAAGCTTCGCCGTCAGGATGGCGAGCCATAGCGATATGAACGGGTCTGATTCGTGCCAGGGATGCTTGAAGATGGGGTATCAACTCAAGGCGGGAAAAGCAGAGCTTCTAGTCAAGTAACAAATAGCACATTGGCCAGGCGGATAGAAAAAGCTCTGCGGCGAAGCCCAGA